>NZ_JBITHZ010000040.1:0-101157 GCF_044458585.1 Nonomuraea sp. NPDC050451
AGCGCTCAACGAGCTCGAGATCGCTTATCCGGGAAGGATCAAGTAAATCAGATAAAGAGCACTCTTCGTTACTCAGAGTAGGACTTTACACACTTTAGGTGACAAGCTCGACGCGGCCTTCAGGATCTCGTTGGCGCGGCGTAGTTCGGCGTTCTCGCGGCGCAGCCGCTTCAGCTCGGCCGACTCGTCGGTGGTGCGGCCGGGCCGGCTGCCCTCGTCGATCTGGGTCTGACGGACCCAGGTGCGCAGTGTCTCCGCGGTGCCGATGCCGAGCTTGGTCGCGACCGCGTTGATCGTGGCCCACTCGGTCGGGTAATCCGGTCGCAACTCGGCGACCATCCGCACCGCTCGACGGCGCAGCTCGGCGGGGTAGGGAGACTTACCTGGCATGGACTCGATCCTCTCAAGAGATCAAGTCTCCACCGAAACCGGGGCGATTCAGTCCGTTGATGCGGTCATGGCTTGGTTCGTGCTTGAGAGTTGTGGTGATGTGAGTGGCTATGGGTTGTTCTTGGGATGAGGGCGAGCTTGAGTGGGGACGGTGAAGTTTTCTGCTTGCCATGGCCTGGCAGTTAGCAGTGGGAGTGATCTGGAGATGGGGGTTCTGGGATGAGTGGGGGTGTCGGGCGTGAAGAGGTGGTGGCAGAGTTCGGGCGGCATCTGCGGTTTGAGCGGGATCTCTCGCAGCACACAGTGCGGGCCTACCTGACTGACGTGAACTCCTTGCTCGATCATGTGGATGGACAGCTGGAAGGACTTGATATCGGGGTGCTTCGCGAGTGGCTGGCTGGGCAGTATCGGGCGGGGAAGGCTCGGGCTACGCTGGCGCGGCGGACCGCTTGCATTCGTACCTTTACCGCCTACTGCTGCCGCCGCGGCTGGCTTGCGACCAACCCGGGGTTGTTGCTGGGTAGCGCGAAGGCGGCTCGGCCGTTGCCGGCTGTTCTTGCTCAGGAGCAGGCGCAGGCCGTCCTGGAGGTGCCCTCGACTGGGGAACCCAAGGAACTTCGAGATCAGGCCCTTCTCGAGCTGCTGTACGCCACCGGTGTGCGGGTGAGTGAGTTGTGTGCGCTCGACGTCGATGATGTGGATCGGGACCGGCATGTCATCCGGGTCCTGGGCAAAGGGCGGAAGGAGCGGTCTGTGCCGTTTGGGCTGCCTGCTCTTCGGGCGGTGGACAGGTGGTGCATTCACGGGCGGCCGTTGTGGGTGCGGGCGCGGTCAGGGGCTGCGCTCTTCCTTGGGGTACGGGGTGGCCGCATCGATGCGGGGACCGTTCGGCGGGTCGTGCATGCGCGGCTGGCTCAGGTCGATGGGGCTCCGGACATGGGGCCGCATGGGTTGCGGCACAGTGCGGCGACCCACTTGCTTGAAGGCGGTGCGGATCTACGGAGTGTTCAGGAGCTGCTTGGGCACGCGTCTCTGAACACCACGCAGATCTATACGCACGTCTCGATCGAGCGTCTGCGTGCGGCTTACCGTCAGGCTCATCCGAGGGCCTGATGAGGGAGGGAGACGATCAAGTCATCGAGTGGGTCGATGGTTGATTGGCTGATGCTGGTGATAGGGCGGCGCGTCTGCTGGTGACTGTCGCGCGTCGCTGGGTGATCTTCTAATTCCTGTTGGTCGCGGTTTTGCGGTGGCGGCCGGGCTTCGTGTTGGTGGTCGTGGGGCTGCTGGGCGATGAGTGCTTCTCATCACGATGCCGGGCGCTGGTGTTCTCGGGCTCTTGCTCCTCTCCCGCGGTGGCGCGGTGCTGGCCCCTTCTCCGTGGGCGGTGGTTCGTTCGAGTACGTCTGTGGCTGCGTAGGGCTGCGAGTAGGAGACCCATCCCAAGCAGCGTGCCGAGGCCGATGGCGGATGTCGTGGTGGTCGAGGCCGAGCGGGTCAGGAAGTCGAACGTGGTGGTGGGGGGAGTGGGGCGGTGTTTCCGGCGCGAGGTGGTGGGAGTGAAGAAGTCCGCGGCTGCCAAAGGGTGGCGCTGGCTTGGTGCGCTGTTGTGACTGCTTGGCGATGAGGTGTCGGGGGGCGGGGTGCGGGTGGCTGGCGCGATCAAGGTGAGGGTGGTCGGGGTGGCGTAGCTGATCAGAGTGAGGGTGGCGGGGTTGGTGGCCAGGGCGGCCGGCTCCTTTGGCGTTGCCGGTGGTGCTGGGGTGAGGGCAGTTGGGGAGCTTCGTGGCTGTGTGGTGAGAGGTCTGGTGATCTCGCCGTCTGGTGGCCGGAGACGGTGCTCGAGCTCGTCAACCTCCCGTGGGAAGTGCTCAACTACGGGGTTCTCGTCTTCGAGCCAGAAGGGGAGGAGGCGGAGGGGGGCCTGGCCCAGGAGTAGGAGGGGATCGAGGTAATGGGTGCCGCGTCGGAGGCCCCAGTGCAGGCATGACTCGGGGCAGTGGCCTGGTGAGGCTTCTACGACGCCGAGCTTGGATCCCGGGGTGACGGGTTGGCCTCGACGTACTGACGCTTTGACGGGGAGGTACGTGGTGCGGAGGCCGCCCTCGTGCTCGATGGTGACCACGCCTTTTCCAGCTACGGGGCCGGCGAAGCGGATTGTGCCGGGGCCGGCTGCCAGGACTGGGGTGGATACGGGAGCGGCTAGGTCGATGCCGCGGTGTCCGGCAAGCCAAGGCTCGGGCGGTGGGGTGAAGCGGCGCAGCACGCGGGGGTGCCCGTCGAGCGGCCAGCGCCATGTGGGTGGAGATGCTCTTGCCGGGGGAGCGGGGAGAAGAAGGATCGCGGCGGCGGCGAAGAGCAGTGTTGTCAGGGCGCCATGGGCTGTCGCGAGGGCATATCGAGTGCGGGACTTTGCTATGAGGGCTTGCGCAGCGCGGGGTGGTGTGGCTTCTTGTGCGGGTGCGGGTGCGGGTGCGGGTGCGGGTGCGGGTGCGGGCGCGAGGGTGTGGTGAGTGCGGGGTGGTGTGGCTTCTTGCCTGAGTGTGAGGGCTTGACCAGCGCGGGGTGGTGCGTCTTGGAGGGGCGGATTGAGGACGGGGTGGGCCGGAGATGATGTGGCGCCTTGGGCTGGTCTCGGGGAGTGGTGGCTGAGCGGTGGTGGGGTGGCCCGTCTTGTTCTGCGGGTGTTGGGCGTTGTGTTGGGGTGAGGGGCTTGGCGGAGGTTGCCCAAGATGCAGGAGCCGTTGGGGTGGCCGGTGTTGGGCTCTGTGGAGTGGTTGGGCACCTCTGGGGACGTGAGGACGGTTGTTCGCGCTGGCGGGTCGATTGCGGAGGTGGGAGGGGGAGAGGTCATGGCGCGAGTTTGGTTGAACGCGTCGGGGTGGTTGGGAGGCGAACGGGATTCTGGGGAGGAGCGGGTGAGGAGCTTGTGGGCTGTGGATAACTGGCGGGTTGGCGGCTTGGGGCGGGATCAAGAACTGCGATGATGAGGCAGCCGGTTCTGGCCTGGTGTAGGTCTGCGGGAGTGGACACGTGCGGTCTTGGGTGGGGCGCGTGCGTGGGACATCGGGTGGGCTTGTCCTCGCACCGGCCGGGGTTTGTCGAGGCGATAGTTGCTGGGTGGATCGCATGTGCTGAATCGGCGTGGATAGCGGAAGGAAATGTGCCGCATTGGCTCCTAGCGTGGCGAACACTCAAGCCGACAAGGAGCATCAGATGGAGATTCAGCCGTTCACCATTGCTGTCCCTCAGCCCGACGTCGATGACCTGAAGGTCCGGTTGGCCCGGACCCGTTGGCCGGATGAGCTACCCGGCATCGGGTGGAGTCGCGGGGTGCCGCTGGAGTTTCTGAAGGAGATGGTTGCGTATTGGGCCGAGAGGTACGACTGGCGCGCTGCCGAGGCGCGGCTCAACGCGTACCCACAGTTCATCACCGAGATCGACGGGCAGCGGATCCATTTCCTGCACGTCCGCTCCGACAACCCCGACGCTCTGCCGCTGGTGCTCACTCACGGCTACCCCAGCGCGTTCGCCGAGTTCACCACGCTGATCGAACACCTGCGGCAGGACTTTCATGTGGTGGTCCCGTCGCTACCCGGCTTCGCCTTCTCCACGCCGGTAGGTGAGACCGGCTGGGCGATGGGCCGTACCGCTCGGGCTTGGGTCGAGCTGATGCGGCGGCTCGGTTACGACCGATACGGCTTGCATGGTGGCGACATCGGCGCCGGTGTCTCCGGCGCGGTGGCCGGCCTCGATGGCGAGCATGTCGTGGGCCTTCACGTGGTGACCGATCCGTACACGGCGGCGGCCACGGCCACGTTCCTGCCCGGGATGGCCGACAGGCTCGACCCGGCAGACCCGGTCGACCGGCCGGCCCTGGAGCGGATGGCAGAGTTCCGCGCCGACGGCTCCGGTTACCTGGCGATCCAGAACACCCGCCCCCAGACCATGGGCTACCTGCTCAACGACTCGCCCGCCGGGCAGCTCGGGTGGATCGCAGAAAGCTTCGAACGGTCAACCGACCTGCCCTATGACCGGGAGCAGCTTCTCACGATCGCCAGCCTCTACTGGTTCACCGGCTCTGGCATCTCCGCCGCTCGTTTCCTGTACGAGCAGGCCCACTCCTCCGACTGGGGTACGCCGCCGGCCTTGCCGCAAGGATTCGCGGTGTTCGGTGCCGATCCCACCGTCCGCAAGCTGGTCAACCCGCCGGCCGAGGCTCACTGGACCGAGTATGAGCGGGGCAGACACTTCCCCGCCATGGAGGCACCGGAGATTCTGGCGGCGGACCTGCGGGTCTTCTTCGGGGGATTGAAGTGATCAAACGCGCGTGACTCGCTCTCGCTCTTGTTCGTCTGTGCCGGACTGGGCTTCGCCTGAGGGGCGGTGGGTCAGCGAGGAGTGTGGCGTTTGGAAGCGATCAAGGAGTTCAGGGTCTGGGATGGGGACGGGTTGCTGCTGGGTTTCGCCAGGCGGGCGGGGTGTGGGTGGCGGTGAGTGCGTAGGGGGGATGTCCAGATCCAGGCAGTGCTCAGGGCTATGCCTGCTGCGCAAATGAGGATGACCGGGCGCAAGCCGATGAATTCGGCGAGGACGCCTCCGGTTATGCCGCCGAGGGCCAGGACGCCCTGCACTGCGAAAGTCATGGTGGCGTTCACCCGGCCGCGAAGCTCTGGGGAGGTTTCGCGCAGGGTGATGGCGCCCATGCAGGTGGCGAAGGCCACGACGATGCCACCTGTGATCGTTCCGGTCAGGGCGAGCAGCGAGAGTTTCCACCACAGAGGGCCGGTCAGCAGGCCTACCGCCAGGATTTCGATGGGGAAGAAGAGCACCGAGATGAGCAGAACGCGGTTCTCGCCGTAGCGCTTGGACAGGCGGGCCGTGACCCAGGCGCCCAGTATGCCGCCAAGGCCGCTCAGGGCGATGAGGGCGCCTATCAGGGGCTTGGGGATATTGAGCGTGTTCACCATGTAGAGCATGTAGATGGCTGTGTACGCCATGGCGAAGAAGTTGATCGTGACGCCTGCGCCCAGGAGAGCGCGGAGCACGGGATGGGTGACGCTGGTCCGCAGGCCCTCCATGACGTCGTTCCACATGCCTCGGGAGGTTGCCGGCTCGTTCTTCTCCCGGGTGCGGATGGCGCGGAGCAGGAGGGCTGAGGCCAGGAACGACAATGCTTCCGCCAACACGGCCAGCGGGGCCGTGAAGAGTTGAACCAGGAGGCCGGCCAGGCTGGGGCCACTGACCGACGCGACCGAGTAGGAGGCGTGCAAGCCGGCCATCGCCTCGGTTCGCTGGGAAGGCGCGGCGACTGCCGCCACATAGGGGAAGTTCGCCGCCCTGAAGAGTACGCCGGCTGCGCCGATCACCAGGGCCACGGTGATCAGCCATGTGACGCTGAGGAGGTCGAGGAGCCAGGCCACGGGGACTGTGGCGGCGGCTGCGCACGATACGAGTTCGCAGGCGATCATGAGGGGGCGGTGCCGGGTGAGCCGATCCGCGATGGCGCCTGACTGGAGGCCGAACACGAGGGCGGGCACCGAGGCGGCGGCCGTCAGCAGCCCCATCTGGGAGGGGGAGGCGGCCAGCAGGGTTACCGCGGTCAAGGGGATGGCCAGCTTGGACACCTCCGAGCCGGTGACGGAGATCGTCCGGGCGGCCCAGAGGAAGCGGTAGTCGCGCTGGTTTCTGAGTGGGATGGGTGCGTCTGAGCTGCGGTCGTCGCGGTTGTGGGGGTTTGGAGTGGAGCCGGGGTTGTCCGAAGTGCCATCACCGGCTGCGTGGTTGTGGTGGCTCGGGCCGGCGCTGGAGTCGTCGGATGCGCCGCTATGAGCCGCGTGCTTGTGGTTGAGGGTATGGCGCTGCGGGATGTGGCTCCCACGGGAGGCGTGGTTGTTGTGGTCGGGGGCGTGGTTGCTGGTGGCGAGATTGTGGTCGGGTGCGCCGGTTGCGTTGGTGAGGTTGCGGTCAGGCATTCGATCCTCGGTCAGTGGCCCTGCGGTCTCCGTCAGTGGTCCCGTGGTCTCGGTCAATGGCGCTGGGGTCTGGGTCAATGGCGCTGGGGGCTCGGTGGTCATGGCCCTGCGGTCCCGGAGGTGGCTGGCTGGCGGGGTGAACTGAGCTGAGTGACGGCCGGTTGGGTCGTCGTGCCTTCGGGCTGGATATGGGTTTTCGGGGATGCGGTCTGGGTTGGCGTCTTCGTGGGGTGGGTGGGGGTGATCGCGGGTGATGGTGATGGGGTCGGCGTTGTGGCGGTGGGACTGGCTTGAGGGGTGGTGTTGTGCAATGGGGAGCGGGGGCTGGAGGAATCGGTTGGCCGTCGGCGGGGTCGGCTGGCGTGGCGTGGGTGCTTTTGGTGGTGCGGGCAGAGTTGTGAAGGGAATGCTTCATAACTGTGAAGATAACCCTTCATAGTTATGAAGGCAATGCTTCAGATCTTGGGGCGGGTAACCTTGGCGCCATGAGTGAGGGGCTCAGTGATCCCAGGGCGATGCGGGCGCTGGCCCACCCGGCGCGCCTGATGATCCTCAATCGGCTGGGTCTCGAGGGCAGTGCGACTGCCACTGAAGTGGCGGAGATCGCGGGGATCACGCCCAGTGCCGCGAGCTATCACCTGCGCATGCTGGCCAAGTACGGGTTCGTGGAGGACGCGCCGCCGCGTGGCGATGGCAGGGAACGGCTGTGGAAGAGCGTGAACAAGCCGATCAGCGTCGGAGTCAAGCCGGGCGATCAGCCGGACGTACGGGATGCCAAGGTGACGCTGATGCTGGCGTTCCGCCGGGAGGCGAATGAAGAGGCGGATCGCGCGCTGGCCGCCACAGAGGGTGAGCCTGACGAGTGGCGGGATGTCACGCGGTTCAACCGAATGCGGATCAGGGTCGACCCAGAGGAGTTGGCCCGGCTCAACGAGTCGATCGAGAAGCTGGTCGAGCCGTACTTCATCGCCAATCGCGACGAAAAGGACGCGCCGCGCGAGGCCAGGATCGCCGAAGTGCAGCTGAACCTCTTCCCGGTCGCGAAGAGGCCGACGCCGGGGCTGCCTACCGAGGATCACGACGCGGCTGGGTGATGTGGAGCTACGGGCCGTGTCTCCGGAAAGGATGGGTAGAGAGCCTGACTCGGGCGGCGGTGGGCGTGCGGGACTGTGCTTTGGTGCTGGGCTGAGGTGTGGGTTTGGTCCGCGGCTTTCTGTGTGAATTTGGTCGAGGGCGCGTTGGGTTACCGGGCCGACCGGTGTTGGTCCTGGTGTGTCAGGTGCTGATGGTGTTTGGTGCCTGGATGCCTGAATGATCGTGGTGGGGTGGGTGTGGGGGCAGAGAGCTGGATGTCTCATTGACGGTTCACGGTCAGGCTGGGCTGGCGTGGGAGGTAGACTTTTCGGTGGCCTGTGACCACAGGCCGACTTCGCATGCCCCACTGCGGACCGCGCCATCGGTCCGGGCCATGTGCCCGGCTGGCGGGGTTTCGGGGCATCAGGGCGGCAGACGACGCGCTGCTGCGGCACAACCGAGAACCGCGCCCTCCCGCAGGGCGCCAAGACCTGGAGGACCAGCACATGGCCCCCGTCGTCACCATGCGACAGCTGCTTGAGAGCGGCGTTCACTTCGGTCACCAGACCCGGCGCTGGAACCCGAAGATGAAGCGATTCATCTTCACCGAGCGCAACGGCATCTACATCATCGACCTGCAGAAGTCGCTCTCTTACATCGACCGCGCGTACGACTTCGTCAAGGAGACCGTCGCCCACGGCGGCACCATCCTGTTCATCGGGACCAAGAAGCAGGCTCAGGAGGCCATCTCCGAGCAGGCCGCCCGGGTCGGGATGCCGTACGTCAACCAGCGCTGGCTGGGCGGCATGCTCACCAACTTCTCCACCGTGCACAAGAGGCTTCAGCGGCTGAAGGAGCTCGAGGAGCTCGACTTCGACAACGTCGCGGGCTCGGGGCTCACCAAGAAGGAGCTCCTCATGCGCCGTCGCGAGAAGGACAAGCTCGAGCGCACGCTCGGCGGTATCCGTGACATGGGCCGCGTGCCCAGCGCGGTGTGGGTCGTCGACACCAAGAAGGAGCACATCGCGATCAGCGAGGCCAAGAAGCTTGGCATCCCTGTGGTCGCGATCCTCGACACCAACTGCGACCCCGATGAGGTCGACTACCCGATCCCGGGCAACGACGACGCCATTCGCGCCGTCGGTCTGCTGACCAGGGTCGTCGCCGACGGTGTCGCGGCCGGTCTGATGGCTCGCTCCGGCGCCGCCCGCGGTGACGAGAAGCCTGCCGCCGCCGAGCCGCTGGCCGAGTGGGAGCGTGAGCTCATCGAGCAGGGCACCGGCGACGCCGCGGCTGAGGCCGCCCCTGAGGCCGCTCCTGAGGCCGCCGCCGAGGCCGCTCCTGAGGCCGCCGCCGAGGCTGCTCCTGAGGCTGCCGAGGCTGAGGCTCCCGCCCCCGCGGCTGAGGCTGCTCCTGAGGCCGCTGCCGAGGCTGAGGCCGAGCCGCAGGCCTGACGTCTGCGCTCACGTACCCGGGGTTCCCCAGGTACGGGCCCGTCCCGGTCGGGTGGGTGAAGAGTCCACCAGGCAGGGCGCGCGCCTTGCTCCGATGAACGGAACGGCAGGACGAGGGATCTCCCTGGTCCTGCCGTGATCGGGCAAGGAACGGGCCACGAAGACAAGTGAACGGTTGAGCGAGGGGCCGCGGCCTCGCCGGGTGAGTGATCGCCCGGGTGAGGACGTTTCCCAGCCAGGCAAGGGCCAAGAGCCGGGTCGGGCCGCCGAGCCGGGCCGAGGTCGAGGTTCAAGGCTGAGGTCGAGGTTCAAGGCTCAGGGCTGAGGCCGAGGCTGAGGTCGAGGTCCAAGGCTGAGGCTCAGGGCTGGGGTCTGGGGTCCGGGCTGGGGTTGTGAGCCGAGTCTGGGGTGCGATCCAGGGTTGGGTCGTAGGCCGGGCCGGTGGTGAGCCGGGCCGTTCCGGGTGACCGGGGCGGGTGGCCGGGCCAGGTTGGACCGGATAGTTCAGCGGGCCAGGGTGGTCGGCCGGGCCGGGGAGGGCGGGTTCGCCCGAACCGGGCGCGGCGGGCCGGCCGGGTGGCGTCGGTGCTGGCTGGTGATGGTCCAGGATGGTAAGCCAGGGCGAGGCTGGGCAGTATGCCAGGCGAGCCGGGCCCCGAACGCAAGACAGAGGCTGACGCAAGACAAAGGCTTCCGTACGGCAAGCGCCCGCCGTACGAACCAAGGGTGAGCAGGCGTGCGTTGCCCACCTGATCCACGACGACGACGAAATCCCACAAGGAAAAGCAATGGCTTCCGTGAACATGGCCGATGTCAAGCGGCTTCGCGAAATCACCGCTGCCGGCATGATGGACTGCAAGAAGGCGCTCGAGGAGTCCGAGGGCGACTTCGACCGCGCTATCGAGCTCCTGCGCCTCAAGGGCGCCAAGGACGTGGGCAAGCGCGAGGCCCGTACCGCCTCCAACGGCCTGGTCGCCCTCAAGCAGGACGACGACTCCGCCGCCGCGCTGCTCGAGCTCAACTGCGAGACCGACTTCGTGGCCAAGGGTGAGCGCTTCCAGGAGCTGGCCGGCCAGGTCGTGGCGCACATCCTCGAGACCAAGCCCGCCGACGTGGCGTCGCTGCTCGAGTCGTCCTTCGACGGCAAGACCGTCAAGGAGCACCTCGACATCGCCAACGCCGCGCTCGGCGAGAAGATCGAGATCCGCCGGTTCGCGGTGCTCGAGGGCGGCTACATCGGTGCTTACATGCACCGGACCGACCCGGCGCTGCCGCCGGCCGTCGGCGTGCTGGTCCAGCTCGACAAGCCGAACGCCGAGGTCGCCAAGGACATCGCGCAGCACGCCGCCGCGATGGCCCCGCAGTACCTCAAGGCCGCCTCCGTCCCGGCCGACGTGGTCGAGAAGGAGCGCAAGCTCTTCGAGGAGATGACCCGCGAGGAGGGCAAGCCCGAGGCTGCCATCGGCAAGATCGTCGAGGGCCGCGTGAACGGCTGGTACAAGGACTTCACGCTCCTCCAGCAGGCCTTCGTCAAGGACAACAAGAAGAGCGTGGGCAAGTACGCCGAGGAGAACGGCGTCGAGGTCCAGGCCTTTGTCCGCTTCAAGGTCGGTCAGGCTTAGGCTTAGGCATGCCACCGGCCAGGCAGGCTCACCGGTCAAGGTGAGCCGCCCGGCCAAGGCAAGAGCAAGCCGACAGCCCAGACTGATCCACCGAACGAAGGAGGCCGCCGCCGTGCAGGACCACCGGGAGCCAGCCCACGAATCCACACGGACGGCGGCTTCCTCATCTCAAAATCCGCACAACCCGCTCAGATGGAAGCGGGTGATGCTGAAGCTGTCAGGAGAGGCGTTCGCCGGTAGCGAGCCGCTGGGCATCGATCCGGTGGTCGTCGATCATCTGGCCGATTCGATCGCCGAGGCCGTCAAGGAAGGCGTGCAGGTCGCGGTCGTGGTCGGCGGCGGCAACATGTTCCGCGGCGCCACCCTGTCGCAAGGAGGCATCGACCGCGCCAGAGCCGACTACATGGGCATGCTCGGCACGGTCATCAACTGCCTGGCCCTGCAGGACTTCCTCGAGCGGCGGGGCGTCGAGACGCGTGTCCAGACCGCCATCACCATGCAGCAGGTGGCCGAGCCGTTCCTGCCGCGCCGCGCGATCAGGCACCTCGAGAAGGGGCGCGTGGTCATCTTCGGCGCGGGGCTCGGCTCGCCGTACTTCTCCACCGACACCGCGGCGTCCCAGCGGGCCCTGGAGATCGGCGCGGAGGCGCTGCTCAAGGGAACGCAGGTGGACGGGATCTACGACTCCGATCCACGCAAAAATCCGGATGCGGTCAGGTTCGACCACCTTGACTACGGCGAGGTGCTGCTCCGCGACCTCGCGGTCATGGACGCCACCGCGATCAGCCTGTGCAAGGACAACGACCTGCCGATCGTGGTCTTCGACCTCATGGGCGAGGGCAACATCCTGCGAGCGGTACGCGGTGAGAAAATCGGCACGCTGGTGAGTCCCGCAGGCAAATGAGGGAGCGAGCCCGATATCGCCAGCTAGAAGACAGGGAGCCGCTGTGATCGACGAAACCCTCCTCGAAGCCGAGGAAAAAATGGACAAGGCCGTCTCGGTCGCGAAGGAGGACTTCGCGACCATCCGTACGGGCCGCGTCACCCCCTCGATGTTCAACAAGATCAACGCCGAATACTACGGCACGCCGACGCCGATCCAGCAGCTGGCGTCGTTCCATGTGCCGGAGGCGCGCATGGTCCTCATCCAGCCGTTCGACAAGAGCTCGATGGGCGCCATCGAGAAGGCCATCCGCGACTCCGACCTCGGCGTCAACCCCACCGACGACGGCCAGGTGATCCGCGTGACGTTCCCGGAGCTCTCCGAGGAGCGGCGCAAGGAGTACATCAAGGTCGCCAGGAACAAGGGCGAGCACGCCAAGGTGTCGGTACGCAACATCCGGCGCTCCGCCAAGGAAGTCCTCGACAAGATGATCAAGGATGGCGAGGCGGGGGAGGACGAGGTCAGGCGGGCCGAGAAGGAGCTCGACGACCTCACCCAGAAGCACGTCGCGAAGATCGACGAGCTGCTCAAGCACAAGGAAGCCGAGCTGCTCGAAGTCTGAGCGGCACGCTGCAAGTAGCGGCTTGGACCTGCGGGCCGCCGCAGGTAGCGGGTCTTGAACGGCCCTCGCCCCGAGTGGCGGGGGCCGTGGCTCTTGGAGAACTCTGTGGAAGAACGTACGGCTGACACCAGCTCGAGCGGCGGCGGCCGTACCGGAAGGAACCTGCCCGCCGCGATCGCGGTCGGTGTGGTCCTGGGCGCGCTGGTCATCGGCACGATCTACACGATCAAGGAGCTGTTCCTCGTGGTGGTCGCCGGGGCCGTGGGCGTCGGCGTGATGGAGCTGATCAAGGCCTTCGCCACCCGCGAGATCAAGGTGCCCGCCGTGCCGGTGCTCGCGGGCCTGGTGGCGATGCAGGCGGGCGCGTACTGGGGCGGGCCGGTGTGGCTGCTGGCCACGTTCGCGGTGTTCGCGTTGGTGCTCCTGGTCTGGCGCATGTTCAGCGACGGGACCGACGGTTACGTACGGGACGCCTCGGCCTCGGTGTTCACGCTGTTCTATCCCGCCATGCTCGCGGCGTTCGTGCCCATGCTGTTGCGTTCCGACGACGGCGACCACCGGGTGCTGATCTTCATCGCGGTGACCGTGGCCAGCGACATCGGCGGCTACTTCGCGGGCGTGCTGTTCGGCCGGCACAAGATGACGGCGATCAGCCCGAAGAAGACCTGGGAGGGGCTCGCCGGGTCGGTGATCGCGTGCACGGCCGTCGGGGCGTGGCTGGTGGTCTGGCTGATGGACGGTGCCATCTGGCAGGGCGCGCTGATCGGCGGGCTCGCGGCGCTGCTGGCCACCGTGGGCGACCTGATCGAGTCGATGATCAAGCGGGATCTCGGCATCAAGGACCTGGGCACGATCCTGCCCGGCCACGGCGGCCTGATGGACCGGCTCGACTCGCTGGTGACGACGCTGGTGCCGGTCTGGCTGCTGATGACGCTGTTCTTCTAGCTACCGCTGCTGCGCCTCCAGCGTCTCGGTGGTGACCGGCGAGAGCCAGAGCCACCGTACGGCCTCACCCCCGAACGCGAATCCCGACATGTCAGGCATGTGGGGTGCGTTGGCCAGCATCAGGACCCCCGAGTACCGCGGCCCCAACGGGAACGTCGAAGGCTCGTGATACCACTTCGCCGTGTGCCCGTGGCCGAGCCACGTGACGGAGTGCCACGGATACTGCGACAGCCACACCAGCAGCAGCGCCGCGTCGCGCGGGTCCTCGCGGGTGGCCACGGCCAGCTCGATCCTGGCGTACGCCCCCGGCTTGTCGATCCACTGCTCGACGGTGGGCATGCGCTGGCAGCTCATCCCCACCGTGGACAGCACGGTGTAGGCGCGGCCCTGGTGCGGCGGCCGTTCGGTGATGCCGACGGTCGGCAGCCGCTCGCCGCTGGCGTCCCAATAGCGCCCCGCGGGACCGAGCGCCCGGTCCAGGTGGCCCATCACGAACTGCTGGAACGACGGCCACGACCCCTCGCTGTGCCGCCAGTCCCAGTAGGACCTGGCGTTGGAGATGCGGGGCTGCAACCCTTCGAGCGCCTCCGACAGCGCCCACGCGAACGGCGACTCGCCCACCGCGTCGCGGGCGTAGCCGGGCATGCCCCTGCTCATGTCGGCCCAGCCGGGGATGACCGCCAGCAGCTCCTCGTCCTCGTACAGGGCGACCCCGTCCCCCTCCTCGAACCACAGCGCGGTGAGCTGCCCGAGCGGCCTGCGGCCGTCCGGGTGGAGGGTGTTGGCCCTGGGCATCAGCGGCGGCAGGCCGGCGTTGAGCCGGGCCAGGTCGACCACCGCCGGGGCGGGTCGATGGTTGGCCAGCCAGACGGCGCCGTGCACCGCGCCGCCGGGCGAGCACAGGTAAGCTACCGAGGAGTCCTCGTCACGCTCGACCACGAGCGTCCGGCTGCCGTACGGGTTACCGGCGGCGAGAACGACCTCGGCGCCACCCTCGCCAGATGCCGACCGAAAAATCGCCATACGAGATGACTGTAGATCCGGGGTATCCATGACGCGAGGAATGCCACCTCCGATCCGAACGTTCATTACCCTGATTGACAGCCACTCAAAGCAAAGGCAGGAACGTGTCCCAGCCCCCAGGCCAGCTCACCTTTGTCGCGCCCCGGCGGGCCAAGCCCGCACGGCACCTGGCTGACCTGTCGATGGCCGACCGGCGGGCCGCGGTCACCGAGCTGGGCGAGAAGGCGTTCCGGGCCGACCAGCTCTCGCGCCACTACTTCGAGCGCCTGACCACCGACGTCGGCGCGATGACCGACCTGCCGGCGGCCTCCCGCGAGAAGCTGGCCGCGCTCCTGCCTGACCTGCTGACCTCGGTCAGGGAGCTGACCACCGACGGGGGCACCACGCGTAAGACGCTGTGGCGGCTGTTCGACGGGGCGCTGGTCGAGTCGGTGCTCATGCGCTATCCCGACCGGGTCACGATGTGCGTGTCCTCGCAGGCCGGCTGCGGCATGAACTGCCCCTTCTGCGCCACCGGTCAGGCGGGCCTGACCCGCAACATGTCCACCGCCGAGATCGTCGAGCAGGTCGTCGCCGGCGCCCGGGCGCTGGCGGCCGGCGAGGTGCCCGGCGGGCCCGGCCGGGTGAACAACGTCGTCTTCATGGGCATGGGCGAGCCGCTGGCCAACTACAAGCAGGTCATCGGGGCGGTGCGGCGGCTCGTGGAGCCCGCCCCGCACGGGCTGGGCATCTCGGCCCGGGGCGTCACCGTCTCCACCGTCGGGCTGGTGCCCGCGATCGGCAAGCTCGCCGACGAGGGGCTGCCCGTCACGCTGGCGCTGTCGCTGCACGCGCCCGACGACGAGCTGCGTGACACGCTGGTGCCGATCAACACGCGGTGGAAGGTGGCCGAGGTCCTCGACGCGGCCTGGGCGTACGCGGCGAAGACCAAGCGGCGGGTCTCGATCGAGTACGCGCTGATCAAGGACATCAACGACCACGAGTGGCGGGCCGACCTGCTGGGCAAGCTGGTCCGGGGCAAGCTGGTGCACGTCAACCTGATCCCCCTCAACCCGACGCCGGGGTCGAAGTGGACTGCTTCCCGGCCTGAGGACGAGCGGGCGTTCGTGCGCCGGCTGGAGTTCCACGGCGTGCCGGTGACGGTACGCGACACGCGCGGCCGCGAGATCGACGGCGCCTGCGGCCAGCTCGCGGCCGCCGAATGACCACCCGCCCAAGGGGCGGGACCCGGGCTAATGGGGCGCGATCGAGCGGGCGGTGAAGCCCTCGATCAGGTCGGCGATCATGGCGGCGCCCCTGCTGTTCAGGTGGATGTTGTCCGTGGTGAGCTGGAGGCCGCGGCCCCTGGAGATGGCGTCCAGGCTGCGGCCGAGCAGGAAGCGCTGCATCGCGGCGGTCTGCGCCAGCCGCCCCTCCGCCTGGTAGCGGGTGCCGGGAGCCCGGCCCTGCTCCTCCAGGTACGCCGTCATCCGCTCGTTGAGCGGCAGGTACGTGACGCCCTCGGCCGCAGCGACCCGCCGGACGATCTCGCTGTACTCGGCGGCCCGCCGCGCCGGGACCGAGTCGGGCTCCTCGCCGATGACGGGCAGGGAGAGCAGCGCCACGCGGGCCATCGTCTCGTCCTGGAGGCGGCGGGCGATGGTGGTGAGGTTGGCGGCGTAGGCCTCCGGGGCGGGGTCCGTGGAGAGCTTCCAGCGCTTGCGTAGCGTCTTGAGGAGTTTCCCGCTGAGCGTGGAGTTCGCGTCGTTCGTGCCGATCAGTACGGTCACCACGTCGGGGTCCTGGCCCACGACGCCGTCGAGCCGCTTGACCGTCTCCGACGACGGCTCGTAGTTGACCCCGGCGTTGATCACGCTCGCCTCGGGCAGCCGCGAGCGCAGCATGGCCACGTAGTCGGCGCTCACCTGTGCGCGGGTGATGCTGTCACCCAGGCAGATCATTTTCACCGTCGTCTCCTCTAGGGTGAGTGAGTGCTCACTAACCTACCCTATGCCGGAGCCACACGTACGCTCCCAGGCCGATCAGGCACCAGACCAGGGAGATGGCGCCGAGCTCGGGGAGCTGGTCGAGGAGGTGACCCGTGTTCGCCGCCTTCATCCAGGCGATGAGCGGGACGGTGAGCCAGTGCAGGGGCGAGGAGCTGAGCAGCAGCATCGCCAGGAACCCGAGCAGCAGCCCCATGATCGAGAGCGCGGGGGAGCGGACGACCGCGCGGCTGGTGAGGGCGCCCAGCGCGGTACCGGTGAGCGCGGCCAGGGCGTTCAGGACGATGGCGGCGGCCAGCACGCCACGCGACGGGGCCTGGCTCACGCCGAGCAGGAGCGCCGCGCCCATGCTGAGCGCCGCGAACCCCGCGCACGTCGCGAACGCCGCCATCAACCCCGCTGCCACCTCCCTGCCTTGGCCGCCCACCTGGACCGCGGACAACTCGCGCTGTTTGTCGGGCTCGGTGTCGAGGAGACTCCTGGTCGCCCAGGCAAGGATGGGGATGATCAGTACGGCGCCGTCCGTGAGGGCCGAGGCCTCCCCGCCGCGCGGCGCCCGGCTGCCGTAGACGATCGCCAGCATGGCGAAGGCCAGGAGGAGCGCCTGGAACATGCGGTGCGAACGGATGTAGGCGGCCAGGCGGAACGTGGCCAGGGCGATCATCCGGACTCCTCGATCTCGCGGGTCGGGTAACCCTCGCCGCGCATCCTGGCGAGGAAGTCATGGAGTTCGGACGCGGGCACGGTGACGGCCACGACCGTCTCCCTGTCCTCGGCCGGTTCGAGGCCGGGTGCCGTCGTGCTCTCCTTGAGGCGGCCGTCCACCAGCGACCAATGGCGCATCCCGGGCAGGGAGCGCAGGCCGCCCTGGTGGTCGCTGACGATGACGATGCCGCCGCGGCCCGCCACCTCGCTCGCGATCGAAGGGAGCGCCTCACGGGTGTCCACGTCGAGCCCCGCGAACGGCTCGTCCAGGATCAGCAGCCCCGGCTCCGACATCAGCGCCTGGACCAGCCCGACCTTGTGCGCGCTGCCCTTCGACAGCTCACCCAGGGCGACGGTTAGAAGGTGGCCCATGTTCAGGCGCTCGGCCCACGGCTCCCAGCGGGCGCCACCGCGTACCCGGGACATGTGGCGCAGATAGGCCGTGACCGTGAACGGCTGGGCGGTCGGGAAGCGGTCGGGAGCGAAGCCGACCACCTTGGGACGGTCGGCGATCGTGCCGATCGTGGGCCGGGTGAGACCCGCCAGGAGGCGGAGCAGCGTCGACTTGCCTGCACCGTTCACGCCGGTCAGCTCGATCACGTCGCCGGGGGCGAGCTGGGCGTCGGCGTCTTCGATGACGAAAGGATCACGTCTTCGGTAGCGGAAAGAGACCTTGGACAGACGCATGGTCCTGTAACCGTATATGTCGGGTCGCATCGCCATCATAAAGAGCCTCACAGTGCCTCCTCCGATCCCCGAAGGGAGCGGCTTCTCGCTAGGCCGCTTCCGCAGCGTTGCGAAGGGCAAGCCCTGCCCTCAAGATGTTGATCGCCGCGTTCACGTCGGCGTGTGCCTCATGGCCGCACGTCGCGCATCGGAACTCGGCTTGGGTGGTGCGGTTCTCCTTGGCGCAGTGCCCGCAACGCGAGCAGGTGCGGGAGGTGTTGGCGGGATTCACTGCAATCAGCTCTCGACCGGCGCTTTCAGCCTTGTGCGCGAGGATCGTCAGCAACACCCCCCAACCCGCGTCCAGGATGCTTCGGTTCAGGCCGGACTTCTGGGACACGCCGGTGCCGGGCGCCTCAATGGTGCCGGATGCCGAGCGGGTCATGTTGGCGATCTTCAGATCCTCGTGCACGATCACGTCATAGCCGCGGACCAGGGCAAGTGCGGTCTTGTGTGCATCGTCGACGCGCTGACGACGGACCTTGGCGTGCAGGTGGGAGATCCTGGCGACGGCCTTACGCCGCCGCATGCTTCCTTGTGTTCTTCCAGCCAGATCCCGCTGAGCGGTGGCGAGCCGATCGGCCATCGCGGCGAGGTGGCGCGGGTTGGCTACCTGCGTGCCATCACTGGTGGTGACGAGCGACGCCACGCCCAGATCGATCCCGACGGCTGCGCCAGTGCTGGACAGATGCTCGGTGGGCACGTCAGCGCACGACAGCACGACGTACCAGCGGTGACCCTTCCGCTTCACGCTGATCGTCTTCACCTGGCCCTTGACGGGGCGGTGCTGGTGCACACGGACATGACCGATGCCCTGCAGACGAACGAACGTGGTCAAGTGCCCGGACTGGGAGTCCCATCGGCAGCCGTCCCCGTCCTTGGGTCACTCCACCGTGTCAAACCAGCCACGTCCCTTGAAACGCGGAAACCCGGGCGTACGGCCCTCGCTGACTCGCTTGAAGAACGCCACGAATGCCTTGTCCAGGCGGCGCAGCATGGCCTGCTGGGAGGAGAACGACCACCGGCCCTGCCCGTGGGTCCTCGGCACGGATATGCTTCAGATCCCCGGACTGATCTCCGTAACGGATCGTGACGCGGCGAGCGCGATCTCCTGGTGTCGAGTGGGACGCAACAGGAATGTGAACGACCTGCGCACACCCACCTCCCCAACATCAGCCTGTTTGATCACAGCGCATCGATCAGCAGCGACAATAGCCCAGGAGGAAGTGCGGATTCCCCCCGTCAGCTAGAGCGGGCGGTCCCCTTCGCGCCAAAATCGATGGAGACACCCCAGCACGTTCTCAAGAGGAGTGGGCTTGAATCGCTTTCCACGCGTCATGGGTATGCGTTCAGGCTATGACCCCGCCGAAGTCGACGCCCTGATCGGGCGGATCGAGTCGACCTTGGGCAGGGGCATGCCCGCTGTGGAGCCCGTCAGCGCAGATGACGTGCGACGGGCCACTTTCCGCGCCAAGCGTGGCGGCTATCTGGAGACCGCGGTCGACTTCGCCCTGGAGGCGTTCGTGGTGGCGCTGGAAACCCAGGCCAAGCGGCCGGTACGGCTGGCCATGGCCGAGCCGACCGGCGAGATGCTGCGCGAGGAGTGGTTCGAGACCCAGGCGGCCCGCGTCGAACGGGTGGCCTTCCGCCCGGGTCGCATGGGCACCGGCTACAACGAGGACGAGATCGACGCCTTCCTGGACCGCATCGTGGCCACCCTGCGCGGGACGACCGACTTCCCGGTGACGGCCAAGGAGGTGCGGGCGGCGAAGTTCTCGACCGTGCTGTTCCGGTCCGGCTACCTCATCGCGGACGTCGACTCCTTCCTGGCCGGCATCGCGGACGTGCTGGAGCAGCGCCGTTAGGCGTTCTCGACCACGGAGAGCAGCCCGCCGAGATCGGGCAGCATCTGCTGGATGATCTCCTCGTCGTCGGGCCGGTTGCCCTGGCGGTTGATCCACACGCGCGGGATGTCGAGGCGGTGCGCGGGCACCATGTCGTGGAAGTAGCTCTGCGCCACATGAACCCATCGATCCGGTTCGTACGAGCGCCTGAACGTCTCGAAGTGCGCGTCGGCCGGCTTGTACGCGCCCACGTCCTCCGACGTCAGCACCGCGTCGAACGGCACGGGCAGGCGCCGCCGCGTCTCGGCGATGAGGTCGCGGTCGCAGTTGGTGAGCAGCGCCAGGCGCCAGCCCGCTTCGCGCAGCTTCGACAGCTCGGTGCCCACGTCGGGGAACACCGGCCAGTACGGGAGCGTCGTGCCCAGCACCGCGGCGTTGTCCTCGTTGAGCTCCACCTTCTCGTCGGCGCAGGCCCTGCGCAGCGCCTCGGCCAGCACGTGGCGGTAGCGGAGTGCCGGGGACTCGGCCTGCACGACGTGTTCATGCCGGTTGTACGCCTCCAGCAGCCGCGCCCCCTGACCCGGCGCGATCAGCTCGGCGCTGGTGCGGATGCCGTGCCGCCAGTCGACAAGTGTTCCGAAGCAGTCGAACGTTACCCATCGCATAGATCTCATAATGAGGTACATGGCGATATCCGTGCGTCCCATCGAGCGGCGAGATCTCGCGAACGTGACCCGGGTGCTGACCGGGAGTTGGGGTGGCTCGACTGTGGTGGCCCTGGGCCGCGGCGAGCTGGTCGACGCCGCCGCGCAGCCGGGCTTCATCGCCGAGATCGGTGGCGAACTGGCCGGGATCATCACGTACGCCCGGCGTGGCGACTCCGTGGAGATCATCACGATCGACGCCGTGATGCCGGGCCAGGGGGTGGGGGCGGCGCTGCTGGACGCGGTACGCGCCGTCGCGGCAGGGGGCGGGGCGGCCAGGCTCTGGCTGGTCACCACCAACGACAACACGCACGCCCTGCGGTTCTACCAGCGGTACGGTTTCGACCTGATCGCCCTGCACCGCAACGGGGTGGACCGGGCGCGCAAGCTCAAGCCGGGCATCCCCGCGGAGGCCGACGGCATCCCGATCCGGCACGAGCTGGAGCTGGAGCTTCCCCTCTGACCCTCCCACTTCCTGTCTTCCCCGGACGCGCGCCGGGGAGGGTGGACGGATGGCTCACGTCGCGGGAGTCGCGGGAGGAGGCCGCGGCGGAGCGAGAGTGACCGGGCCGGGCTCGGCCCGCGGCCTGCGCAGCAGGGCCACGACGACCGCCGCCACCGGGGCCGCCAGGAACGCGCCGATGATCCCCGAGATCAGGCTGCCCACCGCGATCGCCACCAGGATGACCGCTCCGGGCAGTTCGAGGGCCCGGCCGTAGATCTGCGGCGCCAGCACGTGCCCCTCGATCTGCTGCACCGCCACGGTCACCCCGACCACGATCAGCGCCACCAGCCAGCCCTTGAACACGAGCGCCACCACCGCGGCCAGCAGCCCCGCGATGAACGCCCCCACCACCGGCAGGAACGCCCCCACGAACGTCAGCACCGCCAGCGGCAGCGCGATGGGCACGCCCAGGATCCACAGCGCCATGCCGATGAAGAACCCGTCCACCGCGCCCACGATCGCGATCCCGCGGACGTAGCGGCCGATCACGGAGAAGGCCAGGCGACCGGTCTCGGTGATGCGCGGCCTGGCCGGAGCGGGCGCGAGGTTCACGAGCCAGCGAAAGAGCCGGTCGCCGCCGTGCACGAAGTACACCGACAGGACGACCGCCACCGCCGCCCCCACCACGATCTCGCCCGCCGTTTTGACCCCGGCCAGCGCGCCCGTGGTGATCTGGCGGCCCTGGGAGGCCAGGTACTCCTTGGCCTGCGCGGCGAGCTTACGCGGGTCCATCCCGAAGCGGGCGGTCAGGTCGGACAGGTTGTCGAGCACCTTGCTGATGCTGACCCGCAGCTGCGAGACGCTCTCGATCGTGGGCGGCACCAGCAGCGCGATCAGCGCCCCGGCCAGCACGAGCCCGCCGACGAAGACGATCGTGGTGGCCAGGGCCCGGTTGAGCCCGCGTGACCTGAGCCAGCGGGCCGGGGGCAGCAGCAGCGCCGTGATGAACAGGGCGACGACGACCGCGATGGCCACCGTGGCGACGCGGGAGAGGCAGAAGCCGGCCACCGCGATCAGCGCGATCCACCCCAGCAGCCGCCACGGCCCCATCCCCTGCCCCCTATCGTGCCTGGTCAGAGGCCTTCCCCAGGGGAGCGGAGGGCAACCCTGGTCAGTCGGGCGGCGTCAGGTGGAGGCGCTGGGAGCGCTTGTTCTCCTCGTACGTCTCCCGCGCCGCGCCGGTCGTGCTGCCGACCTCCGCGACCGGCACGTCCCACCACGCCTCGGAGGACGGGGCATCGTCCACCATCGGGTCGGTGCGTACGTAGATCACCGTGGTCCCGGTCGCCGAGCGGGCCTCCTCGAGCGCCTTGCGCAGGTCGGCGACCGACTCGGGGCGCAGCACCGTGGCGCCGAGGCTGGCCGCGTTGGCGGCCAGGTCGACGGGCAGCGGCCCGCCGTCGCGATGCCGGTACGAGGTGCCGAGCCGCTCCGCGCCGACGCTCTCCGACAGGCGGCCGATGGAGGCGAAACCGGAGTTGTCCACCAGGACGACCACCAGCTTGATCCCCTCGGAGATCGCGGTGATCAGCTCCTGGGCCATCATCAGGTACGAGCCATCGCCCACCAGGACGAACACCTCGCGCTCCGGCACCGCCATCTTGACGCCCAGACCGCCGGCGATCTCGTAGCCCATGCAGGAGTAGCCGTACTCGACGTGGTAGTTGCCCGGCCCGCTCGGCCGCCAGAGCTTGTGCAGGTCGCCGGGCATCGAGCCGGCCGCGCACACCACCACGCCGTCCTCGGCCGCCGCCGCGTTGACCGCGCCGATCACCGCGGACTGGGGCAGCGGCGAGCCCTCCAGCGAGTAGGCCCGGTCCACGGCCGCGTCCCACTCCCCGGTCAGCTCGGCGGCCCGCGCGCGGTAGTCGTCCGGCGCCCCCCGCCAGCCCGCGAACGCCTCGACCAGGTCCGCCAGCCCGTCGCGGGCGTCGGCGACCAGTTGCACGCCCGACAGCTTGGCGGCGTCGAAGGCGGTGATGTTGAGGTTGAGGAAGCGGGCGTCGGGGGCGAAGATCGTCCGGGAGGCGGTGGTGAAGTCGCTGTAGCGGGTGCCGATGCCGATGATCAGATCGGCCTCGCGGGCCAGCGCGTTGGCGGCCGTGGTGCCGGTGGCGCCGATCGCGCCCACGGCGAGCGGGTGCCCGTACGGGAGCGCGCCCTTGCCCGCCTGCGTCTCGGCCACCGGGATGCCGTACGTCTCGGCGAAGATCCGCAGCTGCTCGGTGGCCTCGCTGTAGATCGTCCCGCCGCCCGCGACGATCAGCGGACGCACGGCCGACTTGACCAGCTGGGCCGCCCGGAACACGGCGGCCCGCTCGGGGCGCGGCCTGGGGACGTGCCAGACGCGGCGCGTGAACAACTCCTCCGGCCAGTCGTGGGCCTCCGCCTGCACGTCCTGCGGCAGCGCCAGCGTCACCGCGCCGGTCTCGGCCGGGTCGGTGAGCACGCGCATGGCGGCCAGCAGCGCCGACGGGAGCTGCTCGGGGCGGTTGATGCGGTCCCAGTAGCGCGAGACCGGCTTGAAGCAGTCGTTGACCGAGATGTCGTACGAGCGCTGGTCCTCCAGCTCCTGCAGCACCGGGCCCGCCACGCGGGTGGAGAAGATGTCGCCGGGCAGCAGCAGCACCGGCAGCCGGTTGATCGTCGCGCCCGCCGCGCCCGTGATCATGTTGGTCGCGCCGGGGCCGATGGAGGTGGTGCAGGCCAGGGTGGCCAGGCGGTTGCTGGCCCGGGCGTAGGCGGCGGCCGTGTGGACCATGGCCTGCTCGTTGCGGCTCAGGTGGTAGGGGAGGTCCTCGGCGGAGGTGGCCAGCGCCTGGCCGAGCCCGGCCACGTTGCCGTGGCCGAAGATGCCGGAGCAGCCGCCGAAGAACCTGCGCTCCACGCCGTCGCGCTCGCTCCACTGCTGAGCCAGGAAGCGCACGACGGCCTGGGCGACGGTCAAACGCGTCATGAAGTCCTCCCGAACGGCAGTCTCGGGTCTGTGGGCTGGCTTTCCCAGGAGGAGCGGATCCAAGCGTGGCGGGGATCGTCGCAGAAGGCCATCGAGCGTTCCTCCGCCGGGCCCGCCAGGACGTTCAGGTAGTAGAGGTCGTAGCCGGGGGCGGCCATGGCGGGGCCGTGGTAGCCGTACGGGACGAGGACGACGTCGCCCGAGGAGACCTCGGCCAGGGTGTCGATGTGGCCGCGTTCGGAGGAGTAGACGCGCTGGTAGGCGTTGCCCTGGTCGGCGACCTCGAAGTAGTAGATCTCCTCCAGGACCGCCTCGCCGGGGTTGTCGGTGTCGTGTTTGTGCGGCGGGTACGACGACCAGTTGCCGCCCGGGGTGATCACCTCCACGGCCATGAGCTTGTCGCAGTCGAAGGCGTCGGGGGCGCAGAAGTTGTTCACCTGGCGGGTGGCCTGGCCGGCGCCGCGGATCTCGACCGAGACCTGGTCCGCGGGCACGTAGCGGGGCTCCAGGGCGCGGGTGGCGAGGGCGGAGGGCAGGGCGATGCGTCCGGTGCCCCGGAGGGTGACGTGGGAGCCGATCGGGACGTAGGCGAAGTCGCTCGGCCCGCTGAAGACCGAAGGCCGTCCCGTCAGCTCGAACGTCGCGGCGGAGGTGGTGACCGTGCAGGATCCCGACAGCGGGAGGACCAGCAGTTCCTCGTCGCCGGTGTCGAACGAGACCGGCGTGTCCGCCAAGTCCACAATCCGCAGGCCCGAGTACGTCCAGCCTGCCAGGGACGGGGTGATCTCGACGGACCAGGGGCCGTTCGCGGCCTTGCCGAACGGAACGTATGTCATGCGCGGGTCTCCCGTACCAGTGCCGCGGCGTTGTCCACCGCTTTCGCGACGTCGTCATCCGGAGGGTAGAGCAGGGCGCGGCCCACGACGAGGCCGCGTACGCCGGGAAGGCTGAGGGCGCGGTCCCAGTCGGCGTAGGCGGCGTCGATGTCCGGCGGGTCGCCTCCGAGCAGCAGCGCGGGCAGCGTGGTGGCGGCCATCACGCGCTCCATCTCCGCCACCGCCGGGATCTTGAGCCAGGTGTAGGCGGAGGTGGTGCCGAGCGCCTGGGCGACGCTGATCGCGCGGATCACGGCCTCGGGAGACAGGTCGTTGCGCAGCGCCCCCGACTCGGAGCGCCGCGCCCAGAAGGGCTCCACCATGGCCGGCAGGCGGTGGCGGGCCAGGTCGGTGACGGCCCGGGCGCAGGACTCCAGGGTGGCCACCGTGGCGGGGTCGGCCGGGTCGATGCGGAGCAGCATCTTGCCGCCGTCGAGGCGCATCGCGTCGATCGAGGCCGCGTCGAACCCGGTGAAGCGGTCGTCCACCTCGAAGACCGAGCCCAGCAGGCCGCCCCGGTTCATGGAGCCGAAGGCCAGCTTGCCCTCCAGGGCGCCGAGCAGGAGCAGGTCCTCCATGACGTCGGGGGAGGCGAGGATGCCGTCCACGCCGGGGCGCGAGAGGGCCACCTGGAGGCGGTCGAGCAGATCGGCGCGGCTGGCCATGGCCATCGGCCGGTCGCGTACGCCCAGGGCGCCGCGGGCCGTGTGGTCGGCGGCGATGATCAGCAGCCGCTCGCCCTCGCCGGGCAGGCCGCGCCGCTCCCGCCGGGCCGCGGCCTCGGCGATCTCCTCCGGCCGGGTGGCCCGGATCTGGGTGAGCCGCTCGTAGCCGGAGGTCCTGGGCAGGGTGAGGTCGCTCAAGAGCCCGCTCCGTTCAGCAGGTCCTCGACCTCGGCCGTGGACGGCATGGCGTCGGCGCAGGCCAGCCGGGCGGCCACGAACGCGCCCGCCGCGTTGGCGAAGCGCACCGTCCGCTCCAGCGGCCAGCCGCGCAGCAGCCCGAGGCAGATCGCCCCGCCGAACGCGTCGCCCGCTCCGATGCCGTTGACCACCTTCACCTCCACCGGTTCCGCCACCACGCTCTCCTCGGAGGTACGCGCGAGAACCCCCTCAGGGCCCATTTTCACGATCGCGACCTTCACTCCCGCGTCCAGCAGCGCCTGCGCGGCGGCCTCAGGGTCGCGCACGCCGACCGCGTTCTCCACCTCGTCCAGGTTGCCGACCGCGACGTTCGCGCACGGGAGCATCCGCCGTGCGGCCTCGTGGGCCGCCTCCCGCGACTTCCAGAGCGACGGCCGCCAGTCGAGGTCGAACACCGTCCAGCCCGACGTGCGCGCCGACAGCGCGGCGGCGTGGGCGGCGGCGCTCGGCTCCTGGCTCAGCCCGGTCAGCGAGAACCAGAACAGGCTCGTCTCCGCGATGGCGCCGAGGTCGAGATGGGAAGGGGAGATCTGCAGGTCCGGCGGGTGCTCACCACGGTAGAAGTAGATCGGGAAGTGGTCGGGAGGGAAGATCTCGCAGAACGTCACGGGGGTGGGCGGGCCCTCGACGGTGCTCACGAAGGCGTCGTCCACGCCGAACCCGCGGATCGCCCTGCGTACGAACTCTCCGAAGGGATCCGCTCCCACGCCGGTGATCACGGCGGAGCGCAGCCCGTGGCGCGCCGCGGCGACGGCGACGTTGGTCGGGCTGCCGCCGAGGAACTTGCCGAAGGACTCGACGTCGGCCAGGCCGACGCCGGTCTGCAGCGGGTAGACGTCGACGCCGGAGCGCCCGAACGTGATCAGGTCGTACAAAGCACCTCCAGGAATGGAGCTTACCTGCGACACTATGGCATATTGTCATGACATTCGGATGTCCGCTATGTAACCTATTGTCCATCCACTCAAACCCCTCCCGCCTCACAACCCGCCGTGTGGGACGGTTAGCTCCGGGCCTTCTGCGGCAAAAACACAGCGTGTGAGCACTCTCCGTAAATTTGGCCAAGCCTTTACGTCATATGGATGTCATGACATATTGGCCCATGGCCTTACCTCCTTACGGACCTGTCGGAGGGTTTGCATGGCATTGCGGAAACGGTCGATGGGTGTGGTCGCGGTCATCACCGCGGCCGGGCTGGGGCTCGCAGCCTGCGGCCAGTCGTCCGGCGGCGGAGGCGGCGACGCCATCGAGCTGACGATCACCCAGAACGCCATCGCCGGCGGCAAGAACGCGGCCGGCGCCAACTTCATCGCGAACTGGGTGATCCCCAAGTTCGAGGCGGCGCAGAAGGCGAAGGGCAAGAACGTCAAGGTCAAGTTCGTCCCCAGCGGCGTCGACGACGAGCAGTACAAGACCAAGCTCTCCCTCGACCTCAAGTCAGGCAAGGGCGCCGACGTGATCGACATCGACGGCATCTGGGCGGGCGAGTTCGCCGAGGCCGGTTACATCAAGCCGCTGGCGGACCTGGTCGGCGGGGACGCCGACAACTGGGACGGCTGGGCGCAGATCCCGGAGGCCGTGCAGGGCCTGGCCACGTTCAACGGCAAGAAGTACGCGCTGCCCGTCGGCACCGACGGCCGGGTGCTCTACTTCAACAAGACGCTCTTCCAGAAGGCCGGGCTGCCGGCCGACTGGCAGCCGAAGAGCTGGCAGGAGGTCCTCGACGCCGGGACGAAGCTGAAGTCCTCCGGCGTGCCCGTGCCGATCCAGATCAACGCCGGCACGGCGATGGGCGAGGCCACCTCCATGCAGGGAGTGCTGCCGCTGCTCGCGGGCGCGGGCGGCGAGGTGCAGAAGGACGGCAAGTGGTCGGGCGCCTCCCAGCCGCTGAAGGACGCGCTCGGCCTCTACCAGAAGATCTACGGCGGCGGCCTCGGCGACCCCAAGCTCCAGCAGGAGGCCAAGGGCCGCGACAAGTCGTTCCAGCAGTTCGCCGCGGGCAAGATCGGCATCCTGATGGAGGGCGACTACTTCTGGCGCGGCGTCGTCAACCCCGCGACCGGCGTGGCCAAGATGGCCGACCGCGACCAGGTCGTCGGCTATGCCATGATCCCCGCGATGGAGCCCGGCAAGGGCATCCGCGGCCAGGACTTCGTCAGCATGTCGGGCGGCGCGCTGCGTACGGTGAACCCCAACAGCAAGCACCCGAAGGAGGCCTTCGAGCTGGCGACCTTCACGCTCTCGCCGGAGGGGCTGAAGGAGGAGACCAAGGACGGGAACGTCCGCATCACGCCCCGCACCGACGTCAACAAGGAGATCCTCGCCGGTGAGCCGCTGCTGACCTACATCTCGGAGAAGGTGCTGCCGCTGACGGCCTACCGGCCGCCGGTGGCCGTCTACCCGCAGGTGTCGGTGGCGCTGCAGGAGGCCACGGCCGCGGTGGTGGGCGGCACGGCGCCCGACCAGGCGGCGGCCGACTACCAGAAGAAGCTCGAAGGAATCGTCGGTGGCCCTGGCAACATCGCCTCCTGAGGCCACCGAGGCCGCCGCGCCGAGCCGCTACAGCTCGGACGCGGCGGGCCTGGGCAGGCTGCGGGCAGGGGTCTTCGTGGCCCCCGCCCTGCTGCTCATCGCCGCGTTCCTGGTCTTCCCCGCGCTCTGGGTGCTCTATCTCGCCCTCACGAACTACCGCCTGACCGGCGCCGCCGCCGCGGAGCCGAAGTTCGTGGGGCTCGCCAACCTCATCGACGCGGCCGCCAACCCCGAGTTCTGGAGCTCCACCTGGCTGACCGTCGAGTTCGTGCTGGGCTCGGCGGTCATCGGGCAGGTCGGGCTCGGCTTCACCATCGCCTGGCTGCTGCGCGACCGGCGCGGACCGCTGAAGCGGCTGGTCGAGGGCCTGGTCATCCTGGCCTGGATCCTGCCCGGCGCGATCGTGTCGTTCCTGTGGGTGGCGCTGCTCGACCGCGACGGCGGCACGCTCAACGCGCTGCTCGGCATCGAGGGCTTCGCCTGGCTGCTCGACCACCCCATGCTCTCGATCATCGTGTTCAACACGTGGCGCGGCACCGCGTTCTCGATGATGCTGTACGGCGCCGCGCTCGGGAACGTGCCGCCCTCGCACCTGGAGAGCGCCCGCCTGGCCGGGGCCTCCGGCTGGCAGCAGCTCAGAGACGTGGTGTTCCCGCACATCAGAGGGCACGTCCTGACCAACCTGCTGCTGATCAGCCTGTGGACGTTCAACGACTTCACCCCGTTCCTGCTGACCGCGGGCGGCCCCGACGGCAAGTCCGAGGTGCTGGCCGTGCACGTGTACAAGGTCGCGCTGCAGAGCGGCGAGCTGGGCTACGGCGCCGCGGTCTCCGCGATCATTCTGCTGATCAACCTGGTCGTGGCCGTGTTCTACCTGCGGCTGCTCCGGAGTAGGAAATGACGCGTTTCGTGCTGGGCCGGATCGGCTTCTACACGCTGATCGCGGTGCTGCTGGCCTTCTTCACGATCCCGTTGCTGTGGCTGGTGACGGCGCCCTTCACCTCCGACCCGACCTACGAGGTCAGGGTCCCCGACTTCACCCTGGACAACTTCAGGGCGGTGGCCGAGCATCCGTACGCGCTGCCGTCCCTCTACAACTCCCTGGTGCTGTCCGTCGGCACGGCCGTTCTGGTGGTGCTCCTGGCCTCGCTGGCCGCGTACGCGCTGAGCCGGGTACGGCTGCCCGGCCGGGACGTGCTGCTCTACGCGTTGCTGCTGCTGTCGTCGATCATCACGGGTACGGCGGCCATGGTGCCGCTGTTCCAGCTCGCGGTGGAGCTCAACCTCATCGACTCGCAGCTCGGGCTGATCCTCATCCTGACCGGCGGGCTGCTGCCGGCGGCGATCTTCATGCTCAAGGACTTCATGGACTCCACGCCGAAGTCGTACGAGGAGTCGGCGCGGGTCTTCGGGGCCACGCCGCTGCAGATCGTGCGGCACGTGGTCGTGCCCCTGGTGCGGCCCGGCCTGGCGACGGTCGGGGTCTGGGCGGTGGCCAACGTGTGGGGGAACTTCCTCATGCCGTACCTGCTGCTGAGCGACGTCGAGAAGCAGCCGGCGGCGGTGATCACCTACACCCTCTACACCGAGGGCGGCCAGGCCAACCTCAGCATGTTGTCCACGTTCGGCCTGCTGTACTCGGTCCCCGTGGTGCTCATGTACCTGTTCGTCAGCAAGAAGTACGGCTTCCGCTTCCACGGAGGGATCAAGCGTTAATGGCCGGAATCGAACTACGCGGGCTGACCAAGGTCTATCCCGGCGGGGTGAAGGCGCTCGACTCGCTCGATCTGGTCATCCCCGACGGCGAGTTCTTCGCCCTGCTCGGCCCCTCCGGCTGCGGCAAGACCACGCTGCTGCGCACGATCGCCGGCCTGGAGACCGCCACCGGCGGAGCCGTGGTCATCGGCGACCGGGACGTGACGGGCGTGCAGCCCGGCGCCCGGGACGTCGCCATGGTCTTCCAGGACTACGCGCTCTTCCCGCACATGGACGTCACGGACAACATCGCCTACCCGCTGCGCATCAAGAAGGTCGCCAAGGGCACCCGCCGCGACAAGGCCGCCGAAGTGGGGGCGCGGCTCGGGCTCGAACAGCTCATGGACCGGCGGCCGGGCCAGCTCTCGGGCGGGCAGCAGCAGCGGGTGGCGCTGGCCAGGGTGATGGCCACGCAGGCGCAGGCGTTCCTGTTCGACGAGCCGCTGTCCAACCTGGACGCCCGGCTGCGGCTTGAGGCGCGTACGTTCCTGAAGAAGCTCCAGCGCGAGCTGGGCGTCACCACCGTCTTCGTCACCCACGACCAGGCGGAGGCCCTGGCCATGGCCGACCGGATGGCCGTCATGGAAGCCGGGCACATCCGGCAGATCGGCACACCGGCCGAGGTCTTCCAGCGGCCCGCGAACACGTTCGTGGCCGGATTCATCGGCTCGACACCCATGAACCTGCTGGACGGCGTCGTACGAGGTGACACGCTGGAGGTGGCAGGGTGCAAGGTGGCGGTCCCGGCCTCGGCCGAGGGACGGCTCTCCGACGGGGAGAAGATCGTGTACGGCGTGCGACCCGAATACCTGGCCTACTCGCCCGAGCCCGGGGAGGGCGCGCTGGGCGGCAAGGTGGCCATCGTGGAGAACCTCGGCGCGTCCCACCTGGTGACCCTCGACGTCAACGACGTGACCGTGCAGGCCGTCGTGCCCGAGGGGAGCGAGCCCGAGATCGGCGACGACGGCTACGCGGCGCCCCGGCGCGACCGCGCCCTCGTCTACCGGGACGGAGAGCTCGTTTGAGAGGCCACTGGAGCCTGGACGACCGGCTGGAGCGGATCCTGCGCGAGGTGCCCTTCGAGGTGCCCGCGGGGACCGCGGCCGTGACCGTGCGGCTGGCGTACGACCGGTCGCAGGGTGTCATCGACCTCGGCTGCGGCGCGCCCGGCGGCTTCCGCGGCTGGTCGGGCGGCGCGCGCGACGAGTACACGATCACCCCCGACTGGGCGACGCCCGGCTACCTGCCGGGCGAGCCGGAGGCGGGCACGTGGCACGTGTTGCTGCGGCTGCACCGCATCCCGCCGCAGGGCCTCGACTACTCGCTGGAGATCACCACCTCGGCCGTCACCCCCGCCGAGCCGGTGGCCGAGGAGCCGCCGCACGGGGAGCGCCCGCCCCGGCGGGACCTCCCCGCCGTCGACGGGATGCGATGGTTCGCCGGAGACTTCCACGCCCACACCCTGCACAGCGACGGCAGCCTGACCATCGCCGAACTGGCCGAGCTGGCCCACGGGCGCGGGCTCGACTTCCTGGCCGTCACCGACCACAACACCGTCAGCCATCATCCCTGGCTGGACAAGATCGACCGTGGGATCACGCTCCTCCCCGGGCAGGAGGTCACCACCGACCGGGGCCACGCGAACGTGTTCGGGGACGTCGGGTGGGTGGACTTCCGGCAGCCGGCCGACTCCTGGGTCGAGCACGCCGAGCGCGCGGGCGGGCTGATCTCGATCAACCACCCGCTCGGCGGCGACTGCGCCTGGCTGCTGCCCATCACCCGGCGCCCCAGGATCGCCGAGGTCTGGAGCTCCGGCTGGTGGGACCGCCGCTGGGGCGCGCCGCTGGCCTGGGCGGACGCCTGGCGCGACGACGTGATCGCGATCGGCGGCAGCGACTTCCACCGCCACGGCTCCGACGGCCTGCCCGGCGCGCCGACGACGTGGGTGCTGGCCGAGGACACGAGCACGGTGCTGGACGGCGTCCGCGCCGGGCGCACCGCCGTCTCCACCGGCCCCGACGGGCCGCTGCTGCTCAGGCTGGGCGACGAACTGCTCGCCCTGGACGCCGACGGCCTGGTGCTGGTACGTCCCGACGGCACGCGGCAGGTCGTACGCGGGGAGCGCGAGCTGCTGCGGGCCGTCGACGGACGGCACCGCCTGGAATCCTACGAGAACGAGGTGATCGCGCTATGCGAGTGAAAGTGGCCAACGCGCCCGTGAGCTTCGGTGTCTTCGAGCTGGCCACAGAAGCGCCGCCGCTCAGCGCCGACGAGATGGTCCGCGCGCTGTCCGAGGCCGGGTACGAGGGCATCGACTCCGGCCCGATCGGCTACCTGGGCACCGGATCCGGGCTCGCCGACCGGTTGGCCGGGAACGGGTTGCTGCTCGCGGGCGGCTGGGTGGACCTGCCCTACAGCGACGCGGCGGCGTACGAGGCCGGGCTGCCCGGGCTGGAGGCCGCGCTCGACGTGTTCGCCGCGGCGCCGCCGGCGCCCGAGGGGTTCGGGCCGCGGCCCACGCTGGCCTGCTCGGGCTCGCCGGAGCGGTTCGCGCGCCCTGGTGGGAGCGTTCCAGGATTGGCGGCCGCCGAATGGACCGGATACGCGGCCCGCCTGCAGAGGGCGGTCGACCGGTGCCGCGAGCGCGGGCTCGACCCCGTGTTCCACCACCACCTCGGCACCTACGTCGAGACCCCTGACGACGTCGAGCGGCTGCTGGAGCTGACCGACGTGCAGCTCTGCCTCGACACCGGCCACCTGCTGCTGGCCGGGGGCGACCCGGTGAGCGCGCTGCGCGACTGGTCGGGCCGGGTCGGGCACGTGCACATCAAGGACGGCGACACGAAGATCCTCGCCCAGGCCCTGGCCGACGGCGTGGACCTGCGCGAGCTCATGGGGCGCGGCGGATTCGCCCCGCTCGGGGAGGGCGAGCTGGACCTGCCCGCCGTGGTGCGCGTCCTCGACGAGATCGACTACGCGGGCTGGGTCGTCATCGAGCAGGACACCCTGCCCGGACGCCGCACCGTCGCCCAGAACATCGCCGACCAGGCGGCCAACCGCCGCAAGCTGGAGGACTTGGGACTGTGAGAATCGCGCTGGTGGGATGCGGCGCCGTCACGCAGGCGGTCTACGTGCCGCTGCTGTCGAGGCGGCGCGACCTGTTCGAGGTGGTCGCGGTCTGCGACCTGTCGCGGACGCTCGCCGACGCGGTGGGTGACCGGCTGGGCGCCGCCGGGCGCTTCACGTCGGTGGCGGAGCTGCTTTCGGCCGGCGGCTTCGAGGCCGTGCTCGTCCTGGCCTCCGGCTCGCACGGGGAGACGGTCAACCGGGCGCTGGCCGGCGGGTACGCCGTGCTGTGCGAGAAGCCGCTCGCGCTGACCAGGGCCGAGGTGGCCGCCCTCCCCGAGGGGCGGCTGATGGTGGCCTACATGAAGCAGTACGACCCGGCCGTGCGCCGGGCCGAGGAGCTGCTGGCCGAGCTGGGCGGCCCGGAGACGATCAGGTCGGTCGAGGTGACCGTGCTGCATCCGAGCGGGGAGTCGCAGCTGGCGTTCGCGAACCTGACGCAGGCGCGGGACGTGGACCCCGGGCTGCTCGACTCGCTGCGGGCCGCCGAGCGCGACCTGGTCTCGCGGGCGCTGGGGGAGTCGGCGCCGGAGCAGGTACGGGCGCTGTACGGGGTGGCCTTGGGCTCGATATGCCATGATTTGTCGCTCTTGAGGCGCTTTACCGGGTCGCCTACGGAAATTTCGTACGTTGAGACCTGGGGGCCCGCGCCCGGGTCCATCGAGATCAGCGGGCCCCTGCCCGCCCGGGGCCGGTTCTCGATCCGCTGGCACTACCTGGAGGACTACCCGGCCTACCGCGAGACCGTGGCCATCCACCACGACAAGGGCTCGCTGGAGCTGGTCTTCCCCTCGCCCTACCTGATGAACGCGCCCACGACGCTCACCGTGGTCTCCGGCGCCGAGAGCCGCACCGAGTACCGCGACGTGACCGAGGCGTTCGAGGTACAGCTGGCCGCCTTTCATGCTTTCGTGAACGATGGCAAGCCGCCCCTCACCGACGCGGGCGGCGGGCTGGAGGACATCGTGACCGCCCAGCGGATCGCCGCTCGTTACGCCGTACAGCATGATCTGCCCATCGGAGGGGAGGGCGCATGAGCGAGGAGATCGTCGTCGTACCGCACACGCACTGGGACCGGGAGTGGTACGAGCCGTTCCAGCGCTTCCGGCTGCGGCTGGTCGCGCTGCTCGACGAGGTGCTCGACACCATGGAGCGCGAGCCCGCCTACCACTTCACCCTCGACGGGCAGCTGGCCTGCGTGGACGACTATCTGGAGGTCCGGCCCGAGAACCGCGACCGCATCGCCGCGCTCGTCGAGTCGGGGCGGCTGGCGGTGGGGCCGTGGCAGATCCTGCTCGACGAGTTCCTGTGCTCGGGCGAGAACATCGTGCGCAACCTCGAACTGGGTATGAGCCGGGCGGACAAGCTCGGCGGGGCGATGCCGGTGGGGTATCTGCCCGACATGTTCGGGCACACGGCGCAGATGCCGCAGATTCTGCGCAAGGCCGGGCTGCTGCACGCGTGCGTCTACCGCGGGGTGCCGTCCTCGGTCACCACGGACGCCTTCGCCTGGGTCGCGCCGGACGGGACGGCACTGCGTACCCAGTACCTGCCCGCGGGCGGCTACGGGAACGGGGCGCACCTGTTCTCGGACTCCGCGGGGCTGACCGAGCGGGCGGCCGGGTTCGTCAAGACCATGCGGGAGTGGCACGGGCCCGAGGGGGCGCTGCTGGCCATGTACGGCACTGACCACTCGGCGCCGGTGCGCGGGCTGCCGGAGATGGTGGCGGCCATCGGCGGCCGGATGGACACCTTGTCCGGATATATCGGGAAGTATTCCGGTGAAGTCGACGGGCTGCCGCGCGTCGAAGGCGAGCTGCGCTCCCACGCCCGCGCCAACATCCTGCCCGGCGTCATCTCGGTCCGGGCCCACGTCAAGCAGGCCATGGGCCGCGCCGAGCGGATGGTCGAGCGCTACGCCGAGCCGCTGGCCACCCTCTGGGGCGCCGACTGGCCGGGCCGCTTCCTCGACATGGCGTGGTGGCGGCTGGTCGACGCCAGCGGCCACGACTCGGTGACCGGCTGCGGCGTGGACGACACCGCCCAGCAGGTGGCCGCGCGCATCGCCGAGGCCGAGCACCTCGGCCAGGCCGTACGCGACATGGTGACCGCCCGGCTGGCCGGGTCGGTGCCCTCCGACGGGGTGCTCCTCGTCAACCCGACGCCCGCCGCGCGCAGGGGCGTCGTGGTCGTGGACGTGGCCGGCACCGACCCGCTGGTGGACCCCTCGGGCGCGCCGCTGCCCGTCCAGCCGCTGGAGTACGCGCCCACGCTGCTGCTGGACGAGGAGATGGACGCCGCCACGGCGCTGACCTTCGTCCACGGCACCGAGCTGTACGGGCAGCACATCACGGCGTGGTCGGTGGAGGGAGAGACGCTGACGTTCACGGTGGCGCGGGAGACGTCGGCCGTGTTCGACCTGGACGACCTGCGCGCGGCGACCGGCGGCGTGCGGCGGGTGCGCATACTCGCCGAGCCCAGGCGCACGGTCGCCGCCCTGGTGGAGGTCCCGCCGCTGGGCCACACGAGCATCCGGCCGGTGCCTCACGAGCAGGTGCAGGGGTCGCCCGCCGGGCAGAGCCGCCCGGCTCCGACGCCGGTGCGCGGCGACGAGCAGGTGCTGGACAACGGCCTGCTGCGGGTCACGATCGCCGGCGACGGCACGCTGACGCTGGTGGGCGCGGACGGCACGACGGTCACGGGAGCCGGGCGCATCGTGGACGGCGGCGACGTCGGCGACACCTACAACCACGCGCCCCCGGCCGACGACCTGATCGTGTCCGAGCCGTCGTCCGTCGAGACGGAGCTGGTCTGCTCGGGCCCGCTGGTGGCGGCGGTGGACGTGCGGCGCACGTACCGGTGGCCGGCCACGGGGGACGGGATCGACGGCGCGCCCGAGCTGCCCGCGCCCTCGCGGAGCCTCCGGACCGAGGAGATCGTCGTCACCACCCGCGTCGAGCTGCGGGCCGGCGAGCCGTACGCACGCCTGCGCGTCGAGTTCGACAACCGGTGCGCGGACCATCGGGTCCGGCTGCACGTGCCGCTGCCCACCCCGGCGACGGAGTCGCACGCCGAGGGCCAGTTCGCGGTGGTCACCCGCGGGCTGACCTCGGAGGGCGGCTGCGGCGAGACCCCGCTGCCCACCTTCCCCGCCTCCTCGTGGGTGGCGGCCGGCGGCGTGGCGGCGCTGCTGGAGCACGTGACGGAGTACGAGGTGGCGGACGGCGAGCTGGCCCTGACGCTCCTGCGCTCGGTCGCCTACCTGTCCCGCAACCGCAACGCCCTGCGCCCCGAGCCGGCCGGGCCCCAGTTGCCGACCCCGGCGGCCCAGTCGCGCGGGATCCGCTCGGTGAGCCTGGCGCTGATGCCGTACGCGGAGTCCTGGGAGGAGGTCGTGCCGCAGGCCGAGACCTTCCGCCACGACCTGCTCGTGGTCCCGGGCCAGGGTGACCGCGCCCTGGAGCTGCCCGCTCCCGCGTCCGGGCTGTCGGTGACGGGCGACGGCGTGGTGATGACCTCGCTGCGGATGCGTGACGACCGGCAGGAGCTCAGGGTCGTGGCCCTCACGCCGGCCGCCACGGAGGCCGTGATCGAGGGCGCCTTCACCCAGGCCCACCACGCCGACCTGCGCGGCCGTCCCGGCGACCGGCTCCCGGTCGAGGACGGCGTGCTCCGACTGGCGCTGAAGCCGTGGGAGATCGCGACGGTTCAGCTCTCCGGATAGTCGCCGAGCCGCCCCAGCGCCTGCTCGCGTGCCTCCCTGGCCAGGTCCTCCTCCGACCGGGGCAGGCCGAGCGCCAGGGCCCGGTCCAGGTCCGCCAGCGCGCCGCGGAAGTCGCGCAGCGCGATCCGGACCTGGCCCCGGCCGTAGAGTGCCCGGGCGGCGTTTCGGTCCAGGTCGAGCGCGTCGTTGTAGGCGGCTTCCGCGTCAGCGGGCGAGCCGGCCCGCCAGAGCGCGTGGGCCAGGAGCGTGCGGGCGGCGACGTCTCCCGGCATCCTGGCCACCGCCTGCCGGCCCAGGTCCACCGCCTCGTCCGGGCTGCCCATCGACAGGCAGACCTCGGCGAGCGCCGTCAGGACCCGTACGGTGGCCAGGGCGTCCTGCTGGCTCTCGAACTGCGAGCGCGCCGCCGTCAGCGTCTCCCTGGCGGCCTCCAGGTCGCCCTCGACCCTGGCGACCTCCGCCTTGAACGCCAGCAGGTTGGCAAACTGCCGCTCGTCGCCCTGCTCCAAGGAGCGGCTGGCCGCCACGTCGGCGAAGCGGCGGGCCGAGATGAAGTTGCCCTCCCCGAGCGCGGCCTCGGCGGCGGCGCGGAAGTCGGCAGGCGTGTGCTCCTGAGGCCGGTCGCGGGCAGGTGCGACGTGGTGGGCGGTGCGGATGGCCTCGACCAGGCGTTCCTGGCCGAGCTGGTACCACAGGCTCCTGGCGCGCTGCTCCTCCGTGAGGATGTGCCGTGCCACCAGGGCGTCCACCACGGCGTTGGGCATGTCGGCGGTCTGCGTCAGGCCCCGGTAGGCGGTGCCGCGCGTGCCCCGCTCGGTGATGAAGGTCGACTCGATCCAGGCGCGCAGCTCGGGCTCGGACACGCCGGTCTCCAGGCTCACGTCGCGGACCGTGCGGTCGAAGTAGGCGGCGAGGATCCCGGCGAGGTCGCCGAGCTGGGCGAGCAGCTCGGCGGTGATCGGGTCGTCGGACCCGCCCAGGCCAGACCAGAGCGCCGCGCACGCGATCTGCAGCTCGAAGGGCGACACCCGCTCGCTGACGATCTCGACGCTCTCGCCCAGCCGGTCGGTGTAGGTCGTCTTGCGCAGCCGCTCGACCAGCTGCTCCGCCACGCCGGGCGCGTAGCGGCGGCCGCTGTGCGAGGCCGGTCGCGTCACCGCGGCCACCGCGGACGCCTGCCCCAGACCGTCGAGGCGCACATAGGCGAACGGCTGGGGGCTCAACAGCCCTTCGTAGCCGCTCAGCGTGGCGAGCTGGTCGTCGCGCACCAGGAGCAGCAGGTTGAGCGGCAGGTCCCGCAGGGCCTGGGCCAGCTCGCCGATGAGGCGGTCGCGCTCGGGCAGCCGGGCGGGGAAGGCCGTGAACAGCTCCTCCATGTGGTCGATCGCGGCCAGCACCCGGTGCGGGGAGGCGCCGGCCACGATGCTCTCCAGCGCCGAGCTGACCGTCTGCTCCGGGTCGGGGGTCTGGCGGGCGGGGGTCCAGCTGCTGATCAGGGTGAAGCGGTAGCCGCCCGGCCCGGACGCGTGCGCGAGCGGCCAGGTGGGCTGGTGGATCAGCCGTCCGACGGGCAGCGTCAGCGTGCGCGGCTCGTCGTCGAGCAGCGGGAGGACGCCGGCGTGCAGCAGGGACGTCTTGCCGACGGCGGCGGGGCCGTGGAGCACCACCACCCGCTCGGACAGCCAGGCGTCCCGCAGGTGGCGGGCCTCCTCCGACCTGCCGTGGAACAGGGCCGACTCGGTGCGGCGGAAGGGGCGCGGTCCGACGTACGGCTCGGTGGGATTGCTTGTCATGGCGTCCCCCGGAGTCCGGCGGCCAGCTTGTCGTTGAGCGAGCGCGGGGTCTCCCACAGGATGCGGATGCTCTGGGCCTGGAAGTAGCGCCCGAGGTATTGGCGCTCCTCGGCGGAGTGGTCGTCCGGGTTGAGCTGGATGCTCGTGTGCTCCCTGCGCATGGTGCCGGGCAGGCCGTGCAGCAAGGTCCGGAACATGACGTGGAACGTCCAGTCGCGCAGGCCGTAGCCGATGAACAGCAGTGCCTTGGTCCGCAGCGCGGTGCGGACCGGGAAGGGCAGCAGCGTCATCGGGTGTCCGCCGCGCGGGGAAGCGGACGACGCGTTGGTGTGCCTGCCGTCCTGTGCCAGCCTGACCAGGAAGTCGAGGTAGTCATCCTCGATGAGCACGATCGAGTGCGGCTCCTTGTGGTGGCCGTGCAGATGGAACACGAGTGGCCGCTCCACGCACGGGGTGAAGGCTGGTTCACGAAAAGGGCTCCCGGTCCAGTCGTCTGAGGACATCGCGTACCACGGACATAAGTCCCAAATGGGCTGCTTTCTCGCCTGCTGCAGCGCCAGGAACATGAAGTCGTCGTAGTTCGTGGTGATGTACAGGGGGAGAGGGTAGCGGGCCAGCACGGCGTGCACCGGGAATTGATCCGTCCGGTCGGGCGGGGTCGCGTTGGCGAACTCTGCCCTCAGGAATTCGCGTTTCGTCCTGGTTGCGTCACGATAGACCATCGTGGTCGCGTATTGCATCACGCGTGCCAGGTTGTCGGAATCCGCGTACGGGTAGTTGATCTTGCTGGCCCATTTCGTGGCGAGCTGACCACCGAGCGGGAGCCGCTCCGCGCTGGCTCCCGCGCCGAGAAAGGGGATGCAGTCACCATTGTTGAGATCCCCGATCAGCAGATCCCAGGCGGCCTCGTTGTCGCGGTCGATGCCACCGGCGTGCACGCGTCACCGCCTTCCGGGTCATGGCGGCGAGGTGCGGAACCCTTCAGAGGGTCCATGAAAGGGCCGCCGCAGTCAATAGCCGAGAATGGCCGCATAGTGGCGCTTGGTCATCTCCGACATAACACAATATATGTTAGTAATCCCGGCAAAGAGTGCTTTATGTGGCGGGGCAAACCGCCATTAAGGGCTGTCCGCTTCAGGGGGAAAGTGCTCTTTCCGCTGGGTGCGGACACGACCTGCCGCGGGCAGATATCGCATTAGGATCGGTGGCGATAGCCGAATAGCGACCAGTGGCGGTGATCGTGATGGAGGACGTCGCGCGGCAGGAGCGCCGCCCCACCCTCTGGGGGCGGGAAATCCCGTTCCGCAACCGCTGTTTCACCGGTCGTGAGCGCGAGCTCGCCGAGCTTCACAGCCGGCTGGCGCAGCACTCGACGGCGCTGGTCGGCCAGCCGCCCCAGCCGGTCTACGGCATGGGCGGCATCGGCAAGACCGAGATCGCCGCCGAATACGCGCATCGCCACGCGGAGGACTACGACCTCGTCTGGTGGATCAGGGCCGAGCAGGAGGAGACCATCGTCAACTCGCTGATCGGGCTGGGCCGCAAGATGTCCCTCGACGGCTTCCGCCCCGACGATCGCGACTACTCCGCCAGGCTGGTCCTGTCCGCCCTCGCCAACCGCGAGCTCTACGAGCGATGGCTGCTGATCTACGACAACGTCGAGAGCGCCAACGCGGTCCAGCACTACCTGCCCAGCGGCGGCGGCCACGTCATCATCACCACGCGCGACCGCCACTGGCGGCGGGCGATGGACCTCGACGGGATCGAGGTAGGGGAGTTCCTTCCCGACGAAACGGTCAAGTTCTTTCATAGGCGGGTGACCGCCCTGGCCGACCCGGGTAGGTCCGGCTCCGTGGAAGCCGAGGCCGACGCGAAGGAGCTGGCCAATCAGCTCGGAAACCTCCCGCTGGCCGCCGAGCACGCCGCCGCGTACCTCAACGAGACCGGCACCAGCATCTCCGAATACCTGGAGCTGTTCCGCGACAACGCGCACGCGCTGCTGGCCAGCTCGGTCGACATCAAATACCCGCAGACCGTGGCCACGACGTGGAGCGTCTCGCGCAGCAAGATCTCGCCGGAGGCCGACGCGCTGTTCAAGCTGCTGGCCAGCCTCTCCGCCGAGCCGATCGCCGAGGAGCTGCTCGTGCAGCCGGCCGTGGCCTCCAAGCTGCCGCAGCCGCTCGACCGGGTGCTGAGCGGCGTGACCGAGTTCCGCAGGGCGGCCAGGGAGCTGGGCCGCTACTCCATGCTCAAGCTCGACGGCGTGCGCAACGTCGTGCAGCTGCACCGCGTCGTGCAGGCCGTGACCAGGGACCGCATGGTGCGCGAGGACCCGGAGGCCGCGGCCCGCTTCCAGGAGGCCGCCCACCTCCTGCTGGCCGCCTCCGATCCCGGGGCGGTCGACCGCGAGGACAGCGAGCAGATCTACCAGCGCTCCCTGCAGCACCTGGTGCCCTCGCGGGCGGTCGAGTCCGGCGACCGCCTGGTCCGCAAGCTGATCATCAATCAGGTCGAGCAGCTCTACCGCCGCGGCGGCCACCAGGAGAGCCTGCGGATCGGCCTGCCGACGCTGGAGCTGTGGCGGCAGCGCTTCGGCCAGGACGACAAGCAGACCCTGGCCCTGGCGGTCCAGGTCGGCAACGCGCTGCGCACCGCCGGCCAGTGGGAGGAGAGCCTGCGGCTGCAGGCCGACACCCTCCAGCGGCTGCGCGACAACTTCGGCGAGCTCGACGCCGTCTACCTGAGCTGCGCCCGCGTGCACGACGTCGGGCTGCGGCTGCTCGGCCGCTACGCCGACGCGCTGGACAACGACCTGAGGCTGCTGCCGCTCTTCGAGCAGCAGCTGCGGCCCGACCACCCCGACACGCTGCGGATCCGCAGCAACGTGGCGGTGAGCCTGCGCTGCCTGGGCCGCTTCGAGGAGGCCCTGCGCTACGACGACGAGACGCTGGCCGAGCGGCAGCGCATCTTCGGCCCGGTCGAGCACGCGACGCTGAGCTCGCAGTTCGGCCGCTCCCGTGACCTGCGCGGGCTGGGGCGCTACGAGGAGTCCCTCGACCTGATCCGGCGGATCAGCAACGCCATCGACCGCAAGAACCAGCCATGGAACCAGTTCCGGCTCCTGGTCGCCATCGACTTCAGCGTGGCACTCAACCGGGTCGGCCTCTACGAGGACGCCTTCGTCCAGGGCGTGAAGGCCTGGGAGCGGCACAAGTCGACGCTCGGCATGGAGCACCGCCAGACGCTGCAGTCGGCCACCAACCTCATCAACGACTACCGGCTCACCGAAGACCTGGCCGGCGCCCAGCGGATAGGCGAGGAGACGGTGCTGAGCCTGGAGAAGGTGGCCGGCCCCGGCCACCCCAACACGCTGGCGGCCTACAACAACCTGGCCATCGTGCTGCGGGTCAGGAACAATCCGGGCGGCGCCCGCCGGCTGAGCGAGCGGGCGGCCGAGGGGATGAAGGCCCTCCTGGGCGACACCCACCCCAACACCCTGATCGCCATGCACAACCTCGCCAGTGACCTGGCCGCGCTGGGCGAGGTGGGGCAGGCCCGGAGGCTGGGCGAGACGGTGCTCGAGCGCAACGTCAAGACGCGCGGCCCCGACCACCCCAACACCCTGGCCGCCATGGCCAACCTGTCCCTCGACCGCAACGCCGACGGAGACAAGGACGGCGCCCAGAGCCTGCGCGAGAAGATGCTCGACGGCTACCGGCGCTCGATCATGCCCGACCACCCGCACGCCCGGCTGGCCGCCCAGTACGGCCGGGTCAACCTGGGCATCGAGCCCATGAACGACTGACGGCCTAGATCGAAAACCCGGGATTGGCGCTCAGCCAGCGCGCTCGGTGCCCGGCCCGGAGCTCGGCCGCCCGCCGCTCGGCCGAGGCGGGCACCGGCTCGCGCAGCCACTCGCCGAGCCGGCCCAGCAGCCCGTTCACCAGCACCTCGCCCGGCCCGGTCAGGCTCCCCGAGCCGCTCGCGCGGGCCAGCGCCTCGAACGTGATGGCCCGGCGGTAGGCGAACTCGGCCTCCGCCCGTTCGACGGCCGGGCTCGCGTGGCGTTCGGCGCGCCAGAACGCGGTGATCGCGAAATTCGCGAAACAGCCCTGTAGCAGCGCGCCGAGCGGTCGAGGGTCGGAGCGCCAGGGCGCGTACCAGCGGCGGCCGTCGTCGGGACCGGTCAGCTCGACCACGTCCTCGACGGCGCCGAGCACCAGATGCCAGACCTCGTGGACCAGGCTCTCCGCGAACGCGACCGGGTCGGGCGGCGGCGAGAGCGCGATCGCCCCGTACGCCCAGCCGGACGTCGCGCTGGCGGGCCGCACTCGATCACGGCCCTCCAGCGGCACCAGGGTGGTGAAGACCGCCGCGATCGTCTCGGCGGCGTGGTGATGCCGTTCGCACAGCACCCGCCAGGCGTGGCCGAGCTCGCGCTGCCACCACACCGGATCGGCCTCGCCCCGCCTGCCGAAGCCCGCCAGGTAGGGATCGACCGCGTCGAGCTTGACGGCCAGCCCCAGCCCGTTCGCCTGCGCGTGCAGGGAGGGGATCGGGACCAGACCGGACTCCGCGACCGTGCCGAGCCCCGGGACGAACGCGCCGGGGCGCAGCGGCGGCCGCCGCCCGGCCCGCAGCGCCGCTCCGGCGCTGAAGGAGACGAGATAGCCGAGGTCCGGATCCTCGCCGTCGCGCAGCCGCCGCAGGCAGTCGACCGCCCAGCAGCCCACCTGGGGGAGCACCAGCAGCTCCGCCATGAGGCGCGGATCGCTCTCCTGCAGGTCGGCCAGCGCGCGGAACGCGGCATCGGCGTCCGTCCCGCGCACCTGCCGCCGCACGGCCTCCACGAGCAGTTGGTTCCTGTGGAGCTGGATCTCCCGGAGCCGGGTCAGCAGCTCGGAGGTGAGGTCGTCGTCGACCAGGCGGTGGCAGATCTCGTACGTCTCAGCGGCCGAACACTCCTTCAGCCATCGCACGGGACGGCACCGTTGTTGGCATCCTCCTGCCACAGCCGATCCCACGGCCCTCTTCGCCCGAGGATCTTGTTCACCAGCCCGTCGAGCGTGGCGTCGTCGAGTTCGGTCAGTTGGAGCAGCGTCATGTCAGTCAGCTCCGCAAGCCCGGTGCCAACCGCGTGAGCCGGTTCCCCCATAGAAGGTCCCTCCTAGGCTGCTGCCGAGATCATACGACGGCGCTTTGCCCGAATGAAATGCCGCTGAATACGGCCGGGTTTTCGGCCGGTGCCAAACCCGCGTGATGACCTGCTTGTGGTCGCCCACAACACACACCGGGTGACTTCGTGGGCTCTACAATTGCCGCAGGTCAGAGGCATGACGAACACTGGGCCGCATGAACCTTGGCCCTGTCGACTCCTCTCAGGTCCCGCGCTTCGCCGGGCTCGCCACCTTCGCCCGCCTGCCCAGGCTCGACCAGGTCGAGCGGGCCGACGTGGCCGTCGTGGGCGTGCCGTTCGACACCGGCGTGTCCTACCGGCCCGGCGCCAGGTTCGGCCCGGCCGCGGTCAGGGAGGCCTCCCGGCTGCTGCGGCCGTACCACCCGGGGCTGGACGTCTCGCCGTTCGAGCGGGTGCAGGTGGTCGACGCCGGTGACATCGCGGCCAACCCGTTCGACATCGGGGCGGCCATCGAGAGCATCGAGGGCGCGGCGGACTCGATCGACGCCAAGCTCGTCGCGATCGGCGGCGACCACACGATCGCGCTGCCGCTGCTGCGGTCCGTGGCCAGGAAGCACGGCCCGGTGGCGCTGCTGCACTTCGACGCACACCTCGATACCTGGGACACCTACTTCGGCGCCGAGTACACGCACGGCACCCCGTTCCGGCGGGCGGTGGAGGAGGGCCTGCTGGACACCGAGGCCGTCAGCCACGTCGGGATCAGGGGCCCGCTGTACGGCAAGAAGGATCTTGAGGACGACCGGCGGCTCGGGTTCGGCATCCTGACGGCGGCCGACGTGCTGCGGCGCGGCCTCGACGAGGTGATCGACGTGCTGCGGCAGCGCATCGGCGACCGGGCCCTGTACGTGTCCGTCGACATCGACGTGCTGGACCCGGCCCACGCCCCGGGCACGGGGACGCCGGAGGCGGGCGGGCTCACCAGCCGGGAGCTGCTGGAGATCCTGCGCGGCCTGGCCGGCCGCAACCTGGTCGGGGCCGACGTCGTCGAGGTGGCCCCGGCGTACGACCATGCGGAGATCACCTCGGTCGCCGCCTCCCACGTGGCCTACGACCTCGTCAGCCTGCTGGCGTTGCAGGAGAAACCATGAGCCTCACCGAGATCGAGACGTACGGGGTCGAGCGCATCCCCGACGCGGACCGCAACGCGCGCCCGATCGACCTGTTCCGGCTGGCGTTCGGCGGCGCGAACACGTTCGCCACCTGCGTGCTCGGCGCCTTCCCCATCCTGTTCGGCCTGTCGTTCTGGCAGGGGCTGGCCGCGACCGTGCTCGGGCTCGTGGTCGGCGCGCTGATCCTGGCGCCGCTGTCGCTGTTCGGGCCGCTCAACGGCACCAACAACGCCGTCTCCTCCTCCGCCCACCTGGGCGTGCACGGCCGGATCGTGGGCTCGTTCCTGTCGCTGCTGACCGCGATCGCGTTCTTCTCGATCTCGGTGTGGTCGTCGGGGGACGCGCTGGTCGGCGGCGCCCACCGGCTGGCCGGGCTGCCCGACACCGACCTGTCGTACGGCGTCGCGTACGCGCTCTTCGCCGTCCTCGTGCTCATCGTCTGCGTGTACGGCTTCCGCTTCATGCTGTTCGTCAACAAGATCGCGGTCGCGGCGGCGTCGCTGCTGTTCGTCCTGGGGGCGTTCGCCTTCGCCGGGGACTTCGACCCGTCCTATCCCGGGACGCTCCCGGCCGGCGACCCGCTGTTCTGGCCGTCGTTCATCGGCGCGGCGCTGATCGTGCTGTCGAACCCCGTGTCGTTCGGCGCCTTCCTGGGCGACTGGTCCAGGTACATCCCGGCCACGACGCCGAAGTCCCGGGTGATGGCCGCGGCCTTCGTGGCGCAGATCGCCACCATCCTGCCGTTCCTGTTCGGCCTGACCACGGCGTCGATCATCGCGACCAAGGCCGCCGACTACATGGACCCGGCCGCCCCCAACTACGTCGGCGGGCTGCTGGCCGTCTCGCCCGGCTGGTACTTCGTACCGGTCTGCCTGATCGCCCTGATCGGCGGCATGTCCACCGGCACGACCTCCCTCTACGGCACCGGGCTCGACTTCTCCAGCGTCTTCACCCGCTTCTCCCGGGTGCAGGCGACGGTGTTCATCGGCACGCTGTCGATCGTGTTCATCTTCATCGGCCGCTTCGCCGCGAACCTCACCCAGAGCATCTCCACGTTCGCCACGCTGATCATCACGTGCACGGCGCCGTGGATGGTGATCATGATGCTCGGCTACATGACCCGCAGGGGCTGGTACGACCCCGACGCGCTCCAGGTCTTCAACCGGCGCCAGCGCGGCGGCCGCTACTGGTTCGCGCACGGCTGGAACTGGCGCGGGCTGTCCGCCTGGCTCATCTCCGCGGGCCTCGCGCTGCTGTTCGTGAACCTGCCGGGCCAGTTCGTCGGCCCGCTGGGAAACCTGGCCGGGGGAGTGGACATCTCGCTGCCCGTGGGGCTGGCCGTCGCGGGTGTGCTCTACCTGGCGCTGCTGACGGCGTTCCCCGAGCCCCGCGAGGTGTACGGCCCCGAGGGCCCGCGTTTGGTGCGCACGGCGGGCACGCCTATCCTGCCCATCGTGGAGACGGCAGGCTAGCGGGTGCCCCAGGAGTAGGTCTGCTTACGCAGCTTGAGATAGACGAACGATTCCGTGGCCCGCACGGCGGGGATGGCGCGGATCTTGCTGAGGATCTCCAGCAGGTGCCCGTCGCCCTCGCAGACCACCTCGACGATCACGTCGAAGGAGCCCGCCGTGAGGACCACGTAGTCGATCTCGTCGATGGCCGCCAGCTCGTCGGCCACCGCCTCCAGGTCGCCCTCGCAGTTGATGCCGATCATGGCCTGCCGCGGGAATCCCAGCGTCAGCGGGTCGGTGACGGCGACGATCTGCATGACGCCCGCGTCCTGCAGCCGCTGGACACGCTGACGCACGGCGGCCTCCGACAGGCCCACCGCTTTCCCGATCGCCGCGTACGGCATGCGCCCGTCGGTCTGGAGCTGCTCGATGATCTGCTTCGACAGATCGTCGAGCACCACCGGCCCGGCATTGGCGTTGTTGCGGCGTACGCGGGGCGGCGTCGTCATCGACGGAATCCTCCTACTGGTCCGGCGTTACGGGTGCGTTCCCGCTGAGTTGCCGTCCTGGTGCGACATGTTGTCAGTTCTGGGCGGCCTGTCAAGCGAATTCGTAGCAATTTGGTATCTTCACCACGAAATCCCTTGTCGAGATGCACCTGCTCTGTAAGAGTCGCGGCATCTCAGCCACCCACTTGGAGGGCGCATGATCCGTCTGCAGAACTTCATCAATGGTGAGTTCGTGGACGCCAAGAGCGGCAAGTTCTCCGACATCATCGACCCGTGTACGGGCGAGGCCTACCTGCAGGCCCCCGTCTCCGGCCCGGAGGACGTCGATGCCGCCTTCGCCGCCGCTGCCGCCGCGTTCGAGTCGTGGGGCAGGACCACGCCGGGTGAGCGGGCCAATCTCCTGCTCAAGGTCGCCGACGCGATCGACGCGCGGGCCGACGAGATCAACGAGGCGGAGTGCCTCAACACCGGCAAGCCGCGGGCCCGGATGGCCGAGGACGAGACCCCGGTGGCCGCCGACCACTTCCGCTTCTTCGCGGGCGCGGCGCGCACCCTGGAGGGCCCCACGGCGGGCGAGTTCCTCGCCGAGCACACCAGCGTCATCCGGCACGAGCCGATCGGCGTGATCGGCCAGGTCACGCCGTGGAACTACCCGATGATGATGGCGGTCTGGAAGATCGCCCCGGCCCTGGCGGCCGGCAACACGGTCGTGCTCAAGCCGTCCGACACCACCCCGGCCTCCACGCTCAAGCTGGCCGAGATCCTCGGCGAGGTGCTGCCCGCGGGCGTCTTCAACGTCGTCACCGGCGACCGCGAGACCGGCGCCCTCGTGGTGGGCCACCCCACCGCCTCCATGGTCGCCATCACCGGCTCGGTCGGCGCGGGCATGTCGGTCGCCAAGAGCGCCGCCGACGACCTCAAGCGCGTGCACCTGGAGCTCGGCGGCAAGGCCCCGGTCGTGGTGTTCGAGGACGTCAAGGACCTGCGCAAGGCCGCCTCCGACATCGCCACCGCCGGCCTCTACAACGCCGGTCAGGACTGCACCGCGGCCTGCCGCGTGCTGGTGCACGAGAGCGTGCACGACGAGTTCGTGGCCGCGCTCGCCGAGGCCGCCGCCGGCACCGTGACCGGCGACCTGGGCAACGAGGACGCGCTCTACGGGCCGCTCAACAACGAGAACCAGCTCACCAGGGTCCAGGGCTTCATCGACCGGGCCCCGGCGCACGCCAAGGTCCTCACCGGCGGCCACCGGGTCGGCGAGAAGGGCTACTTCTTCGCGCCGACGATCGTCGACGGCCTCAAGCAGGACGACGAGATGGTGCAGAACGAGGTCTTCGGCCCCGTGATCACCGTCCAGACGTTCGCCGACGAGGCCGACGCGCTGGCCAAGGCCAACGACGTGAAGTACGGCCTGAGCGGCTCGGTCTGGACCTCGGACCACGGCCGGGCCATGCGCATGTCCAACCGGCTCGACTTCGGCGTGGTCTGGGTCAACACGCACATCCCGTTCGTCTCGGAGATGCCGCACGGCGGCTTCAAGCACTCCGGGTACGGCAAGGACCTGTCGGTGTTCGGCCTGCACGACTACACCCGGGTCAAGCACGTCATGCACTACATCGGCGAATAGGACAACGGCTGGGATGACTGAGCTGAATGCGATAGAGCTTGAGGACGTCGTCAAGGAGTACCTCTCGCATGGCGAGGTCGTCCAGGCGGTCAAAGGCGTCACTCTGGGCATCGCCGAGGGGGAGTTCTTCTCCCTCCTCGGCCCGTCCGGGTGCGGCAAGACCACGACCATGAGGATGATCGCGGGGTTCGAACCGCCCTCGAAGGGGCTGGTGCGGCTGCACGGCAAGGACGTCACGGACGTCCCGCCCAACAAACGCGACGTCAACATGGTCTTCCAGTCCTACGCCCTCTTCCCGCACATGAGCGTCTGGGACAACGTGGCCTTCGGGCTGAAGCAGCGCAAGACGCCGCAGGAGGAGATCAAGCGGCGGGTCGGCGAGATGCTGGAGATCGTCGACCTCGCCGGCAGGGAGAAGCGCCGCCCGCGGGAGATGTCCGGCGGCCAGCAGCAGCGCGTGGCGCTGGCCCGCGCGCTGGTCAACCGGCCGCGGGCGCTCCTGCTCGACGAGCCGCTCGGCGCGCTCGACCTCAAGCTGCGCCAGGCCATGCAGATCGAGCTCAAGCGCATCCAGCGCGAGGTCGGCATCACGTTCGTGTACGTGACCCACGACCAGAACGAGGCGCTGACCATGAGCGACCGGATCGCCGTCATGAACGACGGCCTGGTCGAGCAGCTCGCCGGGCCCCGGGAGATCTACGAGCGGCCCGCGACCGCGTTCGTGGCCGGCTTCATCGGCACCTCCAACCTGCTCACGGGCGCCGCGAGCGGCGGCGAGCTGAAGATCGGCGGCGGCCGGGTGCTGGTGCCCGGGCACGACGGCGACGTGACCGTGACCGTGCGGCCCGAGAAGATCACCATCGACACGGTGGAACCCGGTCAGGGCCTGAGCGCCGTGCGCGGCACCGTCGCCGAGGTGGTCTACCTGGGCACCTACAACAGCTACGCGGTGAGTCTCGCTGACGGGGCCGAGATCACAGTGTTCCAGCAGAACGCTCTTGATGCGACGGCCACGGCGGAGCGGGGGGACTCCGTGTGGCTGTCGTGGCAGGCGCAGCACTCATATGTGATTGGAAGTTGATAGCACGTCATGAACCACCCCATGCCCCGCTCCCGTCGTGATGCCTTCCGCATCGCCGGGTTCTCCGCCGCCGGGCTCGCGCTGGCCGCGTGCGGCGTTCAAGGACAGAAGGCCGCGCCCCCTAAGGCCGACGCGGTCAAGGATTTCTGGGCCAAGCAGACCAAGCACGGCAAGGTCGTCTTCGCCAACTGGCCCGAGTACATGCCGGAAGACAAGGCCCCGCTGGAGAAGTTCAAGCAGGCCACCGGCATCTCGTACGAGTACAAAGAGGTCATCCAGGAGAACGCCGAGTTCTTCGGCAAGGCCGACCCCGTGCTGCGCGCGGGGCAGTCGCTGGGCTACGACATCGTCGTCATGACCAACGGCGTCCAGCTCCAGCACATGATCGAGCTGGGTTACGTGACGCCGCTCGACCACTCCCAGCTGCCGAACTTCGAGGCCAACGCCGGCCAGAAGTACAAGGAGCGGGCCTACGACCCCGGCAACAAGTACACGGTGCCGTACACGTCCGGTGTGACCGGGATCGCGTACAACACCAAGTACGTCAACGAGGACATCACCAGCATCGAGTCGCTGTTCGATCCCAAGTACAAGGGCCGGGTCGGCATGATGTCCGACGCCCAGGAGATCGCGAACTTCGGCATGTTCGCGCTCGGCATCGCGCCCGAGAAGTCGACCGAGGCGGACTGGAAGAGGGCCGGGGAGAAGCTCAAGGCCCAGCGCGACGCCGGAATTGTCCGGAAATATTACGATCAAAGCTACATCGACGCTGTGTCCAAGGGCGACGTCTGGCTCACCATGGCCTGGTCGGGCGACGTCTTCCAGCGCCAGCTCGCCGGCGAGCCCGTCAAGTTCGTGGTGCCCGAGGAGGGCGGCACGATCTGGACCGACAACATGCTCATCCCCAAGAACGCGGCCAACCCGGTGGACGCGCTCATGCTCATGGACTACCTCTACCAGCCGGCCGTGGCCGCCGAGCTGGACGAGTTCATCCAGTACGTCACGCCGGTCCCGGCCGTGCAGGACCTGCTGCGGGAGAAGGCCAAGACGGCCAAGGGCAAGGACAAGAAGGCCCTCGAGGACATGATCAACAGCCCGCTCATGTTCCCCACCGAGGCCGACTACGCCAAGCTGCACAACTACACCCAGCTGACCACCCAGCAGGAGCAGGTCTTCAACCCGATCTTCCAGTCCATCACCCAGGCGTAGCACATGAGGCGGCTCACCCCCTACCTGCTGGCGCTGCCGAGCTGGATGTGGCTGGCGATCTTCCTGGTCGTGCCCATGGCCGCGATGGCCTCGGTCTCCCTGCAGACCGGCAACGCCATCGACGGCTTCGCCATGACGTTCAGCTTCTCCAACTACAGCGACGCGCTCGGCCGGTACAGCACCCAGCTGGTGCGCTCGCTGCTCTACGGCGGCCTGGCCACCCTGGCCATGCTGGTGATCGGGTACCCGGTGGCGTACTGGATCGCGTTCAAGGGCGGCGCGCGCAAGTCCGTGTACCTGTTCCTGCTGTTGCTGCCGTTCTTCGTGTCGTTCGTGCTGCGTACGATCTCGTGGAACTTCCTGCTGTCGGACAACGGCATCCTGTTCGGCACGCTGAAGGGCTGGGGGCTGCTGCCCGAGGACTTCCACGTGCTGGCCACGACGGTCGCCGTGGTGGGCGGGCTGACGTACAACTTCCTGCCGTTCATGATCCTGCCGATCTACGTGTCGCTGGAGCGGGTGGACCCGCGGGTGATCGAGGCGGCCCAGGACCTGTACGCCACGCGGGCGTCGGCCTTCCGGCGGGTGGTGCTGCCGCTGTCGCTGCCCGGGGTCTTCGCGGGGGTGCTGATGACGTTCGTGCCCGCCACGGCCGACCCGATCAACGCGCAGATCCTCGGCGGCACGTCCAACACGATGATCGGCAACATCATCCAGACCGAGTACCTGACCAACCTCAACTACCCGACGGCCTCGGCCCTGTCGTTCACGCTGATGGCGGTGCTGCTGGTCGGCATCTTCGTCTACGCCAGGGCGCTCGGGACGGAGAACGTGCTCGAGGCGGCGGCCCGATGAGGGGCACGCGGCTGGGGGACCGGCTCCTCCACATCTACACCTGGATCGTCATCCTCTGGCTGTCCTCGCCGATCGCCGTGATGATCCTTTTCGGCTTCAACGACAAGAAGAGCAAGTCGAACACCTCCTGGCAGGGCTTCACGCTCCGCTGGTACGCCGAGCTGTTCGACATCTCCGACCTGACCGTGGCGCTGCGCAACTCGCTGGTGATCGCCGCGGTCAGCACGATCATCACGGTCGTGATCGGCACCATGCTGGGGCTGGCGCTCGGACGGCACCGCTTCCGCGGCAAGGGAGTCACGAACTTCCTGGTCTTCGCCGCCATCTCCACCCCCGAGCTGGTCATGGGCGCGTCGCTGCTGTCGCTGTTCGTCTCGGGGAACGTGCCGCGCGACGCGAACACGATCATCGTCTCCCACGTGCTGTTCTCGCTGTCCTTCGTGGTGGTGACGGTACGGGCGCGGATCGTCACGCTGGACCCGTCGCTCGAGGAGGCGGCCAGGGATCTGGGGGCGACGGCCTGGGGGACGTTCAGGCAGGTGACGCTGCCGTCGATCCTGCCGGGCGTGATGGCGGGCGCGATGTTGTCGTTCGCTCTGTCCATCGACGACTACGTGGTCACCAGCTTCGTCAACGGCTCGACCGTCACCTTCCCCCTGTGGATCGTCGGCGCGGTCAAGACCGGTATCCCACCCCAGGTCAACGTCATGGGTACGCTGATCTTCGGCATCGGGGTGCTGATCGCGATCGGAAACGCGGTGGCGGCGCGGCGCCGTACCTAATAACCTCCACGAACTTCGTAGGGAAGTGGGATTTGTGGATCCGCTGAAGGCGCTTGCTGATGCGGAGCGCAAGCCGTACTGGCTGGACAGCCCGGCCAGACCCGAGCCGCGACCGCGGCTCGACCAGACAACGAGCGCCGACCTGGTCGTCGTCGGCGGAGGCTTCTCAGGGCTGTGGACGGCCCTGCTGGCCAAGGAACGCGATCCGTCCCTGGACGTGGTCCTGCTCGAAGGACGCAGGATCGGCTGGGCCGCCACCGGCCGCAACGGCGGGTTCTGCATGGCGACCCTCACCCATGGCCTGGCCAACGGCCTGGAACGGTGGCCGGACGAGCTCGGGCGCCTGGAGCGCATGGGCGTGGCCAACCTCGACGAGATCGAGCAGACCCTGGAGCGCTACGGCGTCGACTGCTCCTTCGAACGCACCGGCGAGCTGCACGTGGCCACCGAGCCGTGGCAGCTCGACGGGCTGCGCGAGCACCTGGAGCTGATCTCCGAGCTGGGCCTCGACTACGTGCCGCTCGACCAGGAGCAGGTACGCGCCGAGGTGAACTCGCCGACCTACCTGGGCGGGCTCTGGGAGCGCAGCGGCTGCGCCATGCTCGACCCGGCGCGGCTGGCATGGGGGCTGCGGGAGGCGTGCCTGCGGCTGGGGGTGCGCGTCCACGAGCGCACCCCGGTCCGCTCGCTGCGCGACGACGGCACGACGATCACGCTGCGCACGCCGTACGGCGCGGTCGCGGCCCGCCAGGTGGCGCTGGGGACCGGGGTGTTCCCGCCGCTGCTGCGGCGGCTCAAGCACTTCGTGGTCCCCGTGTACGACTACGCGCTGATGACCGAGCCCCTGACCGACGTCCAGCTTGCCGAGGTGGGCTGGCGCAACCGGCAGGGCGTGGGCGACTCGGGCAACCAGTTCCACTACTACCGGCTGACCGACGACAACCGGATCCTGTGGGGCGGCTACGACGCCGTCTACTACAACGGGGGTCTGGTCAAACCCGAGTACGAGCAGCGCGACGAGACGTTCGTCAAGCTCGCCGAGCACTTCTACGACACCTTCCCCCAGCTCGACGGGGTGCGGTTCACGCACCGGTGGGGCGGGGTGATCGACACCTGCAGCCGGTTCAGCGCCTTCTACGGGCAGGCGCACGGAGGGCGGCTGGCCTACGCCACCGGCTTCACCGGGATGGGCGTGGGCGCCACCCGCTTCGGCGCGAACGTCATGCTCGACCTGCTGTCGGGCGAGTCCACCGAGCGGACCGAGCTGCGGATGGTCAAGGAGAAGCCGATGCCGTTCCCGCCGGAGCCGGTGCGGTCCGGGGTCATCCAGTTCACCCGGTGGTCGATCGCGCAGGCCGATCAGCACCAGGGCAAGCGCAACCTGTGGCTGCGCGCGCTCGACCGGATGGGGCTGGGGTTCGACTCGTGATCCTGGCCACGCGAGTCGAGTTCGTGGTCGACGGCCTCACGCTCGTCGGGGACCTGCGGGTCCCCGGCGGCGCGGGGCCGCGGCCGGCTCTGGTGTTCACGGGGCCGTTCACGGGGGTGCGCTCCCAGGTCACGGGCCTGTACGCGGATCGGCTGGCCGAGCGGGGCTACGTGACGCTGGCCTTCGACCACCGGAACTGGGGGGAGTCCGGAGGGCTCCCGCGCCAGGACGAGGATCCGCAGGGCAAGCTGCGCGACCTGCGGGCGGCCGTGTCGTTCCTGCGGTCGCGGGCCGAGGTGGACGGGGATCGGATCGGGGCGGTGGGGGTGTGTTTGGGGGGCGGCTACGCACTCAAGTTCGCCGCCTTCGACCCCCGAGTCCGGACATTTGTCGGTATCGCGGGCGCGTACAACAACCCGTACACCATGCGCTCCGGCATGGACTACCAGGCGGCGCTGGCGGGCTTCACGGACGTCCTCGAACGCCAGGACCAGGGCGGCGCCGTGGAGTACATCCCGGCCGTCTCCTCCTCGCCCTCGGGGGAGGGGGAGGCCGCCATGCCGGGTGACGAGCCGTACGCGTACTACGGCACCTCGCGGGGCGCCTCGCCGCACTGGTCCAACTCGGTGACCAGGGCGAGCGTCCGGGAGCTGGTCACGATGGACAACATGATGGGAGCGGACTTCCTGTCACCCAAGCCGGCGCTGATCGTGCACGGGGTCGTCGACCGGTTCTGCTCGCCGGAGGGGGCCGAGGAGGCGTTCCGGCGGCTCGACGAGCCGAAGCAGCTCGTCTGGGTGGACGCCAAGCAGCACATCGACCTGTACGACCGCGAACCGTACGTCACCCAGGCCGTGGACGCCACCACTGCCTTCCTCGCCACCCACCTCTGACATCAGCCACCGGCTACCTCCCTCCGCACGGCCTCAGCTGTCCGGCGAGGCCGTGCGGACGGGCAGCCTGACCGGATCGGCAAGATCATGTGAAGACTTGACCAGAAAGGCACCAGAGCACGATGGCCTGATCCGCACGGCATGGCATCCTCGCTTGCGACCCCCGACGATCTCTCGGAGGTGGGCGCGTGCGTACGAGGTGGATGCTTGCCTGGCCGATGCTGCTGCTGACGGCGGGATGCGGCGCCGACCAGGCAGCCGTCATCCCGGCGGCGGCGAAGCCCCCGCCCAAGGTGGCCCGCTGCATGCTGAAGATCGCGGCCCCGCGCGCCGGGGCCGTGGCCCGCACCCAGCTCGTACGCGACATCTCCGCCTACATCGGCAGCCGCCCGGGCCGCATCGTCTACGGCGCCCTGGACCTGGTCACCGGCATCCACTTCGGGCAGGGAGAGCACGAACACGACCTCATCACCGCCAGCGGCTCCAAGGTGGACATCCTGACCGCGCTCCTGCACCAGCGCACCCGCGACCTGGACGAGGACGAGCGTGACCTCGCCACCCTCATGATCACGGAGAGCGACAACCACGCGGCGGACGCCCTGTGGTCCCGCGTCGGCGCCTCCTCCGCGATGAGCGCCTTCTACCAGAGCGTGGGCCTGACGGAGACCACGCCGGGACCCTCCGTCTACTGGGGCGGCACCCTCACCAGCCCCGCCGACCGCATCCGCCTCCTGAAACTCCTGGTCAAGGGCGGCAAGAGCCGAAAGAGTGACCTGACGGCGGACGACCGCAGGCTGGTGCTCGGCCTGATGTCCCGCGTCCAGAAGGACCAGTCGTGGGGCGTCAGCGCCGCCGCCCGCCCGGGAGACCGGGTGGCCCTGAAGAACGGCTGGACGCCCCGCCCGTTCATCTCCGGCACGTGGGCCATGACGAGCTACGGCCGCATCGCGGGCCCGGGCCGCGACCTGCTGCTGTCGGTCCAGACGGATCACCAGCCGGGGCCGGACGCGGGCATCGAGACCATCGAGGGTGTGGCCCGCTTCATCGGCGCCCGCCTCGACTCCCTCTCCCCGATCATCACCCGCCCCTGCCCCGCCAACGCCGGCGCCTGACAACCCACGCAACGGCGGGTGTCCGCACCGTGGGTCTACCCGACCCAGAGGGGATGCGGTGGACGGGGATCATGTGCCGCCGGACGTCGACGTGTCCGGTCGATGCTGTGCGTCGGGGCGTCCCAGCAGCCTGTCGGCCTGGTGGAGGACGGCCTCCAGGTACTGGCGTGTGGCGTCGGGGTCGGCCGGCGCGTCCGGGTCGATGAGCATGCGGTACATCGCCGCGCCGACGACCATGTCGATCACGGTGTCGAGGTCGGCGTCGTCAGCCAGCAGCCCGTCGCGGCGGGCACGCTCCAGCGCGGTGTGGATCAGCCGGCGGCGGGGCTGGATGTACTGTTCGCGGTAGGTGGCCAGCAGCGACGGCTGGGTGACGCTGGAGCCGATGAGCTGGGCGAGGATCGCCCGGAAGCGGGTGTCGCCGAGGGTGTGCACCCAGGAGTCCATGAGCCGCTCGTCGACCGGCTGCGCCGCGGCGTCGGTGGTGGCCCAGATGTCGGCCTCGGGGACGAGGGTGCGGGCCCGCTCGATCGCCTGGATGAGCAGTTCCTCCTTCGAGGACCAGCGCCGGTAGACGGTCACCTTGGCCACGCCGGCGCGCTTGGCGATCTGCTCGACGTTCGCGCCCTCCAGGCCGCGCTCCACGAACAGCTCCAGCGCCGCCTTCATGATCGCGTCGTCCGCCTCGGGGTCGCGGGGCCTGCCCCGGGTGCGCCGCGTAGAGGTCATCGGAACTCCACCCGCCCCGATCCCGTGCCGGACGCCGGCGGAACGAAGCGGGGAGCGTGCCCGGGCCGCAGCCGCCAGTCCGGGGTGAGGACAGCCTCCATGTGTGTGCGCAACTCCCGCAACCCCGCCTCCCCGAGGACCCCCTGGGCGAACGCGGAGGCGACCAGGTCGGACTGGTAGCGGGTGTTGTCGTGGGCGAACAGCGGCACGGTGCCGGGGTCGGAGGCCAGCAGGTGCTGGATGCGCCGGGCCGCCTCGATCTGGTGGACCGTGTCGGGGCCGCCGATGGTCATCTGGCGGACCTGGCCCGTGGCCAGGTGGGGCAGCGTGTAGAGGGTGTCGCCCATGAACAGCACGCTGCCGGCGTCCAGGCGCAGCAGTACGCACATGTGGCCGGGCGAGTGGCCGGGGGTGGGCAGCAGGACGAGGCTGCCGTCGCCGAAGTGGTCCTGGCTGCCGGGGAAGGCGCCCAAGGCGCCGGAGTCGAAGGCGGGGAAGGAGAGGTTGTCTTTGACCAGGTCGAAGGAGTGTGGGTAGAGCACCCCGTACTCCCAGTCGCGGCGGTCCATCACCACCGTCGCCTGGGGCAGGTAGCGCAACCCTCCCGCGTGGTCGTCGTGGACATGGGTGAGGAACACGGTCGTGATCTCCTTGGCGTCGTAGCCGAGCCGGGCCAGCTGGACCCGCAGGTCCTGACCGGGGGTCATCCGGTACTCGTCGCGCTGGGTCAGCAGGCGCGAGGTCATGTCGTAGTACCCATCATGATCGTGTGCCTGCTCCCAGTTGACGCCGGTGTCGACCAGCATGAGGCCGTGCCGGGGGTGGTCGATGAGGTAGGCGTAGACGGGCACCGCGATCTGCGCCTTGTCGACCAGGGTGCGCACGTACCCGTTCAGCCCTTCCCAGCCGTCCAGACCGCCGTAGAACTGGCCATAGGTGACGATGGTGTCGCCGGTATGGATCGGGAACACCCGTACGGCGTCGTCGACGATCCGCCGCCGCGAGCTCGGAGCACGCGTGGCCGCCTGCCGTTCCTGCTCGCGCCGCGCCGACAACTCGCGGCGCTGCCGCTCCACGTGGCCGACAGACAGCCCGCTCAGCACGCCCAGCACCAGCCCTGCGCCGCCCGCCAGGAAGGCCCGCCTGGTGTGCCGGCCGCCGCTGCCGCCCGCCCCCCGGCGTCCGCGCAGGAGGACGGCCACCCCCTCGACCAGGCACACCGCAGCGGCCAGGGCGACCAGCACCGGCAGATCCGTGACGTAGTAGACGACCGCCAGGTAGAGCCCCAGCGTGCCCAGGCCGACCGGACCGCCGACGAACGTCAGCACCCGGCGCCGCGTGACCCGCCTGCCGAACACACCCGGCCACAGCAGCCCGGCCACCAGCCCGAGCAGCAGCAGCCCATAGGCCACCAGCGGCAGCAGCGGGACGTCCTTCAACCGAAGGACGACCAACCAGACCGCCCCGACCACGAAGGCGAGAACGAGTAACCCGATCTTGCCCAGCATCTTCAGCACCTGACCCCACCTCATTTAGCAAACGCAACCGGATGCGTTTGCATAATAGGCGGTTGCCCGGGTGTTCGGGAACTGCCAGAGTGAGCGAGGTGTCTCGCCTCGTTCCTGAATTGATCTGCTCCGACCTCCAGGCCAGCCTGGCCTTCTATCACCTGCTGGGCTTCAAGATCCGTTACGAGCGGCCCCAGGAGCGATTCGCCTACCTGGAACGTGACGGGGCGGACCTGATGTTGGAGCAGCCGCTGAGCCGGGACCGTCTCTACCCGCGCACGGCGCTGGACCACCCCTACGGGCGTGGGATCAACCTCACTGTCGAAGTGGATGACGTGGACCAGATTCACACCACGCTGCTTGCTGCCGGCTATGAGATGTGGCTTCCGTTGGAAGAGCGCTGGTACGAGCGCAGCGTCGACGCCGTGGGCGTGCGCCAGTTCGCGGTGCAGGACCCAGACGGCTACCTACTGCGCATTTCTCAGCAAGTGGGAACCCGCTCTCGGTAGACACCGATGTCATTGCCCTGATGATCGTCTCCGTCAGAGCGTCAGCGGGTCAACACCGACGAGCGTGCGGTAACCGGGGTCGCGTCCGAGGGGTGCGGGGACCGGCAGGGCCCCGCCTGGGGGTGTGGGGGCTTGCCCCCACAGGGCGCTGCCCGAGCGCTCCATCGCGCGTAGCGCGCCCCGCTGTGAGGACCATGCTGTTGCCCTGGGTCAGGCGTGGGTCAGGACTTCTTCTGGGATGACCTTCGGTACGCCGCGTAGCCCGATCAGGGCCAGCAGGGCCACTACGGCCAGGAGGGCTGCGGTGACCAGGGCGGTCAGGTGGAGGCCCTCTATGAAGGCTGTCTGGGCTGCTCGCATGAGTTGGGCCGCCTGGTCCGGGGGCAGGGTTGCGGCCGTGCTTACCGCGCCGGCGATCGACTCTCTTGCGGAGTCGACAGCGGAGAGGCCGGTGGGGAGGTGCAGGTTGGACTGGTAGGCGGTGTTCAGGACTGTGCCGAGGATGGCGATGCCCAGTGCGCCGCCCAGTTCGAAGGCCGTTTCCGAGACCGCGGCGGCCGCGCCCGCGCGTTCCCTGGGGGCCGTGGCGAGGACGTTGTCGTTGTTGACGGTGAAGGTGAAGCCGACGCCGACCCCACCGATGATCATGACGGGGAGCAGGACGAGGTAGTTCAGCGAGGGGCCGAGGGTGCTGTAGTAGAGGAACGCGCCGGCGTTCATGGCCAGGCCCAGCGCGACCACGCCGTTCCTGCCGACGCGGTGGATCAGCTTGGCGGCCAGGATGCCGCCCACCGCGCCGCTCAGGCCGCCCGGCAGCTGTGCGAGGCCCGCCTGGAGCGGCGACCAGCCCAGGACGAGCTGCAGGTACCAGCCGAACATCAGCATCATGGCCGACATGGTGAAGATCGCCAGCAGGTTCGTGACGATGGACGCGCTGAACGCCCGCCGCCTGAAGAGCCGGACGTCGATCAGCGGATCGGGCAGCCGCACCTGGCGCCACACGAACAGGCCCAGCAGCAGGACTCCGGCCGCGCCCGCCGCCAGCACGTCGGCGTGCTCCAGGCCCTTGTGCGCCGCCTCCTTGACCGCGTAGACGGCCGTCACCACGCCGGCGAACGAGAGGACGACGCTGACCAGGTCGATCCGGCCCGCGTGCGGGTTGCGCGACTCGGGCAGCACCAGAATCCCGCCGGCCAGCACCAGCAGCATGATCGGTACGTTGATCAGGAAGACCGAGCCCCACCAGAAGTGGTCGAGCAGGAGCCCGCCCACGACCGGGCCGATGGCGAACCCGGCGGCGCTCATCCCGCTCCAGACGCCGATGGCCGCGGTGCGCTCGCCCGGGTCGGTGAACACGTTCCGGACGATCGACAGGGTGGACGGCATGATCGTCGCTCCGGCCACGCCGAGCAGGGCCCTGGCCGCGATCAGCAGCTCGGCGTTGGGCGCGTACGCCGTCACCACCGAGGCGGCGCCGAACGCGGCCGCCCCGATCAGCAGCAGGCGCTTGCGGCCGATGCGGTCGCCGAGGTTGCCCATGGTGACGAGGAGGCCGGCCAGCGCGAAGCCGTACATGTCGCCGATCCAGAGCAACTGGGTGGAGTTCGCGCCGAGGTCGGTCACCAGCCTGGGCAGGGCCAGGTGCAGGACCGTGAGGTCGAGCGAGAGCAGCAGGGTGGCCAGGCAGGCGATGGCCAGGCAGGCCCATTTGTTCTTCATGCCGCCCACTGTCGGGAACGCGACTGACGGCCCGCCTACCGCTCGCTGACCGCCCCACTCGCGGGCCCGGCTGACGGCTCCCCGGCCGCCTCACTCGCGGGCCCGGCTGACGGCTCGCCGACCGCCTCGGCTGTGGGCCCGGCTGACGGCTCGCCGGCACGTCCGGCTGAGCGGGCGTCGACCTCGGCGAGGGATGCGGCGATGCGGGCGCGGGTCTCCTCCGTGGTGTACCAGTCGGCCGGGACCTCGTCACGCGCCTGGACGAGCAGCGCGCGGGCCTCGTCCAGGTCGCCCTGGAAGAGCGCGACCTGGCCCAGCCCGAGGTGCGCCCACGCCATGGTCTCCGTCGAGCCGTTCCTGCGCGACATCTCGGCGGCCCGCAGGTAGTCGGCCCGCGCGCCCGTCGCGTCGGCCAGGTTGAGCCGGGCGTCGCCCCGCCGGCACAGGGTCTCGGCGATCTCCGTCTCGGCGCCCAGCTCGCTGGCCACCGCCAGCGCCTCGTCGGCCAGCGCGGACGCGGTCGTGAAGTCGCCCTCCGCCTGGTGGAGAGAGCCGAGGCCGGACAGCGTCATCACCATGCCCCACCGCTCCCCGAGGGCCTTGAACGCGGCCAGGCTCCGCTCGAAGTTGTCCGCAGCCTCGGCGACCCGGCCGACCGACTGCAGCAGGAACCCGACACCGCTGTAGGACAGCGCCTCCTGCCAGGGCTGGAGCTCGTCGACGCGGTCGGTGAGCACGGTGTAGACCTCGTCGTACTCGCCGGGCGGCCCCGTGAAGGCCGACAGCAGCATCATCAGGAACTCCAGCCGCATCGGCAGGTTGTACGGCGGCAGCAACTGCCGCGCCTCCGCGAGCCGCCCGCGCAGCTCCTCGTCGATGCCGCCCGTCCACGCCCTGATGAGCACGCACATGACGTACTCCTCCTCCATGCCCGGCGGATGCCGGAACCCGAGCGCGGCCAGGAGGTCGGCGGCCAGATGGGCGCTGGTGACGCGGTTGCCGCGCATCCACCAGTAGCAGGCGCAGTGGGCCAGCAGCCGCAGCCCCAGCTCCGGCCGCCCGGACGCGGCCGCCCAGCGGATCGCGGCGTCGAGCTCGTCGCTCTCCTCGTCGAGCCGGACCAGCCACTCCAGCTGCTCGCCGGTGCGCAGCCGCGGGTCGGCCGTCATGACCAGGTCGAGGCAGTGGCGGGCGTGCGCCTCGGAGATCGACTCGGCCTCGCCCGACTCCGCCAGCCGCTCCGCGCAGAACGCCCTGATCGTCTCCAGCATCCGGAAACGGCCGTCCACGAACTCCACCAGCGACTTCTCCGCCAGCGAGAAGAGCACATCCTCGGGCAGCCCGCACACCTGCTCGGCCACCTCCGGCCGGGCGCCGCCGACGAACACGCTCAGCCGCCTGGCCAGCCGCTGCTCGCTCTCGTCCAGCAGGTCCCAGCTCCACGCGACGACCGCGTGCAGCGTCTGGTGCCGGGGCAGCGCCGTACGGCTGCCCCTGGTCAGCAGCCGGAACCGGTCGTCGAGCCGCGCCGCCACGTCCGACACCGGCAGGGTGCGCAGCCGCGCCGCGGCCAGCTCGATGGCCAGTGGCAGCCCGTCGAGCGCCCGGCAGATGCGTACGACCGCCGCGGCGTTGCCCGCGTCGACAGCGAAACCAGGCCGTACGGCGGCGGCGCGGTCGGCGAACAGCCGGACCGACGGATAGTCCAGGGGATGGCCGGCCTCGGGCGGCGGCAGCCGCAGCGGCGCCACGGGCAGGATCGACTCGCCGGTGATGCCGAGCGCCTCGCGCCCGGTCACCAGCACGCGCAGCTCGGGGCAGGAGGCCAGCAGCAGGTCGGCCAGCTCGGCGGTGGCCGCGACGACGTGTTCGCAGTTGTCCAGGACCAGGAGGAGCCTGCGGCCGGCCAGCGCGGTGACGAGCCTGGTGGCCGGGTCCACGGTGAGGCGGTCGGGGGTGGGCGGGGCGTCGCGGATGTCCAGGGCGGACAGGACGGCCCCCGGCACGCCGGCGTCCTCGGAGACCGGCGCGAGCCCCACGAAGCACACGTCGCCGGCCTCCTGCTCGGCCGCCTCGGTCGCCAGCCGCGTCTTGCCCGCGCCGCCTGGGCCGATCAGCGTGACGAGCCGGTTGGTCCGCAGCCTGGCGGCCACCTCCTCGATCTCCTCGGCCCTGCCGACGAAGCTGGTGAGCTGGGCGCGCAGTCCCTGCCGGCGCCGGGCCGCGGGGGCGGAGTCGGGAGCGGAGACGCCGAGCGCCGGGTCGGCCCTGAGCACGGCCAGGTGGGCGGCGGCCAGCTCGGCTCCCGGCTCGACGCCCAGCTCCTCGTCCAGGATCTTCCTGGCCTCGTCGTAGACGGTCAGCGCCTCGGCCTGCCGGCCGCTGCCGTAGAGGGCGCGCATGAGCTGGGCGCGCAGCCGCTCGCGCAGCGGGTGGGCGGCGGTGAGCTGGCTCAGCTCGGCGACCAGCTCGCGGTGCCGGCCCAGGTCGAGCTCGGCCTGCACGCGGTCTTCGGTGGCGGCCAGCCGCAGCTCGGCCAGCGCCGCCGCGGCGGCCTCGGCGTGCGGGGCGTCGGCGAGCGGCGTGCCCCGCCACAGCTCGAGCGCCTCGCGCAGGAGCGTGGCCGCCCGGCCGGGGTCGCCGCCGGCGAGGGCCTGCCTGCCCTGCTGCGCCAGCAGCTCGAACCTCCGCGCGTCCACGTCCTGGGGGTCGGCCACCAGCCGGTATCCCGCCGGATGGAACTCCACCAGGTCCCTGCCCAGCGCCCGGCGCAGCCTGGAGACCTGCGACTGCAGCGCGTTGGCCACGCCCTCGGGCGGCCTCGGGCCGTACATGCCGTCCACGAGCTGCTCGCCGCCGACGATGCGGCCGGCGTGCAGGGCGAGCAGCGTCAGCAGCGCGCGCACCCGGGGACCGCCGAGCGCCACCGGCTCGCCGTCCTCGCCCAGCACGCTGGTGGGCCCGAGGATCTGGAAGCGCATGCGTCGATTATCGCGGCTGCGGCAGCAGCGCGCTGATCTCCGCGTAGGTCGGCAGCGGAGGGGCCTGCCTGCCCCGGGCGGCGGACACCGCCGCGAGCGCCCCGTGGAGCGCCGCCCGGTACAGCAGCGACCCGGTGCTCACCCTGGCCACGCCGGCCTCGGCGAGCTGGGCGAGCGTGGGGCCGTCCGGCTGGTGGAGGACGTTGAGGGGGAGCGGCGTGCTCGCGGCCACCTCGGCGATCTCGCGCAGATCGCTCATGCCGGGCACGAAGATCCCGTCGGCGTGGCCGTAGGCGGCCACCCGTTCGCGCGTGTCGCCGGTCTTCAGCCAGTACGTGTCCGTACGCGCGTTGACGAACACACCGTGGCCCTTGGCCGCCTCGATGATCCGCTGGTGCAGCTCGATCGGGCGCAGCGTGCCGTCGGGGCGGCCGTCCTCCAGGTTGACCCCTGCCACTCCGAGCGCGGCGAGGCTCGCGACCAGGTCGGACACCTCGGCGGGGTCGTCGCTGAAGCCGCCCTCGATGTCGACGGTGACCATGACGCCCAGGTCCTTGATCGATTCGGCCAGCTCGATGGTCTCCGCCCTGGTGGCGCCGGCCGCGTCCGGTCTGCCGTACGCGGCGGCCACGCCGAGGCTGGTGGTGCCGATCGCGGGGAAGCCCTCCCGGGCCAGGAGGGCGGCCGAGCCGTAGTCCCAGGCGTTCGGCAGCAGCAGGGGGTCGCCGGGGCGGTGCAGGTCGTGGAAGTTCATGAGCGGCTCGCGTCGAGAAGGGCTTCGAGCACGCCCGCGGCCAGCGCGAGCGCGTGGGCGGGCCCGGGACAGGGGCGCACGCCGTGGCCGAAGGTCAGATGGGGAGTACGGCCGCGCGAGAGGTCGAACCGGTCGGGATCGGCGAACACCTCAGGGTCGCGGTTGGCCGACACCAGGTCGATGGTCACCTCGTCGCCGGTCCGCGTGTCGAGCCTGCGGGTGACCTTGAGCGGCGGGTCCTGCCTGAGCGTCTCGTGCAGCAGCGCCTCGGGGTCGGCGCCGGGTCCGGCGTGCCCGAGGGCGTTCTCGATGAGCGCCTCCGTGGCGGCGTGCCCCTGCAGCAGCAGGGTGATCTCGGGGATCGTGGCCTGTTCGAGCAGCTCGGCGACGGCGGCGTCGGCCGCTGGGCTCTCCTCGCCGGACAGGTAGCCGGCCGCGGCGGCGGCCACGGCGCTCGTGTCCTTCACGCCCAGCGCGGCGCCGAGCACGGCCGTGGGGACGCCCCGCCAGTCGCCGCCCCGCTCCAGCGTCATGGCCCTGGCCGCCGGTCGCAGGTCGGCGGGGTCGACGGCGGCCAGCCGCTCCTCCAGCAGGCGGCGCCGCCCGGCGTGGGTCTCTCCGGTGCTGAATCTCGACACCTGGGCGCGGAGCCAGGCCAGCGTGCCCTCCTCGGCGTCCTGTCGTACGGGAGGCGGCACGTACCTCGGGTCGGCGAGCACCGCCTCAGCAGCCGCGTGGCGTGTGATGAGCATGGTTCCACGCTAGAACGGCGTCATTTCGTCGCGGGTCGAAGGGTGGGGGCATCAGGCCGCCAGGCGGTCGGACCGCTCGGGGCGTTCGGGCTCGGCCGGAACGGCCTGGGTGTGCACGGCGGGCCGCTTCGCGACCGACACCAGCGCCATGGCGACGAGCAGCGCCATCTCGGCCAGCACCACGCCCCGCTCCAGCGGGCCGTAGTAGCCCGCGCCGCCGATCAGCGGCGAGGTGAGGGAGGCCGGGTGGGCCGCCAGGTAGAAGGCCAGCATGGCCGCGGAGGTCACGCTCAGGGCCCGGACCGCGTTCCACCCGGGCGCCGCCGCCCGGCCCCTGGCCAGGGTCCAGCCGGCGACCGGCAGCGAGGTGAACACGACGGCCGCCGCCCACCGGTGGATCTCGCCGGTCAGCGAGCCGACCTGCGAGTTGCCGGGGTCCGTGGGGAAGATCGCGCTCATCATCAGCCCCGCCGCCCCGGCCAGCAGCAGCACCCTGGTGGCCGCGGTGCGCGCCGGGTCACTCGCCGCCAGCCCGTACGCCAGACACAGGCACGCCCCCGCCAGTGCCAGCATCCCCACGAGGACGGGCACGAGCCCGCCGGAGACGAGCGCGTAGTCGCTGAGCAGCGGCTGCGTCGGCAGGGCGACCTGCGCGTACGCCAGCGCGCACGCGGACACCACCGTGCCGGAGACAGCGCCCCAGACGCTTTGGACTGGGGTCATCGGGCCACCTCATCGTAGATCTGCTCAAACCGGGCCAGCGACGACCGGTCGTCGTGGGTGAGCGCCAGCTCCCTGCTGGCCTTGCCGAGCCGGGCCCGCAGGTCCTCGTCGGTGAGAATGTTCGTCAGGTGCCTGGACAGGGAGATCACGTCGCCCGGCTGGAACAGGTATCCGTTCTCGTCCACCAGGTGCGGCAGCGCCATCGCGTCGGCGGCCACCACCGGCAGCCCCATGGCCATGGCCTCCAGCGTGGCGATGCTCTGCAGCTCGGCGATGCCCGGCATGGCGAACACGTCGGCGGTGGCGAAGGTCTGGGGCATGAGCTCGTCGGGCACGAAGCCGAGGAAGGAGACCCGCTCGCCGACGCCGATGCGGGCGGCCAGCCGCTCCAGCTCCGCCCGCTGGTTGCCGCGGCCGACGAACACCGCCTGCGCGTCGGTCTGGTTCAGCACGAGCGGCAGCGCGCGGACGATCTCGTCCAGGCGCTTCTCCTCGTCCAGGCGGCCGACGAACAGGATGGTGGGCCTGTCGGGCAGGTCGAACAGCTTGCGCGCCCACGCCTTGGGCTCGGCGCGCGGGTGGAACCTGGTCAGGTCGATCCCGCAGGAGACCGCCTCCACCTCGCGGCCGAAGCCCTGGTCGGCCAGCAGCTTGGCGGCCAGCGGGGTCGGGGTGGTGATGCGGTCGGCGCGGTTGAAGATCCGGCTGAAGTCGCGCCACGCGATCCGGCCGGCCTTGATCCGCAGCCGCTCGGGGATGTGGCAGAACTGGAAGAGGTTGTCGGGCATGAAGTGGTTGGTGGCCACGATGGGCACGTCCGCGCGCCGGGCGGCGGCGATGGCGGCCCTGCCGACCACGAAGTGGCCCTGGGCGTGCAGCACGTCGGGACGGATGTCGGCGATCAGCCGGTCGAGCCTGGACGGCACCGTGACCCGCATCGTGGGGTGGACGAGCAGCCGCGCGGAGCGCAGGCGGTGCACGATCACGTCGTCCACGACGTCGGCGGTGGGCGGGCCCACGTCCGACTGGCAGACCACGTGCACCTCGTTGCCGCGCGCGGCCAGGCCGGTGGCCAGGCGGTGGGTGAAGTAGGCGGCGCCGTTGACGTCCGGCGGATAGGTGTCGGTCGAGATCAGGATCCGGCGAGGCCGTTCGGGGGCCGGGGTGGGGGCGGTCTCGGCGATCTTGGGGAGAGAACGCAGGGGCATGGCCATGGAAGTGACTCCGGTTTCACAAAGGGGTGGGGGAATGAGTCGGGGGATTGTTGCGGGACTCCAGCGGGCTGGTGCGGGCCAGCGCGACGGTCCCGGCCGCGGTCAGCAGCGCCGCCGCGATCGGCACGATGCCGGTCGGCAGCGGCTCGCCGAGCAGCAGCGCGCCGAACGCGACCGCGGTCAGCGGGTCGGCGATCTGGAGCGAGGCGAACGAGACGCCGAAGTGCCCGCCCGCGTAGGCCCGCTGGAGCATCACCAGCGCCAGCAGCAGGGGCACCGGCAGCGCCAGCACGTACCACCAGTTCCAGTCGCCGTCCAGCAGCACGCGCATGAGCGTGGCCGTCGCGCCGTAGAGCACGCCCGAGCTGGTGGCGAGCAGGGCGGCCCGGCCCGCCGGCGAGGCCGCCTTCGAGGCGGTCCACAGCAGGACCGCCGCGACTCCGGCCACGCCGAGCAGCGTGAGCACCCCGTTCGGGCTGAGGTAGGTGGGACCTTCGGAATTGGGGACCAGCAGCACGAGCCCGACCAGTCCGGCCGCCACCACGCCCGCGGCCGCCAGCTCCTTGGGGGAGGGCTTGCGGCCGTGCAGCGCGGCGGCGAGGGGCAGGGCGAACAGCAGGCTGGCCACGCCCATCGGCTGCACGATGGTCAGCGGCCCGAGCCCGAGTGCGACGATGTGCAGGCCACCACCCGTCAGAATGGACGCGCCGCCGAGCAGCCAGCGCGGCTTCCGCAACAGGGCAAGCAGCCCTGGCTTGGCCGACCCGGCTGCTTCGAACTGCTGCAGAGCGGCTCCGAGCGCGAAGAACAGCGAACCGACCAGGGCGATCGCCGCGGCCAGCACAGTCATGCGCACTCCTTTCAGACGGATGGTTGCCAGACAGGGTCAAACGGACGTGTCCGCGGGAAGACGTTCTGGGGAAGCCTGGATGGCGCGTCGCTTCCTGAGCCATCTCACGAGCTCGACGAGCCCGGTGACGGACACCGCGATGCCCAGGCCGAGGAGCAGGCCCTTGATCGGGTCGTTCTCGAAGGCCATGCCGCCGAAGAAGCCGATCAGCCCGGAGTACACCGCCCACGAGCTCGCCGCGATCGCGTCGAAGAACGTGAACGAGCGCAGCGGATACCGCACGGCGCCCATGGTCAGCGTGGTCGCGGTGCGCCCGCCGGGGATGTACCTGGCCACCACGAGGACCAGGCCGCCCCGCTCGGCCAGCGCGTTGCGCGCCCAGACGAACGCCTTCTTCTCCCTCAGCCTGCCTGCCGACTTGTTGCCGATCAGGTAGGAGATGTGGTCACCGGCGAACGCGCCCAGGGCCGCCACCACGATGACCAGGGCCAGGTTCGTCTCGCCGGAGGCGGCGAACACCGCGGCGGTGATCACCGACGTCTCGGCCGGCACGATCGGGAAGAACCCGTCGAGCAGCGCGAGCCCGAACAGCGCCGCGTATAACCAAGGTGATGACATCACCTGCTGAACCAGGTCGAGAATGGCATGCGACATGAGCGTTTACTCCGATCGTCAGGGCACCCACACAGCGTGTCTGCGTGGGACGACCCGGGACATCGGGGATGCCCCGGGTCGAACGCGGACCCATCCCTTACGTGGATCAGGGCCGGTACCCGATGAAGGTAGAAACTCCGCAGGTCACGGCACATCGGACGATCGGCACGCACCACCCCCTACTTTCGTCGGGGGCTCGGTTCCGACCTCCGGGTGACACCATCGATCAAACCGGTTTCCGCAGGCGGAAACAGGAGTGGAGGTAGGCGCTTTCGGGGTGGGGCTAGCTCTACCGCGACAGTGGACGCCGCCCTACCCTGACTTTCGTCAGGGTCGCCGGCTGACTTCCGGCGGCATCCGCGGGCGCGGGCAGCGGCTACCGTCGGTGCGGTGAGACGTCTTCGCCGGGAGAGCCGCCGCCAGGTGGTCTACGACCTGCTGCTCTGGGCCGTGCTCGGCATCTTCGTGACGGCCATGGGCCCCGACCCGCTGGTGGATCCGGCCGGCTTCGCGGTGGTGAGCCTGCCCAGGATCGGGCTGACCGCGGTCGCGGTGCTGGTGGGCCGCCGCTGGCCGCTGGCCGCGCTGGTGCTGCTGTTGCCGCTGGGGCCGTGGCAGTTCAGCGAGGGGTTCGCGACCGTGGACCTGAGCTGGCTGCTGCCCAGGCGCAACGTGAAGATCCTGCCGCTGCTGGCCAGCTCGCCGTTCATCATCTGGTACGCCTACCTCACCGGCCGGCGCCTGACCGCGCTCTGGCCCGCGCTTGCGGCGTTCTGCCTGATCTCGGCCGTCGGCGTGGGCGTGGTGCTGGCCAAGGGCGGCGACCTCGCCCTGTGGGTGTCCATGGTGACCGCGCTGCTCGGCACGTACGTCGTGCCGTACCTGCTGGGGCTGCTCAGGCACAGGCTGCTGCAGGGACGCACGCAGGCGAGGCTGGCCGCCGAGGCGCAGGCGCGGCTGCGCGAGCGGGCCAGGATCGCGCGGCAGATGCACGACTCACTCGGCCACGACCTGGCCCTGATCGCGGTGCGGGCGGCCGGGCTGGAGATGGCCCCAGGGCTGAGCGAGACGCAGGTCAGGGCGGCGGGGGAGCTGCGGCTGGCGGCGGCCGACGCCACGGACCGGCTGCGCCAGATCATCGGGCTGCTGCGCGAGGACTCCGACGCGGCCCCGCTGTCACCCGTGAACGAGGACGTGACCGAGCTGGTACGGCGGGCCAGGGACTCCGGCATGCCGATCACCCTGGACCTGGTGCCGGGACCCGTGCCCGACCTGGCGCACGCGGTGGTCCAGGAAGGGATCACGAACGCGGCCAAGCACGCCCCCGGGGCCCCGGTCGGGATACGGGTCTCGCCGGAGCGCGTCACCGTGCGCAGCGGCCGGCCACGCGCCCGGTCCCTCGCGCTGCCCGGCGGGCTGGGGCTGGCGGGCCTGCGCGAGCGCGTACGGCTGGCAGGGGGCACCCTGACCGCCGGCCCGGTCGGCGACGGCTTCGAGCTGGACGTGAGCATCCCCCACGCGGGGGAGCGGGATCCCCACGCCTCGGGAGGGAATCGACGGCCCGCCGGGCGACGCTCGGAGCATGACTGAACGCAGACCGGGGATAGGCCGCGTCACCGCCGCGATCATCGCGATCGCCGCGATGCTGCCGTACCTCACGCTGAAGACGCTCTGGCTGACGGGACACCCGGTCGGGGTCGCCGATCCGGCCTTCATGAACGACCCGGCGATGATCGGGCTCAACACGATGACGTTCGGCATGGAAGCCGTCGGGCTGGTGCTGGCGCTGGCGTTCACCATGCGGTGGGGGCGGCGGCTGCCGGCCTGGCTCGTGCTGCTCCCGCTCTGGGTGGGCACCGGCCTGCTGGCAGTGGTGACCGTCACGGCACCGATCATGGTGCTGACCGGAGGGCTGGCGGTCTTCGAGACCGGCGGGGCCATCGAGCCGTGGATCTACATGATGGTCTACGGCGGGTTCGTCGTGCAGGGCGTCGGTCTCATGACGGCCTTCGTGCTCTACTCGCGCGACCGGTGGCCGGGCGCCTTCACCACCCGGATCGATCACGCCTTCGCCGGCCCGACCCGGTCGTTCCAGACGGTGGTGGCCTGGGGCGCGCTGCTGGTGGCCGGGCCGCTCGGAGCGGTCAAGCTCGCCGGGGGCCTGCAGGACCGCGTCGAGGGCCTGCTGGCCGTCGCCGGGGCCGTCGCGCTCGTGCTGGTGGTCCGGCGGCGCGGGCGCGGCCCGTTCTGGGCGCCGCTGGTGGCGGCCTGGCTCGGCTCCGGCTCCCTGTTCAGCGGCGGGCTCTACGTGATGATCATCAGCTCCGTACGGGCGCCGCTGGGCGCGCCGGGGGCGGAGCTGACCGAGCTGTTCGGCATGCTGACGGGGCTGGTCATGGGGATATGCGGGGCGTTCCTGCTGACCGAACGGTCAGGTGTGGGCGACGTGCAGCCGGCGGAGCACCCGCTTGAAGGCGAAGATGGAGAACGCGATCGCCAGCCCGCTGATCACGGCCACCGCTGACGTCCTCAGCACCATGAACCCGCCGAGCGAACCGGCCACGTACTCGTGGACGGCCAGGGCGATGCTGAGCGTCGAGTTCATGAGCAGCACGAACGCCCACAGCAGCGTGATCCTGGCGAAGAACCTGCGGACCCGCTCGTGCTTGAGCACCGCCGACGGCAGATGGATGTAGTCGAGCGTGAGCTTCTGCACGAGCGGCCTGTTGAGCCGGACGGAGGCGAGGAACGCCATGCTGATGCAGATCGTGCCCATCTCCGGCTGGATGAAGAACCACATCCACGTGCCGGTCCAGAACGCCACGAGCGCGCGGACCGTGATCGCGAACGCCGCCAGGAACATGGTCGCGGGCACCTTGACCCGCCTGATCAGCCGCCACCCCACCCCGATGTAGACCCAGGCGACGGTGGCGATGAGCGCCCCCTTGAACCCGAGGACCATCATGGCCAGATAGAACACCGCCAGCGGCGCCACGACGCCTTCGAGCAGCCGGGGGGCCGCCTGCCGGGCGAGTGCGGTCAGGCGTGGAAGGTGGACTGGGGGATGGTTCAAGGCTGCTCCGCAGATAGGCCGACGATCAGCGTCTACCCGGGCTTCGGGGGACAAGGCTTTCCAGATGGACCGCTCGCCGTAACCAGTACGGCATCACCCGCGTCCCGGGAAGCACGCCGGTGGCTTACCGTACCCGAGGAGAGGTGATGCGACTGCCTCTTTTGACGCGTTCCATCTGTTTCCACGAAAACAGCGAGGTCTTACGGCAGGCTTTCAACCGAGTGACGAGGTGGCGAGCTTCGCGCCGAATCCGAGGAACAGGGCGCCGACTCCGGAGGTCAGACCGGCGCTGAGCTTCCTGTGCCGGCGGAACTGATTGGCCAGGAACGTTCCGCTGAAGATCAGCGCCGTCAGATAGAGGAAGCTGAACACCTGAATGACCGCGCCCAGGATGAGGAACGACAGCGCGGGAGTCGTGTAGCCCGGGTCGACGAACGCGATGAAGAACGAGACGAAGAAGAGGATGGCCTTCGGGTTCAGCAGGCTGATCAGCAGGGCCTTGCGGAACGGGTGCGGCTGGCGCTCCATCCTGGCCTGCGGCTTGTCCTCCTCCCCGGTCGGCTTCCGCGATCGCCAGGCGCCCCTGATCATCTGGAAGCCCATCCACGCCAGGTAGCCGGCGCCCGCGTACTTGACGATCGTGAAGAGCAGCGGGTTGGAGCGGAGCAGGGACGCGGCGCCGGCGGCGGCCAGGAACATCAGCACGGTGTCGCCGATGAAGACGCCTGCCGCGGCGCGGTAGCCCTGGCGGACGCCGTTCTGGGCGGCGAAGCTGAGGACGTACAGGGAGTTGGGGCCGGGCAGAAGAATGATCAGGAAGGCGCCGACGACGTAGGCCCAGAAATCAGTGATGCCGAAGAACATGCGTCTTACTCCAGGGGGAGGACCAACCGCACATCACGATATCTCGCCCGGTGCGTACCAGATCCCGCCGTATACCTGCCTGTAGCCGAGCGCCCGGTACGTCGCGTCCACCAGCGCCTGGCCGCGCGCGTTGATCCCGAGGCCGATGCCCTGCTTGTTCATCGAGTAGCCGAACGCCAGGCGTGCCGCCGGGTCGCAGAACCCGACGGATCCGCCCATGCCCACGTGGCCGAACGCGGTCGTCGACAGGAGCGCGCCCTCCTGGTCGGCGGGCGGCAGGTGCCGGTTGTCCGCCGCCTTCACGAAGCCGAGCGAGAACCGCGACGGCACCGCCAGCACCGCGTCGGTGCCCGCCGAGGCGGTGATCGACATGTGGACCAGGTGCTCCCCGGTGACCAGTTCGCCGCCGCCCAGCGACAGCGGCCGGTACATCCCGGCCAGGCCCCGGGCGTTCGTCATCGCCCCGATGGCCCCGAACTCGGCCGCGTGCGCCGCCCGGCTGTCCGACTCGCCGGGCGCCATGTAGCCGCCCTCGTTCGCCAGCAGCAGCGCGGGGATCGAGGCCGGGTCCGTGAACGCCTTGACGTAGAAGGACGGCGGCGTCCCGGGCGGGTCGGCGGGGATCGTCGGCGCGACCCTGTGCTCGTACTCCTCCGGGAGCCCCAGCCAGAACTCCAGGCCCAGCGGCTCCGCGACCTCCTCGCGGAAGAACGTCCCGAGCGAGCGCCCGCTCACCCGCCGCACGACCTCCCCGACCAGGTAGCCGAACGTGAGCGCGTGGTACCCGTGCCTGGTGCCCGGCTCCCAGAACGGCTCCTCGCCCGCGAGCCTGTCGGCCATCAGCTTCCAGTCGTAGAACGCGCCGGGCGGCAGCTTCTCGCGCAGCGCGGGAAGGCCGGCCTGGTGGGCGAGCAGGTGCCGGACGAGCGTCCCGCCCTTGCCGTTGGCGCCGTACTCCGGCCAGTAGCGCGTGACCGGGGCGTCGAGGTCGAGCTCGCCCCGCGAGGCCAGGATGTGGGCGCAGAGCGCTGTCGCGCCCTTGGTGCACGACCAGACGTGCCCGATGGTGCCGCTCTGCCACGGGACGCCGGGCGCAGCCTGGCCGCCCCACAGGTCGGCGACCACCTCGCCGTCGACGATCACGCACACCGACGCGCCCACCTCGCCGCGGCCGGCGAGGTTGCCCTCGAACTCCTCCGCGACCTGGGAGAACCGGGGATCGCAAGTGCCCTGCACGCTCATTTCCCGAATCCATCACGAAAGGCAGACCCTGTAAGCCTTTGGACTTTACCCCTCAATACCTATTTGTTTACTATGGAATCTGGGCGGGCTCGCTGATGTGCCGGGGCTGGCGGCGCTGCTGTCCGTGGGTTCGCCGTTCGAGATGGGCGCGGTTCGCGCGGCTAGGGGTGGCCGCGTGGACCGCGCCCTTTGACTGTTCGCGTCAATTTGGGTCTTGTCCTCCGGTGGAGGTCCGATCTACGCTTCCCCATACTCGTTAGTAAGGTTTCCTAATGAACGAGTGAGGAGCTCACCCCCATGCATCGATCCGTGCGGCTCGCCGCCATCGCCGCGATCGTCGCCGCCTCCTTGCAAGCAGCCCCGGCCCAGGCCGCGACCACGTACGAGGCCGAGAACGCCACCATCTCCCAGGGCGTGGTCGAGTCGAACCACGCCGGCTACAGCGGCACCGGGTTCGTCAACTACGACAACACCACCGGCTCGTACGTCGAGTTCGCCGTCGACGCCACCACCGCCGGCCCCGCCACCCTCACCCTGAGGTACGCCAACGGCACCACCACGAATCGTCCGATGGCCATCGCCGTGAACGGCACCGCGACCACAAAGGACTTCCCCGGCACCGGCGCCTGGACCACCTGGCAGGAGGCCACGGTCACCACCACCCTCAACGCCGGGACCAACACCGTCCGCGCCACCGCCACCACCGCCAACGGCGGCCCGAACCTCGACCGCCTGGTCCTCGGCACGCCCTCCAGCACCGGCACGCCCGTCCAGGCCAACGGGCAACTGCAGGTGTGCGGGGTCAAGCTGTGCAACGAGCACGGCAAGCAGATCCAGCTGCGCGGCATGAGCAGCCACGGCCTGCAGTGGTACTCCCAGTGCCTCAACACCGCCTCCCTGGACGCGCTGGCCAACGACTGGAAGGCCGACGTCCTGCGCATCTCCATGTACATCCAGGAAGACGGGTACGAGACCAACCCCCGGCTGTTCACCGACCGGGTGCACAACCTGATCGAGCAGGCCACCGCCCGCGGCATGTACGCCATCGTCGACTGGCACATGCTCGACCCGGGTGACCCCAACTACAACCTGTCGCGGGCCAAGACGTTCTTCACCGAGATCGCCCAGCGGCACAACGGCAAGAACAACCTGCTCTACGAGATCGCCAACGAGCCCAACGGCGTCTCCTGGTCCACCATCAGGAACTACGCCAACCAGCTCATCCCGGTGATCAGGCAGTACGACCCGGAGACCCCGATCCTGGTCGGCACCCGCGCCTGGTCGTCGCTGGGCGTGTCCGACGGGGCGACCGAGTCCGAGATCGTCAGCAACCCGGTCAACGCCGCCAACATCATGTACACGTTCCACTTCTACGCGGCCTCGCACGGCAGCGAATACCTCAACACCCTGTCCAGGGCCGCCGATCGCATCCCGATCTTCGTCACGGAGTTCGGCACCCAGACGGCCTCCGGGGACGGGTCGAACAACTTCACGCGGTCGCAGCAGTACCTCGACCTTCTGGCGCAGAAGAAGATCAGCTGGGTGAACTGGAACTACTCGGACGACTTCCGCTCGGGCGCCGTCTTCACCGAGGGCACCTGCCCGAACGGCCCCTTCGCCGGCACCTCCCGCCTCAAGCCCGCCGGGGTCTGGATCCGCGACCGCATCCGCACCCCCGACGACTTCTAACCCGCCTTATCGATCCAGCCAGGGTCCTCCCGGACCCTGGCTGGCCCTTTCCACCCCATCGACGCATCCCTCCTCCGGACACTGGGAGGGGATGCGGCCGAGGCGCGGCGCCTCACGGGCATCCCCCGACCCTGGGCACCCCACGCCGGCCGCCGTGCGTGGCGGGCGCGCGGCCCGGCGGCGGCGCACGGCCGAGGAGGGGCAGGGCAGGATGTGACATGTGCGGATTTGCATTCTCGGGCCCCTGGAGGTCGAGGGCGACGGGGGACCGATCGCGGTCGGTGGGTTCCGGCTGCGGGCGCTCCTGGCCGTGCTGGCGCTCGAAGCCGGCCGTACCGTCACGACCGAGCGGCTGATCGACGCCCTCTGGCCGGACGACCCGCCCGCCAACGCGGCCAACGCGCTCCAGACGCTGGTCAGGCGGCTGCGGGTGGCGCTTCGCCCGTACGAGGTGGTGGAGAGCAGGCCGGGCGGCTACGCGCTGGCCGTGGATCCCGACGACGTGGACGCCCTGCGGTTCAGGCGGACGGCGGCACAAGGGGACGGGCTGGAGCTCTGGCGGGGCCCGGCGCTGGCCGATCTGACCTCCGTGCCGCTCCTGGCGAACGCGGCCGCCGCCCTGGAGCAGGACCGGCTGGCCGCCGTCGAGGCCCGCGCCGAGGCCGGGCTGGCGGCGGGCGCGCCGGTGGATCTGATGTCGGAGGTCGCCGCGCACCCGCTGCGCGAGCGGCTGGGCGCGCTGGCCATGCGGGCGCTGGCCGCGGAGGGGCGGCAGGCGGAGGCGCTGGAGCTGTTCGAGCGCACCCGCCGCACGCTCGCCCACGAGCTCGGCGTCGATCCCGGGCCCGAGCTGCGCGCCGCCCATCTGGCCGTCCTGTCGGGAGATGTCCCGGTACGCCCTGCGGTCCCGACGGCCCAGGTCAGGCAGCGGGGCAACGTACGGACCCCGCGGACCAGCTTCATCGGCCGCGAGGCCGAGCTGGACCAGCTGGGCACCCTCCTCGCCCGGGCCAGGATCGTCACGCTCGTCGGCCCCGGCGGCGCGGGCAAGACCAGGCTGGCCACGGAGGTGGCACTCCGGTCGGCCGAGGCGGTCTGGATGGTCCAGCTGGCCCCGGTCAGCGACCCCGCCGACGTCCCAGGCGCCGTGCTCGACGCGCTCGGCCTGCGCGACGACCGCCCGCCGTACCGCCTGCCCGCCGATGGGACGGGCCCGGTGGAGCAGGTGGCCGAGGCCCTCGCGGGCCGCCCCGCGCTGCTCGTCCTGGACAACTGCGAGCACCTCGTCGACGCCGCCGCCGAGCTGGCCGAGCGGCTGCTGACGGAATGCCAGGACCTGAGGGTGCTGGCCACCAGCAGGGAGCCGCTCAACGTGCCGGGTGAGCACCTCGCTCCCGTCCCGCCGCTGGAGCCGCCGCCCGTGGGGGCGAGCGCCGAGCAGGCGGGGGCGTACCCGTCGGTCCGGCTGCTGCTCGACCGGGCCGGGGCCGCCCGGCCGGGGTTCGCCGTCGACGGCGGGAACGTGGCCTCCGTGGTGGCGCTCTGCCGCAGGCTGGACGGCATGCCGCTGGCCATCGAGCTGGCCGCGGCCCGGCTGCGCACCATGACGCCGAGGCAGCTCGCCGACCGCATCGACGACCGGTTCAAGCTGCTCACCGGCGGCAGCAGGACCGCGCTGCCGCGCCAGCAGACGCTCAGAGCGGTCGTGGAGTGGAGCTGGGAGCTCCTGGGCGAGCAGGAGCGGGTGCTGGCCAGGCGGCTGGGCGTGTTCGCGGGCGGCGCGACGCTGGAGGCCGTCGAGTCGGTCTGCGGGGGAGCGGCGGACGTGCTGGGCGCGCTGGCCGACAAGTCGCTGGTCCAGGTCTCGGCCGAGGGCCGCTACTCGATGCTGGAGACCATCCGCGCCTACGCGCTCGAACGGCTGGCGGAGGCGGGCGAGGTCGGCGACTACCGGCGGCGGCACGCGGCGTACCTGCTGGACCTGGCCGAACGCGCGGTGCCCGAGCTGCGGACGGCCGCGCAGATCGCCTGGATCGAGCGGCTGTCCCCCGAGCGCGACGACTTCGCCGCGGCCCTGCGGTACGTCATCGACGAGCGGGACGTCGGGTCGGCGCTGCGGCTGTGCGCGGCCTTGAACTGGTACTGGTGGATGACCGGCTACCGGAAGGAGAGCGCGACCTGGGCCACGCAGGTGATGGAGCTGGTGGGTGACGATCCGCCCGCCGGGCTGGCCGAGGCGTACACGGCGTGCATGTTCGCGTACGGCGTGGACAAGTTCGGCACGATCGTCAACGACCGGCCCGCCATGCTGGCGCTGTCGGAGCTGATGGACCGGCTCATCGAGCGGGCCGAGCGGGAGGGGTCGCTGCATCCCATGATCAGGCTCAGCAGGGCCGTCATGGCCGCCGCCGCAGGGGACGACGACCGCGCCGCCGAGCTGATCGAGGAGTACATCGGCAGCGACGACCTCTGGTTGTCCAGCTCCGCCCTCATGGTCGGCGGCCGGATGCGCAGCGAGGAGCGGCTGGAGCAGTCGGTGGCCGGGTTCAGGAAGCTCGGGGACCGGTGGGGGCTGACCGAGGCGCTGCTGGGCCTGGCCGAGGTGCGGGCCGCCCGGGGCGCGCCGACGGACGACCTGATCGCCGAGACCTGGTCGCTGACCAGCCGCTGGGTCGGCTCGGACGAGGCGATCTCGACGCTGCTCCGGCTGGCGGAGCTGCGGCTGCGGACCGGCGACCTGGACGGCGCGCGCGAGGACCTGGCCAGGGCCAGGGCGAACATCGACGGGGAGACCACGGCGTACACGCGGCTGCTGCTCGGCCTGGCCGAGGCCGCGCACGCCTGCCACCTGGGCGATCTGGACCGGGGCCTGGAGATCTACCGCGGGCTGTTCCCCGTGCTCGCCGAGGCCCCGCCGATGGTGCAGCTGGCCGCCGCGCTCAGGACCGCGTACGGCCGGGCGCTGGCCCGCGGCGGCGACCTGGACGCCGGCCTCGAACAGCACCGCCTGGCCCTCGAAGTGCTCGGCACGTCCAGCCCGGACCGGCCGTTGCTGTCGCAGGTGCTGGCCGGGTTCGCGCTGACCGCGCAGGTGGCGGGCGATCAGGAGCGGGCGGCCGTGCTGTTCGGGGCGTCGGCGGCGGTCGAGCCGCACGACGTCTCGCCCGACACCATGGAGGGCGCGCGGACGGCCAGGGCCGCGCTCGGTGACGAGCACTACGACGCGTGCTTCGCCAAGGGCGCGGCCATGTCCAGGCAGGAGGTCTACGGGATGGTCGGCAGCACGACGTAGGAGGGGCCATGCAGCGTGGTGGTGCCCTTCTCCAGGTTCCGCCCGAATCGGGGGAAGTTGGAGCCCGCCACGTCGATCCTGATCCGGTGCCCGGGCAGGAAGGCGTTCGAGATCGCGCCCAGCCGCACCGTCACCTCGCGCACCTCGCCGGGCACCAGGCCCGTCAGCCTGGCGATGCCGTCGGTCAGCAGCTCGGCCCGCCCGTCGGGGTGGACGTCGATCAGCTTGGCGGTCACGTCGGCGCTCGCGGCGGTCGAGGAGACCCGCGCGACCAGCTCGACCGGGCCGCTCACCTCCACCCGCTCGGTGAGGGGCGCGGTCCGGTGGCGCAGGACGTCGCCGCGCCCGTCGAGCGGCCGCTGGTCGAGCGGTCCGAACGCGTCGAACGTCATGACCGCGCCGCCGACCGTCGGCACCGGATCGCCGGGGTCACTGACGAACTCGGCCGCCCCGCCCTCCCCGGGCGTCGTGCCGAGCCCGCCGTCGACGCCCAGGTGGTACGGCACGGGCCTGGCCCGCCGGACGGGCCAGCCGTCCTCCTCGCGCCACGCGTCGTCGCCCATCACGAAGATCTTCACCTTCGCCCGGTCGCGCAGCGGCGCTCCGCGCAGCCAGTGGTCGAACCAGTCGAGGTGCACCCCGGTCCAGTCGATGGCCTCCTGGCTCGCCTGGTCGCCGTAGTCGCGCCCGCAGATGTCCCGCTCGTACGTGAAGTGCGTCCACGGGCCCACGATCAGCCGGGACTCGCCGCCCAGCCGCTCGAAGTGCTCGATGGAGCCGTCGCGGAAGTAGTCGTACCAGCCGGTGCTGACCAGCGCGGGCACCTCGATGTCGCGGTGCCGGACGACCCCGTCCCGCCAGAGCGGGTCGAGGGGGTCGGGGGTGTCCATCCACACCGAGTAGAACGGCACCAGGTCGGCCAGCAGCGGCTGGTCGCTCAGCGGCAGCCGCTCCGACAGCTCCCTCAGGCGCTCCTCGAGCCCGTGGGGCAGGCCGATGGCCGCCAGGTACCTGCCCTTGTCCTCCTCCGTGGCCGTGCCGAGCGCGATCCTGCGGTCCAGCTCGTCCACGGCCAGCACCATCGCGCTGACGGTGAGGATGATGTTGAGGTTGGGGACGCCGCCCGGCTGGTAGACGCACTCGTACAGGCCCGCGGGAGAGACGTGCGGCGCGATGGCCTTCAGGCCCTCGGGGCGCTCCTGGGCCGCGAGGAGCTGGGTGATCGCCAGGTACGAGTCTCCATACATCCCGACATTTCCGTCGGACCAGGGCGCGGTCGCCGCCCACCGGACCGCGTCGTAGCCGTCGGCCGCCTCGCCGCTGATGAACCGGAACTCGCCCTGCGAGGCGCCGGTGCCGCGGACGTCCTGGATGGCGACCGCATACCCGGCCGCCACCAGGCGGGGCACGTCGAGGTGGTACCCGGGGCCCACCACGCCCCGGCCGTACGGGGTGCGCGACAGCAGCACGGGGAAGCGCCCGCTCTCGGCCGGCCGCCACAGCGTCGCCACCAGCTCGGCGCCGTCACGGGTGGTCATGGTCTCAGTGGTCTCGATCATCGGACTCTCCTGTTGTAAGCACGAAGGGCAAGGGGGGCGAAGAGGACGAGCAGGGCGGCGGTCCACCCGAGCGTGATCCACACGTCGGAGGCGTGCAGTCCGCCGGTCAGCAGCCCGCGCAGGGCGCCGGCCAGGTGGGAGACGGGGTTGACGCCCATCCACCAGCTCAGCCAGCCGGGCATGTCGGTGGCGGGGACGAAGGCGCTGCTGCCGAACGTGAGCGGCAGCAGGACGGCCGTCGCCATCCCCTGCATGGACGTGACGGACTTGGCCACCAGCCCGATCCAGGCCGAGCCCCAGCTCAGCGCCATGGCCAGCAGCAGCACCAGCCCGAGCCCGGTCAGCGCGCTCAGCGGGCCGGTCGTGACGCGGAAGCCGACGGCGTACCCGACGACCATCGACATCACGATGGTGATCAGCAGCGTGAGCAGGTCCGCCAGGATGCGGCCCGCCAGCGGCGCGGACCTGGCGATCGGCATGGTCCTGAACCGGTCGAACACGCCGTTGCCGATGTCGGTGGCCAGGTTCATGCCGGTGGTGATCGTCGACATCAGCGCCACCTGGACGAGCACGCCGGGCAGCATGTACGCCACCGCGCCCGCCCGGTCGCCGCCGGCCGCCCCGCCGAACAGGTACACGAAGATAACGATCATGAAAACGGGCTGGAAGAGCAGGCCGAAAAGCTGGCCGGGATGGTTCTTCAGGGGGATCAGGCTGCGCCAGGCCAGCGTGAGGCCCTGGGAAAGCGCGGTGGTCATCGGTGGTCTCCGGTCAGGGTGAGGAAGACGTCGTCGAGGGAGGGCAGGCGCAGGGCGTGCTCGGCGAGCACGATGCCCGCGTCGTCCAGGTCCCGCAGCAGGGCGGGCGGCACCGAGAGGTCGTGCACCGGGACGCTGACCACGCCGTCGGCGGCCTTCGCGCCGAGGACGGTCTCGGCCTTCTCCAGGTCGGCGGCGCGCAGCGGCCGCACGTCGAGCCGGTGCCCGCCCGCCAGCGCCTTGAGCTCCGCGGGCGTGCCGGACGCCGCGACCCGGCCCCGGTCGATGACCAGCAGGTCGTCGGCGAGCTGGTCGGCCTCCTCCAGGTACTGCGTGGTCAGCAGCACGGTCACGCCGTCGGCGGTCAGCTCCCTGACGACCTCCCACAGCTCGCCGCGGGCATGGGGGTCCAGGCCGGTGGTCGGCTCGTCGAGGAACAGGATCCGCGGGCGGCTCACCAGGCTGACGGCCAGGTCGAGGCGGCGGCGCATGCCGCCCGAGTAGCCGCTCGCCGCGCGGTCGGCCGCCTCCTCCAGGCCGAAGCGGGCCAGCAGCTCCTTGGCCCTGGCTCTGGCCGCCGGCCGTGACAGGCCGAGCAGGCGGCCCACCAGCAGCAGGTTCTGGGTGCCGGTCAGCTTCTCGTCCACCGAGGCGTACTGGCCGGTCAGGCCGATCAGCTCGCGGACCTTGGCGGCCTGGCGGGTGACGTCGTACCCGCCGACCAGGGCGCGGCCCGCGTCAGGGAGGGCCAGGGTGGCCAGGACGCGCACCGCCGTGGTCTTGCCCGCGCCGTTCGGGCCCAGCACGCCGAGCACGGAGCCGGTCCGCGCCGCCAGGTCGACGCCGTCGAGCGCGCTCTTGTCGCCGTATCTCTTGACGAGCCCTTCGGCTTCGATCGCGTACTTCATGTCCCCAACGGTGTACGGGCCCGCTGGCATCCGCCTGGCATCGACCTGTCAGGGGGATGGTGCATGTCCGTAACTTTGGGCCTTTCCTCCGTGAGGCAACGTCTTCAATCTCGGGTCAGGCGCCGGACACCATCCGATCCCGAGCGCCCGAGGAGGACGAGGTGCGACACCGATTAGTCATCCTGCTGGCAGCCCTCAGCCTGATCAGCCTGACCGGCATGACAGGAGCGGGCGCCGCCGCGGAGCCCCCGGCCAACAAGCAGTACCGCGTGCAGGGCCCGGCGGACGCGCGGCAGCGCAGCGCCGTCGCGGCCACCGGAGCGGCCATCGAGGAAGTGGCCAAGGACTCGGTCCTGGTCACGGCGACGGAAGCCGAGATCTCCGCCATCAGGCGACTCGGCTACCGGGTGGCGGAGGTGCCGCGCCCGACATCCCCGTCCGGCGTCGAGGCACTTGACTTCCCGCCGGCGGACTCCGGCTACCACAACTTCGCGGAGATGACCGCGGACATCAACGCCCTGGTCGCGGCGCATCCGAACATCGTCAGCCAGTCCACGTACGGCACCTCGTACGAGGGCCGGGCGCTGCGCCTGATCAAGATCAGCGACAACGTGGGCACGGACGAGAACGAGCCCGAGGTGCTCTTCACCGCCCACCAGCACGCCCGCGAGCACCTGACGGTCGAGATGGCGCTGTACATCATGCACCTGTTGGCGGACAACTACGGCACGGACTCCCGGATCACCAACCTGGTCAACACCAGAGAGATCTGGATCATGCCGGACCTCAACCCGGACGGCGGCGAGTACGACATCGCCACCGGCTCCTACCGCTCCTGGCGCAAGAACCGGCAGCCGAACTCCGGCTCGTCGGCCGTCGGCACCGACATGAACCGCAACTGGGCCTACAACTGGGGCTGCTGCGGCGGCTCGTCGGGCTCGACATCCAGCGAGACGTACCGGGGCGCGAGCGCCGAATCGGCCCCCGAGGTCAGAGCGGCGGCCAACTGGGTGCGCAGCCGGGTCGTCGGCGGCGTGCAGCAACTCAAGGCGCACATCGACTGGCACACCTACAGCGAGCTGATCCTCTGGCCCTACGGGTACACCTTCAACGACACCGCCCCCGGCCTGACCCAGGACGACCGGGACGCGCACGCGACGCTCGGCCAGAACATGGCCTCGACCAACAGCTACACGCCCGAGCAGGCCAGCGACCTCTACATCACCGACGGGACCATCGACGACTGGATGTGGGGCGTCTACAAGATCTTCAGCTTCACGTTCGAGATGTACCCGACGGGCGCGAGTCCCGGCTTCTACCCGCCTGACGAGCAGATCGTGCCCCAGACCACCCGCAACAGGGAGGCCGTGCTCCGCTTCCTCGAATACTCCGACTGCGTCTACCGGATCATCGGCAAGGAGACCCAGTACTGCGGCACCGGCAACCCGCCGCTGACCGTCTACTCCGACACCTTCGAGACCGCCACGGGCTGGACGGTCAACCCGTCGAGCACCGACACCGCCACCACCGGACAGTGGGAGCGCGGCGACCCCGAGGCCACCACCTCCAGCGGCGCCAAGCAGCTCGGCACCACGGTCAGCGGCACGAACGACCTGGTCACGGGCCGCCTGGCAGGCTCGTCCGCCGGTGACTTCGACATCGACGGCGGCGTCACCTCGATTCAGTCGCCGCCCATCACGCTTCCGTCCACGGGCTCGCTGAACCTGTCGTTCTCGTGGTACCTGGCGCACGGCTCGAACGCCTCCAGCGCCGACTACTTCCGGGTCCGCGTGGTCGGCAGCACCAGCACGACGGTCCTGAACCAGGCGGGCGCCGCGTCCAACCGCAACGGCGCCTGGGCCACCGCGACGGCCGGCCTGAACGCGTTCGCGGGCCAGACGGTCCGCATCCTCATCGACGCCGCCGACGCCTCGGGCGCCTCCCTGGTGGAGGCGGGCGTGGACGACGTCAGGATCACCCAGCAGTCGTAGACCGCTCCGCCACTCCGCCGCACAGGATCCCGGTCCTGTGCGGCGGAGTCATGTTTGGGTCTTGTAAGGACGGGCTGTCAAGGCTACGATCGCGACAACTCTTAGGAAACTTTCCTAAAAGTAAGCCCTCGACATCACCGGTCTGCGCATACACCCCCCGAGGGCCCGTGCTCACCTCCACGGGCCCGTGCCGTACGGCTTGCGCTCTCACCCCCCGGTGCAAGCCGTACGGCACGCCATCCCTGAAGGAAGAACTCGTGAGACCTCGCGCGATCCTCCTGGCGCTCTCCACCCTCGCACTCACCCTGTACGCCCTTCCGGCCCAGGCCGCCTCAGCCACCGCGACGTTCGTCAAGGTCTCCGATTGGGGCTCCGGATTCGAGGGCAAGGTCACCGTCACCAACGGCACCACCACGGCCATGAACGGCTGGAACGTCCAGTTCGACGTCCCGGCCGGCTACTCGATCCCCTCCGCGTGGGACGCGGTCATGTCCCGCAGCGGGCAGCACTACACGTTCACCAACCCGAGCTGGGCCTCCACCCTCGCGCCCGGGGCCAGCGCGAGCTTCGGCTTCAACGGCAGCCCCGGCAACTTCCCCGGCATCACCGGCTGCACGCTGAACGGGGCCTCGTGCGGCGGCTCGACGGCCGGGGCCCCGGGCAAACCGGGCGCCGCCTCGGCCACCGCGACCGGCAGCGCCATCTCCCTCTCCTGGGGGTCGTCCTCGGGCACGGTGACCGGCTACCGCGTCTACGAGGGCACCGTTGTCAAGGCCACGGTCACGGGCACCTCGGCCACGATCGGCGGGCTCGGCTCCTGCGAGACCCACACCTACACCGTCAAGGCGTACAACTCCGTCGGGGAGTCGGACGCCGGCGACCCGGTCACCGCCACCACCACCGGCTGCACCGGGGGCGGCGGGACGCTGCCCAAGCACTTCCTCACCGGCTATTGGCACAACTTCGCCAACGCCGCGGCCGAGCTCAGGCTGTCGGCCGTGCCCGACGAGTACGACCTGATCGCCATCGCGTTCGGCGAGGCCACCGCCACCGCGGGTGAGGTCGTCTTCGCGATCGACCCCGGGCTGGCCTCGGCGGTCGGCGGGTACACCGACGCCCAGTTCAGAGCCGACGTGCAGGCCCTGCACCAGCGGGGCAAGAAGGTCATCCTGTCCGTGGGCGGCGAGGCCGGGCGCGTGCAGGTCGCGAGCGCCGCCGCCGCGACGAAGTTCGCCGACTCGGTGTACGCGCTGATGCAGTCATACGGCTTCGACGGCGTGGACATCGACCTGGAGAACGGCCTCAACGCCACCTACATGGCCCAGGCGCTGCGGGCGCTGCGCGCGAAGGCCGGCTCCGGGCTGATCATCACGATGGCCCCGCAGACCATCGACATGCAGTCGACCGGGGCGGAGTACTTCAAGCTCGCCCTGAGCATCAAGGACATCCTCACGGTCGTCCACACGCAGTACTACAACTCCGGGTCCATGCTCGGCTGCGACCAGGCGCAGGCGTACGGGCAGGGCTCGGTGAACTTCATGACCGCCCTCGCCTGCATCCAGCTCGAGAACGGCCTGCGTCCTGACCAGGTGGCGCTGGGCCTGCCGGCCGGGCCGGGCGCGGCGGGCGGCGGCGTCGTCTCGCCCTCCCTCGTCAACCAGGCGCTCGACTGCCTGGCCAAGCGCACCAGCTGCGGGACCTTCGTGCCACCGCGCGCCTACCCGGACATCAGGGGCGCGATGACCTGGTCCATCAACTGGGACGCGAGCAACAACTGGTCCTTCTCCAAGACCGTCAAGCCCCACCTCCAGGGAATGCCATGAAATTTCGCAGCAAACTCATCGCATTACTCGCCGGGATCGCCCTCGCGCTGACCGGCGCCGGATTCACGACCGCCGCGCCCGCCGCGTACGGGGCCGTGCAGCAGATGGCCGCCGCCTGGGCCCCGTGGACCTCGTACGCCATCGGCGCGGTCGTCACCTACAACGGCGTCGACTACGTGTGCATCCAGGCCCACACCTCGCAGCCGGGCTGGGAGCCGCCCAACGTGCCGGCCCTCTGGAAGGTCGGCTCGGGCGGCGGCAACCCCGGCGCACCCGGGCAGCCCGGCTCGATCAGCACGTCCGTGACGAACTCCAGCATCTCGCTGAGCTGGGGCGCCTCGTCCGGCACCGTGACCGGCTACCGCGTGTACGAGGGCTCGACGCAGCGCGCCCAGGTCACCGGCACCAGCGCGACCGTCTCCGGACTCGGCACGTGCACGACGCACACCTACACGGTGAAGGCGTACAACTCGGCGGGCGAGTCGGCCGGCCGTGACGCGACCGCCACCACCAGCGGCTGCACCGGCGGCGGCGGGACCAAGATGCCCGGCGCCCCCTACCTCTACATGGGCTGGGGCGACCCGCCGAACCCCGGCACCGTGATGGACGCGACCGGCGTCAAGTCGTTCACGATGGCGTTCATCCTGTCGGGCGGCGGCTGCAGCCCGGCGTGGGACGGCAACCGGCCGCTGACCGGCGGCGCCGACCAGCAGGCCATCAACACGATCAAGTCGAAGGGCGGCAGCGTCCAGATCTCCTTCGGCGGCTGGCAGGGCAACAAGCTCGGCCCCAACTGCTCGACGCCGCAGGCGTTCGCGAACGCGGTGCAGCAGGTCATCAACGCCGTCGGCCCCGCCGTCGTGGACTTCGACATCGAGAACACCGACGAGTTCGAGAACTACACCGTCCAGGACCGCATCCTGAACGGCCTCAAGATCGTCAAGCAGAACAACCCGAACGTCAAGGTCGTGGTCACCTTCGGCACCTCCAAGACCGGCCCCACCGCGCCCGGCATCCGGCTCATCAACCAGTCCAAGGCGCTCGGCGTGCCGATCGACAACTACACGATCATGCCGTTCGACTTCGGCGGCACGAACATCTACCAGGACACCGTCAACGCCTCCGAGGGCCTGAAGAACGCGTTGAAGAGCGCATTCGGCTGGAGCGACGCCCAGGCATACGCGCACATGGGCATCTCGGGCATGAACGGCCTGTCCGACCAGCAGGAGCTGACCTCCCCGTCCACGTGGACGCAGATCCGCGACTGGGCCAACTCGCACGGCCTGACCAGGCTCGCCTACTGGGCCGTCAACCGTGACCGCCCCTGCCCGGGCGGCGGAGTGGTCTCCAACTGCAGCGGCATCTCCCAGTCCAACTGGGAGTTCACCCGCATCACCGCCGGATTCTGACCCGCTGAGCGGCCCGCCCCCCGCGCCGGGGCGGGCCGCGCGTGGAGGTACCGCATGAATCTCCGAGGACCGGTCGCGCTCGCCCTGGCACTCGTCGCGCTGCACGCCACCCCCGCCTACGCCGCGAACATCCTGGCCAACCCCGGCTTCGAGTCCGGCCTGAGCGGCTGGACGTGCGGCACCACGTCCGGCGCGCAGGCCGTGTCGTCACCCGTGCACGGCGGCTCCCGCGCGCTCCAGGCCACCCCGCAGGGCAGCGACTACGCCCGCTGCCGGCAGACCGTTTCCGTCAAGCCGAACACCGCCTACCAGCTCTCGGCCTGGGTCCAGGGCAACTACGTCTTCCTCGGCGCCACCGGCACCGGCGGCACCGACCCGCAGACGTGGGGCGCGCCGGGCGCGGCGTGGAGCCAGCTCAAGACCTCCTTCACCACCGGCGCCTCGACCACGTCCGTGACGGTGTACGTCAACGGCTGGTACGGCCAGGGCGCCTATCTGGCCGACGACGTGGTGCTCGACGGCCCCGGCGGCACCCCTGACGCCCAGGCGCCGACGGTCCCCGGCAACGTGTCCGTCGGCGGCGCCACGAGCTCCAGTCTCACCGTGAGCTGGGCGGCGGCCACGGACGACGTCGGCGTGGCCCGCTACGAGGTCTCCCGCGACGGGGGCACGCCGGTCGCCGTCACCGGGACGAGCCACCAGGCCGCCGGGCTCGCCGCGGCCACCACGTACCGCTTCAAGGTCCGCGCCTGCGACGCCGCGGGCAACTGCTCGGCCTACACCCCCGAGGCGAGCGGCACCACGACGAGCGGCGGCGGGGGCGGCGGCGGGCTGCCGAAGCGGGTGATGGTGGGCTACCTGCACGCCTCATTCGCCAACGGATCCGGATATATCCGGATGAGTGAGGTGCCGAACGAGTGGGACATCATCAACCTCGCCTTCGGCGAGCCCACCTCGGTCACCTCGGGCGACATCAGATTCCGCCAGTGCCCGGCGGCCGAGTGCCCCGGCGTCGAGTCCGAGGCCGACTTCGTCGCCGCCATCAGGGCCAAGCAGGCGCAGGGCAAGAAGGTGCTGATCTCGATCGGCGGCCAGAACGGCCAGGTCCAGCTCACGACCGCGGCGGCCCGCGACAAGTTCGTGGAGTCGGTGTCCGCGATCATCGACAGGTACGGCCTGGACGGCCTGGACATCGACTTCGAGGGCCACTCGCTCTACCTCAACCCCGGCGACACGAACCTCGCGAACCCGACCACCCCGGTCGTCGTCAACCTGATCTCGGCGCTGAAGTCGCTCAAGAGCCGGTACGGGGCCGGATTCGTGCTGACCATGGCGCCGGAGACGTTCTTCGTCCAGCTCGGTCACCAGTTCTACGGTCCGGGGCCGAACGGCACGGCCGACAGCAGGAGCGCCTCGTACCTGCCCGTCATCCACGCCCTGCGCAACGATCTGACCCTGCTCCACGTGCAGGACTACAACTCGGGTCCGATCATGGGCCTCGACGGCCAGTACCACACGATGGGCGGGCACGACTTCCACGTGGCCATGACGGACATGCTGCTGGCCGGCTTCCCGATCATGGGCAACGCGGGCAACGTGTTCCCGCCGCTGCGGCAGGACCAGGTGGCCATCGGGCTGCCCGCCTCACCGAACGCGGGCAACGGGTTCACCACGGTGGCGGAGGTGCAGAAGGCGTTCGACTGCCTCGCCAAGGGCAGCAATTGCGGCACCTACCGGCCGCGCGGCGTCTACCCGAACCTGCGCGGCCTCATGACCTGGTCGATCAACTGGGACAGGTACAACGGCTTCGAGTTCTCCCGGAGCCACCGGGCGTACCTGAACGGTCTCACCTGACGAGCTGCGTGGGCTTGAGCGGGATGCCGAGGCCGGGCGGCCGGTAGGTGGGCAGCGCCTCGCCGTACTCGTGCATCCAGGCGTGGTCCACCAGCAGCCGCATCCGCCCGCCGCCGGGCGGGCCGCCCTCCTGCACCGGGGCGGCCCGCCCGGCCAGGTGCGCGACCGCCACCGCGACCAGCCCGGTGTCGGGCGGCGACAGGTCGCAGTGGTCGTCCGGCCCGATGATCAGGTCCACGTCGGGCGGCAGCGGGTAGATCGGCCGCGGCAGGGCCAGCACGCGCGGCGCCGGCGCCATCGGCCAGCCGTCGCGCACCGCCTCCAGCAGCACCGAGCGCGCGGTCCGGCGCGCGAACAGGCCCTCGGACAGCGCCCAGCTCAGCGCGCCCACGTCCGCGCGGTCCTCGCCGCAGGCGTGCAGGCACAGGTATGGCACCAGCGGGATCCCGGCCCCGCTCGCCTGCGCCCACCCGCTGCCGCATCCGGTCAGCACCAGCAGCGCCAGCATCGCCCGGTAGGCGGTGTCGGCGTGCGGCGTCTCGAGCCGCCCCGGCACGAGCAGGCAGCGCCCGCCGGTCTTCTCCGCCGTCACGCCCAGCTCCCGCGCGATCTTCAACGTCCGCGACGCGGCCACCCCCGTGCACGCCTCCTGCCAGGCAGGCGTGTACGGCTCACCCGGGTCCGCGTACCCGGACGGCCACACGCCGGGCAACCCGGGCCGGCTCACCCCGTAAACGGCCAGCAGCAGGTCGAACACCGTCGTCACCAGCTCGTCGCCGTCCCGCAGCACCGGCACGCCCCGGCGCAACACGCCCGGCCCGTCGTCGAAGCGCGGCAGCAGCACCTCCACCGCCTCGCCGCCGTACACGCTCAGCCGGTCACACCCGCGCCCCAGCAGCCCGCCCGGCACGTAGGCGTTCTCGCGCGCCCGCAGCCGCACCAGCGACGGCAGGTCCGTGCGCTCCATGGCGTGCTCGGCGAACGGCGTCCGGTCCAGGAAGAACTCCTTGAGCAGCACATGACCCATGGCCATCGCGAGCGCCCCGTCCGTGCCGGGGCGCACGACCAGCGTCTCGTCGGACAACCGCGTCGGATGCGTGCCGATCGCCACCACCTTCTGCCCCTTGTACCGCCCGGCGATCACCCAGGGAGTGTCCGGCGTGCGTACCAGCCGGTTGTTCTCCCCCCACAGCAGCACGTACGCCGCCCGCGCCCAGTCGTCGGCCGCCGGGCCCGCGAACCGCGGCCCCAGCACCTGCTCCGGCGCGCACGGATGCTCGGTCAGCACCACCCCGCCGAGGTCGCCGATGAGCCCCGCCAGCGGCGAGGTGGACAGCGCCGCCACCCGGTCGGCCCCGTGGCACGCGGCGGTGTGCACCATCGCCGCCGCCGTCAGCTCGGCCGCCGTGGCGTCGTCGAGCGGCACCCGCCGCTCTCCTCTGAACGGCCGATATTGCTGTGAATTCGCTGTGAGTTTCGCCCAGGCGGCAACCGGGTCAGTGACCCCGTCCCGCACCTCGAAATAGAGCCTGACCAGTGCCTGGTTGACCTGCGATCCCCCCATGGAAAAAGTTCAACACAGACAGTGATGCTCTATCGCCATACGTATCGGCATGTCGGGGATAAGAATTGGAAGCCCTGGTGGCAGCACTGCCGGTGTTGCGGCAGGCTAGAGGCCGCCATGGATTACGCAGTTCTCACGGGGATAGTCCTCGTCGCCGGTATCGTGCTCGCTCTAGTCGCCCAATGGCGGGATTGGCGTCCACCGCTCGTCGTCGCCATCGTCGTCGGCGTGGCCGTGCGCCTGCTGATCATGTACACGTCGGCCATCGATTCGTGGCAACCCGTGGACTTCATGGAGAGCTTCAAGCCCGCGGGCGAGGCCGTGCTGCGCGGCCAGGACCCGGTGCTGGCCAGCGAGGGCGGCTGGCACTTCCTGCCGACCATCCCGTACGTGTACGGGATCCTGCTGTGGCTCGGCATCCCGTGGGAGTACGCCGGACGCCTGGTCACCGTGGTCGCCGACATCGCGCTCATCCCGCTGGTGGCCAAGCTGGCCGGCGGCCCCAAGGCGTCGCTGCGGGCGCTCCAGTACGCGCTCAACCCCCTCGCCCTGATGATCGCCGCCATCCATGGCCAGGTCGAGCCGGTCGCGCTCGTGTTCGGCGTGGCGGCGTTCGTGGTCGCCCGCGGCCCCGGCGCGATGGAGCGTCCCGGCATCGCGACGGACGTGGTCGCCCGGGTGCGCGCCGGCGTGGCCGCGTACGGCGTGCGCTCCTCGATCCCGCGCGTGCTCGGCCGCGGCGGCATGCTGCACCGCGCCCTGCTGCCTGGCCCCGACGACAGGGTCGACCTCAAGCGGGGCGCGCTGGCCGGGCTGCTGATGGGCCTGGCGCTGTGCGCCAAGAGCTGGCCGATCTGGCTGATCCCCGGCATGCTGCTGCTCCTGCCCAACCTGCGCTCCCGGGTCGCGGCGCTGTTCACCACCGGGATCGTGCCGCTGTTCTTCCTGGTCACGCTGCCGGTCTTCGCGGGCACGTCCCTCAACCAGATCCCCGCCGTCATCAACACCATCCGCGACATCCGGCCCATCGTCGGCGAGTGGGGCTGGACCCCCTGGTACACCGGCGGCGACTGGGCGCTGCGGCCCGACCTGGCCTCGTTCGGCACGAACCTGATCTACCTGTGCGTCGTCGCGGCCGTGCTCTACTGGCGGCGCGCCGACCCGGTCGACATGACGACGGCCATCCTGCTCGTCTTCATGGTCGTGACGCCCCGGCTCGGCGCCCAGTACCTGATGTGGTTCATGCCGTTCCTGGTCGCCAGGCCCACCAGGTTCGCCTGGCCGGCCATCGTGGGCGTGTCGATCTGGTCCGGATACGGCTACCTCTACATGACGCAGTTCGACGTCAACAGCTGGTGGTACCTGCACCAGGACTGGTCGCGGGCGTCGATCGTGCTGCTGCCCATCCTGGCGCTGGCCATGCCCTGGGGCCGCCGCATCGCGATCACGTCCCCAGGGCCGGCTCCCGTCGTCGGCCCGTCGCAGCAGGCCAAGGTCAGCTCACCCGCATAGGGCCTCCCACAGGACGATCCACTGGTCGGGGTGGACGTGGGCCACGACGGTGTCGCGGCCCACGCCCGCCGCCCGCAGCGCGGCGTCCACCCCTTCGTAACGGGTCTTCAGCGAGGCGCGCACCGAGCCGCCGACGCCGCCGAAACCCAGCTCGACCAGCTCCTGGTAGGAGCGGCGCGCGCTTATGGCTCCGCTTCGCTCCGCGCTTATGGCTCCGCTTCGCTCCGCGGTTCGGGGCTCTCCGAGCCCCGCTCTTCCCTCGTCACTCCGGTCGCTCCGCTCCCTGCGTTCCTCAGTCCAGAGCGGGGCGAGCCCCTCACTCGGCAGGAGGGGCTCGGGCCTGCGCTGGACGCGCAGGATCGCCGAGTCGACGGACGGGACGGGGCGGAAGCTCTCCCTGCCGATCGTGTCGCCGAGCCGCCAGTGGAACCACGGCCACGACTCCACCGTGACCAGGCTCCAGCGGCCGTAGTCGCCCGACCGCTTGCGGGCGTACTCCCGCTGGGTGAGCAGCGTCGCCGAGGTCAGGGCCGGCGCCCGCAGGCACCAGTCCACGATCTTCGACGTGATCGAGTACGGGATGTTGCCCACGACCGCGAACGGCTCGCGCGGCGCCCGCGCGGCCGTGAAGTCGCCCCTGACCACGTCGATCCTGGGATCGCTGCGCGTACGGGCGGCCAGCCGCCCGGCGAGCATCGGGTCGATCTCGTAGGCGACGACCTGCGCGCCCGCCTCGGCGAGGGCCAGGGTGAGCACACCCTCCCCGGCGCCGGGCTCCAGGACGAGCCCTTCGGGAGCGGCGGCCTTCACCATCAGATCGACGGCATGCCTGTCGGCCAGGAAATTCTGCGAGAGCGTACGCCTCGCCCGGTCTCTGGGCGTGCGACCGCCGCCGCCATTCCTGGCTTTACGCTGAGTATGCGAATAGTTTCCGTGCGCGAAATTCTGCGCCACAGCACTTGCCCTTCCGGGTCCTCGAGATTGACAGGTCTCGAAGGGCCCTGGGCACGCGTGCGGACGCTACAGCCTCAGATGCTCGCGTCCGCTAGCGGGCCAGAGCCCGGCCGCGGCGGATGCGAATGAAAACGGGGCAGCAGAACATGGATGTCATGCCGGTCACAGTAGGCAGCGTCCCGTCATCCGGGCAACGGAATTAAATCGGCGGCGGCGCGGGCGCTTTGAGCCCGCTTTGAACTGGCTCGGGTAGACCTTTACCCATGGACCGACCGGCCAGGGTGCTCGTCGTGGACGACGAGCCGAACATCCGCGCCCTGCTCTCCCAGACGTTGCGGCTGGTGTCGTTCGAGGTCAGGACCGCGGAGACGGGTGCGGAGGCGGTGACGGCCGCCAGGGAGTTCGACCCCGACATCGTGGTGCTCGACGTGATGCTGGAGGACTTCGACGGGTTCGAGGTCGCCAGGCGGCTGGGCGAGCGCGTCCCCGTGCTGTTCCTGACCGCCCGCGACCGGGTCGAGGACCGCGTCCAGGGCCTCACGCTGGGCGCCGACGACTACGTGGCCAAGCCGTTCAGCCTGGAGGAGGTGGTGCTGCGCATCCGCGCCATCCTGCGCCGCAGCCGCTCGGCTCCCCGCGACGACGTGCTGCGCTACGCGGACCTGGAGCTGAACACCGCGGCCCACCAGGTCTCCCGGGCCGGCGTGCCGGTGGACCTGTCGCCCACCGAGTTCAACCTCCTCGAATACCTCCTCACCAACGCCGGCAGGGTGGTGAGCAAGGCGCAGATCCTCGACAGCGTCTGGCACTACGACTTCGACGGCGACTCCAGCATCGTCGAGTCGTACGTCTACTACCTGCGCAAGAAGATCGACAAATGGGAGCCGCAGCTCATCCACACCGTGCGCGGCGTCGGCTACACGCTGAGGACCCCGCGGTGAGGCCCGCCGCCTGGACCCTGCGTACCCGCCTGGTCATCGCCGTGCTCGGGGTCGCCACGCTGGGGCTGGTGCTCTCCACCGTGGCGGGTGTCGCGCTGCTGCGCGGCAACTTGATGGGCCGGGTGGACAAGCAGCTCGAACAGCTCGACAGGGTGGCCGCGGTCAAGGACGGCCAGTTGTTCTCGCCGATCCGGACGCTCGCGGCGTCCCCGATGAACGACATCGTCTCCGACGTGCTCACGAAGCGGGTCGCCGCCATCCAGCAGATCATGGTGTACGGCTCCGACGGCACGCTGCAGTACAGGTTCGGCGGCGCCTCCGGCCAGCCCGGCCCCGTCATCGACCGGGGCAGGATCGGCGAGACCTACACCGCGCCGGGCACCTCGGGGCCCTCATGGCGCGTCCGCGCCACGAAGGCGGCCGACGGCAACACCCTGGTGTTCGCCCAGTCGCTCGCCGAGGTCGAGCAGACCCAGACCTCCGCCGTCGCCATCTTCGTCGCGGTGGGTGTGTTCGTGCTGCTCCTGCTCGGCCTGGCCGCCGACGCCCTGGTACGCCTCGGCCTGCGGCCGCTGACCAGGATGGAGGCCACGGCCGGCCACATCGCCCGCGGGGACTTCGACCGCCGGGTGCCCGCCCACGACCCGCACACCGAGCCGGGCCGCCTGGCCCGCGCCATGAATGTCATGCTCGACCGCCTCCAGTCCGAGATCGCCGCCAGGACCGACTCCGAGGCCCGCATGCGCCGCTTCCTCGCCGATGCCTCCCACGAGCTGCGCACTCCGCTCACCTCCGTGCGCGGCTTCGCCGAGCTGCACCGCAGGGGCGGCGACGCCGACGAGGCGATGCACAGGATCGAGGACGAGGCCGCCAGGATGGGCGTGCTGGTCAACGACCTGCTCACGCTGGCCCAGCTCGACGAGGAGCGGCCGATCGAGCGGCGGCCCGTGGACCTGCTGGAGGTGGCCGCCGACACGATCCGCGACGCCCGCGTACGCGTGCCGGACCGGCAGGTCAGGCTCGCCGGGCTGGACGGCCCGCTCGCACCCGTGACGATCATGGGCGACGACGCCCGCCTGCGCCAGGTGGCCGCCAACCTCGTCGGCAACGCCCTCGCCCACACGCCCCCCGACGCGTCCGTCACCGTAAAGGTGGGCAGATCGGATGAGCTGGCCGTGCTGGAGGTGTCGGACACCGGGCCCGGCGTGCCGCCCGAGCACGTGCCGCACCTGTTCGACCGCCTCTACCGCGTCGGCCAGGGCAGATCCAGAGCCGACGGAGGAGCCGGGCTCGGCCTGGCCATCGTCTCCGCCATCGTCCGCGCCCACGGCGGCCGCGTCGAGGTGGACACCGCGCCCGGCGAGGGCGCGACGTTCCACGTTCTCCTACCTGGCTCCGAGGCGGCTCCCAGCCCGCTTTGAACGGCGCTCGGCACATTCGGAGACATGACCAGGACACTCATCGCGACCGCGCTGCTGGCCGCGTTCGCCGTCGGCTGCGGCGGCCAGCAGGGCGGCACCGGAGTCGCCTCCGTGGCCGCGGGCTCCTCCGCGAAGCCCTCCGCCAGCGCGAGCCCGACCGGCACGACGGACCCGCAGGAGCAGGGCAGGAAGTTCGCGCAGTGCATGCGCGACCACGGGATCCCCATGGAGGACCCCGACCCGGACGGGGGCGGCGGCCTCCGGGCCATCGGCGAGAACGCCGACAAGAAGAAGGTCACGGACGCCATCGAGGCCTGCCAGGCCTACGCCCCGTTCAAGGACCGCAAGAACCTCGACCCGGAGCAGGTCGACAAGCTCCGCGAACTGGCCGAATGCATGCGCGAGAACGGCGTGGACTGGCCGGACCCCAACCCCGACGGCACCTTCGGCAGCGACACCGCGCTGAAGCTCGACCGGAACGACCCCACGTTCAAGAAGGCCTTCGAGGTCTGCGGCAAGAAGTTCCCGAAGATGGGGGAGCGGAAGTGACGCAGGTCAAGGAGCCCTCACCGGCCACACGGGCCTTACCGCCACGCCGTCGCCGCCCCCTGCGGGCGCTGGCCTGGACGGGCGGCGCCGCGCTGCTCGCCGCCGCCGTCGCGGCCGCCGCCGTGGGCTTCGGCGGAGACGGCACCGGTACGGCCGCCGCCACCCGTACGCCACCGGCCACCGCCAAGGTGACCCGCACGACCCTCACAGAGACCAAGACCGTGGACGGCACCCTCGGCTACGGCGACACCCTGACCGTCACCGGCAAGTCCCAGGGCACGATCACCTGGCTCCCCGGCGAGGGCACCACGATCACCCGGGGCCACGGCGTCTACAGCGTGGACGCCGACCGCCGCCCCCTCCTGTACGGGACCATGCCCCTCTACCGCACCCTGGAGGACGGCGTCGAGGGCAAGGACGTCGAACTGCTCGAACGCAACCTGAAGAAGCTCGGCTACACCAGTTTCGACGTGGACGGCGAGTTCACCTGGGCCACCAGGGAGGCGGTCGAGGACTGGCAGGACGACCTCGGGCTCGACGTCACCGGCAAGGTCCAGCCGGGCGACGTCGTGATCGCCGACGGCCCCATCCGGGTCGCCGACCTGAAGAAGGCGCTCGGCGACAGCGCCAGTGGTCCCGTGCTGACCGCCACCGGCACCACCCGCCAGGTGCTCGTCAACCTCGACGTGGCCGACGAGCACCTGGTCAGGAAGGGCATGAAGGCCACCGTGGAGCTGCCCGACGGCACCGAGGTGAACGGCAGGATCACCAGGGTCGGCAAGATCGCCACCGAGACCGGCGCCGGCAACGACACGACCACCACCGTGGAGGTCGAGGTGTCGGTGAGCGGGCTGAAGAAGTCGTACGACGCCGCCCCCGTGGACGTCACGATCGTCTCCGACCAGCGGAAGGACGTCCTGGCCGTGCCCGTCGGCGCGCTGTTCGCCCTGGCCGAGGGCGGCTACGGCGTACAGGTCGTCGAGGGCCCGGCCACCCGCTACGCCGCCGTCGAGACCGGCATGTTCGCCGACGGCCGGGTCGAGGTCACCGGTGTCCAGGAGGGCACGACCGTGGCGGTGCCCAAGTGATCGTCGAACTGCACGACGTGAGCAAGGACTACGGCGACGTGGCCGCGCTGCGCGGAGTCTCCTTGGGCATCGAGCACGGCGAGCTCGTCGGCATCGTCGGCCCCTCCGGCTCGGGCAAGTCGACCATGCTCAACATGATCGGCACCCTCGACCGCCCGTCCGGCGGCCTGGTCCGCATCGCGGGGCACGACGTGGGCTCGCTCACCGACAAGCAGCTCTCCGCGCTGCGCGCGAACGTCATCGGCTTCGTCTTCCAGCAGTTCCACCTGGCCGCAGGGGTCAGCGCGCTGGACAACGTGGCCGACGGCCTCCTGTACGCGGGCCCGTCCCTGCGGGAGCGGCGGCGGCGCGCGTACGACGCGCTCGAACGCGTCGGCCTCGGGCACCGGCTCGGCCACCGCCCGCACGAGCTGTCCGGCGGCGAGCGCCAGCGCGTGGCCATCGCCCGCGCCGTGGTCGGCGAGCCGCGGCTGCTGCTGGCCGACGAGCCCACCGGCAACCTCGACTCCCGCTCGGGAGCGGGCGTGATGGAGCTGCTGCGCGAGCTGAACGCGGGCGGCACCACCGTGGTCGTCATCACCCACGACCGCGACATCGCGTCCTCGCTGCCCCGGCAGGCCGAGATGCTGGACGGCCTGGTCATGGACGGGGTTCGGATATGACCTTTTTGGTAGCGGCCCGGATGCGGCCGCGCGACGTGATCAGGGTCGGCGGGGCGGGCCTGCGGGCCAGGCCGCTGCGGGTGTTCCTGTCGGCGCTCGGCATCGCCATCGGCATCGCCGCCATGCTCGGCGTCGTCGGCATCTCCGCCTCCAGCCAGGAGGACCTCAACCGGCAGCTCGAAGCGCTCGGCACGAACCTGCTCACTGTCTCACCCGGCCAGACCCTGTTCGGCGAGGCGTCCCACCTGCCCGCCGAGTCGGAGGGCAGGATCGGCCAGATCGGCCCCGTCACCGCGGTCACCGCCACCGGCACGACACCGGCCAAGGTCTACCGCAACGACCACATCCCCGAGGCCCAGACCGGCAGCGTCTCCGTCACCGCCGCCCGGCTCGACCTCGTCGAGGACGTCGGCGCCACCGTCGTCAGTGGCACCTGGCTGAACGAGGCCACCCACCGCTACCCGGCCGCCGTGCTCGGCGCCAAGGCGGCCGACCGGCTCGGCGTCGTCCAGGCCGGTCCCGACCAGCGGGTGTGGCTGGGCGGACAGTGGTTCACCGTCGTGGGCGTGCTCGCGCCCGCGCCCCTGGCCCCCGAGCTCGACACGGCCGCGCTGGTCGGCTGGCCGGTCGCGGAGGCGCGGCTCGGCTTCGACGGGTACGCGACCACGATCTACACCAGGGCGCAGGAGCAGTACGTCGCCGCCGTCCGCGACGTGCTGGCCGCCACCGCGAACCCGGAGACGCCCAACGAGGTCGAGGTGTCGAGGCCGTCCGACGTGCTGGCCGCCAAACAGGCCACCGACGCCACGCTGAACGCGCTCCTGCTCGGCCTCGGCGGCGTCGCCCTGCTGGTCGGCGGCGTGGGCGTGGCCAACACGATGGTCATCTCGGTGCTGGAGCGGCGCGCCGAGATCGGCCTGCGCCGCTCCCTCGGGGCCACGCGCGGCCAGGTCCGGGTGCAGTTCCTCGCCGAGTCGCTGCTGCTGTCGGCCATCGGCGGCGTGGGCGGCGTGCTGCTCGGCATCGGCGTCACGGCGGCGTACGCGAGCCTGCAGAGCTGGCCCGCGATCGTGCCGGTCTGGGCCATGCTCGGCGGGGTCCTCGCCACGCTGGTCATCGGCGGCCTCGCGGGCTTCTACCCGGCCGTACGGGCCGCGCGGATGTCGCCGACGGAGGCCCTGGCCACCCCATGAGGTTGTCCGATTTAGACAAGAGAACGGCCCAGGGGAAGGAGTAGCTTCGCCGTCATGGACGTGATCGACCGCGCGGAGAGATATCTGCAGCTCCACGGCCGCCTGATCGAGAGGTTTCGGTTCGCGGCGCTGTTCAGGGACGGGCCCCGTGAACGGGTGCTCGACGTGCTGCGCTGCTACCAGAACGCCGACGGCGGCTTCGGCAACGCGCTCGAGCCCGACCTGCGCGGCGCGGGCAGCCAGCCGGAGCCGGTCGAGGTGGCGTTCTGGATCCTGGACGAGCTGGACGCGTTCGACTCGCCGATGGTGGCCGCCGCGTGCGACTACCTGGCCGAGGTCGGCACGCCGGACGGCGGCGTGCCGTTCGTGCTGCCGTCCGTCCGCGACACGCCCCGCGCCCCGTGGTGGGAGACCCCCGACGACCCGCCGGGGAACCTCATCCCCACCGCGTCGATCGCGGGGCTGCTGCACAAGCACGGCAGCACGCATCCCTGGCTCGCCGCCGCCACCGACTTCTGCTGGTCGCGGATCGCCGCCCTCACCGAGACCAGCCCGTACGAGGCGCGCGCCGTCGTGACGTTCCTGGACCTGGTGCCGGACCGCGCCCGTGCGGAGGCGGAGTTCGCGCGGTTGCGTGACGCCCTGCTCGCGACCGTCTCGTTCGATCCCGACGCGCCGGGGGACGCGCACTTCCCCCTGGACTTCGCGTCATCGCCGCTGCGGCTCCCGATGTTCACCCAGGACGTCCTGGACGCCCACCTCGACGCCCTGATCGGCGCGCAGTCCGACGACGGGGGCTGGAGCGGCAACTGGCTGATGTGGACGCCGCTGGTGGAGCACGAGTGGGGCGGCCACCTCACCGTGGAGCGGCTCAAGACGCTGCGGGCGTACGGGAGGCTGCCGGGGTTCTGTCAGTGAGGCCGAGTACGTTGGAGGCATGTACGTGGAACGGCCTCCGACCGCCGACCTCGCGGGCCGTCTCGCCTGCGTGTGGCACCAGGTCAGCGAGGCCGACGCCACGCAGCTCGTGGTGCCCGACGCCTGCGTCGACCTGATCTGGGGGCCGGAGGGGCTGTTCGTGGCCGGTCCGGACACTGGGCCCATGCCGGCCCCCATGACCTCCGGTGACACCTTCGTCGGCATCCGCTTCAGGCCGGGGGCGGTGGGCGGCTTCTTCGGCGTCCCGCTCCAGGAGCTGCGCGACCAGCGCGTCCGGCTGTCCGACCTCCCGGCCCTGGACGATCACCGCGATCGGCTCTCCGATCCCCCGTCCCCGCGCGGTCATCGCGATCGGCTGTCCGACCTTCCTTCCCTGCGCGATCATCGCGTCCGGCTGTCCGGCCTCCCGTCCCTGGGAGTCGCGGACGCCGTGCCTTCCGGGCGGCTCGACGCGATGCTCGCGGCGGTCAGGGATCGCCTGGCCCACGGGGTCCCCGCCGATCCCGCGGGCGCCGCCATCGCCGGCGCGCTCAGGAAGGGCCGCACGGTCGGCGAGGTGGCGTGGGACCTGGGGTTCAGCGAGCGCCAGCTGCACCGCCGCAGCCTGGGCACGTTCGGCTACGCGCCCAAGATCCTCCAGCGCATCGTCCGCTTCCAGCGCGCGCTGACCCTGGCCCGCGCGGGTGTCCCGCTGGCGGAGGTGGCGGTCACGGCGGGCTACGCGGACCAGGCGCACCTGTCACACGACGTCAAGCGGCTGAGCGGGGTGTCCATGCGGCACCTGGTCTCATCTTCGGGGTAGCTTGCCCGACACCAGCGCCTGCGCCCATCCGGCGGTGGGGTCGCTGTCGATGAACAGCGCCCGCGCCAGCAGGCTGAGCGGAATGGCGAGAATGGCGCCCAGCGGGCCCAGCACGAATGTCCACACGATCAGCGAAAGAAACGTCATGGTCGTCGACAGCCCCACGGCGTCCCCCAGGAATTTGGGGAGAACGAACGACTGCGTGACGACATTGGTCACGGTGTACGCGGCGACGACGAGCAGCATTTTCTGCACGCCGCCGTCCAGCAGCGCGAGCATGGCGGGCGGCAGCAGGCCGATGATGAAACCGATGTTGGGGATGTAGTTGGCGATGAGCGCCAGCACACCCCAGAGCAGCGGGAGCGGCACGTCCAGCAGCGACAGGGCGATCACGTCGAGCACCGCGTAAATGATCCCGAAGATCGTCGAGACAATCAGGTAACGCCGCGTTTTGTGCGCGAACGTCGCCAGCGCGGGGACGAGCCGCGTCCCGTTGCCCGCGCCGGAGCTGATTATTTTCGCGGTCACCGGCGCGTCCAGACACATCGCCAGCAACAACACGACGATGAGGAACATCGACGACAGAATGGCGATCACACTGCCGAGCAGAGCCTGCGCGAATTCCACGATCTTGCCGGGGTCGAACGCCGCCAGTCCTTTGTTGAGCACGTCGTTGCTGACGCCGTGCGTGGTGGCCCAGCGCTGGGCGTCGGTGAGCAGTTGCTGGAACTCGGTGGTGTACGCGGGCAGCAGCGAGGCGAGCTGGGTGGCCGAGATGACCAGGATGCCGACCATGCCGAGAAGCACCAGCACGACGATGAGGAAAGGAACGGCGACCTGGAGCCAGGTGGGCGCGTGCCAGGCGGCGAGCCTGCGGCGGACGGGGGAGACGGCGATGACGAGCACAAGCGCCAGCACGATGGGGCCGGCTATCGACGACACCTCGCGGATTCCGTAGAGGACGATGACGGCGGCCGCCATGCCCACCAGGATGATGAGCGCTCTTGGCGCCGGTTGCTCTCGCACGTCCGGTACGTACCCCTGGCAGGCGCGCGTACCGTCGATTTGACGGTTCCCGGAGGCGTACATAGAGTTCACCAGTCCCGCGAGGGCGGCGCTTGATCGTCGATCTCACTCGGGGCAACCTCCCTTCCACTCCGGTGCGAGATGTGCGCGTCTGGTTCCGCGGGCTGGTAAGTTAGAGGGGTTGTCCCGGAAACGGGGCAGGTCTTAATTTCCGCAAGTCGAGCAAGTCGGGTCAATTTGACAGGGACTTGAACGG
>NZ_JBITHZ010000041.1:0-99107 GCF_044458585.1 Nonomuraea sp. NPDC050451
GACCCCGTCCGGCACCAGCCTGGCGGGGTCTTCCTTGTCGTCCATATAGACAGCGCGAATGTCGCCTACGTGGACACCTTCAGCGTCGTCCTACACCTGATCGTCCCGTCGCCGTCGCCCCAGGACAAGCCCAAGCAGACCAAGGGCCAGCCTCCCTGCCGGGTGGGACGACGGCGACGGGACGATCAGACAGCGAAGAGATGCGTTCGTGCAGCTACGGGACGCTTACTGCAGTGAAGGCCTAATCCAGGAAGGCATTACGCAAGGCCTGTTGCGTCCGGATCTACAAGGTGTGACTCGTCGTCGAGGTCAATCACCATTTCGCCGAGGAAATCGGCACCGCACTGACGGCACCCGGCTCCCTCCTCCGCGCCATTGACGACGACCTCACCTTCTGAGCCTGGGTAGCCGAGATACCACTGTCCGTGAAGCATGACCATCAGCTGCGGCCACCGCGGGTCACAGGAACACAGACTGTTCCTAGGCTCACGCGCCCAGGCAAACGGTGGTGGAGCTTCCGGGTCGAGGACGAAGTTGCCCGGATACGTCGCACCACAGTCACCACACCGGGCGGAGAAATCACCTAAGGCGGTAATCAGGCTGCCATGCTCAGATGGTAAACAGGGCACGACATAGCCGTTCATCTCCGTCACGAGCGCAGGCCATTGCGGTCTACACCGGCACGATGACCTACGTGATCTGAACAACCTCACTACTCCGCCCTCCATGTAGACCCGTGAGACGAGAGAGCCTACGCGTGGGACGTACTCAACGAGCTTTCCCATCCTCGGTTGCGGCGCACAAGATGATCAGGATCGTGCTTGGAACCACCCTCCCCGCTTCCCAAGATCCGGAATATGTCCGGAATGCATTGCAGGTGATGCCGACGAAGAGACGGCAGGGGAGCAGGTCAGGGGACCGTAGAGACCCGCAGCGGGTACGCCCTGTAAAACCGTCGGCTCAGCCTACGCAAGTTCGAACCTTGCACCTGCCACACCAAGAGGAATGGCCTCTGACCAGCTAGAACGCGGTCGGGGGCCATTCGTCGTTTCTGCCCACGATTCCCCGTGACTCCCCTTGCGTCTCCGTCGCGTAGGGCACGTGTAGGGCACGTGGTCTCCTTCACGTCCTCCCCTGCCTGATCTTCCCGTCTGCCTCGTCCACCTGTAAGGCAGCGGGCCAAGGCCCTGGGGTCAAGGCTGGAGCTCCCCACTGGAAGAACGACCTTGGCCCCAGGGCCTTGGTCTGCTGGGCTCTGCCTGGACGTGGCAGGCGGGAAGATCAGGCTCACCTCAGCCACTGATCCGGTTGGGTACCGTTCGAGATCATCCCGGAGCTGAGTCCCCGCCGGAGGCACGCTCTTGCCCGGTGTGGGAGTTCCATGGAAGATTGCGCCGCGTGGATGAGTTCAAGCGCTCGATCTGGTTCCGCGTGGCGGCAGCGATCTGGTGCTTCCAGATGGGGTGGTTCGGAGCCGGAATAGGCTTCGTGTTCGCTACGCCCAGAATGGCCTGGCCGATGTGGCATCTTCTATCGTTCTTCGCGCTCGCAGTCGTCGCGCTCATGGTCGTTGGCATCGGTAGAATTCGGCACCGCGCGTGGTCGAAGGAACATTCGCGGTAGGGGCAGTCGGTTAGCCGCGCGGCTCCCGCGCGAGAACGGCCCCCAGGCCGCACGCGCAGCGCGGGAAGGGCCGCGCGGGCGCGGCGGCGCAGCCGCCGCCTTGATACTCACAATGGCAATTCGGCAATGCATCCCGCGAAGATGGCAACGGTCGTAGCCGAAAGCTGTGCACCAGTGGGGGATCTGGAACCGCAGACTGGGCAGGCAGAAGGTCGCAGTCTTTCGGCAATCAGGAACGGGACCTCTGGAGGGCTGAATCATCAAGGTGTCGGGGCGAGCTGAACGCTTGCGGGGTCGCTTGTCTTACTCCCGCGATACTGTCTCAAGTGAGACGCAGCACCTACGGTTAGGACATGGGCCGACGTCAGCGGCGAAGAGACCGGGAGAGGGCGGAGGGCACGTCTCTCACTCCCACATACATGCAAGTACAGGACACGAGCGATCCAGAGCGCTCCAGCACCCCTGAACAGATGCGTGCTGACGCCGTTGCTGCTCTTGTCGCCCCTGGCGAAGTAAGGCGCATGATGCTTAGTCAGCTCGCCGGTATGGATGCACTTCTTCGTCCTCTCGTGGAGCAGGCAGTCAGCGCTGGCGTGCCCTACAGGCGTATCGAGGAGCTCACGGGCTATTCGCGGTCCATGCTTAGCCGGTGGGCGCGAGACATGGAACGCCACGATCCCAGCGCCATCACGCAGCAAGAGGCAATCTGAGGAGGCAATCATGGCGAGAACCGAACACACGGGCGCGCAAGAGCAGTGCGAAGACTGCGGCGGCTCCGGCTGGGACACGCTAGATCAAGTGATCTGGTGTCGTGCATGTAATGGCTCGGGCCGGCCGGAGGTCGGCTACGTGGTGGCCTTCCATCGAAAGGGCTAAGGCTGCGTACTTGGGGCGAGGGGGCACGCGTAGGGCACGGCAAGCGCGCAAGTCTGTTTTCAGACAGTCGATCAAGCGGTCTACCAGGTCGAACGGGAACGGTGGATCTTCGGAGGCCCAAGACCTGTAAAACCGTCGGCTCAGCCTACGCAAGTTCGAACCTTGCACCTGCCACACCAGCGGGAAGAGGCCCGTCACCAGCGGAAACGCGGTGACGGGCCTCTCGCTTTGTGTCCGGCTGTCTACGAGGTTCACCGATCGGTTCCAATGTGTTCCGAAAGGATCAAGTGCCGTGGGGTCATGACGCGACGCGTCGCGGCCAACACGGGCAGCTCGCGTCATGGCCACCTTGGCTCCCGATCCCGCGTGCTCCATGACGGTGACGAGTATTTGATTGGTGGCCGGATGGCCAGGGCTTCGCGGCCAGGTGTCCACCACGTGGATCGACTTCGGTCTGAACGGCCGCACCCATCGAGAACGACCGATCCGAGAGCTCGCCTCAGGCACGTGGGAATTGGGGGGGTGGGCCTGGCAGGACACCACGGTCCGGAGCTGGTACGGCATCGACAGCTATATGTACATGCCGCACATCCCGACAAGGCACTGCCCCGAATCCGTTGAATGGGCTGCAACCGCTGCCATCGTCAGATGAACGAGGTCGCGGTTGTCCAGGGTGCGCTGTTCCTAGGTGAAGTGCGCCCCCCTTCGCCCCCACGACAAGGCAGTGCGGAGCCCTAGCCTCGACATATGGACACAGACAAGGACCCCGCCGCCGAAAACGCGCTGGGAGGTTTCCTCCGCGCACGGCGTGCCCGACTGAGCCCCGAAGACGTGGGAATTCCTACCTCCGGTCGTCGCAGGGTGCCCGGTCTGCGCCGTGAAGAGGTCGCCACGCTCGCCGGGGTGAGCTCCGACTACTACATGCGCCTGGAACAGGGCCGCGAACGGCACCCGTCGCAGCAGATACTCGAGGCCGTCGGGCGAGCCCTGCAACTGGACGACGAAGCGGTGGCCCACCTGTATCGCGTGGCCACCCCGGCCACCCGCCGTACGCGCCGCGCGCCGCGCGTCGAACGTGTCGCCCCGCACCTGCGGCGACTCCTCGACACGTGGAGCGAGACGCCCGCCTTCGTCCTGGGCCCCGCCTTGGACATCCTGGCCTGCAACCGGCTCGCAGGCGCCCTGTACGCCGGCTTCACCTACTCCGACAACCTGCTGCGCATGACGTTCCTGGACCCGGCCGCGCGGCACTTTTACCGCGACTGGGGCCGGGCCGCCGAGTCGGCCGTGGCGACACTGCGGCGGGCGGCCGGTATCGACCCCGAGGACCCGCGGTTGAGCCAGATCGTAGGCGAACTGTCCATGAAAAGCGCCGACTTCCGCGTTCTGTGGGCGCGCCACGACGTGCGCGGCAAGACCCGCGAGGCCAAGCTCTTCCACCACGCCCAGGTCGGCGACCTGGAATTGCACTACGAGTCCTTCACCGTCAACAGTGCCCCCGCCCAGCAGCTCGTCGTCTACCAAGCCGAACCGGGCACCACCTCCGCCGACGCCCTCGCCCTGCTCGGCTCGCTCAGTGCCGGCCCCGTGCCCGCACAGGACACGGCGACGGGCGCCGTCTCCGACTGAATACGCGCTCGCGGCTGTGAGAGGACCCGGCCCAGCCCCGCGCTTCCTGGGTGTGCCAGGGCTACGTCCACCGCTCCCCACCCCGGGTGGACGCGAAGGAGAATGACGCCATGATCCAGCCGGTGGAGCCGGGAGAGTTGCTCCGTTTGTGCCTCGGCCGCCTCACCCGGCCAAGGCGGGAGTGCCGATGGCCTTCCGGCGGGGCATGCCGGGTCTGCGCGGTGAGGTACCGATCACGCCGGGCACCTCGGACCGGGCCCTGCGGCCTGAATCCTGTAAACGGCCGACCCCGCGGGTGCGGCATGGCCGGACGCTTGGATGTCCCGTCCACCGACGGCCGGCATCCCCTCCACTAGGTTGGAGTCATGAGCGACAGCACTCCTTTGGGAGACTTCCTCAGAGCACGGCGCGAAGCCCTCAAGCCGCAGGACGTGGGCCTGCCGGAGCACGGGCGCAGGCGGGTGCCGGGGCTGCGCCGCGAGGAGGTCGCCATGCTCGCGGGCGTGAGCTCCGACTACTACATGCGCCTGGAACAGGGCCGGGAGACCAGCCCGTCGCCCCAGGTGATCGACGCGATCGCCGCCGCCCTCCACCTCGACGACGAGGCACACGACCACCTGCGCAGACTCACCCGGGCACCCCAGGAGCGCCGCAGCGCTCCCGCCGGTCACGACAGGGTCAGCCCCCAGCTTCTGCAGCTGATCGACAGCTGGCCAGACACCCCCGCCTTCATCCTGGGACCGGCCCTGGACATCCTGGCGCACAACGCGCTCGCCGCGGCCCTGCACAGCGGATTCCAGCGGTTCGACAACCTGGCCCGCATGGTCTTCCTGGACCCGGCCGGGCGCACCTTCTACCAGGACTGGGACAAGGCCGCGAACTCGTGCGTGGCCGAACTGCGCGCGGCCTACGGATACGACCCCGATTCCCCGCGGATCAACGAAGTCGTCGACACGCTCTGCGCGAAGAGCCCCGAATTCGCCAAACTGTGGGCACGGCACGAGGTGCAGGGCAAGACCCAGCAGGCGAAGAACCTCGCACACCCCGAGGTCGGCGCTCTGGAGATCCAGTTCTCGGCCTTCACCGTCAACGATGCCCCGCACCAGCAGCTGGTCGTCTACCAGGCCGAGCCAGCGAGTGCCACCGCGGCTGCCTTCGCCGAACTCCGGCCCCGCGCCGACCGAGGGGAATCCGCACAGGTGGTGCAGGAAGAATCCGGCTGGGCTCTCAGCGACACCTGACTTCCTATTTGCGCGCATACGAAATGGGCCCACGACCACCAAGGAGAATCGGCCCCGAGCTGATGACACCGCCCATCGCTCGGAGCGGTGGGGACGGCGAACGGCTCGGGCCTGGCCGGCGGTGGAACGGACGATGATCTCGCTGACATCGACGTGGCGGGGTGATCGATAGCAAAGGCGATCGCCGCCGCGCTGAATGCGGCCGCGATCGTGATTTTGCTGCACAGATCGGCGGTGCGCGGATCGCGGACCCTTATCGCATCGAGCCATGGCCGAGCCGTTGTTCCATGGCCTGAAGCGGGAGTCGCCACACGGACATCGCCGGACGTTCGAATGCGCACATGCGGCTTGAGCTGTTTTGCCGGCTGGCGTACTGCAACCCGCACCGTCGGCATCCCGTTCCCGGCGCCAGTGCCTGGAACGAACAGCTCCGACAAGAATTCCGCGTGACCTGTCAGCCGCGCGGCAGGATGCCTCCCTGCCGGGCGCGCTCGTCGCCCTCGCGGTAGAGCACCAGGTGCTCGTGGAAGAGAACGCCGTCGCGGATGTCGCCGGTGGCGGTGAAGCCGGTGTCGTCGACGTAGTCGATGTGGTTGCCGGTGACGGTGTAGCGGCCGGTATAGGCGCTCTGACGATTTCCGCGGGCCTCGTCGTAGCGGCCGTCCGGCAGCAGTTCCTGGCGGATGAATCCGTCCGCGGTCACCCACATCCCGACGTACGGGTGGGGGTCGCGGGGCGTGTCGTTGCTGGTCATGGCTCCATGGTTGGCCCGGCGGCCGGTGGCAACCAGGCCGCCGTCTCCCCAGGTGCGGGCTTCCTGGGGGCGGCGCACCCACCGTCGCGAGCGGAACGGCGCAGCGAAATCAGGTGCCGAAACAGGCGAGTCCCCCGGATGCGGCGAACCCGGAACGTGCGAGGGTCGTGACCACGTCCCTCCCGCTGTGGCTGTGACATCACCACCACTCGATGCTGGCTCCTCTCCGCACCGGCAGCCCGTCCGAGCCGCCCCTGGGGCCCCGTTGCGGGCCGGCGGGCCCACCATGGGGGCCGCGCACCTGGGGATACGGCGGCCTGGTTCCGATTCCGTCGCGCGACGAACCTGATGGTCACGCAGCTGCTGCGACTGCCGAGCATCTCCTCGTAGCAGCACCGGCGCTCGCTTCGTGCGTCGGGCAGACCGATGAGCCGAACTCACCTGAGGAGCACCATGACCATCACCGACACCGTGAGCTGGAACCCGAAGGCCCTCGACGAGATCGTCGCGAACGACGGTGGCCGTCCCGTCCTGTTCACCAACGCCCGGATCGTGACGATGGACCCGCTGATCGGGACCGTGACCGGTGCCGACATCCTGTTCGTCGGTTCCCTGATCGTGGGGGTCGGCCCCGCCATCGTCACCGCGGCGGAGGACGACAATGCCATCGTCGTCGACTGCACGGGCATGACCGTCGTCCCCGCCGTCGTGGACACCGTCGCGCTGGCCGGCGGACGCGGCCGCCGCTCGGAGTACGTCGCGACGCTGACCCCGGGTAACACCACCGACTTTCTGGTGGTGCCCGACGAACTCGCCGCCGATGTGCCGAGCGCGGTAGCCACCCTCATGTCCCGGCCGGAGCAGGTCCGCGCACTGGTCGCGGCCGGCAGGCCCGTCCTGTGGGCCGGCACCGACGCCCCCCGGCCGGGCCACCGCCCCCGAGGCGGGCATCCCGGCCGCACCGGACCTGACCGGCAGCCCACGGGTCGGCGTCTGGATCGACGGCGACCGCATCGACTACCTGGACGACCTCGGCTTCTGGGCCTACGGAGAGTTCAAGGGCGACGAACTGCACCACGCGGGCTACGTCATGAAGCTGAGCTGACCCGCCAGTCGGCAGATGCCGTGTGGCAAACACAGCGACCCGGCCCCTGTGCAGCCCACAGACGACCGGCTCCATGACCGTGCCCGTACACGTCCTGATCCTGGGTGCGCGAACCTGGGGAAACGGCGGCCTGGTTGCCGTAGCCCGGGCGACCAAGGCTGGAAGCCGAGCAGCACCGGCACCCCGGCAGCCCACCACTCCCTCTCCAACGTACAGAAAGAAGACACCTCATGAACGTCAACGACACCACCAGCGCCGCCGTCCTCGAACAGCTCCGGCGCCGCCCCGCAGATGAACGGCGCATCCTGTTCACCGGCGCGACCATCGTCACCATGGACCCCGACCTCGGCGTCATCGACCGCGGCGACCTCCTCGTCGAGGGCGACGCCATCACCGCCGTCGGCCCCCACCTCAGCGCCGGCGACGCCGTGGTCGTCGACGCCACCGGCACCATCCTCAGCCCCGGCTTCGTCGACACCCACCGGCACGCCTGGGAGGCTCAGCTGCGCAGGATCATGCCGGACGTCGACGACCTCGGCGGCTACGTCATGTCCACGCTGGCCGGCTACGCCACGGTCTACCGGCCCGAGGACATGTACATCGGCACGAGACTGGCCGCCCTCACCGCGATCGACAGCGGCATCACGACCATGCTCGACTTCTCCCACAACTCCCGCACCCGAGAGCACTCCGACGCCGCCATCGAGGCCCTTCGCGACACCGGCATCCGCGGCGTACACGCCTCCATGGGCCCGCACTTCGGCGACTGGGCCCGGCAGTGGCCCGGCGATCTGACGCGCATCAAGGACCAGTACTTCAGCAGCGACGACCAGCTGCTGACCCTGCGCCTGGCGACGCTCGCCACCGACGAGATCGCCGGACCGGCGCTCGCCTACGGTCCTGAACTTGCCCGCGTCGCAAAGGACTTGGGCATCGGAGTGAGCGTGGACGCCGTCTTCGGCACGTCCTCCTCCGAGGCGGTCCTGCGCTGGGCCAAGGACGGCATCCTCAGCCCGGACGTCACCCTCATCCACGCCACCGGACTGACCCCCGAGGCATGGAAGGCGATGGGGGAGACCGGCACCACCGTGGCGCTCGCCCCCACCTCCGACGCCCAGATCGGCCTGGAGACCGCGATCCCCGCCGCCGACGAGGCCCTGTCCGTCGGCATCCGCCCCGGACTGAGCATCGACGTCGAAGTCGCTCTGGCCAGCGACATGTTCACGCAGATGCGGGCCCTGCACGCCATCCAGCGGATGCGCGCCGTCAACGCCGCCTACGGCACCGACCAGCAGCCCCACCGCATCACCACCCACGACGTCCTGGACTTCGCCACCCTCCAGGGCGCCCGCACCAACGGCCTGGCCGCCGTCACCGGCTCACTCACCCCGGGCAAGAAGGCCGACCTGCTGGTCATCCAGGCCGAGGACCTCAACAACATGCCGCTCAACGACCCGATCGGCACCGTCGTGCTGGGCTCCGACGCCCGCAACATCAGCGCCGTCCTCATCAACGGCGAGCCCCGCAAATGGAACGGCCACGTCCTCGACGTCGATCTGTCCGCCCTGCGCCGCGAGGTCCACGCCTCGCGCGAGTACGTGCTGAACACCCCGACTGCCTGAGCATCCCCCTTCGTCGTCCCCCGGCCGGGGGCACCCACCGCCACCGGCCGATCGTGTCGCGTGCAAACACACGGGGCCGCTACCAGACGCCCCTTCTGGAGTTCCCATGTCCCACCCCACCACAAGCCCCAGGCGCACAGCCAGGAGCAGCACGCCCGACCAACCGCCGGGCTGGGCCCCGGCCGCCCCGACCACCGTCCTGCTGACCGCGCTCGGCGTCCTGATGGTCGGCCAGATGTACACCGTCCTGGCGCTGCTGCACCCCATGGCCACCGCGCTCGGCACCACACCCGGGCAGGCCACCTGGACGGCGACCGCGTTCGGTTTCGCCTACGCCGCCGGATTCCTCCTCTCCGGTCCGCTCTCCGACCGCTACGGACCACGCGCCGTGATCATCGCAGGGCTCGTGGCCGCCATGGCATCCACCGCCGCGGTCAGCGCCGCCCCCAACCTCCCCGCGGCCATCGCCCTGCGCAGCCTGCAGGGACTTACCGCCGCGACCTTCGCACCCTCCGCGCTCTCCTACGTCGTCCACCACATCGCGCCGCGGCGCCGCGGCACTGCCCTCACCTGCATCACCAGCGGCATGCTCGCCGCCGCCGTCGTCATGCAGATCGGCGCCCAGGCCGTCGCGGCCGGAATCGGCTGGCGCGCGGTCTTCTGGCTCGGCGCCGCCCTGATGGCCCTGAGCCTGACTCCGGTGCGCCGAGTGCTGCGACCCACCCCGCGCCACGGCACCGGCGTCGGGCTGCTTCAGGCATTCGCGGCGATGCCACGGCTGCTGCGACAGCCTCGGCTGGGCGCCCTGTACCTGTCCACCGTCGCCCTGATGTCCGCCTTCGTCGCCCTGTACACGGCGGTGGCCATCGCCGGACCGCCGAGTATCGCCGGTAACTCCTCCGCGATCCTCGCCCTGCGGGCCAGCGCACTGCCCGCCCTGGTCGCCGTCCCCCTGCTCGCCCCCGTGCTCCAACGGATCCTCGCGCCCCTGCGTGCGGTCCTCGCCTTCGCCCTGGCCGCCCTCGCCGTCGCCGCAGGCTCCTTCCTCGGCGGCCACACCGTGCCGCTGGCCATCGCCCTGCTGCTGTTCGTGGCCGCCGTCGCGGCAGCGGCACCCGCCGTCGTCGAGACCATCAACGCCAACGCCCCACACGCACGCGGTGCGGCGGTCGCCCTCTACGGATGCAGCATGTTCATCGGCGCCAGCCTGGGCCCGCAGCTCACCGGTGCTCTCACCGGGCTCGGCTTCGGCGGCATCCTGCTCGTCGTCGCCGCGGTGCTCGTCCTGGGCGTCCTCCTGGCCCTGCCGGCCCTCCGCCGCCAACGCACCACGTAGCCCTGCGCACAACGCACAGGCCGTCGGACAGACCGCCCCGGCAGCCTCGCGCTGACCGCTACTCCCGCCAAACGGCGGGCTGACCAGCGACAACCAGAAGCGCTGATGAGGAACAGTCATTGGATCTTGCTCTTGAACCAAAAACTTGAACATATGTCCTAACTGGGACTTATGGCGATCATCCGTGCATAGCAGATTGCGTCTTTAGCGTTACGGAGCGTCGCCGTGACACGTTGCTGCCACCGTCTCACCTTCGCCTGTGAACCGGTCAGGCAAGAAGGAGTTCGGCACCAACCATCTCGGCCACTTCGCCCTGACCAACCTGCTGCTGCCGCACATCCCCGACCGCGTCGTGACCGTCTCCTCCAACGCGCACAAGATCCCTGTCAGCACCCGCATCAACTTCGACAACCCGAACCTGGCGGCTGTACGTCTCCGCTAGTGCGTTGACCACATACGTTCACCGGGTCTGATGACACGCCGTTCGAGGTCCATGGCGGGTGTGCCGAGTGGCCCACCGCTTAGCCCGAGTGGCGGGGCAGCTGTTACGTTCCGGGCATGAAAACAGTCCCGTTCACCGGCGGTGAGAAGGAAAGCCTCCAGGCCAGCATGGACCGGCATCGCGACGCGGTGCTGTGGAAGATCGAAGGCCTGGACGACGAGGCGCTGCGACGCTCCATGACCCCGTCCGGGACGAACCTCCTGGGCCTGGTCAAGCATCTGGCGGCCGTCGAGTACTGGTGGTTCGCCGACACGTTCGGGCAGGAGCACGAGGAACTCCCGTTCGACGACGATGACGAGGACGCCGACCTGCGCGTCGACCCCGGCGAGACCACGGCCGACGTCCTCGCCTTCTACGCCCGCGCCCGCGCGTCCTCGGACGAGGTCATCGAGAAGTTCGGCCTCGAGGACCTCGGCACCAACGAGCGCGGCGAGAAGATGACGCTGCGCTGGGTGCTCATCCACATGATCGAGGAGACCGCCCGGCACGTCGGCCACATGGACATCGTGCGCGAGCTCATCGACGGCGCGAGCGGCGACCACCGGCGCGCCTAGTGCTGTGAGCGGAGACGATCACCAGGTTGGGTGAGGATTTTCAGGCGGCCGGTGCGAGGGGCCGGCCGCCCCAGCGGAGACGGCGTGGGCTGCCAGCACATCGGGGTGGCGGGCATGGGCGTTGCGCCAGCGCAGGTAGGCATGCAGGGCCCGGGTCTGGCCGGTGTGGTTGCGGTGGTCGGAGTTGGCCAGGGTGAACTGGCGCAACGGTCCGAAGTGCGCCTCGATCGGGTTGGCCCAGGACGCGTAGGTCGGCGTGAACAGCAGCCTGACCTTGTTCTTCTCGGCCCAGGCGCGGATACGCCAGTTCTTGTGCGCTGACGGGTTGTCCAGGATGACGTAGATCGAGGCGCCGTCCGGCCGGGCGGCACAGATGGATTTCAGCGCGGCCCAGGTGGGGTTGATGCCCTTGCGGGCTCGGTTGACGCCCCATAGCAGGTCGTCGCCGACGGAGTAGCAGCCGTGGAAGTAGGTGACGCCCTGGGTGCGGCGGTAGGTGGCCGGCAGCCGGTCCGGCTTACCCGCAGGTGCCCAGCCGGATCCGGCGGTGGGCCGGATGCCCAAGGGGCCGAACTCGTCGAAGGCGAAGGCGCGTTCGGGCCGGTGGGTCAGGGCGTACTCGATTTCGTCCAGTTTGGCGTCGAGGTCGGGGTCGGGTGAGTCCTTCCAGGTCTTGGTGCGCTGGAAGGTGATCCCGGGCGGGCCAGCAGGGTGCGTAACGCCTCGCGGCCGATGGTGATGGCCCGGCCGGGCAGGCGAAGCGGGTAGTCGAGGAGTTTGCGGATGGACCAGCGGGTGAAGGGCTGGCCGAGCTTGGCAGGTCGGGTGGTGGCCGTCGCGGCGACGAAGGCTTCGTCGTCAGGACTCAGCAGGCGGGGACGGCCTCCCGCCCACTGAGGGTCCAGGCAGGCCAGCCCGATCTCGTTGTAGCGGTCGATCCCATCGCGCACGGTGTCCTCATCGGCTTGCACCAGCCGCGCGATGACCGGGACGGTGTTGCCGCCGGCCGAGGCCAGCAGGATCATCGCCCGCCGAAAGCGCACCGGGCTCATCGTGCCGCGCCGCACGATCCGCTGCAGCTTCTGCCCTTCCTGATCCGTGAGCCTGCGGCCCTTGACCGGTTGCGTCACCTGGCCGCCCGACTGCCGATCGAACGTGATCAGCACCATCCAACCGGCAGGACCGTTCTACGCGCCAACCCGTTGATCGTTTCCGGTCACAGCACTAGTTCATCGATCAGGTCACGCATCAGTCTGGCGGCCTCCTCGTCGGTCCTCTCAAGTCGGCTCATCAGTCGCCACACAGGTCAAGCTGCCGATGCTCATGGACGACGTCAGCCCGGTGTCGGGCAGAGACTCCACCGGTACGGGCATCTTCTATTTCCTGATCGTCTGCAGCCTTGCCGGCTACCTGGCCACCACCGTGCTCGCGCAGGCCGCACCGCACCTGCCGCTGCGGACGACGTACGGCATCCTCGCTGGTGCGGCCGTCATCGGCCCGCTGATCGCCTTCGGGATCGGCTCGATCTTCCTCGGCTGCTACGGCGCCAGCCTGGCGCAGATAATCGGGGTGGCGATGGCGTACACGTTCCTCTGCGGCACGATCGCGATCCTGAGCCATCAGCTCAATCATGCTGGTGATGAAGCTGTCGCCGGACTCGGTGAGGTCGACCTCCGGCGACCGTAACACCAGCGCCGCCGGCATTGGGAGCCCTTCGTCCTTGGCACGCACCAGCAGTGCGGCGGCGAGGTTGCCGCCGGCCGAGCCGCCGCCGACGAAGACGTCGGCCGGGTCGCGGACCTCCAGCAGGGCCCGGTAGACGGCCAGGCAGTCCTCCAGCGCGGCGGCATCCGGTAGTCGACGCTCCAGATAGTCATCCCGGTGTTCAGTGCGGTGTCGCTGCCGGAGCGGGCGCACAGGTCGCCGCCTGCGAAGAGGAGGGCGCCGCCGTGGATGTCGAGGTAGACCGGCCGCTCGTCGGTGGCGGGAGTGCTCTCGGGGCGCAGGATGTAGGTGTGGACACCGGCGATGTGGGTGTCCTGGACGGCGACGGGAGACGGAAGGGCGTGGTCCTCGATCCAGGTGCGGATGTAGCCGTCGTACTGCTCGACCAGCCGCAGCCAGCCGTCGATGTCATCCCGTTTGGGAAGAGAGGGCGACTGCATCGACGGCTGCGCCAGGGATCGGCGGGCTGCCTCGCAGATGCTCGGGGATCAGCGCGGGGGGCGAGTGGACGGGTTCATGAGCGTCTCCTTGATTGATGATCAGGGTGGAACGTTGGGCGGGTTGATCGCCTGGATGATGGCGCCATCCGGGTTGTAGGACAGGAGCGGAGGCGTGGCGCGAGCCTCGGCCGGGGCGTCGGTCGAGCGGTACGGGTCTGGACGATCGCCTTCATGGCTCGATGGTGGCGACCGGGATGCCGCCGCGCATCGGAACATGGGCCGCCGCCGTACGTGCCCGGATGGGATGCGAGGGTGTCTGATACCCCGAACATGATCAACTGTCGGAGGAGCCCACGCCACAAGCTCGGCGGAACGACCCTGCCAAAGGCATCGTGTGCGCACGCGGTAACGGCCGTTGTCCTGGCGGCAGGCGCAGGTCCGACGGGGCCCTCACTCGCCGGTCCAGCGGACGTCCCTGGTGCCGCGCTGCGGCATCAGCCAGTGGCCCGATCGCGCCGTCGCGCCTTGCGCAGCGCGAGCGCCCCGATGACGAGCAAAGCGAGCGCGACGACAATCCAGCCGGTGCCAAGTCCTGCCAGCCAGCCGGAGATGGTGGCCTGGACGGCTGTCGCGGTGCTGACGATCGGGTCGTCGGTCGACCCTCCGGCGAAGACGCGCAGCTCGTACCAGCCGTAATAGACGACGTACAGGCCGGCCAGGGTGAGCAGGCCGCCGCTGGCTCTGGACACATATGGCAGCAGGCGCCGCAGCCTGGTGACCACGGCGGCGCGGGCGAACGCCACCGCCAGCGACAGCACGGCGATGACCAGGCCCATGCCGAGCGCGTAGGTCGCAAAAGCGGCCACGCCGCCGAGCAGCCCGCCGCCGGACAGGGAGGCCGAGGTGACCGCGAGGAACGGCCCGACCGTGCAGGACAGGGAGGCCAGCGCATACGACAGGCCGTAGCCGTACAGGGACAGCGGCGAGGTGGTGGGGCGGCCGGTGGCCAGCCCTGGCAGGCTCAGCAGCAGTTCACGGCCGGACAGCAACCGCAGGCCCAGCCCGACCAGGACCACTCCGATGACCAGGCTCGCCCACGGCAGATAGCCGCCCACCGACACCGCCAGCGCGGTGACCGCGAGGCCGAACAGGCCGAAGACCGTGACGAATCCGGCGGTCATAGCCGCCGACAGCATCAGCGCCCGTCCGACGGGCCCGCGGCGTGCGGTCTCCTCATCGTTGATCAGCAGGGTGAGGTATGCGGGCAACATGGCGAAGCCGCACGGATTGAACGCGGCCACGGTGCCGGCAGTGAGTGCCAGGGCGAGCGGCAGATCCGCGACGCTCATGCACGCTCCTGCGGACTGGAAGAGGACATGGCCGAGTTACCGGCCAAGAAGTTCGCGGAGGTGCTCGTCCAGCTTGTCCTGGCTGAGCGGGCCCGAGGCCCTCTTGGTGGAGCCGTTCGGTTTCATGAACACGAACGTGGATTGTTCACTGACACCCAGCTTCGTCCAGACCGCGCCCTTGACGTCTGACAGGTGCACGAGGTTGCCGGTTCCGGTGCGCTGGACGAATTCCTTCATCGCCGCCTCGGTGTCCAACCCCGCGACTCCGACGAACGCGACCTCGCTGTATTTGCCGGCCGCGGTCTTGACCGCGGGCGCTTCAGAAAGGCACTTGGGACACCACGGCGCCCAGAACCAGAAGGCCACCGGCCTCCCCGCCAGGCTCGTGCCCTGGAAGGTCGCACCGTTCAGCGTCCGGGCGGAGAACTTCAGCGTGGCGGGTACGGAAGTCTTGTCCGCAGTTTCCTGCGACGTTGTCAGCGCGGGCGTCGCGGAGGTCGATGGTGACGCCATCGGGGCGGAGGGCGCAGAGGCCGACGCGGTGTCACTTGCCTGGTCCTGTCCTGGCCCGCCGCACCCGGTCACCAGCAGGGCAAGTGCCGCCGTGGCGGCCGCCGTTCGTACTGGGATCATGCCGTCCACCTTAGAAGCGCTGCTCCGCATCACTTCTTACAAGCCGATGACGGCCACGCGATCCAGTACACGCTGGCTCACGATCGGCACGACGGTCTTGACGATGACGCCCCTGGCACGCCCGCGGCGTGGCCGGAAGAGGTCCTCGGCCACCTGGGCGCTTCCACCGCGGCTTCCGCGGCCGCTCTCCCTTGCTCGCCGGACGGTCATCAAGGAGCGCTGTCCTCGGCTCGGGGTATCGCGGCCATCAGAAGGCGCTTGTCCGGTTTGCCGTTCGGCGCCGGTGGCGCCTCGTCGATGACGGTGATGGTCGCCGGGACGCATGCGCCGCCGAGCCGCTCGCCGACCAGCGTCCGCAGCGAACCAAGGTCGGGGGTACGGCCCGCGACCGGCACCACGAATGCGTGCACCGCCTCGCCGGTGTCCTCGTCCGGGGCGCCGACCACGTACGCCTCCGCGATGTCAGGGGAAGCGGCCAGGGCCCGCTCGATCGGGCCGGCGTAGTAGAGGTTCGCGTTGACGATGATGACGTCCCGTGTCCGCCCGGCCAGGTACAGCCGCCCATCGTCGTCGAAGTGGCCCAGGTCCCGGGTGCGCACCCACCCGTCGACGAACACCTCCGCGGTCTCCGTCGGCTCGGCCCAGTACCCGATGGCCTGCGCGGGTGTGCGGACGTACAGTTCGCCGTCGACGCCGGTTGGGACCGGTCTGCCGTCCGCGTCCCGGATCACGATGTCGATGACGTCGGGTGGGAACCCGACCGACGGGGGGACGTCCGACGGCGTGGCCATGGAGATCGTGCCGGTCTCGGTCTGCCCGTAGCCCTGGAACACGACGGGGCCGAGCACGTCGAGTGCCTCGCGGAGCCGGGAGGCATCCAGCGGCGACCCGGACACCATGAGCGCCCGGAGGCTGCTCAGGTCGGCCGGGGCGCGGCGCTGCGCGGCGACGAGTCCGTACAGGCGGGGCACGGTGATGACGCTGGCGGAGGCCCGATACTTGGTGATCGCGTCGGGGAACGCGGGCGGGTCGGCGACGACCATGGTCCCGCCCGCGGCAAGCGTGAGCACGCCGTACTCCATCATCACCTGGCTGCTCAGCGACCCGAACACCAGGTAGCGCTGCAGCCGGGAGGCCAGTTCGCGGATCGCCGGCGGCCACGCCGCCGGGCGGGCCGTCCACGCCGCGTTCATGGCGGCGTAGGTCTGTGCGCAGGCCTTGGGTGTGCCGGTGCTGCCGCTGGTGTAGACGAGCCGGGCGACGTCCTCCGGCTGGCCCGACAGGCGCAGCGGACCGTCCTCGTCGGACGCGGCCAGCAGCTCGGAGACGGTCAGCGTGCGCCGCGCGTGCTCCGGCCTGGTGGCCGCGTCGGTCACGACCGCGGCGATGTCCTGGTGGAGCACGTGGCGCAACTGGCTGTCGGACAGCCCGGGCCGCACACCGACGACCCGAGCTCCCACGACGTAGCCGGCGATCGTCGCGGCGAACGCCTCGGGGGTGACGCCCAGCAGCATGGCCAGGCCGTCCCCCGGCCCGACGGCCGCGGCGCGCAGCCCGGCAGCCATCCGCCGCACGAGGCCGAGCAACTGCGCGCCGGTGACGGCGCGGGCGCCGTGCTCGAAGACGGGCCGGTTCCCGGCCGCGACGAGAAGGTCCAGAACGGACCGCGGGTACGGCTCAGCCGGCGTCGGCAAGGCATTCCTTGACGAAGACGGCCAGGGGCTGCTGGTGCACCTCCGGCAGGTTCCAATGGTTCTCCAGGTTCTCGGCGAGGTGGTGGACGCCGGCCGGCGCGCCGTCCCGGTAGTGCCGCACCACCGGGTGCAGGTAGCTCGCGTCGTGGGCGTTGGCGGCGTCGTTCTCGACGACCCTCGGGATCGAGATGTCGAACGGGTCGACGGCGTCGTGGTCCTCGCCGTACTCCAGGGTGACGACGAACGTGTGCCGGGCGCGGCCGAGGCCGCCGTCGGCGACGTAGGCGACCGGTACCTCCTCCTGGTACAGCGCGGTGGCGCCGTCCACGGTGATCACGTCGCCGAGCACGCCGAACTGCTGCCACAGCGCCGAGGAACGGTTGACCCGGGCGATGATCGCGTCGCTGATGGCGTCCGGGGTGGGTTCGACCTGCTCGGCCGGCCAGGTCCCGCCGTGGTGGCGGGTGGTCAGGATCCGGTGCAGTGCGCGCACCCCGTATCGGAAGCCGTGGATGAACCCGCTGGTGGCCTTCTTGAAGTCGCGTTGCTGGGTGAGCGTGCCGGCGAAGTACAGATCGGGCACGTTGACGGACTCGTACGCCGGCGTCTGCTCGGGGAAACGGTCGTTGATGACCAGCGCGGGCCGGCAGCCGTTGTCGAACACCGAGGCGTCGAACCGGAAACCGGTGCACACGATCACCCGGTCGTAGAACAGCTCGCGCAGCGCCTCCACTGTGCGGGCGTAGCGGAACATCACCCGGTAGCGGCCGTCGTCACGGCGTTCGATGCTCTCCACCGTGCCGTCGAGGACCGTGTTCTGGGACTTCAGCTGGTAGCTGTCGAGGAAGTTGTTGTTCACCGCGCGCAGGTGCCCGACGTAGTGCGACTGCCAGGCCATCCTGACGGAGTGCGGCCCGGCGACGTGGATGACCGCGGCCTGCTCCATAAGCGCATCGGCGGTCTCGAACCCCGAGTTGCCCTTGCCGATCACCAGGACCCGCTGGTCGGCGAAGGACGCCGGGTCGGTCTCGAACGTGTCGTAGCGTTCGGCGTGCTCGATGCCGGGGATCGGCGGGACGTACAGCTGGGAGACGCCGGTGGCCATGACCAGTCGCCGGCCCTGCCACGAGCGTCCCCTGCGGTCGGTGGCGGTGAACCCTTTGTCGTCCCGGCTGATCCGGACGACATCGGTGTCGTAGTGCACCTGGACGCCGGTCGCCGCCGCGTAGTCGGACAGGTAGCGCACGAGATCGTCGGCCTGCGGGAAGTACTTCTCGCTGTAGCGGGTGAACAGCAGCTCAGGATCGTCGCTCAGCAACGAGTTCCAGTCCATCCGCAGCCGCAGCTCCGGGTCCTCGTACCCCGTGTGCACCTTGTTGATGGAGATCAGCCGGCGGTGCCGCGGGAACCGGGTGAAGAAGGTGCCCGGTCCGGCTCCGCGTTCCAGGACGACATAGTCGTGACCGCCATGTTCGAGCAGTGCGGCGAGCTGCAGCCCGGCCGGTCCGGCCCCGATGATCAGGTAGTCATGCGCCATGATCCGGAAGCTACGGACGAATTCTCAGAGGATTCTGAGAATCAGCTGTCTATGGTCCAGGCATGCTCGCCGTCGAAGGCACCATCAACCTCAGCGCTCCGCTGCGCTCAGCCGACCTGCACCGAGCCGCGGCACCGGTGTCCGTCGTGGTCGACGCGGCCGTTCGCGACCGCGTCGAGCGCGGCCGTGACTTTCTCCGCGACGTGCGGGAGGAGGAACGTCCGGTCTACGGTGCGACCACCGGCTTCGGGGCCCTGGTCGGGTTCGCCGGCCGGGAGGAGGAGGCGGACCAGTGTGACAACACCCTGGCCCACCTCGGTGCCGGGCAGGGGCCGGATCTGGCCCATGACGTGAGCCGGGCCGCGATTCTCGTACGCGTGTGGTCTCTCGCACAGGGGGTGTCCGGGGTTTCGGCGCATGTGGTGGACGGGCTCGCCGCGATGTTCGCGACGACGCTCGTCCCGGCGATCCCACGCTACGGTTCGGTCGGCGCGAGCGGGGATCTGATCCCGCTCGCCTATGCCACCCAGGCACTGCGTGGCCGGGGACAGGCGTATCTCGACGGCCGGCGGATGCCCGCGGCCGAGGCGCTGCGCCTTGCCGGGCTGACTCCGTTGACGCTCGACGGCCGGGACGCCCTCGCGCTCGTCAACGGCACGTCCCTCACCACCGCCGCGACCGCGCTGGCCCTGGACAGCGTCCGGTCCTCCCACCGCGCGGTGCAGGCGCTCACCTGTCTGCTGGTCGACACGCTCGGCTGCGACCCGGGCTTCCTCAACCCACGCTTACTCGACGCCTATGGCCATCCCGGCGCGGTCGACGTCGCCGACGGCATGCGCAAGACCCTTGCCGGGATCGTCCCGGCCGGCACGCGCGCGCTGCAGGAGCCGTACAGCATCCGCTGCTCCCCGCAGCTGCTGGGCGCCGCCGAGGACGCCCTGCGGTACGTGGACGGCGTCGTCGCGGCCGACCTGTCCGGCGTCAGCGACAACCCGCTGTTCTTCCCCGACGACGACCTGGTGGTGCACGGCGGCAACTTCTTCGGACAGCCGGCCGCGTTCGCCGCCGATGTCCTGGCGATGGTCACCGCTCAGCTCGGCAACCTCGCCGAGCGGCAGCTCGACCTCCTCGTCGACCCGGCCCGCAACGGTGGCCTGCCCCCGATGCTCGCCGCCGGGCCCGGCCGCCAGCACGGGATGCAGGGGGTACAGCTCGCCACGACCGCGTTCGTCGCCGAGCTCCGCCGCGCCGCCGTGCCGGCCAGCATGCAGAGCCTGCCGACCAACCTGCACAACCAGGACGTGGTGCCGTTCGGCACCCAGGCCGCCCTTCGCGCCTACGACATGGCCGACCTGCTGCGGCTGCTCTGCGGGTCGCTGGCGGTGGGGCTGCGGCAGGCGGCGCACGTCGGCGCCCGCCGCCCCACGGCTCCGGGCTGCGCGGCGCTTCTCGACGCCCTGGTCGAGGCGATCCCTGCGGTCGATCCCGATCGCCCGCTGGACGCCGATGTCCGCAAGGCCGCCGAGCTGCTCACCGCGATGCTCCCTCTGACGGAACACTAGTCGCCGACCGCGGCCGCCCGTGAGGTACCGGACCGGTCGGCGGACGACAGCAGTTCCTCGGCCGTGATCCGTTCGAGCTGCTTGTGCCGAGTCTCCGGGCCGAACGCGATCAGGGCGATCAGGGCCAGGGCCATCGGGATGACGCCGACGGCAGCGGTCACCCGTACCGAGGGGACCGCGACGGCGATGATCACCAGGGTCAGGATCAGCACCCCGCCGGCCTTGGTCGCGCCCGCGGACAGACCGCTGGTGCGGGCGCGGATCACGGTCGGATAGATCTCGGCGGTGTAGGCGGCGAGCACGGCGTTCAGGATGCTGATCCCCCACACCGGCACGACGAGCAGGACATACAGCAGGCCGCGGTTGGCGGCCACCTGATCGCCCAGCGCAGCGAAGGTGGCGAGCGATCCGCCCATCAGCGCGATCATCAGGATGACGGTCTTCTTACTGCTCCAGAACCCGTACAGCAGCGCGATCGGCACGCTGAACGGGAAGCCGATGATCGCGGCGTTACGGAGGATCTCACTCGCGTTCACCTCGGAGAAGCCGAGCCGCTGGAGGTTGGACGGCATCCACTGCTGGAAGCCGAACTGGGTGGTGCCGACGCTCAACCCCAGCAGGACCACGACGGCGGTCAGGCCGAGGAACGGCTTGCTGAACACCAGCCGGACGCCCTGGTTCAGGTCCCGCTCGACGGCGAGTTCCGACTGCGTCTCGACGATGGTGGCGCCGTACTTGCGCATGACCGCCCTGGCCTCCTCGTCCCGGCCGTGCATGATCAGGAAGCGTGGCGACTCCGGAATCCAGCGGTTCAGCAGCAGCAGGATGAGACCGGTGGGAAGGCCGACGAGCCACAGCAGGCGCCAGCCGAATGCCTCGGGCGCAGCCCAGGTGGAGGCCAGCCAGCTCACGATGATGTACGCGCCGGCGATGTCACTGCCGATGAGCACGATCATCCAGCCGCGATGCTTTCTCGGCACCGTCTCCGTGAGCAGCACGAAGGTGAGGGGGAGCATGCCGCCGACGCCGAGGCCCATGGCGAGACAGGTGACTAGGTTCATCCAGAATTCGGGCATCGTGCCGCACGTCGACGTCGCGATGAAGATGATCGCCGCCAGCAGGATGGACGCGCGCCGCCCGATGCGATCGCCCAGCCAGCCCCAGACGAACGAGCCGATCATGATGCCGGTGACCCCGGCAAGCGGGTAGAGGGCGACCGGCAGCGCGTCGGCCGTCGGGTTCAGCGGTCCGCGCAGCCCGTACTCCGCCGCGGCGCCGGGAACGAGGAACGCGAAGGCGGTCGGCTTCATCACATCGATCGTGATGGCGGCCGCCATGACCAGGAGCAGCCCGATGTGAGCGGGTTTGATCCGGGCGTCGTCGAGAGGGGTGATGCTCACCCTACTCAGATCGGGCCGCCTGCCCCTCGACCGCGGGAACAGGCTGTAGGCGGTGACGCCGACGCCGACGAACAGCAGGATCATGCCGATGGCCATCTCCGTCGTCACCGGCATGCCGGCCATGTGATAGCGCATGTCACGGGCCATGAAGTAGCTCGGCAGCTGTAACAGCACCCCGACCGTTGTGATCGTCACGCCGGACCAGAACGCCGGCGTATGTCCATGCGAGGCAGCCCTCATGGCGCTCACCTTTCAGCTAGTTCGGGCAGAGAATCGAGTACGGATGGCGGAGCCTGGAGCGCCAGGACCTCAAGGGCTGTCCGCATGTGGTCCTTCAGCCGCGTCCGATCCGTGCTGTCGGCCGACGGCGCGTGCCAGGCCCGGCGGATCTCGCGAATCCGGTTCCACCTGCGCCGAGCCGCGGCGATGAGCTCGGCCACCTCCGGCGGCGGCTCCGCGTCCGGCCGGAGAAATCCCTGGACCACGCCCATCGCCCAATGGGGTGCGACCCAGTCGTGATAGGCGCGCATCATGACCGCTCGCTGACCCGCGAAGTCGCCTGGGTCGCGGGCGATGGCCTCGGCCAGCAGCTCCGCCTGGACGAGGCCGAGCCCCGCGCCTCGCGAGGTGAGCGGATTCAGCGCCGCCAGCGCGTCTCCGATCTGGTGGAGCCCGCACGGCCCTGGGAACGTGAACAGGCGAATCCTGCTCTTCAGAAATCCGAAATCCTGGATCGGCGCGAGCGGAACCGCGTCCCGCAGGCACGATCGCAGCCGCTCGGACGCCAGAGCCGCACGATACGACTCGAGCATGACTTCCCGGGCGGGTGGATGCCGGTCGCCGCGTAGGGCGACGAGGACCGAGGCGAAAGGCGGATCGTGCACGAACAGCCGGACGTGCACGACATCCCTGGACGGAGCAGGACTCCACAGCGCGACGGCGTCCTGCGCGGCGGCGAATCCCTCGTCGGTCAGCCGGAAGGGCTGGGAGGTGTAGTAGAGGTGCGATCTCATGCTGACGTACGGCGCGGCGGGCGCGAGCCGTGCGTGGACACCTGTCGCATCGATGACCAGCCGGGCGGGAAGGGCGGCCTTCGTGGTACGCACGCCGCGTACCCGCGCCCCGGGCTCATCTGCGGTCACCACGTCGAGCACCCGCTCGCCGAACCGAAGCGTCAGGGTGGGGAGGTCCCGCGCACAGGTGAGGAGGGCCCGCTCGAGCAAGGCACGGCGAAGGGCCATGAAGGCGGCCGGTGACTCGCCGGGATGTTCGACGGCGTCGCGGGCGCCCAGCTCGTAGACCTTGTGTGTCACGTCGGGCAGCGACCGCCGCAGGATGTCCCGTGCTCCCGCCATGAGCTGGTGGGGGCGCCGGGCGTGTGCCGCTCCGGCGCGAAGGGCGGGATATCCCTCGCGCCGGCCGAACGCCGCGCACTCGTCACGTTCGATGACCGTCACGGGCAGCCCGTGCCGGGCGAGCATCATCGCGACCGACATGCCGGTGAGACCGGCGCCGATAACGACGATTGCATTTTCGACTTTATTGGCAACCGATGTATCGACCACGAATTTCACATTAGCCGGTGGTTCGGCCGGGCCGCAGGTCCGGAAAATGACATGGCTCATGTCCGCTTGCTGACCGGAAAAACTCTTCCGCCGCGCACCGGGCGCCGGTGATGATGATTGGCAAGTGCCGTGAATTCAAAAAGAGGCTCACGGCATCCGACCGATCGAAAGGATCACAGGATGAACGACGTGCTGAAGCTGCAGATGCAGGCCAGCATCGACGCCGGCGACTCCGGCATCGAAGAGGACGCTCCCATCAGCACGCTGAGCTGGTCGCACTGCTCGAACGAGAACTAAATCGCCCGGGCGTGGGAGTCGTCGGCTCCCGCGCCCGGCCTTTCAAATCGCTCTTGCCGTACGAAGTCAAAAAGAAAGAATGGCGAGCTCTGACCATGGTGCACTTCAAGCGTGTTTCCGACCTTCGGCTTTACTTGGCAGGGCAGGCCGCCTCGGTCTTCGGCAGTAGCCTCACCGCCACCGCCTCGTCCGTGGTCGCCGTGATCAACCTGCATGCCACCCCGCGGGAAATCTCCTTGATCGTGGTCAGCACGACCCTGCCGGCCTTGCTGTTCGGGCCGATCTGCGGTGTCCTGGCGGATCGGATCATCCGGCCGCGCCGCATGCTCGTGCTGATCGACCTGCTCTGCGGCGGCGTGCTGCTCGCCTGTGCCGCCGCGGCCTTCACCGGCGCGCTGACGATCGCATGGCTGTGCGCGGTGAGCTTCCTGATCGGCCTGGCGGAGATCGTCGTCTTCGCCTTGTACTTCACCCATCTGCGCAGCCTCGACGATGTGGAGAACGTGGGGGCGGCGCGTGGACGGCTGCAGTCCTCCGAGATGATCTCGCGTGCTGTCGCAGGCACGATCGCCGGTCCTTTGCTGGCGACGCTGGGTGCCCCCCTGCTGTTCTTCCTGGACTCGTTGACCTACGCCTTCAGCGCCTCGTGCCTGCGGGCCCTGCGATCACCGGATCGGCGGTCGAGCAAACCCGAACCCAGGGCCGGGATCCTCCGCGAGATGCGCGCCGGGGTGTCGGTGATCCGCGCGCACCCGCTGTTGTCCGCCTTCGCGGCCTACGCGTTCCTGCTCAACGTGGCGACCCAGGGTACGCTCGCCCAGCGTGCCTTGTTCATGCTGGACACGCTGCACCTTCCCGTTGCCCTGTACAGCGCCCCCATGGTGGCCGCCACGCTCCTGGGCGCCGTGGGCTCGCTGGCGGCGCCCAAGCTGCTGGAGCGCGGCCAGTCGCCGCGTCGCCTCCTGCTGACGTGCTCGCTGGCCGCCGTTCTCGCGACCCTCGCGTTGCCGCTGGCCGGCGGGCCGCTCTGGGCGGTGCTGGCATTGGTCACGGTCGGCATCGGGCTGCCCGTGTTCTTCGGGGCGGCGGGCAACCTCGCGCTCATCACCATCCTGTCCGACGACATCGGGGACGAGTACTTCGGCCGGATGACCACGCTGCTCACCTCGGTCGTGACGCTCGCGAGCGCCATCGGCGCCCTCTTGGGCGGTGTGCTCGGGGAGCAGTTCGGCGTGCGCAACGGCATCTGGCTGTGCCAGGCCATCGCCCTCGTCGCGGTGACCATGCTCCTGGTCTCCGTGCGGCGGGGCCGTACGCGCGCGGGCGACTCTCCCGCTGATACGACGGCGGGGGTGCCTTCGTGAGATACCCGGATGCGCGGCGGGATCCGGTGATGGAGCGTTGTCACCGGCATCTCGTCGTGGACCCGTACCGCTGGCTGGAGGACCCGGACTCCGAGGACACCCGGCGATGGCTGCGGGAGCAGCAGGCGCTCAGCGTCGGCTATCTGGAGCGGCTGCCGGGCAGGCGACGGCTGAGCCGGATGTTACGCGACCTCGCCCCCCGGCCGTCGCGGTCGCCGACCAAGATCGCGGGCTCCCGCAGGTTCCGAGCCGGCCCCTTCGAACCCGACGGGCGCTGGACGCTACAGGTGCGGGAGCGGGCAGGATGGCGGACGGTCGTGGGTGTGACCGACCTTCATCCCCACGCCACCGTCGCGAGCTGGCAGCCGTCTCCCGCCGGAAGCCTCGTCGCGATCCAGGTCCTCGTGGCGGGTGCCGAGGACCGGACCCCCATGTCGCTGGTGGACGTGACCACCGGACGCATCGTGGAGGTCGTGTGCGGGACCCGGTACTCCCCGGTCGAGTGGCGCGCGGACGAACAGGCGTTCTTCTACACACGCGGCCACCTCGACCGGCCGGGTACGGGCGTCTACCACCACAAGGTCCGCGGCGACGTCACCGCGGACGAGCTCGTCATCGGCGATGAGGCGGCGACCACGCGCTACCACGTGGCGCTCTGGCGCGACCGCTGGCTGATCATCAGCATCCGGGACGGGACCGCGCGCGACACGCGGATGAGCGTCGCCGACGTACGAGCGGGCGGCCCCCTCCGGCCGCTACCGCTGGAGGCCGGATCCTCGGCCGTCGCCGTGGTGGACGACGACGACCGGCTGGTGGCCTCGGTCTCGACGGTCGGCGGTTTCGGGCAAGTGCTCGTCGCGGACCGGGCCGGCGACGGTTGGGGACCCTGGCGGATCCTCCTCCCCGAGAACACCTCCGACGTCCTGGCCGGCGTGACCCTCGCCCGCACCGAGCGAGGCCAACGACTGGTCACGTTGCGCAACCGGGACGGCGTCAGCCGGATGACCGTTCACGACGCGACGACGGGCTCCGCGCTCACTGAGGTCAGGCTGCCCGGTGACGGGACGGTGAGCTCGATCAGGCCGACGGACGATCCGGCCGTCCTGGCCCTCACCTATGCCGGTTGGGACACCCCGCCGTCGGCATGGCGGCTGGAGGTGCGTTCCGGTCGCGTGACCCCGTACGACGGGGCGCCGGCACGTCCGGACGTCGAGGTCAGCCGCCACGTCTACCACTCGGCCGACGGGACCGAGGTCCCGCTGACCATCCTGGCCGGGTGTGGCGCGGAGGGTCCCCGCCCCACCCTTCTGGCCGTCTATGGCGGCTTCGGCATTCCGGCCCGCCCGTCATTCCAGCCCGACCTGTTGTCGTGGGTCCTCAGTGGCGGGTATGTCGCGGTCGCCGGGATTCGAGGCGGCGGCGAGCGGGGCCGCAGATGGCACCAGGAGGGCAGTGGGGCGAACAAGGGGAATGCCCTCGCGGATCTGCACGCGGCCGGTGACTGGCTCGTCCGGCACGGTTGGACGCGGCGGGACCAGCTGGCCCTGCTCGGTGGCAGCAATGGCGGCCTCCTGGCCATGGCGGCCGCGGTTCAGCGGCCCGAGGCGTACGCGGTCGTGGGGTGCGCGGGCGCGCCGTTCGACATGATCCGTTATGAACGCTGGGGATTGGGCAAGGCGTGGCGCGAGGAGTACGGTTCCCCGGACGAGCCGGCGGGGCTCGAGGTGCTGTTGAGCTACTCGCCCTATCACAACGTGTCCGCCAGGCGTCGCCACCCCGCGATGATCTTGATTGCGGGGAGCAATGACACGCGCGTGGACCCTCTGCACTCCCGCAAGATGGCCGCCCAGTTGCAGCACGCGACGACGGGCGGCCCGGTCCTGCACTACGTGGTGGAGGGCGCGGGCCATACAGGAGCCCGCGGCGAGCAAGAGCTCTGGACGACGGCCGCCGCCCTCGCTTTCATCGCCAGACATACCGGATTGACGCTCGCAGACGACGTGTGACGAGCGGCGGCACGGCGATGGAACACGGTGGAACGGCGAGTCACGCCTATACCGATGAGGGGGCTCATCGGTATACATGGGGGTTACGTGAGTAAGGCCAACGACACCGGCGTCATGACGTTACGTGATCTCGGTTTCGACGAACTGACGGAACGAACCTACCGCGCACTGTTGCAGAAGCCCGAGCACGACCTGACGACCCTGGAGACCCAGGTCGGCGCGGCGGAAGACGATCTCAGAAATGCCCTGGCTCACCTCGTCGACCTGGGCGTCGCTCGAACGCACCCGGCCGCGCCGTCCGGGGTCGTCGCCGGCGATCCCACCGCGTCGCTGAGGCAGCTCATCGAGCGTAAAGAAGATGAGCTGCTGCGGAAGTACCGCAAGGTAGCGGGACTGCGAACCGAACTGGGCGCGCTCTCGGTGCTGGACGGGCGAGGGCCGGCAGGGCTGCGCGGCGGTGGACCGGGGGTCGAGAGGATCGACGGCATGCGGGACGTGCGCGAGCGGCTTCATGAGCTGTCGTCTCTGACCCGGGTGAGCATGTACTGCGTGCTGCAGGGCCAGCCTCGACCGGAGGTCGGCCGGGCACTCGATCTGCGCCTGCGCAGGGGGATCGACCTGCGGCTGATCCACGAGCGATCAGTGCTGGACGATGAGCAGAATCGGACCTATCTGCACCGGCTCATGACCGCGGGGGCACTGATCCGCGTGAGCGATCGGCGACTCGACCCGTTGATCGTCATGGATGAGCAGGTGGCCGTCGTGCCCATCGACCCGGAGAACCACGGACAGGGCGCGCTCGTCGTACGTCAGGTCGGCTTGCTGACCGGCTTCCTGCGGCTTTTCGACCGGCTCTGGGACGAGGCCCGTGAGCTGCCCCCGGATCTCCAGGACATCCCTCGGGAACCGGAATTGACCGACGACGATCGTCGGCTGCTCGAGCTCCTCGCGTCGGGCAACACCGACGAGGTGGCCGCTCGCCATTTCGGAGTATCGGTACGTCACCTGCGGCGGCGGATCGCCCGGCTGGCAGCGCGGCTGGAGGCGTCCAGCAGGTTCGAGGCAGGCGTCGCGGCGGTTCGACGCGGTTGGCTCTGAAGGAGAGGAATGCCACCATGCTGCAGCATCTTGCGTTCGCCCTGGCTCACGCGGATTACTACGAACCCCTTGACCTCGTCCATCCGGGCGTCCCGTACCGGCCCACCGTGGTGCCGGCGACCTGGAACCAATCGAGCAGGGACATCTGGACAGAATGGACCCCGCCCGGCGTCATGCTCCCCGACCAGGGGTGGAAGATCCACGTCTCCAGCGCCATCGAGAACGCGCAGCGGGTTCTGGACATCGTCGCCACCGTCTGTGTCGAGTTCTCCGTGCCGTTCAAGCATCTGGGCGGGAAGTCGTTCTTCCTCTGGGTCCACAACAAGCACGGAAACCGCGCGCAGAGCGGGAAGTTCTGCGCCGTGTACCCGCCGACCACGGAGGTCGCCCGCGAGCTGCTCATCCGGCTGGACCAGGATCTCGCCGGCTTCACCGGACCGTACATCCGCAGCGACCGGCGTTTCGGATCCTCGTCCTGCGTTTCCTACCGGTACGGCTCGTTCCGCGAACGATCCCAGCTGCAGGCCGACGGCACCCGGCAGCTCACCCTGCTCGACGCCGCCGGCCGGGAGATCCCGGACGAGCGGCGACCGGAATTCGTGCTCCCGCCGGGTGTGACCGACCCGTTCGCAGCCCCGCGCCACGATGAAGACGCCGACGAACCGGTCGGATTCGGCGGCTACACCTTCGAAGCGGTCCTCCAGCACAGCAACGCAGGCGGCGCCTACCGTGCCCGCGCGGCGGACGGCCGGCAGGTCTTCATCAAGGAGGCATGGGCCCACACCGGGTACGACGCGGACGCACGGGACGCACAACGGCGGCTGGAACAGGAATACGACACTCTCCGGACCCTGCACCGCAGGCACCCGGGGGTATGCCCGGAACCGATCGAGCTTTTCGCGCACTGGGAGAACACCTACCTGGTCACCGAGCTGGTTTCGGGGACGATGCTGAACAAGTGGGTCGTCGCGAACTCTCCGGTGATCAAGATCGGGCAGCCCCGGACAGCGTTCGCCGACTACTACCGCAAGTGCCTGGACATCCTCGGCCAGGTCGAGGAGACCATCGCGACGCTGCACGAGCTCGGGTACGTGTTCGTCGACGTCAACCCGAGGAACATCCTCGTCGACGACCAGCAGAGGGTCAGGCTGGTGGATTTCGAGGCCGCCCGCCCGATCACGGACCAAGTCGTCACGCCGCTGGGAGCACCGGGCTATCTTCCGCGCGAGGCGTATGAGGGCGAGCGGCCCACCGGCACGGCCTTGCACGCCCTCGACGCGTACGCCCTGTCGGCCGTGGCGCAGATGCTGGTGTTCCCGCTGCACCAGGTGGTCACACGCGCACCAGAAGTCCTCGACCACATGCGCCACGACCTCGCAGCGCTCGCATCGGTGCCGGACCGTCTCTGGGCCAGGGTGACGCGCTTCCATCGACGCCCCACACGGCCGAGACTGCCCGCGCCGGACGCGGTGGAACGCGAGCCGCTGGAATCACTGCGCTGGCTGCGCGACCAGACAACCGACGCGATCAAGGCAATGGCGCAGCCGGGCAATCCGCGCTGGGTCTACCCGACGACACCGGCCGGGTTCTCCTCGAACACCCGGTGCGTGGCGCACGGGACAGCGGGTGTGTTGCACGCCCTGCACGTTACCGAGCGCGGGGTCGACCCGGAGGTCGTCGTGCGGCTGCGGGACGAGTCGCTGGCGCAGCGCCACTCCACGCCGCCGGGACTGCTGTACGGCAACGCCGGCATCGCCTGGGTGCTGGCCGAGCTGGGCGAACTGGACGCCGCCGAGGAACTGCTCGCGGTCGCAGACCGGCATCCGCTGAGCCGCGCCTGCGCGACCTTCGGCGGCGGCGCGGCCGGCCTCGCCATGACACACATGTCCCTCTACGGTCACACCGGCGACGGCCGCCGGCTCACCCAGGCCAGGGAAATCCTCACCGCGATCCCCGACGGCGAGGCGCTGACCCGGCAGCTCGCCTCCGACGACGCCTCCGGCCTGGTGGGCGGCCGCCCGGGCATCGCGCTCGCCCTCTACTACCTGGCCCGCCTGACCGGTGACCGCAAGCCGCTGGAGCGCGGTCTCGGCCTGCTCCGCGACGAGCTACGCCACCAGCTTCCAGTGGAGACCGAGGCGCTGGGGTTCAGGGTGTCCGCCGCCGACTCGCGCAACATGCCCTATCTCTTCGCCGGAAGCGCGGGCTATGCGTCAGTCCTGTCCCGATACCTCACCGTCGTCGAGGACGCCGAACTCGCCGATGTGCTCGCTCGCTGCCTGCGTTACTGCACGGTACGGTTCACCGTCGGCGTGGGCCTGTTCCAGGGCCTGGCCGGGCTGACGCTCGCTCTCTCGCAGTCGGCGGATCTCCTTGGCGACCCCCACCTGCGTGGCGAGGCGATCAAGTCCGGTGCCGCGCTGTTCAAGTACGCGATCCCCAGCGATGACGGGGTCCGCTTCGTCGGTGACAGATTCCTGCAACTAAGCGCAGATTTGTGGAGCGGCTCAGCCGGCGTGCTGCTGGCGGTGCACCACCTCATGACCGCCACTCCCGACCCGCTGTTCACGCTCGATGATCGGTGCTGATCAGCGACTTCCTCGGCGTTGAGGACTTGGGCCGAGGGGGACGAGGAGGAACGGTATCAAGGGCGATCGTTCCCCTGAGTGGTTTCCACGCTTCACCACACGGCGATGCTCAGTGCTCGTCCCAGTGGTCCTCATGCTGCGCATGACGGTGGCCGTCATGGATGTAGTCCATGTGATCCTCGTGCGGCACCGCGACATGGCCGCACTCGGCCCCATGTCGATGATCGTGGTCGGTGTGGGTGCTGTGGCCATGAGGAGTGCAGTCGTCGGCGTGGTCATCGTGCAGGCGGTGCAGGTGTCCGTCGTGGACGTAGTCCACGTGGCCCTGATGTGGCACGGCCACGTGCCCGCACGTGGGGCCATGCTGGTGTTCCTCGTTGCTGTGGACTTGCGGATCGGCGGCAGTTGTCATGGTGCTGCCCTCCGTTGGGTAACCAGGCCTGACGTAGCAGGACGTACCCGGATGATGTGACCGCCTCCGTTATTTGTGCTCTATTGACCGGATAATGACCCAGTTGATCCGGCAGCGGCCGAATAATCCTCAATCGGGGCTCTGACCCGGCTCGTGACGGGCGTCCGCGACGAGCGCGACGGCCAGTCCGGTGATGGCGAGCGCGAGGGCGGGCGCGATCGCCAGGCGTGGCGAGGCGACCAGGAGCGGCGTGGCCTCGCTCACCATGCCGCCCCAGTCGGTCTCGGGTGGTGGCAGCCCGATGCCGAGGAAACTCAGCGAGGTGACGGCGATCAGCGTCCTGGCGAAGTCCGCGGTGGCGACGGTCAGGACGGGGCCTGCGATGTGCGGCCCGATGGTACGCCGGAGCAGGTAGAGCGGGGAGGCGCCGATGGCCCGCGTGGCCAGGACGTAGTCGGAGGAGGCCACCCGCCGGGTCGCCGTGTGGGCGACGAGGCCGCAGTTGACCCAGCCGAGTGGTACGAGGGCGGCCAGGACGGTGACGTACCCGGGCGGCAGCACGCCGGCCAGCGCGAGCGCCAGTGTGAGGCCGGGCAGGGCGAGCGCCGTGGTGGCGGCCAGACGCAGCAGCCGGTCAGGCAGGCCACCGGCGAGCCCCGCCGCGGTGCCGAACAATGTGCCGAGGACCGTGGTGATCGTCGTGATGGCCAGCGCGAACATCAGGGAGGTGCGGCCGGCCGCGGCGGTTCTGGTGAGGAGGTCGCGGCCGAGTTGGTCGGTGCCGAGCCAGTGTTCGGCGCTCGGCGGCAGGAGGGCGTCCTCCAGGTCGGGTAGGTACGGGTCGTACCCGGACAGCGTGGGGGTGAGCAGGCAGAACAGGACGACCAGGGCGAGCAGCGCGGTGCCGGCGCGGCCGGTCATCGGTGGCGCACCCGCGGGTCGGAGGCCGCCAGGCAGAGCTCGACCAGGGCCAGGACCAGCACGGTCGCGACCGCGACGACCAGCACGTACGCCTGCACGACGGGCAGGTCCCGCTGCCTGATCGCCGACACCGCGAGCTGCCCCACGCCCGGCCAGGAGAACAGCGTCTCCACCACCACCGCGCCGGCCAGCAGCTCCGCGAGCACCGTACCGGCCGCCGTGATGGCGTTCGGCGCGGCCACGCGGAGCGCGTGCACCATGATCGCGCGCCGGGACCGCACCCCCTTGGCGGTGGCGAGTTTGACGAACGGCAGCCGTAAGGCCTGGGCCAGGTCGGCCCGGAGCAGCCGCAGCAGCGTCGCGGCGCCCGCCAGGCCGAGGGTGACGGCGGGGAGCACCACGGCGCCGGGGCTGTCCGCCCCGCCCGTGGGCAGTGCGCGCAAGCCGACCGCGACGACGCTGATCAGCAGGATCCCCACGATGTAGGGCGGGATGCCGGCGATCGCCACCGTCGCGAGCACGATGGCGCGGCTGTCGAAGGCCCTCGGTCTGAAGACGGCCCTGATGGAGGCGAGCACGGCGAGTACGACCGCGACCACCGCCGCCGCTCCCGCCAGCCGCAGTGTCGCCGGAACCCGCGAGAGGATCTCGGCGGCGACGGGGGAGCGGTCGGTGTAGGAGTGTCCCAGGTCGCCGCGCAGCACGGCGAGCAGCCATCGCAGGTACTGGGTGAACAGCGGCTGGTCGAGACCGAGCTCGGCGCGCAGTGCCGCCACGCTGCGCGCCGTCGGCTGGATGCCGCCGCGCCGCAGGATCTCCTCGGCCGGATCGCCCGGCGCGAGCGAGGTGAGCAGGAAGACCAGCACCGACAGCCCCAGCAGCACGAGCACGAGCTCGGCGGCGCGCCGCAGGACGGTGGCCGTCACCTCAGGGGAGCCAGCTTGCCCAGATCGACCACGTACGCCACGCTCTGCGCCACCCCGCCGACCTTACTCGTCGTCACGATGGGATTGTCCTGGTACGCGAGCGGGATCATCGGGCGGTCGGTGGCGAGCAGCCGCTGGACCCGGTGGTAGAGGTCGCGCCGCCGGGCCGGGTCGGTCTGTGTCGCGGCCTGGTCGATCAGGTCGTCGAACTCGGGGTTGCGGTAGCCGAGCTTGCGCTCCACGTTCCAGGAGGCGTCGGAGCGCAGGAACCGGCGGAACAGGTAGTCGGCGTCGCCGTTGGGCACGCTGTACGCGCTGAGGAAGAGATCGTAGTCCCCGGCCTCCATCACGGACTTGGTGGCCTCGGCCACGGTCACCTTCGCGGGCAGGCCCGCCTGCTCCAAGGCCGCGCGCAGCACCTCGGCGATGTCGGTGTAGGGGAACTGGCCGGTCTCGGCCGAGGAGATCAGGATGTTCACCGGCTCGGCAGGCGCTCCTGCGGTGGTGACCAGCTCACGAGCCTTGCCCGGGTCGTACCGCACGGTTGAGCCCGGCTCGGCGAGGTCGCCGAAAACCGGCGACAGGAACCCGGCACCCGCGCGGGCCGTGCCGGCGAGAAGCTTGCCGGCGATGGCCTGCCGATCGATCACCAGGTCGGCCGCCTCGCGCAGGCGGGGATCGGAGAACGGCTTCCGCGAGGCGTTGAAGGTCAGGTAGTGCGTCAGCACCGAGGGGCTGCGAACGACTCGGAAGTCCCCGGCGACCGCCGCGACCTGCCCCGGCAGCAGCGCGCCCTTGTCGATCAGCCCGTCCACCTCGCCGGCACGCAACGCCGCGATCCGCGCGTTGGCGTCCGGGATCACCCTGACCACGATCTTCTTGTAGGCCGGGGCGGCGCCGTAGTAGTGCGGGTTGGCGGCAAGCTCGGCCCGCTGCCCCTTGACCCAGTTCACCAGCGTGTACGGCCCCGTCCCCACCGGCTTGCCGGCGAAGTCGCCCGAGGACGTGAACGCCTTCGGCGACTGGACCATGCTGTAGAAGCCCGCCAGCCTGCTCGGCAGGTCGGCCACCGGCTGGTCCAGGACGAACGTCACCTTGCCGCCCTCGGCCCGGACCTCGCCGAGCTTGCCGTACGCCGCCTCCATACCGGCGTCCAGGCTGAAGAACGCCGACTGGCGGGGCGCGATCCGCAGGAACCGCTTGATGCTGGCGACCACCGAATCGGCGGTCAACGGGGTGCCGTCGCTGAACCGTACGCCGTCGCGCAGCGTGAACGTCCAGCGCCGCCCCCGGTCCGCGCTGTCCCAGCCGGTTGCCAGCGCCGGAACGGGCCTCAGCTTGTCATCGACGGTCACCAAGGGCTCCCACACGCGTAACGTCTGGTGCGTGTAGTACGGATCCGCGGGGCCGGCGACGAGGTCGCGCGGGGCGGCCAGGGTCAGCTGCCGGTCGTTCCCGCCTGGGGGTTCCTGGCCGCCGCACCCCGCGAGGAGCACTCCCAAGAGCGTCGCCAGCATGATCGCGGCTCGTTTTCGCATCCCGATCTCCGATCCAGAGGCTCGTGTTCAGGTATAAACGATAACCGTATTCATTACTCGTACGGCTCGGTGGGCGGGGATACCGGGTGGACATCGGAAGCCGTCACCGCCGGTACGTACGTGTCCGACGGCCGGCCCTTCCTGGGGATCCACGTGCCGGTGACCCGTACCCAGGTGTCTGTTGCCGGGGCGGGGGCTCCTCTGACGATGACCTTCATGGTGAGGGCGTCGGCGGCGCAGCAGCTGATCCGCATGCGAGCGATGTACCACTCGCCCTTGTCGGGAGACGGCAAGACGAACCCGGTCAGGCGGACGGTCTTGCCGGCGAGCGATCCGCTCGGCTCGTACCAGGCCCGGTCAGCGAATTCGGCCAGGCTCAGTACGTTCACACGGTCGCTCTTGAGCGGTTTGACGGGTTGGACGTTCACGAGGGTCGGCGGGGGCGGTGGAGGGGCCTGCTGGGCGGCGTACGAGCCGAGGGCGGGCGGAGCGATCAGAAAGATCGCGGCGATCGGAGCCGTCAGGAGCCACGCCACCCTGCCGCCTTCCCCGTGTTCGTGGCCGGGTGAGCAGGCCTGCCCAGGGGTGGCGGGCTCGCGGCCGGTCAACTGTGCCAGGTGGGCGTCCTCGGCGAGGCGGGCGTGCGTGAGACGCGCCTGCCGCGTGGAGCGGATGCTCTTGCGGCGCTCCTCGATCGGAGTGGCCACTGCCAGGATGACCAGCACCGCGCCCGCCGCGATCAGCAGAGGCCGGAAACCTGGCTTGACGTAGTTGGTGAAGTCTGTGGAGAAGGCGGAGATCTTCAACAGTGCTCCGCCGAGCAGGAGGAGTAGCAGGCTCTTCATGGGGAATTATTCGTAAGGTTCCGCTGGTTGCGGGATGGCGCTGACTCCGGTGGCGTTCAGAGCCGGCGGTTCGTAGTCATCGGGAACGCCCCCTTTCCACGGGATCCACGTGCCGGTGACCCGCACCCAGGCGTTCTCCTCGGGCGAGGGCACGCCGTGCACGGCGACCTCCAAGGCCATCGCGTCGGCGGCGCAGCAGTTGATCCGCATCCTGGTGACGTACCAGCCGGTCTTGGACGGTACGGCGAAGCCGGTCAGCCTGACCTCCCTGCCCGTGAGCGAGGAACCTGACGGTGCGTAGGCCCGCCCGATGAACTCGCCCAGCGTCAGCTCCGTCACCCCGCCCCGGCCGAGCGCCCCGTAGCTTGCAGTACGGGATGGCGCGGGAGCGCCGTCGTCGAGCCTGGCCGCGAACGAGCCGAGTGCGGGAGGCGCGATCATCACGATCGCGAACACGGGCGCGGCCAGCAACCACGCCACCCGCGGAACGTGGCCGTGGGCGCCGGGCCTGCCCAGCCAGCCCTGGACGACAGAGAGCAGGCCCAGACCCACCAGGACCGCACCGGCTCCCACGAGCAGCGGCCGGAAGCCGGGTTTGACGTAGTTGACGTACGTCGTGGAGAACGCGGAGATGGTCAACAGCACGGCGCCGAGGATCACCAGGAGAGCCCCCTGCGTCTGGCGGTTCACAGCAGCGCCCAGCCTGAGACGAAGCTGACGCCGATCGCCAGGACCAGCGTGAGCGGCACGAAACGCCAGGTGAAAGCCCGTCCGAAGGTGCCCGCCTGGAGCGCGATGAGCTTCAGGTCCACCATGGGCCCGACCACCAGGAATGCCAGCTTGGCCGTCGGGGAGAACGCCGTGAGCGAGGCCGCCACGAACGCGTCGGCCTCCGAGCAGATCGACAGCAGCACCGCCAGCAGGGCCAGCACAAGCACGGACACGACCGGTACTCCGGCCACCGTGGTCAGCCACGTCCGGGGGATCACCACGTTCAGGGTCGCCGCGGCCAGGGCGCCGACCACCAGGAATCCGCCGGCGTGCATCAGGTCGTGGCGCATCGCGTCCAGGAAGGCGTTCACCTTGCTCTGCCCGGCCTCGGCCGTGCGACGAGGTGTCGGCAGCCACTCGCCCCGCCCGAACCGCGCCCAGATCCACCCGGCCAGCACCGCGACCGCCAGCGAGGCGGCGAACCGCGCGACCACCATCGAAGGGTCGTTCGGAAAGGCCACCGCGGTGGCCACCAGCACCACCGGGTTGATCGCCGGCGAGGCCAGCAGAAATGCCAGGGCCGCGGGCGGAGCCACGCCCCGGGCCATCAGCCCCGAGGCCACCGGCACGGACGCGCACTCGCAGCCGGGCAGCACCGCCCCGGCGACGCCGGCGATGGGCACCGCCGCATAGGTACGCCGTGGCAGCGCCCTGGTCCAGAACGACGCGGGTACGAACGCGGTGATGGCCGCCGACAGCGCCACCCCGAACACCAGGAACGGCAGCGCCTGCACGCACACCGCCACGAACACCGTCGCCCACGTCTGCAACGCCGGATCTGTCAGGTACGGCGCCAGCACGAACCGGCCCACCACCAGCAGGGCCACCAGAGCGATGAACGCCCATGGCAGCCGGATCCCAGCGGAGTCCTTCCTGACATGCGGCGGGAAGTGGTCCTCCTGGCCTGGCAGGTCCGCCGTGCTCGGCTGCGTCATCGTCCTCCCCGCCTGGCGCGAGCGCTCGTGCTGGAACGCGGTAGCAGAGTAGCGGTTGCCATGGCAGCGATGGACCGCCTCCGAAGAACGTCTCCAGCCGCCGTCGGGCCGTCTTTCGGCGTTCCAGACAGCTGGGAATCACGGCTTTCCCGTGGTCCATAGGGTCGCCGCCGCCGTCGCGGAAGCCGAACTGGTGCGACGCCGCCGGGCACGCTAAGCCGTGCTCTTGGGGTCTGACGTGCCTTTTTTGGGCGGTGGCTGGGGGCCTTGGCGTCGCCGTATCGATGTCGGCGGCCGGCGGCGGCCGCCTTGTACCGGGCCTCGCCGTTGCTCTGTCGAGGCAGCGAGCGCGGCGAGTGCGTGGTCGACGGCTTGGCCGAGTTCGGTGCGGAGGTGGGCGCATTCTCGGACCGGGTCTGTCCTCGGGCAGGTCAGCAGGTGTTCCAGGAGCAGCTGGGCGGCCTGCAGGTCATCGATCCGGCTCTTGATCGCCCCGATTGAGGCGATCAGGACCTCACGGCCTGAGGGCTGATCCGCTGCCGGGCTTTCGGCGATCAGGGTGGCGGTGTCGGCCAGGCTGACCAGACCGCGCTGATGCAGGCGCTGGATGAGCGCGAGCCGGCGGAGTTCAGCGTGGCCGTAGTGGCGCACCTTCCCACGTCGTTCGGCGGCGGGGAGAAGCCCCAGCTCGTCGTAGTAACGCAGCGTCGATACCGGCACGTCGAAGCAGCGGGCGACGTGGCTGATCGAGTAGCGCTCGTCTGTCATGGCTCCATGTTGCGCTCAAGTCGACTTGAGCGTGCAGAGTGGTCGCCAGTCACCCCGGAAAATCGACCAGGGAGCAGGCGATGCGTACTGAGGATGTGCCGGTGCTGGTGGTGGGCGGCGGGCCGGTCGGGTTGTCGACGGGGCTGTTCCTGGCCCACTGGGGCGTCCGGTCTCTGGTCATCGAGAAGCGGGACGCGATCTCGGCGGTGCCGCGGGCGAGCACGAGCCTGCGCACGCTGGAGGTGTTCCGCTCGGTCGGCCTTGGGCCGGCGCTGGAGAAGGTCGGCTGGGAGGGTGGCACGCCGATGCGGATGGTCTTCAAAGACCGAGGGCTCGGCAACACCCTTCACCGAGGAGGGCTGCCACCGCGGTACTCCAGGAGGCTTGAAACCTGCAGCCCGGTGAATCCACGCCTTGTCATGACCCACGACCAGGTACAGCGCTTGGCACTGGACGAACTGCACCGCCGCGGCGGTGCCGTCCAGTTCGGCGCCCGGCTGGTCGGCCTCGTGCCCGACGCCGATCATGTGCGCGCGCGGGTTGTCGACGTCGCCACGGGCGAGAAGTGGGAGGTCAGGGCCGGCTACGTCGTCGGCGCGGACGGGGCGAACAGCGACGTGCGCGGACTTCTGGGGATCACTATGCCCGACCGTGAGGCCATCGGGCGGCTCAACACCGCGTTCTTCCGCGCCGATCTCGGGCCGGTCCTGCGGGAGTGGGGAACGAACATGTGCTTCGTGCGCAACGAGCAGGTGTACGCCACGTTGATGTCGAAGAACGGGCGGGATCAGTGGTCCTCGCACATCATGGATTATCCCGGCAAACCCGATCATCCGGCGGATCTGACCGAGGCCATGACCATTGCGCTGCTGAGGGCCGCGATCGGTGATGAGACGATCCCGGTCGAGCTGCACGCGGTCAATGCCTGGGAGGCCGCCATCGGCTTGGCCTCTTCCTTTCAAAAGGGCCGGGTCTTCCTGGCCGGCGACGCCGCCCACGTACAGAGTTCGGCGGGCGGGCTCGGCATGAACACTGGAATCCAGGACGGCCACAACCTCGCCTGGAAAATCGCCGATGTCCTGCACGGGCGATTCACCTCCGCGCTCCTGGACACCTATGAGGCCGAACGCCGTGCCGCCGCCGAGGCGTCCCTGGCCCTCTCCCGTGCAATGCATCAGGGCTATCAGTCGCTGGAGGAGGACCCGAACGACCTGTACGAGAAGATCGCCGTCGACTACCTGCGCGGCATGATGTTCTACGCCTACCACTCGCGTGACAGCTCCGAATCAGATGTCTTGGACGACGTCATCCGTCCCGGCTGCCGATTCCCGCACCGTTGGGTGTACACCGCCGGAACCGGCCGGGCTTCCACGCTGGACCTGGTCGGCTCGCGCTGGACCCTGTTCGCCGGGCTGGGCGACCGCCGATGGTCGCCGGTGGCCACGTCACTCGGTATGGACCTGCTCAACCACGACCTCGACGTCGTGGATGAGGCCGTGCTGGTGAGACCCGACGGTTTCGTGGCCTGGCGCGGCACCACAGAAGAGTCCCTCCAGGAGACCCTGCGCGGCTTGGGGCGGCAGCACAAATAGGACAGCGGCCATCGAAGCAACGAGGACCCGCGGCGATGGCGTGATGGACCGCGACGGCTCCCGGGTGGCGGTGCAGCAGCCGATCGACCGCGGCGACCCGGGCACTGCCGTACAGGCCCCCGACCAGCGCGACGGAAACGGGCTTGTTCATGCGCTGGGGCGTGAGGCGTAAGGGAGCAGGGCCATCTCGCGGGCGTTCTTGATGGCCCTGGCGATCAGGCGCTGCTGCTGCACGGTGACACCGGTGACCCGGCGGCTGCGGATCTTGCCCCGATCGGAGATGAACTTGCGCAGCAGCGCGGTGTCCTTGTAGTCGATGCGGTCGACGCGCAGGAGCGGGTTGGGCTTCTTACGCGGGGCGCGGCGGGTCTTCATGCGTTCTCCTTGATCAGGATGGGGGCGAACGGGTCGTCGTAGCGGCTCCAGGCGTCCTCTCCGGCCTGTTCCTCCTCCTCGGTGAGCAGGCAGGAGTCGAGGAGCGTACGGAAGCGGGCGGCGTCGAGATCGGGGCCGGTGAAGACCAGGTGCTGGATGCGGTCGCCGCACTCGGGGTCCCAGTCCAGGTCGGCGGCCAGACGGCGGGCCGGGGAGACCAGGTCCCAGGCGGCTCGGGGCAGCGTGGCCAGCCAGGGGCCCGCGGCCTCGACGGAGACGATGCCGGCCACGGCGTCCCAGGCCAGCAGCTCGCCCGGGCGGTTGGCCAGCCAGAAGCGGCCGCGCGAGCGTACCGACTCGGTCACCAGCTCGTCGACGGCCTCGAACAGGCGGGCCGGATGCAGCGGGCGGCGGCTGCGCCAGACGGCGGTGACGATCTCGTCGGTCTGGGTGTCGCCGGGCAGTTGGGCGGTGGCGGGGTCCACGCGTTCGGCCAGTTCGCCGGCGCATATCCGGGCGCCGGCGACCGGAGGCAGGGCCTCGACGGTGTGGACCGGGGTGAAGGGGGCGAGGTGGGTGAGTACCGTGCGGGACAGCTCGTGGTCGTCCTCGTCGCCGCCGTGCAGCACCAGGGCGGTCGGGTATTCGAGCTGGCGGGCCAGCACCTCGGCCAGGTAACGCTGGTCGCCGGCGGCCGCGGGCCTGCCGACCTCGCTGAGGCGTTCGCCGCGGGTGATGTCATCGGGCAGGGCCGCAGCGTCCAGCGCGGTGAGTACGGCGGCGAGCCGCAGGGTCTCCCGGGCCTCGTCGCAGTCGATCGCCTCGGCCACCGAGCGGGGCTCCACAGGGTCCCACAGGTCCACGATCAGCAGCGTCGCGCCGCTCGCCAGCATGACGAGCTGGGGCAGCAGATCCTCGCGCACCGTGCAGGTGACGCAGCCGTGCGCGAGCCACACCTCGGCCGTGTCGAGCACGCCCGTCCTGTCCCGAACGCTACGGCGGACGCGCCCGTGGGTGACCTGGCCCAGGTCGTGGTGGACGGCGAGCGAGCCGGGATGCTCGGCGAGCAGTTGTTCGACGGTGGCGGTGCGAGCCGTGGCATGCAGGCCCGCGACGAGGACGACCGGGGTTTGCACGGAGCCTCCAGTTGTAGGTATGAAAACCGTTTTCGTTATCATGGCATACTGCCGCAAGTGGAAAGGAACCGTTTTGGCCAGAAATGAGGTGCGCCCCGTGATCAAGCTCAGGTCGACGGCGGGCACCGGCTACACCTACGTGACCAGGAAGAACCGCCGGAACACCCCCGACAGGCTCACCCTTCGCAAGTACGACCCGACCATCCGCCGGCACGTGCTCTTCCGGGAGGAACGATGAAGCAGGGCATCCACCCCGACTACCGCCCGGTCGTCTTCCGCGATCCCGGCGCGGACTTCGCTTTCCTCACGCGCTCCACGATCACGAGCGACAAGACGATCGAGTGGACCGACGGCAACATCTATCCGGTGGTGGACGTCGACGTGTCCTCGGCCAGCCATCCCTTCTACACCGGACGCAGCCGCGTCCTGGACACCGCCGGTCGCGTCGAGCGGTTCAACCAGCGTTACGGGAGGACCTGATGTCCGCGCACTGCCAGCTCACCGGCGTCCAGCCGGTCTTCGGCAACAACGTCTCCCACTCCCACCGGCGCACCCGGCGGCGCTGGAACCCCAACATCCAGCAGCGCCGCTACTGGCTTGAGAGCGAAGGCCGCCACGTCCGGCTCACCCTCAGCGCCCGCGCGATCAAGACCATCGACAGGATCGGCATCGACAAGGCCGTCGCCCAGATCCGTGCAAGAGGAGAGAAGGTCTGATGGCCAAGAAGAGCAAGATCGCCGCGAACGAACGGCGCAAGGCCGTGGTCCAGCGCTACGCCGCACGACGGGCCGAGCTGAAGGAGATCATCCGCACCGGCACACCGCAGGAGCAGGCGGAAGCGGTCCGGGCACTGGCCCGCCAGCCGCGCGACGCCAGCGCCACCCGCGTCCGCAACCGCGACTCCGTCGACGGCCGTCCTCGTGGGCACCTCACCAAGTTCGGCCTGTCCCGGGTGCGCTTCCGGGAGATGGCCCACCGCGGCGAGCTGCCGGGTGTCACGAAGGCGAGCTGGTAGCCGTGGCCGTGCCCAAGCGTAAGACCTCCCGCAGCAACACCCGGCACCGCCGCAGCCAGTGGAAGGCGACCGCGCCCGACCTCGTCCCGGTCACCGTGAACGGGCGGCGGCTGCTCGTGCCCCGGCGCCTCATCCGCGCCTACGAGCGGGGTTTGATCACCGTCGACTGAGCTGACCCGCAAGTTCGAACCTTGCACCTGCCACACCAGCGGGAAGGGGCCCGTCACCAGCGGAAACGCGGTGACGGGCCTCTCGGGACCAGGAGACCGTTCTCGCCTGGGCCGCCACCGGCGCCGGATCACCCCCCACAGGCCCCAGTTGGGGCTCCTCCCTGTGACCGCCTAGAAGGGTGGTCCCCACGCCCGTGGGTGTGACCCGTTGGCCGTGCACACGAGGTGGGACTACCAGCGGCAACAGCTCAAAGATCGCTAGGTGCGGCTGGAGTACTAGCGCGGCGCATGCTCATCACTTAACCGAATTCGTGGAATTTTCCGGCATGTACCTGACTATGATCACAACGATTTCGGTCCCACGAGAATGAGGTGTGCATGAAGCGAGCGAGGGTGCGCAGCGCCGGTGTCGTGGCGCTGACCCTGGTCAGCCTGGTGGGGGCCGGCTCCACCGCGCAGGCCGAGGTGGACCCGGCGGTGAGCTCCTGCGAGCTGGCCTTCTGCCTGTACGAGCACGACAAGTTCAAGGGCGCAGAAGAGGAGTTCATGTTCGAGGGCTGGGGCCTGTGCTACGACGTGCTCAGAGTGAACAACAAGGCGAGCTCCATGCGGAACAACAGCGCCGCCAGGGTGCAGTTCTACAACTCCGCCAACTGCTCCGGCGCGTACGGCTACGCGGCAAGGCCGGACTCCTCGGACGGCGACCTGACGAACAACGGGTTCGACAACAAGACCAGCTCCATCAGGTACGTCAGGCCGTAAGGCCCTGAACCGCTCGCAGGACACCGACTTCTCGGACGTCGAGTTCGGCACCCCGCCCCGCGGCCCATCGGAGGAATCAGCGTGTCTGTTCGGCTGTGGGGAGCGGTCGGGGTGCTCCTGACCGCGGCGACAGCCGCCTGTTCGACGGCGGCGGCGACGGAGCCGCGGGTTCCGGTGCCGCCACCGGGGGTGGAGGCGCGCGAGCTCTCGATCCCCTTCGACCGGTACAACCTCTCCCCGTCGGACATCGGCATCCTTGAGGGCGCCGAAGAGCTCCTCATCCGCGACTGCATGCGGCGGCGGGGCATGGCGTGGCAGGTGCTGCCGCAGAGCGCGGCGGAGGACGTCGAGCCGGCCAACCGCCGCCGCTACGGTGTCGTCGAACCGGAGATCGCTCGCCTCTTCGGCTATCACACCCCGCCGGACCGCCCCACCGTGGCCCGGCGCGCCGCCGCACGTGCCAGCCGTATGCGAAGCCTGTCGGCGAAGGAAAGGCAGGCCGCGTACGGCGAGAAGGACGGCTGCCTGAAACAGGCGCGGAACCACCTGGAGCAGGGCACCTCGCAGGTGGACGGGGCCCTGTTCAACAGGCTCATCTCGGAGACCTTCGAGCGGTCCCAGCGGGATCCGGAGGTCGTCCAGGTCTTCCGGGCCTGGAGCACGTGCATGCAGGAGCAGGGCCGGCAGTACGCCGACCCGCTCGCCGCCATCACCGACCGGCGCTGGATGACGGACGGCCCCGCCTCCCAGGAGGAGATCCGCGCGGCGCAGGCGGACGTGGGGTGCAAGGCGAAGACCGACCTCGTCTCCATCTGGTCCGCCGCGGAGCAACGCATCCAGGACGCTGCCGTCGCAGCTCGCCCCGCCGAGTTCCATGCGCTCCAGGAGGCCAAGGACCGGCAACTCTCGGCCGCCCGCGCCGTCCTCGCCCGCGGCTGACCGCCACCTCGTGCATGCCCTTGGGCCGCTCAGGCCCTGCGGGTGGTCTCCACGCCTGTGAAGGTGACCTGCGGAGCCCGCTATCCGGCCAGTACGTTACCGTCAGCGCGCGAAGATCTCGGAGGTCGCGACCCGGCTGTTCCTCGAACGCGGATTGGACACGGTCGCCGAGGTCGCGCGGGAGGTCGGAGCCTCGGCCGTGACGGTTTTCAAGCACTTCCCGCGCAAGGGGGACCTCCTGCTGGACCGCGAGGTCGACGCCGTCGGGCTCCTGCGCTCAGCGGTACGCGACCGCGCCCCGTACGCCGGAGTGCTCCAGTCCTCGCGCGATACGGCGTTCCGTCTCCTCGAGGAGTGGCACGCCCTGTCCGGCCGGGTCCGTCCCCTTCTTCGGGACCGTCGCGGCCTCGTCCGCGTTGGTCGCCCGCGCCAGGGAGATCGCCGCCGACCTCCAACGGACCCTCGCCGGCGAGCTCGAACACGACCCGGTCTTCGACGGCGACGCCCCGCTGCTCGCCGCCTTCTTCGTCGCCGGCTGCACCGCAGTGCCGATGGAGACCGCCCGGCGCCTGATCGCCGGAGAACCGGCCGACACCGTCGCAGACGACCATCGTGCCCGCATGGCGCTCCTGTTCGACGCCCTCAGCAGCGGAGTCGTGCCCCACCCGTGATGATCACCGCCGCAGTGCGCGTCGCACGGAAGCGACCAAGGGGCAGGCGTGACGTTCGGGTCAGTCATCCAACTCCTCCGACGACACCGTCTCATCCGCGGGCGGGGGCTGGATGTCCACCGTCATCCCCCAGTCCGACAACCGGAGATCCTCCACGAAGGCGTGGTAGGGCTGTTCGCCGGTGGACCTGTCGCGGCTGTCGTTCGGTTCGCGCCACGCGCTCCACGCCCTGCGGACGAGCTGGTCACGGCCGATCCACAATCGCCAGGACACCTTCCAGGAGGCGTACTTGCCGGTGGGCTTGCTGCGGAGGCCGATGCGCATGCCCGGGTTCACCTTGTGGAGTTGCGCGAAGGTGATGGTGCCCTCGTAGAGGGTGGTGCGCACACCGTCGTAGACCCCGGCGGGCCGCTTGCGCGCGGTGGTGGCCAACACTGCTCTGAGCGTGGCCGGGTCGCTGAGGCTGACATGGTGGCCGGACTTCAGAACGAGCTGGCACGGCCACTCGTACGTGACCCAACTCTTGCCCGGCGGCAGCGGCCGGTCGGGGTCGGGCTCGGCGTACAACTGGTAGCCGCGCTTTCCGATGCAGATGTTGCGGGTACCGTGGCGTCCCAGGTTGAAGTTCGTCAGGTCTGTAGCCACGATCTTGCCCTTGCCGAACCCTACGACGCCGCTCACCGGCTTGTGGACAAACCAACTGCCGAACCAGTTCGTCCGGGCGCGCTGGACGATCTTCACCCCATGGCCCGGGACGAGCTGGCGCTGAATAGCATCGGCCGGATCGATCACGGCATCGGCCCGTACGGCCGGCCCCGCAGTCACCGTGGATGCGGTCACCAGGAGAATCACCGCGGCCATTCGTCGCCTCATGAGCTGGAAATCTTCGCAGCAGCAGATCTCATCATGATCACGCTTTTCGGCGAGCTGGATCCAACGACCCTGCACACGGACCACCTCGCCGAGACCGTCGCAGCAAGCTGGTCATTCCGTCGTCGATCACGATCTTAAGCCGGGTGACCTGATCACCATGAATGAGAGGCGACCACCCTCTGAAACGGCATGCATCCTCGGCTTAGTTGCAGGTCTAGTTGCAATCCAGGGCCCTCCAACGCCGTTCCCGATAGATCAGCCGCGCCTGTTGGTTCCGGTTGAACCAATCGGGACGGGCAAGATTCGAGCTGCTAATGCGGTTTGGGTGAGGACAAGCCCACGGGACGATTCGGCCAGGCAGGAACGATGATCTGCGCGCAGGCGATCCGCGACCCTCAGCGTGTTTTGTCGGCGGCACTTGGGATGGTTGGCGCCATGGTCTTCTTCATCTACCGCAGCTTCTACGAAGGGCCGCTTGGCAAGCTGGTGCGGCACTTTCCCGATGCCACGGTCCTCGATTGGTTCCGCAGGGTGTGGGATGACGCTGGAGCAGGCGACGCCTACGAGTGGATCGAGCGTGAACTCGGAGCAGACGTCTACGGACTCAACACGATCTTCGAGGCCGGCCTACCCGCTCCCGAGAACATGCGGGAGCTGCGCGAGCTGCTGGAGAAGCACCTCTATGTCGAGCAGGAGTTGCGGGTCGACGAGCACAGCGTGCGGGTGCTCACCGATGATGACGAGGTCGACCTGGCGTATTTCTTTGTCGACGATGCTCTCGTGGCGTCCGAGCCTGACCGCTGGGCTTACCTCCTGCACGAGGGCTGGGAGTTACCCGAGAGCCTTCACGCCGCCTCTGCCGACCAGGTGTTCATCCCGCCAGTGCCAGTCGAGGCTCTCACATCCACACCGCAGGGTGGCGAGGGAGTGACCTACGCGGTCGTGCTGACCTTCTACGCGAGCAGTGACAGCATCGGACACTGCCCGCCGCAGTCGTTTCCCGGTGTACGGCTACCGCAGCTTGCCGAGGCTCTGCGAGCGGCCGACGCAAGGCTCGACGAGTGGCCATGCGAGTTGCTTCACCTGCGTGCGCTGGTGGCCCGGGACGAGAGCGAGATCAGGCCTGCCTTGGAGCGCTGCAACCGGTGGCCGAGCTTCGAAGAGGAGATACCCGAGGCGTGTGACGCTCACCCGCAGGCGAACGAGACCGCTCTGCGTTTGTTGGAAGGGTTCGAACCCTCCAACGGCCGTGATCCGGACCGCACGCTCATCCGGCAAGGTGAGCACGTGGCGCAGATGTCGATCCATATGGATGACTTCTTCGGTTACCGACAGTGGTTCTTCTTCGACGACGTGTGGGCCGCCGCTCACCCCGATCTGGCCACCTCGCTAATGCACTACGGCGTTCATTGGGACCCTCGCTGTCCGCGCGGTCACGACTATGCCGAGGACTGCCCCTGACGGCGCAGCACCGTTGAAGGCGGCAGCAACGGGCTCACTGAACACGGATGGAGGGCCTCTTGGGTTCTCGCCTTGCCATCTGCGGCTCGGAGAGGGAAAGAAAGATCCGGAACATGTCATCGGTCGGAATGCGACGGGGTTGATGATTCGGGAGCCATTCGCGCGGCCCCGGGTCGCCGGGGGACGTTTAGGCCCTTGGCCCTGTCGACAGCCGATCCGCTGCATCAGATCATGAAGTCATGTCGGATCAGATCCCCGCCCACCTTGACGGCATCGGACCGGGCTGGCATCCGTTGCTGCTACGCCTGCACGAGGAACTGTTGGCCGTAAGCCCCAGCTACAGCGTCCAGCAGGTCAAGGAGAAGTACGGCACCTTGCGCATCTACCTCCTAACCGGCCTGTTGCGTCACCTGCACCAAGGGGGCGACATGTGGCCCGAACCACACGAGCAGGAACGGTACAAGCAGGAGGACGACGCGGCGACACTCCTCGTACGCGCTGCTGAAGAGGAGTCGGCGAGGATCTGTGAGTACTGCGGCAATCCCGGTCAGGGCAGGGATCGAGTCTGGATCAAAACCTTGTGCGACGATTGCAACGCCTGTCGCTAAGGCTGAGCATTTCGCGGATGCCGCACGGTCTTCTTCTTCGGCCGGGGCGAATGGATTGCACGCGGCTCTTGGTGGTTCTCGTTGTCACCGATATCTGCGATCCTGCTCCTGAAGCTCGGTTACAACTGCGCTCGCGCGAGAACGGCCCCAAGGCCGCACGCGCAGAGCGGGACGGCGGCGCGGGGCGTACGGTGGCGCGCCGCGCCTGGGCGCGCCAGGCGGCGCCTGCCTCCAGCACTGCCCGGGCCATGATTATTCTCAATCCGTTCCCGCCAGGCCAGTCTGTCTCGGCGGCTTCCGACTGCTTGGTGGGGCGGCCGGGGGAGTGCCATCTCGATGTGACGGATGGCTTCGAATTGTTCGGCGGCGACTGGCGGACCAACCCGATGGTAAGTGGCCGTCCCATCGGCGGAAGAGACAGAGGCTCCGCTCTCGTTTCAGCGCCTCAACGATCTGAGGGCAGCCATCATCAAGGCTCGACGCGGGGGGAACGCCGCAGAGGTCCTGGCGCTGTGCCACGCCATCAGTCGCTCTCACTGTTGTCGTCGCGGGGGCTGGTACTCCGCACTCCGGCTGACGTCGAATGACGTCAAGCGACAAATGCCGGGGCAAAATAATTTGCCACGGCATTTGTCATCTGCTTTTTCGAGCGGCCGAGAGCGATTTCGGCTCAATCACCGATCACAGTGCCAAGAGATGCCCTCGGCCTCCGGGGAGGGCGTTGTCGCCGAACTCATCCCCTGGCGGGCCTTCTCACCCTAGTCCGACCCGTGCACTACGGCTACCAACCGTGGTGGCCGGACTCGTCGTGCTCCCACTTCTTGTCGTGCTCGAACTTCTTGTCGTGCTCGAACTTCTTGTCGTGCTCGAACTTCTTGTCGTGGTCGGACTCGTCGTGCTCCCACTTCTTGTCGCGCTCCGACTCGTCGTGCTCCCACTTCTTGTCGTGCTCGAACTTCTTGTCGCGGTCGAGCTTGAGGTGGTCGATCTTGACGTGGTCGACCTTGAAACGATCGGACTTCTTGTCGCGGTCGAACTTCTTGTCGTGCTCGGACTCGTCGTGCTCCCACTTCTTGTCGTGCTCGAACCGGTCATGCTTGAACTTCTTGTCGTGCTCCCACTTCTTGTCGCGCTTGAACTTCTTGTCGTGCTCGAACTTGTCGTGGTCGAACTTGTCGTGGTCGAACTTGTCGTGGTCGAACTTGTCGTGGTCGAACTTGTCGTGGTCGAACTTCTTGTCGTCCTCGGACTTGTCGTCGCGGCCCCACCAGAGGACATCGCATACGCCCCACTGGTCGTGCGAGCAGGAGGCGTGGCCGGTGTTGGGCTGGAGGGAGGCGGTGCTCGCGCTCGCCACTGCCTGGCTCAGCGGAACGAGCATGAGGCCGGTGGCCGCAGCGGCCAGAGCTAGCTTCGCGATACGCGTGCGGGGCGACGTCGGCAATTGCCGAATTTCAGTATTCACGTGCTCTCGTTTCCATTCATGGATAAATCGACGCGAAATCCAATGCCCATATCTGGATAGGCATTCAGACAGAAGCGTACATACCCACAAGGATTATCTCATTCACCTCAATGAACTCAAACAACACGTCAAATCCGACACCTTTAAAGGAGGGTTTCGTCGAATAAAGATTTTGGCGTTTTTTGCGTGTCGCGAGACATGCCACGACGCTTGTTCCGACTAATCGGCATTCGCCGACACATGGCGAAGGAAGAGTCAAGCGGCAGTTCGGGAAGCAGATCGCTCCCACGTGACCACTCGCACGTATCTGCGTGCTGGGGATTACGCAGGGGTTGCCAAGGAGTGCCTCGCGCAGGGCGTGGAAGGCGCCGATCCCATGGTCAGGGGCGGCGACGAAAGCGGCAGAACGCCTGCGGGCCGCTCATGCTGTGAACGCGTCGGCGCTGGACACCAGCATCCGCGGTGTGGCCCAACGCCTGCTGGGCACGCTGCGCCTGCTCGGCCAGGCCGACGACCAGCGATTCGCCGTCCAGAACGGCGATGCGCGAGGCCATGATCAAGCTCCTCCTCGCCGCAAGGCCGACGAGGCCGTCGACTGCATGATGACTCAGTACTGCTCGATGTATGACGGCGATGCTCGCCACCCGCGCGCGCGCTGATGGCGGAACCGCGAGGACGCTGATCGCAGCCGTTCCGCTGTCCACTGGCGGCCGGCATCCCAGCTTGTGAACTCCTCCAGATGCACTCCCTGCCGCTTTCGCGCCGCGAGGTCTCTCCGTCCGGGCGCGCGGCGTGGAAGCCGGTCCCGGACGGCGCGGGCCTGCGGGATGGGAGCAGCACACTTACCGATCGGACGCATAGGCCGCCGCACAGATGCAGCCCCTACGATCCCCGCGGCATGGCCGCCCCGTAGACGGCGAACACAAAGAACACAATCTCCGCTGGTCACACAAGGCAGACGGCCTGTCGGCCGGGTTCGCATAATCATGGCGCTGCACCTGTCAATGCGAAAGAGACCACTGTGAGAAATCGGATCACCGCCCTCCTCGGCGCTCTGGCGGCGCTGTCCATGCTCGTGGTCAGCGCCTGCGGAGCGACCGCGGCCAAGCAAACAGGCACGAGCACGAGCGCGAGCGCGGCCGGTGAACCCGTCAGCGGGCTGCGCAGCATGGTGCCCAACACCCCCGGCGGCGGCTACGACACCACCGCCCGTACGGCCGCCAAGGTCATGGAAGACACGAAGATCGCCTCAGGGGTGCAGGTGTTCAACCTGCCCGGCGCTGGCGGCACGGTCGGCCTGCAACGCACGATCAACGAAAAGGGCAACGGCAAACTGGCCATGCTCATGGGCCTGGGCGTCGTCGGCGCCTCCTACGCCTCCAAATCCACGGCCACGCTCACCCAGACCACGCCGATCGCCAAGCTCATCGAGGAAGCCGGCGCGATCGTGGTCTCCAAGGACTCGCCGTACCGGACGATCGGCGACCTGGTGACGGCGTGGAAGAAGGACCCCAAGAAGGTCACCGTCGGCGGCGGCTCCTCCCCGGGCGGCCCCGATCACCTGCTGCCGATGCAGCTGGCCAAGGCCGTCGGCATCGACCCCAAGCAGGTGAACTTCGTCTCCTACGACGGCGGCGGCGAGCTGCTGCCCGCGATCCTCGGCAACAAGATCGGGTTCGGGGCGAGCGGCTACGGCGAGTTCCTCGACCAGGTCGAGGCCGGCACCGTACGCATCCTCGCGGTGACCAGCGCGGAGCCGATCGACGTGGTCAAGGACGTGCCCACGCTCAAGGCGTCCGGCATCGACCGGGTCTTCAGCAACTGGCGCGGCATCGTGGCACCCCCCGGCATCGGCGACGCCGACAAGAAGACCTGGATCGAGGCCATCACCCGGATGCACGACTCGCAGGAGTGGAAGAGCGAGCTGACCAAGCGCGGCTGGACCGACGCCTTCCTGCCCGGCGACCAGTTCACCGCCTACCTCGCCGAACAGGACAAGAGCGTCGCGGCGATCCTGTCCGAACTCGGGCTGGCATGATCCGGGATCGCGCCCAGTACGGCGTCTGCGCCCTCCTGGCCCTGACCGGCGCGCTGGTGATCGCCGATGCCCTCCGCATCACCCATCTGACCAGCAGCAACGACCCCATCGGCCCCCGCCCGGTGCCGATCCTGCTGGGCGCGTGCCTGCTCGCGGTCGCCGTCGCGTACGGCATCGACGTCGCCCGCGGCGGCCGCGGCGAGCCGGAGGCAGGCGAGGACGTCGACTTGACCACCCGCATCGACTGGCGCACCGTGCTGCTGCTGATCGGCGCCTTCCTGCTGAACGCCGCCCTCATCGACTGGCTGGGCTGGGTGATCAGCGGCACCATCCTGTTCTGGGGATCGGCCTTCGCCCTGGGCAACCGGCACCACGTGCGCGGCCTGCTGATCGCCGGCACGCTCGCGCTGATCACTTTCTACGCGTTCGCGATCGGCCTGGGCGTCAACCTGCCCGCCGGCGTGCTGCAGGGGATCTTGTGATGGACAACCTGCGCCTCCTGCTCGACGGGTTCGCCAACGTCGTCTCCCCGGGCAATCTCCTGGTGGCCCTCATCGGCGTGATCGCCGGCACCGCCGTCGGCGTGCTGCCCGGCATCGGCCCCGCCATGACCGTCGCCCTGCTGCTGCCGATCACGTACGGGATGGACCCCACCCAGGCGTTCATCCTGTTCGCGGGCATTTTCTACGGCGGCATGTACGGCGGCTCGACCACCTCCATCCTGCTCAACACCCCCGGCGAGTCCTCCTCGGTCATCACCTCGATCGAGGGCAACAAGATGGCCAAAGCCGGACGGGCCGCCCAGGCCCTGGCCACCGCGGCCATCGGCTCGTTCGTCGCCGGCACCCTCGCCACCTGCTGGCCGGGCTGGTCATCGGCACGATCGGCATCGACGGGGTGACCGGCCAGCAGCGGCTCACCCTCGGCATCCCGCAACTGGCCGACGGCGTCGACGTGGTCGTCGTCGCCGTCGGCATCTTCGCCGTCGGCGAGGCGCTGTGGGTGGCCGCACCTGCGCCGCAAGGCCGCCCCCATCGTACCGGTCGGCCGGCCATGGATGGGCGCAGAGGACTGGCGGCGTTCCTGGAAGCCCTGGCTGCGCGGCACCGCCCTCGGCTTCCCCTTCGGCGCCCTGCCCGCCGGCGGCGCCGAGATCCCCACCTTCCTGTCGTACGCCACCGAGAAACGGCTCGCCGAACGGCCTGAGGAGTTCGGCAACGGCGCCATCGAAGGCGTCGCCGGACCGGAGGCCGCCAACAACGCCTCCGCCGCCGGCACCCTGGTGCCGATGCTGGCCATCGGCCTGCCCGCCACGGCCGTGTCCGCCGTGATGCTGGCGGCGTTCGAGTCGTACGGCATCCAGCCCGGCCCTCTGCTGTTCGAACGCCAGCCGACCCTGGTGTGGACGCTGATCGCCAGCCTGTTCGTGGGCAACCTGCTGCTGCTCGTCCTCAACCTGCCCCTCGCGCCCGCGTGGGCGAGGCTGCTGCGCATCCCCCGCCCCTACCTGTACGCGGGCATCCTGTTCTTCGCCTCCATGGGCGCCTACGCGGTCAACGCCCAGCCGTTCGACCTGATCCTGCTGCTGGTGCTCGGGCTGCTCGGGTTCGGGATGCGCCGCTTCGGGCTGCCGGTGCTGCCGCTGATCGTCGGCGTCATCCTCGGCCCCCGCGCCGAACTCCAGGGCCGCCGCTCCCTGCAACTGTCCGGGGGAGACCTGTCGGGCCTGCTCGGCGGGCCCGTCTCCTACACGGTCTACGCCGTCATCCTCATCCTGCTGGCCTGGCCGTTGATCAAGCGATTCGTCCGGAGGCCCTCGTGACAGTCCTGGTCGGCTACGTTCCCACCGCCGAGGGCGAGGCGGCCCTGCACGCCGGCATCGAGGAGGCCCGGCGCCGGGCCGAACCCCTGGTCGTGGTCAACACCTCGGCCGGGGACGCCCCCGTCGATGCGCACCTGGCGCCGCAGTCCGACCTCGACCGCATCGTCCGTACGCTGGCGGACTCGCGCGTCGACCACGACGTCCGCCAACTGCTCGGAGGCGACGACACCGCCGAGCAGATCGTCGAGCTCGCGCAGGCCCTGGCCGTCAAGGCCGGCTGACCCTTCTTACCCACTTGCGGCCCGGCTCTGCGAGCCCGCGCCGCCGACCCCTCATGCCCGCCGCAACCCCCCGGTTCTCGCAAGAGAGGCACACCATGTACGACATCCCCCGCCGCGCCGTCCTGGCCGGCCTGCCCGTGACCGCGATGGTCGCCGCCCTGACCGCGACCCCCGCCCAGGCGGACGACAGCTATCGTCCGCGTCCCGGCATGCCCCGCGAGATCCGGATGACCTGGTTCGGCATCACCAACTGGCACTACCAGATCGGCGACGTCGGCTACCCCTCCCGCACCCCGAACCCCAGCCTGAGCGCGTCGGAGCGAGAGGCGCTGCGGGAGCGGGCGATGGTGGAGGCACGCGCCGTCGCTGGTCTGCACCACCCCGGGATCGTGCCGGTCCACGATGTGCTCGAAGAGGACGGCCGGCCGTGGATCGTGATGCACCTGGTGGAGGGGAGATCGCTGGACGAGGAGGTGGCGGCCTCCGGATCATTGGGGCCACCCGGGGACTGACTCAAGACGGCTCGTTGGTCGGCACCCTCGGGTACGTCGCACCAGAGCGGATGAGCGGCGCGAAGGCCGCACCCGCGTCGGACCTCTGGTCGCTCGGAGCGACGCTCTACTACGCGGTGGAGGGGCGGCTTGCAGGCACGGAAGCGGTTGCAGGTCGTGGCCTCTGGGCGCTCGGGACCTGCCGGTCCCTCGACCTTTGAGACCCACACCGTTCAACTCCCGGGACCGGATCCGAGCTCACCGACCAAGGTGGAGACCGGTTCCGTTCCAGTGCTGAGCAGGAGGCCACGGCTTCGCGGTTGGGCGGCGAGGCGGCCGGCGCTGCAGTCCGAGAGGTCGCCCGTCGACTCCACCGGCTGCCCGCTTCAGCTGGCGCCGAATGTGTGCAAGGGGCTGTCCGACAAGGACGATGAAGCGGCATCGGACTTCGCGATGACCTACCGAGTCCATGAGCGCGACGACGTCCTCAGGCGGTTGAGCGGCGCCGGCGACGAAGCATTTCTGGCGCACAAGAGAGGTGGGTTCCCGTTGAAGGTGGAGGTGAATGTCCGGATCTCCAACGGGACCGTCCGCGTAGCGTACGAATACGACTCGGACGACGACCTCACCAAATCCGAGGCCGGGTGAAACCCGGCGCTCGAACATCGTGCCGGCCGGCCCGCGGCCGATCGAAGATCTCTAGAGGCTGCGGAAGTCAGGAAGGGTGATCGAACCGTCCTCGGCGAGGGGGATCCCGGGGTTGTGTGCGATCTCCCAGGCGTGGCCGTCCGGATCGACGAAGGCACCGGAGTAGAACCCGATGGCGTTGACGGCCGCGGGCTTGGTGATGGTTCCACCAGCCCGCTCCACTGCCGCCAGCAGAGCATCGACCTCCGCATCGGACCGTACGTTGTGTGCCAGAGCGATCCCGCTGAAACCGCCCGCCGGCCCAGGCTCCAGACCGCAGTCCTTCGCAAGCTTGTCGCGGCCCCACAGGATCAGTCCCAGGCCGCCGGCCTGAAAGAAGACGGTCTCCTCGACTTCTTGCCCCCGCCAGCCGAGGGCCTCGTAAAAGCCCTTGGCGCGAGCGAGATCGGAGACCCCCAGCGTGATCAGAGTGATTCGCTGTTCCATGCAATCACGCTACTCCGGGCCGTCAAGGACGACCACTTCCTTGACCGCGCCTGCTACCAGGCCACCGGAAGCTTGTGTACGCCGTAGACCAGCATGTCGGACCGCATGGGCACCTCCTCGGCAGGCACCGCCAGGCGCAGCCCGGGCAGTCGGTCGAGCAGCGCGGGCAGGGCGATGCGCATTTCGTTGCGGGCGAGTTGCTGGCCGAGGCACTGGTGGATGCCGTGTCCGAACGTCAGATGGCCTGTCGCGTCCCGGGCGATGTCCATGATCCCGGGATCGGCGAACCGCAGCGGGTCTCGGTTGGCCGCGGGTAGGGAAACCGTCACCGTCTCACCTGCCTTGATCGTGTGACCGCCGAGATCCACGTCCTCCAGCGCCGTCCGGATCATGAAGTCGACCACTGTGAGATAGCGCAGCAGTTCTTCCACCGCGCCCGGCACCAGGGCGGGGTCGCGGCGCAGCGCGGAGAGCTGGTCGGGACTGCCGAGCAGGGTGAACGTGCCCAGGGCGAGCATGTTGGCCGTCGTCTCGTGTCCGGCCAGGAGCAGCAGCATGGCCACGCCGGACAGCTCCTCCTCGGTGAGCTCCCCGCCGGACGACAGGCCGCTGATCAGGTCGTCGCCCGGGCGGGCCCGCTTGTCGGCCACCAGAGCGCGCACGTAGGCGTTCAGCTCGTTCATCGCCTGCTGCTTCTGCTCAGTGCTGACATCCAACGCTACGATCGTCGCCGACTGCCGCTGGAAGCTCTCGCGGTCGGCGTACGGGACGCCGAGCAACTCACAGATCACCAGGGCGGGGATCGGCAACGCGAAGTCACGCACCAACTCGGCGGGTGGGCCGGTACGCAGCATCGCGTCGAGCGTGGAGGCCGTGATCTCGGCGATCCGCGGTTCCAGCAGTTTCATGCGGCGCACGGTGAACTGGCCGGTCAGCAGCTTGCGGTAGCGGGTGTGCTCGGGCGGGTCCAGGCGTACGAAGAACGCGGGCGGTCGGCGCATGGCCTGGTGCTGTCCGATCTGCGGCGTCGTCGGATGGTGGAGCTCGGGCCGCGTGCTGAAGCGGCCGTCGCCCATCACGGCACGGGCCGCCGCGTAGCCGGTCACCAGCCAGCCGAGGTGGCCGTCGGCGTACCGCATCCTGCGGACCGGGGCCTCCTCACGCCACTTCTCCAGCTCCTGCGGAGGATCGAGGGGACGCTGGCGCCGGGTAGGCATGGTGACCGGAGGGGGCGCGGCATCGCTCATGTCGAACTCCTCGTGGATCGCTTCTGGTCGCTGCCACTTGTCCCACCAACATCCATCACCGGAGGTGGCCCATCAATGACAACGGCCAGGGGAACGCCGCCGCTGCCTTGACCGCTCACCGCCGCGGCGAGCACCAGGTCGGGAAGCGCATCAATTCACTTCGATGAACTGATGGTCGGTGCGGATCCGGCCATCGCCGTCCAGGGCGAGGATGTCCAGGCCGCCGCCGACGGCCTGTCCCGTGTGGGTCGACACCATCGACCACCGGATGCTGAGCACGTTGGGCAGCAGGAGGGACGCCTCCTCGGCGCACTCGAAGACGTGTTCGCCCGACGCGACGAACATCTCGTAGGCACGGGTCACCCTGGCGTTCAAGGCGTCGTGACCCCGGACTTCCAGCGGCGGCACCGCAAACGCCAGCCGCGCGGCGGCCTCACGGATCTCCTGCGGCGGGTCGACCAGCACCTGGACCCCGTCAAGCGCCCACACCTCGCGGATGAGCGCGGCCCGCGCCGCCGGATCGGATTCGTTCCACTGGGCTACGTATCGGTCGGCCCATTGCTTGATGTCGAGTGGGTTGCTCATGCACAGCAGTGTGCGGATCTCCGTGCGACAGCGCGATTCCCTGCAGGGAATCGCGCTGCTCCCGACGCGCCGCCATGGGCTGATCGCCGACGGGCACCTGGAGACAGGAGACGGCCGCGCGGGACCGAGGGGCACAGGTGGAGCTGGGCGTCAGCGCCGTGGGTCAGGAGCTTGTGAGGATGACCAGTTGCCGGGTCGCTCGGGTCATCGCGACATAGCGGTCGACCGCTCCTTCGATGCCTTCGCCGAACGCCTCCGGGTCGATGAGGACGACCAGGTCGAACTCGAGCCCCTTCGACAGCTCAGGTGTCAGCGACCGGACGCGGGACGTCCCCTGGAAGGTGGGGTCGCCGATGACGCAGGCGATCCCCTCGGCATGCGCGGCGAGCCAGGTGTCGAGGATCGAGCTCAGGTCAGAAACGGACCCGTGTACGACGGGGACGTCGGTGCTGCGGATGGAGGTCGGCACGTTGGCATCCGGGAGCGCGGCCCGGATGACCGGCTCGGCCTCCGTCATGATCGCTTCCGGCGTCCGGTAGTTGATGCTCAGGGAGGCCAGGTTGATCCGGTCGAGCCCGACCCGCTCCAGCCGTTCCTGCCACGACTCCGTGAACCCGTGCCTGGCCTGGGCCCGGTCCCCGACGATGGTGAAGCTCCGGGACGGGCACCGGAGCAGCAGCATCTGCCACTCCGCGTCGGTCAGCTCCTGAGCCTCGTCCACGACGATGTGCGCGAACGGGCCGGCGAGCAGGTCCGGTTCGGTGCCGGGCGACGCGTTCTCGTCGACCAGGGCGTCCTGCAGGTCCCGTCCGAGCAGCATCGTCACCGCGCCTTCACCGTCGTCATCGGCCTCGAGCAGGTTGTCGACGACCCTGGCCATGCGCTCGCGTTCGGCGGCGACAGCGGCTTCACGCCGCCGCTTGCGCCGCGACGCCTCCGGGTCGCCGAGCCGCTGCCGTGCCGCGTCCAGGAGCGGCAGGTCGGACACCGTCCAGGCCTGGGCGTCCGCGCGCTGCAACCGCCGAACCTCGTCGGGGCTGAGCCAGGGAGCGCACATCCGCAGGTAGGCGGGTACCGACCACAGGTCTCCGACGAGGTCGGCCGCCTCGATCAGCGGCCACGCGCGGTTGAAGGTCGTCAGCAGCTCCCTGTTCCGCAGCAGCGACTTGCGGAGCAGGTCAGGGGAGACGTCCTCGTCGTCGTGCTTGTCCGCCAGGATCGTGAGGAGTTCCTCCCAGATCTGGTCGCGCGCCTCGTTGTGCGGGGTGCCGGGCTCCGCCGCTTCGAACGCCTCGGCCCAGTCCTCGGGGCTCAGCCAGATGTCGGACCAGTGGGTCGTGACCGTCATCCCCTTGGTGGGCGGGTTCTCGTAGAACCTGACGGCCGGCTCGATCGCCCTGACCAGGTTCGCGGACGACTTCAGGCGCGCCACGTCCGGGTCGGTCTCAACGGCCGCCGTGGCTCCCTCGGCGACGAGGTCCCGCAGGGTGCAGGTCTGCACGCCCTCCTCGCCGAGGCTGGGGAGTACGTCGGCGACGTAGGCCAGGTACGGCTGGTGCGGACCGACGAACAGCACGCCGCCCCGGCGGTGACCGAGGCGAGGGTCGGAGTAGACGAGATAGGCGGAGCGGTGCAGGGCGACGACGGTCTTGCCCGTACCCGGACCGCCGTCGACGACGAGAGCGCCGCTCGATCCCGCGCGGATGATGGCGTCCTGGTCGGCCTGGATGGTGCCGAGCACGTCCCGCATGCGCGGCGAGCGGCTGCTGCCCAGGCTGGCGATGAAGGCGGACTGGTCGTCGAGCGCGGCGTGCCCTTCGAACCCGTCCGCGGCGAACACCTCGTCCCAGTAGTCGCTGATCCGGCCGCGGGTCCAGCGGTACCTGCGGCGGCTCGCCAGCCCCATCGGGTTCCCGTGGGTGGCTCCGAAGAACGGCTCCGCCGCGGGGGAACGCCAGTCGAGCAGCAGCCGGCGGCCCTCGCTGTCGGTGAGGCCGAGCCGTCCGATGTACACGGGCTCGGGGCCGTCCGCGCTGACCATGTGTCCGAGGCACAGGTCCAGACCGAAGCGACGCAGCGCGCGCAGGCGAGTGGTCAGCCGGTGGATCTCCAGGTCCCGGTCCAGCGCCGCCCGGCCCTTTCCGCCGGGCGCCTTGCGCTCGGCGTCGAGGCGCTCGGACAGCTCGGCGATCGACTGTTCAAGGCTCTCCGCGATGGCCGCGAAGTGTCGCTCGTCGCGGGCGATCAGCGTCGGGTCGGCCTTGGGGGCGAGATGTTCGGGCAGGTCGAACGCGCTGGTGGTCAGGGGATTCAAGTCATCAGCTCCGATTTGAGGTGGCTTGCGAAGGTCGGCGTCTGGACCGGCATGACGAGGTCCCGGCTGGATTCACACGGACACGGACGGCCTTTCCCGGCTGACCGCGTCGAGCAGCAGCTTCGCGGCCACCGCCGCCCCGTCGGTGCGGATCGTGCCGGCCACGGCGGCCGCTCGTACCCGGGTCTCGGGGGCCAGAGCCGTCCTGAGCGCAGCCGGCAGGGACTCGGCGGTCGGAGCCGGACCGTCGTGTGCCGCGCCGATGCCCAGCTCGGCAACCCGCCCCGCCCAGTACGGCTGGTCCGCCGCCTGGGGCACCACCACCTGGGGCGCGCCGGCCCGCGCGGCCGTCGTCGTCGTGCCGGCGCCGCCGTGGTGCACGACGGCGGCCACCCGGGGGAACAGCGCCTGCTGGTTGACCTCGCCGACGACGAAGCAGTCGTCCAGGTCGTCGATCAGAGCCAGGTCGGCCCAGCCGCGCCTGACGAGCGTACGGCGGCCCTGCGCCCGGACCGCCTCGATGGCCACCCGGGCGACGTCCTTCGAAGCGTGCATGGGCATGCTGCCGAAGCCCACGTACACCGGTGGTGCGCCGGCGTCCAGGAACGCCGCCAGGTCGGCCGGGAGCGGGCGTTCGTCCGGCAGGATCCACGCGCCGGTCTGCACGACGTCGAGGTCCGGCGTCTCCTGCCACGGGTCCAGGGTCGGGTCCGTCGCCAGCCACGGCTGGTCGCCGATGACGTAGTCGCGGACGTCGTCCACCGGTGGCAGGCCGATCGACGCCCGGTTGGTGTTGAGCGCCGCACCGAACAGCGCGTTGATGCTCTGGGCGTCCAGGTCCCACAGCACCCGGTTGTCGGTCACCTCCGGCGGGAACGGCCGGCCCGGATACGCCAGCGGCCGGCGGCGCGGCGACGGCAGGGTGAACTGCTGGAAGGTCACGGACACGGAGCGGATGCCCAGTTTCTCGGCCACCGACCGCGCGCCGGCGGCGGCCGGCAGCATGCCGGTCGCCACCAGCACGTCACATCCCTCGGCCGCCGCGGTGACCGCCTCGAACTGGCCGGCGATCAACTCGGCCGCGCGCTGAGGCAGCGATGACGGCGCCGGCGCCGCGGCCGTCAGCGCGCGCGCCGACTGCCCGACCGGCACCAGCGGCACGCCGACACCGGCCAACCGCTGCGCGAACTCCTCGTCCGGCGGCGCGCACATCCGCACCTCCGCGCCGAGTTCCCGCAACCTCACCGCGAGTGCCGCCATCGGCTCGACGTCCCCGCGCGACCCGTACGTCGACAACAACACACGCATTTCGCGTCCCCCATTTCCGCAGGTTCTGGCCTCGGCGGACGATTCTGCGGCATGACCCGGGTCTTGTGGCAAGCCCCCCGGTGCGCTATACGTTGAGAGTGGAAAGGAGTGGATACTCCCCTTTCCCTTCTCGGTCCGCTGTGGACGGACCACCTTCTCATGAGGCTGCGGCCGACCTCCGTTCGGCTCGTACGCGGCCTGACCGCCGGTCAGGAACGCGGTGACGTGCCACGGTACGGCACAGGAACGTGCCCTTCTTCTCCGCCGGCTTTTCCATGCTCTTGTACCCCCAGTCTGCAGCGGAGGAGAACCGTCCATGTCCGAGACCGCCGTCCCGTCCGGGACGTCCGCGGGCGCTGCGCGCAGCACGCGCGGCGTCTCGCGCGTCGCCGCCGCCAGCCTCATCGGCACCACCATCGAGTACTACGACTTCGCCGTCTACGGCACCGCCGCCGCCCTGGTCCTGGGCCCCGCCTTCTTCCCGGTCGGCACCCCGGCGGCGCAGACCCTGGCCGCGTTCCTCACCTTCGCCGGTGCGTTCCTGGCCAGGCCCGTGGGCGTGGTGCTGTTCGGCACCCTCGGCGACCGGCTGGGCCGTAAGCCCGCGCTGGTCGTCTCGCTGCTGCTGATGGGCGCGGCCACGGTCGGCGTGGGCCTGCTGCCGACCTATGCCGACGCCGGGCTGCTCGCTCCGGTGCTGCTGGTGACGCTTCGCCTGCTCCAGGGCGTGAGCATGGGCGGCGAATGGGGCGGCGCGGTGCTGCTCGCCGCCGAGCACGCTCCTCCCCGGCGGCGGGCGATGTACGCCTCCATCCCCCAGGCCGGACCGCCGCTGGGCTTCCTGCTGTCCAGCGCGGCGATCCTGCCCACCCTGGCCATCGCCGGACGTGACGGCTTCGCCGCCGGGGCGTGGCGGATCCCGTTCCTGCTCAGCGCCGTGCTCATCGTCATCGGCATCTGGGTGCGCAGCCAGGTGGAGGAGTCGCCGGTCTTCGCCACCACGCCGCGCCAGGCCACGTCCCGCTTCCCGCTCGGCACGCTGCTCAAGGAGCATCCCGGCCGGTTGGCCCTCGGCATCGGCGCGGCGGTCGGCGGCTCGTCCGTTTACTACCTGACCACCGTGTACAGCCTGCAGTACGGCCCCGCCGTACTCGGCATCCCGCAGAGCACGGTGCTCGCCGCCGCCAGCATCGCCGCGACCGCCGGCGCCCTGGCCACCGTGCCCGCGGCCCGCCTGGCCGACCGGGTGGGCCGGCGCCCGGTGATGCTGGCCGGTCTCATCGGCTGCGTCCTGTGGGCGCTGCCCATGTTCGGCTCGCTGCAGACGGGGAACGGCGTGCTGATCACCGGTGCGTTCGCCCTCGGGCTGCTGCTGTTCACGCTGAGCTTCGCGCCGATCGCGGCGTTCCTGCCGGAGCTGTTCCCCGCCCGGCTGCGCTACACCGGCGCCTCGACCACCTTCATCCTGGCCAACACCCTGGGCGGCGGCTTCGCGCCGGTCGTCGCCACCTGGCTGAACACGCAGTGGGCCTCGCCCCTGGTGCTCGGCGTCTACACGGGCACGCTCTGCCTGGTGAGCCTCGTCTGTGTGCTCCTTCTGCCGGAAACCCGCGAGCAGGAGTTCTCGTCCTGACGCTGTCCCCGCGTCAGAACAGCTCGTCCAGCAGCCGGTAGTAGGACAACCGTTCTTCCTCGATGCGGTCGACGAGGCCGTAGGCGGAGACGAACCCCTCCCATGCCGCCGGGCCGTAATCCTCGGACAGGTCTCTGTGAACGATGGCGAGGTCGCGGTACCGGTCGGCCACGCCCAGTGCCGGAACGTCGATGACGACGGGCTCCCCCGAGGCGGGCAGCAGCACGTTGGAAGGTGTGTAGTCCCCGTGTGCGACGACGAGGTCCTCGACGCGCGGGCGGGTGGCCAGCAACCGTTCGTGGACCGTCTCAGGGGTCAGTCCGAGATGGTCGGCATCGAAGTCGTCCGGGTCGACAAGGCCGTCACGGACGTTGGCGGCGGCGCGTTCGAGCACCGCCGGCAGCCGGCCGTCGAAGGGGCAATCGGCAATGGGCAGCTCGTGCAGCGTGCGCAGCGTCCGGCCCAACACGGCGCCCATGTCGGCGGGCGCGGCGGCCTCCAGGGACGGAGCCCCCACGTCGGCGAGAACGAGAACAGGGTCGTGGAAGGCGACCACCTCAGGAACGGGGACGCGCCCTTGAAGCCAGCGCAGTCGCAGGTGCTCGGCCCTGGCGAGGGGGCCGTGCTTGACGTAGAAGACCTGCGACCCCGACATGACCCTCAGGGCGGTGCCACTGGCTCCTTCATGATCAGACGACCAGGAAGCGTCCTGCTCGATCAGCCGGCGAAGTTGATCAGGAAGCTGCATGGATCACATTCTCATCCAATGTGATCCATCGCAGCGGCACCGGATGCCGTCTCGGGTCTCAAGTGGATGAGCGCTGGATGACTCGTGGATCGGCCGAGATGCCGGTGGGGCGGGTGGGCTGGCCTGCGAGGGTGGCGACGGCGGTTTCGTCGTTGAAGGCGCACACGCCGGTCACCGCCTGCTCGCGCCAGCCGGTGACGGCCTGGGCGGCACTGGGGATCTCCAGGTGTACGGTCAGCGTCACGGGAGGTTCGAGTCCTGCTTCCGCGCATGCCTCGGTGGCGCCCTGCAGGCGTTCGGCGGCCATCGGCCGGAAGGCGGGATGGCCGGCCCGGTTGCGCTGGCTGCGCCGGCTGCTCACCCTCTGAGTGCTCCGGTCTCGTGGATGCCATGGCTGAGCGGTATTCGGGCTGGAAAGTGCGAAGGGTATGGTGAGAGCCTATGACGACGTTCCGGATCAGCGAGGCCGCGGCGCTGCTCGGGGTCAGCGCCGACACCGTCCGCCGGTGGGTGGACGCGGGCCGGCTCGCGGCCGAGCGGGACGAGCACGGTCATCGGCAGGTGAACGGCGCCGACCTGGCCGCCTTCGCCCGTGCTCAGGTCGAGGAGAGCGAGAGCGGCAGCCGTTCCTCGGCGCGTAACCGCTTTCGCGGGATCGTGACCGAGGTGATCCGGGACGCGGTGATGGCGCAGGTGGAGATCGCCGCCGGGCCGTTCCGGGTGGTGTCGCTGATGAGCCGCCAGGCCGCCGACGAGCTCGGCCTGGAGGCGGGGGTGGTGGCGGTCGCCGTGATCAAGTCCACCAACGTCGTCGTCGAGATCCCCGGTCACGAGCGCGTGACCAGCAGCCTGTGACCCCGCCCGGCACGACGGTGAAGTTCGAACGCCCGGCCCGTCAGGCTTCCGGACGGCTGCCGTGGATGCTGGTGCTGCCGGCGCTGGCCGGGCTGGCGTTCCTGGTGCTCCCGCTGGCCGGGCTGCTGATCCGCGCGCCCTGGGGCACGCTGCTGGAGCGGCTGGCCGAGCCGCAGGTGCTGGAGGCGTTGCGGCTGTCGCTGGTGTGCGCGACCATCGCGACGGCGTTGTGCCTGGTGTTCGGGGTGCCGCTGGCGTGGCTGCTGGCGAGGGTGGACTTCCCGGGGCGGCGGGTGGTGCGGGCGCTGGTGACCGTTCCGTTGGTGCTGCCGCCGGTGGTGGGCGGTGTGGCGCTGCTGCTGGTGCTGGGGCGGCGCGGGCTGGTAGGGCAGTGGCTGGAGTCGTCGCTGGGGATCACGTTGCCGTTCACCACGGCGGGGGTGGTCGTCGCGGAGGCGTTCGTGGCGATGCCGTTCCTGGTGATCAGCGTGGAGGGGGCGCTGCGGGGCGCCGACCGGCGCTTCGAGGAGGCCGCCGCCACGCTGGGGGCCTCGCGCTGGACGGTCTTCCGCCGGGTCACGCTGCCGCTGATCGCGCCGGGCGTGGTGGCCGGGGCGGTGTTGTGCTGGGCGCGGGCGCTGGGGGAGTTCGGCGCCACGATCACGTTCGCGGGCAACTTCCCGGGCACCACCCGTACGATGCCGCTGGCCGTCTACCTGGCCTTGGAGACGGAGCCGGAGGCGGCGATCGTGCTCAGCCTCGTCCTGCTCGCCGTCTCGGTGATCATCCTGGCCAGCCTGCGCGATCGGTGGGTGAGCAGCCCATGACGTTGCAGGCCCATCTGGTGGTCAGCAGGCCCGCCTTCACCCTCGACATCGCGTTCGAGGTGGCCGCGGGCGAGGTCGTGGCGCTGCTCGGCCCCAACGGCGCGGGCAAGACGACCGCGCTGCGCGCCCTGGCCGGGCTCACCGCGCTGTCCGGCGGCGAGATCGTCCTGGACGGCCGTGGCCTGCACCCCCTGGCCGCCGAGGAGCGCCCGATCGGCATGGTCTTCCAGGACTATCTGCTCTTCCCGCACCTGTCCGCCCTGGACAACGTGGCCTTCGGACCGCGCTGCCAGGGCGTCCCCAAGGCCGAGGCCCGCCGCATCGCCGCCGACCTGCTGGAGCGGGTCGGCCTGGCCGGTCGGGCCGCCGCCAAGCCGCGCCAGCTGTCCGGCGGGCAGGCCCAGCGGGTGGCGCTGGCCCGGGCGCTGGCCGTACGGCCGAGCCTGCTGCTGCTGGACGAGCCGCTGGCCGCCCTCGACGCCCACACCCGGCTGGAGATCCGCTCGCACCTGCGCCGTCACCTGGCCGACTTCGACGGCGCCACCGTGCTGGTCACCCACGACCCGCTGGATGCCATGGTGCTGGCCGACCGGCTGATCGTCATCGAGAACGGCGCCGTCGTCCAGCAGGGCAGGCCAGCCGAGGTGGCCCGCCACCCGCGTACCGACTACGTCGCCCGCCTGGTCGGGCTCAACCTGTATCGGGGCGTGGCCGACGGGGCGCGGGTCAAGGTCGGCGAGCTGGTGTTCAGCACGACCGAGCATCTCGCGGGGCCCGTGTTCGTGGCCTTCGCCCCCGCCGCCGTGGCCCTCTACCGGACCCGCCCGGACGGGAGCCCGCGCAACCTGTGGCAGGCGCGCATCGAGGGCATCGAACGGCACGGCGACAACGTACGCGTCCACCTCGACGGGCCGATCATCGCCTTCGCCGACATCACCCCCGCCGCCCTCGCCGACCTCGACCTGACCCCGGGCCAGCAGATCTGGGCCTCGGTCAAGGCCGGCGAGACCCACGCCTACCCGGCATGAACGCCGGTCGGCGAGGCTTTCAGTACACGTCGCGTACGTAGCGTTTCGTCGTGGCGAGTTGTTTGACGTACGCGGCGGCGTCGTCGGGGGCCAGGCCGCCGTGGCGGGCCGCGATGTCGCGCAGGGTCTGGTCGACGTCCCTGGCCATCCGGGTGGCGTCGCCGCACACGTACACGTGAGCGCCGTCCTGCAGCCAGCTCCACAGCTGCACGCCGTGCTCGCGCATCCGGTCCTGCACGTAGACCTTGGCCCGCTGGTCGCGGGAGAAAGCCAGGTCCAGGCGGGTCAGCAGGCCGTCGTCGTGCAGCGCGGCCAGTTCGTCGCGGTAGTAGAAGTCGGTGGTGCGGCGCTGCTCGCCGAAGAAGAGCCAGTTGCGGCCGTGGTGGCCGAGGGCCCGGCGTTCGTCGAGGAAGCCGAGGAAGGGGGCCACGCCGGTGCCCGGGCCGATCATCACCATGGGGGTGCCGGGGTCGGAGGGCGGCCGGAAGTGCGTGGTGGGCTGGACGTGCACCGGAACGGTGGTGTGCTCGGGGCTGTCGGCCAGGTACGCCGAGCAGGCGCCGCCCCGCGTCGTGCCGCGCGGGTTGCGGAAGCGCACCACCGACACCGTCAGGCTGATCTGGTCAGGGCTGATGAGCGGGCTGGAGGAGATGGAGTAAAGGCGCGGTTTGAGCCGCTTGAGCACGTCGGCCCACTCCTGGGCCGTGGCGCGCACGGGAACCTCGGCGAGCACGTCCACGGCCTGGCGGCCCCACACCCATTTGTCCAGCTCGCCCTTGTTGCCGGGGCGCAGGAGCCGGGCGAGGTCGCGGTCGCGGGTGCGTTCGGCGACGAATTTCAGCAGGCCAGGGGTGATCTTGGTGATGTCGAGATGGCGGTACAGGGCCTCGCGCAGCGGCAGCGTGCCCAGTCCGGGGAGCTCGACGGTGTCGGCGGGACTGAGGCCGGTGCCGGCCAGCCATTCCATGACCAGGTCGAGGCTGTTGACGGGCATCACGCCCAAGGCGTCGCCCGCCTGGTAGGTCAGCTCGCCACCGGTGTCGAAGGTGAACCGGCGCACCTCTTTGGCCGAGCCCGGCAGGCTGAGCAGCCTGTTCCCGGTCAGCGTCGCGGTGAAGGGGGCGCGGGTGCCGGCCGGCCTGATCGTTCCGCTCCGCCCCGGTCCGGTGCCGGCCAGGGTGGACAGGAGCTGGTTGAGCCAGTCCAGGGCACGTTCGTGCTCGTCCGGCTCGCAGTCCACGCGTGGCGCGAGGCGGAGCGCGCCGAGCTCCTCCAGCCGCCGATCGAGGCGCCGGCCGTGTCCGCAGAAGTCGTCGTAGCTGGAGTCGCCGAAGGCGAGGACGGCGTAGCGCACGCCGTCGAGCCGCGGCGCTGCGGGCTCGGCGAGCGCCTCCCAGAACGCGGCGCCGTTGTCGGGGGCCTCGCCGTCGCCGAACGTGCTGGAGATGATCAGCAGGTCTGCGTCCGGCGTCAGGGCCTGCGGGGCGCAGTCGTCCATGCTGACCACCCGGGCGCTGCGGCCGGCGCCCGCCAGCCGCTCGGCGCTGGCCGCGGCGAACTCCTCGGCGTTGCCCGTCTGCGAGGCCCACAGGATGACGATCTCGCGCGCCGGGGTCTGCGGCCCGGCGGGCGCGGGCTCCGGTTCGGCGGGCGCGGGTTTCCGCGTCGGGAGGACGATGCGGGAGAAGGCGCCGGCCAGCGCCCCGTTCACCCACAGCGCGTGGTCCGGCGAGAAGGGCGCATGACCCGGCAGCACCGGTACGTCCGCTCCGTCGAGCGGGGTGCTCGCCAGGCCGGCCAGGAATCCGGACAGATAGCGGCGTTCCGACGGGGAGAGCTCGGGCGGGGTCACGTCGGCGAGCCCGAACAGGCCGTGCAGCGCGCCGACGGCGACCGGCGTCCGCGCCTCCTCGGCGGTCCCGGCAGTCCCGGCCGTACGAATGTCGGACGCCGAGGCCGGGGCGGCCGTGGCGGGATCCGGGGCGACCTTGGTGAGGGAGACCGCGCACACCTTCAGCTCGGGCTGGAAGGAGATGGGGTCGACGGCGTCACTGGTGACGGCGTTGACGCTGAGATACTCGCCGAACAGGTCGTTCCAGTGGAACGGCGCGAACAGGTTGCCCGGCATGACCCGGTCCGTCACCACCGCCGGCAACACGGCCCGGCCGCGCCGCGAGGAGACCGTCACGAGGTCGCCCTCGCCGATGCCGTGCTCGGCGGCGTCGGCCGGGTTGATCTCCACGAACGGGCCGGGGTTGAGCTTGTTCAGCTTCGCGATCTTGGCCGTCTTGGTGAGCGTGTGCCACTGGTGCTGCACCCGACCGGTGTTGAGCACGTACGGGAAGGTGTCGTCGGGCAGCTCGGCGGCGGGCAGGTGCGGGCGCGGGAAGAAGACGGCCCGGCCGTCGGGGGTGGCGAAGGCCAGCCGCGGGCCGCTGCCGTCCTCGCGCGTGACTGGCGCCTGGCTGCGGCCGTCGTTGAGGTAGCGGACCGGGTTGCGCTCGCCGGAGCCGGGCGGAGCGGGCCACTGCACGGGAGTCTCGCGTAGCCGGTCGTACGTCACGCCGCGCAGGTCGTACCCGGTCGCCGGGTTCCAGGCCCGCTTGATCTCCTCGAACACCTCCTCCGCGCCGGAGTAGGAGAAGCCGTCCTCGAACCCCATCTCGCAGGCCACCCGAGCGATGATCAACCAGTCGGGCAGCGCCTCCCCGGCCGGCTCGACGGCCTGCCGGAGCAGCGTGAGGTTGCGCTCGGAGTTGATCATCACGCCTTCGGTCTCGGCCCACAGAGCGGCGGGCAGGACCACGTCGGCGTAGGCGTTGGTCTCGGTGGCCGCGAAGACGTCCTGCGTGACGACGAACTCCGCGGCCTCCAGGCCCGCGATCACGGTCTTGCGGTTGGCGACGCTGGCCACGGGGTTGGTGCAGATGATCCAGCACGCCTTGATCTCGCCCTCGGCCATCCGGGAGAACATCTCGATCGTGCCCTGCCCGACGTCGGTACGCAGGGTGCCGGGCGCGACGCCCCACAGGTCCTCGACGAACCGGCGGTCCTCCTCCACCAGCACCGAGCGCTGGCCGGGCAGGCCGGGGCCCATGTAGCCCATCTCGCGGCCGCCCATCGCGTTGGGCTGGCCGGTCAGCGAGAACGGGCCGCTGCCGGGGCGGCAGATCGCGCCCGTGGCCAGGTGCAGGTTGCACAGCGCGTTGGTGTTCCAGGTGCCGTGGGTGCTCTGGTTGAGCCCCATCGTCCAGCAGCTCATCCACTCGCCGGCCTCGCCGATCCACTGGGCCGCCTGGCGCAGGTCGGCCTCGGGGATGCCGGTGAGCTCGGCGACCTTGGCGGGCGGGTAGTCGAGCAGGAAGTCCGGCATGGCCCCCCAGCCGCGGGTGTGCTCGGCGACGAACTCCTCGTCGACGTGCCCGTTCTCCACCAGCAGGTGCAGCAGCCCGTTGAGCAGGGCCAGGTCCGTGCCGGGCCGGATCTGCAGGAACAGGTCGGCCTTGGCTGCGGTGGCGGTGCGCCGCGGGTCCACCACGATCAGCTTGGCGCCGGCCTTGACCCGGTCCATCATGCGCAGGAACAGGATGGGGTGGCAGTCGGCCATGTTCGCGCCGATGACGAAGAACACCTCGGCGCGCTCGAAGTCCTCGTACGAGCCGGGCGGGCCGTCCGAGCCCAGCGACAGCTTGTAGCCGCTGCCCGCGCTGGCCATGCACAGCCGCGAGTTCGACTCGATCTGGTTGGTGCCGACGAAGCCCTTGGCCAGCTTGTTGGCCAGGTACTGGGCCTCCAGCGTCATCTGCCCGGACACGTAGAACGACAGCGCGTCGGGCCCGTGCTCGTCCAGGATCGCGCGCAGCCGCCGGGCGGTCGCCGTGATCGCCGCGTCGATCCCGCTCTCCTCCGGCTGCACGCCCCTGGTGGGCCTGACGAGCGCCTGCTCCAGCCGGCCCGGGGCGGCGAGCATGTCGGCGCTGGTGGCCCCCTTGGTGCACAGGCGACCGGCGTTGGCCGGGTGGCTCTTGTCGCCGGAGACCTTGACGACCCGGCGCCGCCCGTCCGCGCCCTGGGCCACGTCCAGGACGATCCCGCATCCCACCCCGCAGTAGGAGCAGACGGTCTTCACACGCGCGATGGCGTTGCTCGGGTCTGTCGCCGTCATCGGCCCTTCCCCTTCGACAGGGCCTGAACGACGTTCCCTATCAGTGGGCGCGCCGTAGCCGCGCTGGGCAGATCCAACGCGCAAAACGTAAGAAACGGGCGTTACGCGGATGTCACAGCAAGCGACCGCCGCCGGTTACATCCAGATCACCGCCGATCCCCGCCCGCCACACGCCCAGGGTCACGAGGCGGCGCGGGCGAGCACGTCGCGGATGAGGGTGACCACCTCGCCGGGGGTGAACTCCATGGCGTTGTCGCCGACGCTGATCTCGAAGCTGCATCGGCTCGGGTCGGGCGCGGAGCGGACCCGTCCCCAGAGCTGGATGCCGTGTTCGGCGAGGATCTCCTGGCCGGCCCGCTCGACGGCGCGGCGGGGAGCCGGCAGGTGGATGTGGAACAGCGGCGTCTGCGGGGGATCGGGGTAGGCGCGGGCGGCGCCGTCGGCGTTGACGGCCGCCGCGATGGCGACGGCGTGCTCGCGGTAGGCGGGCATGCGTGCGGCCAGGGTGTCGAGGCCGACGAGGGCGGCCAGGGCGAGCGGCCAGGCGTCGCGGATGCCGCCGCCGAGCCGCTGGCGCCACACCCGGGCGGCGTCCACCGTGGCGGTGTCGGCGGCGAGCACGGCGCCCCGTACGCCCTGCAGGCTCTTGTAGAGCGACACGTAGACCGTGTCGAACAGGGCGGCGATCTCGTCGAACGGGCGGCGATAGTACGTCTGGGCCTCCCACAACCGGGCGCCGTCCAGGTGCGCGGCGGCGCCGGTGGCCCGTACGAGGGCGACCTGCTCGCACAGGTCCTGCCATTCCGGAAGCAGGCCGCCGAGGTCACGCTGGGGCAACTCCCAGACGACCGCCGCGAGCGGCTCACCTATCGCCCGCAGATCGTCGACGGTCATCAGCTCGTGCGGGTCGCCGGTGCGGCGCATCCGCAGGCCGTGGACGGCGTTGTAACCCTGCTCCTCCCAGACGTCGAGATGCGATTGCGGGTGCGCGGCGAAGGTGCGGCGCCCGCGCCGGTCGGCGTGCAGGCGCAACGCGACCTGCTGGGCCATCGTCCCGCTGGGGAGGAACAGCGCGCTTTCCTTGCCGAGGAGCTCGGACAGCCGCCGCTCCAGCACCGCCACGGGGCCGTCGGGGCCGTCCGGCGGGGTGTCGTCGTCCACGAGCGCCAGCATCTGCTCCAGCATGACTCGCGGCGTACGCCGGATCGGCGCGTGCAGGAACAACGACCGTCGGATCATATGCCTGTCCTTCGCTATTGCAATTAGTTCGCAATAGTAGCCTGTCGGTGCTCCGATGTAAGGTCCGCCGCATGGACGAGACCTCGAGGACGCGACGTATCGCGCAGGCCTATGTCGAGACCGCCGAGCGGCGTGACTGGGAGGGCTTCGGCGCGCTGCTCGCCGAGGACGTGGTGTACGAGATGCCGCAGACCCGGGAACGGATCCGCGGGAAGTCGGCCTTTCTCCAGTTCAACAGGGAGTATCCCGGCGATTGGCATCTCAAGGTGCGGCGCATCGTCGCCGACGGCCGCCATGCCGCGGCGTGGATCGACGCGCGCGTCGAGGCCGAGCAGCAGGACGCGTGCGTGTGGTTCGAGCTCTCCGACCAGGGGTTGATCAGCCGGGTCGTCGACTACTGGCCGGAGCCGTACGATCCGCCGGCCGGTCGCGAGCATCTCGTGGAGCGCTGGTAAGGCGTTTTTCAGACGTCAACGGTTAGCCGAACGGTCACCACGTCCCCCACGTCGAGCCCTTCGGCCTTGCGCACCCCCGCCTTCACCGGCACGATGTAGCGCCCGTCCTTCGGGAACAGCGACGTCTTCCACCGGGTCTCCCGTATCTGAGCCGTGACCGGAATCATGCCCCAGCCATAGCTCACCAGGCCGGCGGTCGATTCCAGGTCGCGGCACTCCTCGTCCGGGACGGTGATGAAGTGCCAGGGCGCAGGTCCCCTCCAGAACCACATCTCACTGCTGAACTCCACGTTCATCGACCCAGGATAGGAGCTGTCACAGCCCGAGATCGTCCAGTTCCTTCAGCAGCGCGCTTCTCGGGCTCTGTTCCGGTGGGGCGGACGGCGTGCTTCGGGACCGGTGACCGCTGACCAGGATGATGAGCCCTGTCACGCTTCAGTATCGCCGAGGGTGTCAGGGCTTGTTCAGGTAAGTGAGGACGGCGAGGACGCGGCGGTTGCTGTGGTCGTCATCGACGATGCCGAGTTTGCCGAACATGGAGGTCGTGTATTTGCTGACGGCGCTTTCACTGAGAAAGAGCCGCCGGCCGATGGCCTGGTTGGACAATCCTTCGGCCATGAGACTGAGCACGGAGTATTCGCGTTCGGTGAGCTGCCCGAGTCGCTGGTCCGATGACCCGCTGGACAGCAGCTTGGCGATGACGGCCGGGTCCATGGCGGTACCGCCGGCTGCGACGCGTTCGAGGGCGTCGATGAACTGATCGGCGTCGAAAACGCTCTCCTTGAGGAAATAGCCGATGCCGCCGGCGCCGTCCGCCAATAGTTCGCGGGCATACAGCTGTTCGACGTGCTGAGAAAGGATCAGGATCGGCAGCCCCGGCACTTCGCCGCGGGCGGCGAGGGCCGCCCGCAGGCCCTCGTCCGACTGGGTCGGCGGCATGCGGACGTCGACGATGGAGACGTCAGCCCGCCACCTCAGCCGTCGAAGACCGCCAGGCGCCGGCGCAGCCCCGCGAGTCCGCCATCAGCTCGCACGTGGGCCCCGCCCCGGCCGTCGTCCTCGACGTCGACGACGATGCCGGTGTCGTCGCGGGCGATGGAGATCCGCGCCCGGGGCGCGTGGGCGTGCTTGACGGCGTTGGTCAGCAGCTCGGCGACGCCGAAGTACACGGCGGACTCGATCGGCGGGTCCAGGCGCAGCTGAACGTCGGCGCTCACAGCCACTTCGAGCGGGCTGTCCAGGGCCAGCGCGCGGACTGCGTCGACCAGCCCGCGCTCGTTCAGCACCGGCGGGCTGATGCCCCTGACCAGTTCGCGCAGCTCGTTCAGGGAGGTGGCGGCGCCGGCTCGCGCGTCCCGCAGCAGTGCTCTGGCCTGGTCGGGGCTGGTTTCCATGAGCTTCTCCGCGGTCGCCAACGAGAGCCCGAGCGCGACCAGGCGCGCCTGCGCTCCGTCGTGCAGGTCCCGCTCGATCCGGCGGATCTCGGCGGCCTGCGCGACCGTGGTGTCCGCGCGCTGGGCCGTCAGCTCGTCCACCCGCTCCGCCAGCGTCGTCGCGGGCGACGGGCGCAGGAAGCGGACGGCCACCGGCACGACGGGCCGCCAGGCGTACGGGGCGACGGCGATCGCCACGACCAGGCCGAGCACGCCGGCGAGGAGCGATGACCGGCTGAACCCGAGGACCGCCACCGCCACTCCGGCCGGCGGGACGGCGGCGACCACGCCCGCGGTGAGCGGCGCGATCGCCGTGAACCGCAGGTCGCGCCAGAAGGCGGGATCTCTCCACCGGGCCCGCCACTTCTGGTCCATGAGGGCGTCGCGCCTGGTGCGCTCGTAGCTGAAGCCGTTCCACCAATATCCGGTGGACATCCGCGTCACCGGCCCGGCCTGCCGATATCCGGTGGGAATGACGGCGCCCGTCCACTTCGCGACGAGGGAGCGGACCATCCGGCTCACCGGGCGCGCCAGGGCGAGCGTGCCGATGCACGCCCACACGAACGGCACCGTCCCCGACCACGCGTCCCCGTGCCACCACCAGATCCACAGCGCCGCGGCAGCGGCCCACACGGCCGGGACCAGCATGGTGACGGCCGCCACCATGCACGCGCGCACGAATCCCACGCAGGCGCTCGCCACCCACTGTCGCATGGTTCTTCCTTCTCACTTCACGACCACGGCTTGGTGACTTCACTGTGCACCGCACCGGAGCCGCTCCCCGCCGGATCGGCCCTGAAGTGGGTCTGGACCCACCCAACCGTACGTCCAGCCCCATACCGCGCCATCCATGCGCTCCCTAGCGTGATCACCACTCCAGACAACACAAGGGACGAAAGAGACATGGAATCCTTCGGCAAGGTCAAGATCCTCGCCGCGCGGGGAGCACGGTGGGCGTATCTACGCGTACGCATCATCTCGGTCGTCATGCCGGTCGCGATCGTCGCCGTCGACATGATCCCTGGCATCTGCCCGGTGTGGTTCGCCATGATGCAGGCGGTATGTGCGCTTGCCATCGCCGGGGTCGCTTTCGTCGTCAACGGCTCCGGCCTGCGCGCCGCCTTTCCCAAGGAGCGCTGATGTACGTACGGTTCCAGAGCCCCACACCGAACGCGAGAGGGACGTATCCCGGCGTGTTCGGCCTCGTGAACAGTCTGGCCGCCCAAGGGCTGCTGTCCCCAGGAGAGGAGGCGTTCAGGCGCGACAACAACGACTGGTACGAGGCGAACTTCACCGACCCCGCCGGCGTGGACCCCACGGTCTATGACCGTGAGCTCCACCCGGGAGCCGCGGCCTGGTTCAAGCCGTCAGCTCATCGCCTGATGGAGCGGGTGCCGGGTTACCTTGCGATTCTCGCCGCTCATGGGGTGGAGTGCGTGCGGCTCGAAGCGGCCGACCCGGGCAAGGTGATCTACGAAGATGACGATCAGATCGTCGTGGTGCCCCGTTCGACCGAGTAGCCCATGATCGAGAGTGGTTGACAGCGTGCCGAGCCAACGGCGATCCTCAGCCGGATAAAGATCAATATTTCCCTGGGGCCGACGGTGGAAAAGCGGATGAAGCTGATCAGCATGGGATTGCTCGCCGGTGTGCTCGCGGCGGCGGCCGGCGCCTTGGTGGCCCGCCGGCGCTACGTGGTGGTCACCGTGGAGGGGATGAGCATGGCTCCGACCTTGCACGACGGCGATCGGGTGCTGGTCCGGCGACGCCGGATCGGCGAGGTGGCCAGGGGCGATGTCGTGGTCCTCGAACCTCCGGCCGAGCCACGAGTGGACGTGGACGGCACGCGCTGGAACATCAAGCGCGCCGTCGCCCTGCCGGGTGACCCGGTGCCGCCGGACGTGGACGGCGCCGAGGAGCGCGTGCCCGCGGGTGCGCTGGTGGTCTACGGCGACAACCCCCACAGCGTCGACTCCCGGCAGCGCGGTTTCTTCCCGGCCGATCGCCTGCTCGGCGTCGCGCTGCGCCGCTTGGGCGGGTCTGCCCTGTAGGCGGCGCGACGTGAAGTTCCGGATGCTCGGACCGCTGCGGATCGAGGGCGACGACTCGCCGGCGGGGGGAGCGAGGATCACGGCGCCCAAGCAGCGGACCGTGCTCGCCATGCTGCTCGCCCGGGCGGGTCACGTCGTGCCGATCCGGTCACTGGTGGCGGAGGTCTGGGACGACCAGCCGCCCCGCTCCGCGGTGGCGAACCTGCGTACGTACCTCATGCAGTTGCGCAAGCTGATGCCGCCCGCGGCAGACCCGGCCGTGGAGCGGCTGGTGACCTCGGACGCCGGTTACCTGTTGCGGGTCGAGCCCGAGGAGTTCGACCTCTTCCAGTTCGAGGCGCTGACCGCGCACGCCCGCCAGGCGCTGGGCAGGCGCGATCTCAGCACCGCCCTGGACTCCTACACCCGGGCCCTCGCGCTGTGGCAGGGGATGGCGGCCGAGGACGTGCCGCTGGGGCCGACGCTGCGCGAGGTGGTCGCCCGCCTCACCGACCACTACCTGAGCGTGGTGGAGGAGCACGCGGACATCCAGCTCGCCCTCGGCAGGCACGCGACGGCGGCCAAGCGGCTGCGCGAGGTGATCGGGCAGTACCCGCTGCGCGAGCGGCTGCACGGCCAGCTCATGGTGGCCCTGTACCAGAGCGGCGACGTGGTCGGCGCGCTGGACGCGTTCGGGGCCGCCCGAAAGGTCCTCGCCGACGAGCTGGGCATCGATCCCGGCCCTGACCTGCGCAGGCTGCATCAGCTGATCCTGCGCAGGGACCCCGCCCTGTTGTCGGAGGAGGGGGAAGCCGCCGCCGACGACGGGCGGCCCAGGCCGCGCCAGTTGCCGCGCGCGCCGAGCGTGTTCGTGGGCCGCTCGGCCGAGCTCGCCCGGATCAACGCCGTGCTCGGCGCCGACGCGGGGCCGCCCGTGCTGGCACTGCACGGCCCCGGCGGGATCGGCAAGTCGACGCTCGCCATGAAGGCGGCGTACGGCGTGGCCGAGCGCTATCCCGACGGCCACCTCTACGCCGACCTGCAGGGATCGACACCGAGCCTGTCGCCGTTGCGCCCCGACGAGGTGCTCGGCCGCTTCCTGCGCGCGCTGGGGGTGCCCCCTGGCGAGGTGCCCGCGGCGCCGGCGGAGGCGGCCGCCCTCTACCAGTCGGTGCTGGCCGACCGGCGCGTCCTGGTCGTCCTCGACAACGCCGTCGGCGCCGCCCAGGTGGCCCCTCTGCTGCCGGCGGGCGGTGGCTGCGCGGCCCTGGTCACCAGCCGGTCGGCCCTGACCACGTTGGACGCCGTACCGATCGCCGTGAACCTGCTCGACGAGGAGCAGTCGGTACGGATGCTGGCGCTGCTGGCCGGTCAGGCGCGCGTGGCCGCCGAGACGGAGGCGGCGGCCGAGATCGCGCGCTGGTGCTGCCACCATCCGCTGGCGCTGCGCATCGCCGGCGCCCGCCTCGCGGGCCGGCCGGACTGGTCGCTCGCGAGCTTCAACGAGCGCCTGAGCAACCAGCGGCGGCGGCTGGACGAGCTGCAGGCGGCCGACCTGCGCGTCCGCTCCTCCTTCGAGGTCGGCTACGCGACCCTGACGAGCGCCGCGCGGACCGTCTTCCGCCTGTTCGGCGTGCTGGAGGTGCCGGAGGTGGGCGTCGAGCTCGTCGCCGCGCTGACCGACGCCGACCTGAAGACCGCCGAGGCCGTGCTCGACGAGCTGGTCGAGGCCCGCCTGATCGAGCCGGTCGGCGAGAGCCGGTTCCGCACGCACGACCTGCTGCGGCTCTTCGCGGGGGAGCTGGCCGCCTCCCACAACTCGCCGGAAGACCTGGACCTGGCCGTACGGCGGGCCCTGGACTGGTACCTCGACCTCTGCCACCAGCTGCGCGACCTGCTGCAGCCGCACCTGCGAGCCGCAGGCGGGAACAGGGAGAGCGGGCGCGATCCCGGCCTGGTGCTGCGTGACCCCGCCGCGGCGGTGCGGTGGCTCGACACGGAGCTGCGCTGCCTGGTCGCGGCCGCCGTCCAGGCCGCGCGCGGGAAGCCGGACGTGGCGCGCTTCGCCATCGAGCTGATGACCCTGGTCAAGGCCACGGTGATGAAGGGCGGCTACTGGCGCGAGCTGGAGACCATCGCGCGGCTCGCCATCGAGGTGGCGCGGCGCGACGGCGACCGCGGAGCGGAGGCGTCCACGCTCGCGACCCTGGGGCTGCTGGAATGGCGGGCCGGCCAGGGGGAGGCGGCCGACGGCCACCTGCGGCGCGCGCTCGAGCTCTGGCGCGACCTGGGCAATCGCGAGGAGGAAGGGATGGCGCTGCACAACCTCGGCTGGCTGCACATGCAGACCGGCGACCTCAACGCGGCCCTCGGCCACATCAGCGCGAGCCTGCGGCTGCTCAAGACCCACGGGTCCAGACGCGTCGGGCTGGTCGGCCACAACCTGGGCGAGCTGCTGCTCCAGCTGGGCAGGGACGCCGAGGCGGTGGATCGCTTCGAGCGGTGCCTGACCGTCCGCCGGGCCGATCGCGACCTGAACGGCGAGAGCATCACGCTGGCGGCGCTCGGCCGCGCCTACTGCCTGCTCGACCGGCGGGACGAGGCGCTGGCCGCGATGGACGAGGCGCTGGCCCGCTGCGAGGAGACCGGTAACCGCGAGGACGAGTGGGAGGTGCTGCTCAGCAGGTCCGAGATCCGATTGCGGCAGGGTGCCCTCGCCGCGGCCGAGCGCGACCTGGTCAGGGCCCTGGAGGTGACCGCCCAGATGGGCGACGCGTACGGCTACGCCGCCTGCACCCGCCAGCTCGCCAGGGTCCGCGCGGCGTCGGGCGACCCGCGCGCCGCGGGGGATGCCCGGAGGGCCGAGGAGCTGTTCGCGGATCCGGCGATGCGCCTCAATCCGGTGCTGGAAAGGCTGCTCACGGCCCAGGTGTAGCGCGGCTGTATCGGTCGCTGTATCTCCCCCAAATAGCGTTTCGGCCTGACCGCATCGCTATACAAGGAGCGAACATGACTTCTGTCTTGGGCAAGCTCGGCGACAGGATTCTCGACAGGCTCGTCCCGAAGGCGTCCGCCAAGGCGGCCGCCGAGTGGTACGTGCACTGCTACTGCAGGGAGCGTTCCGACTTCAGGAAGATCTGCACGACCGCCGGCGGCACGACCCGCTGCGGGTCCTGCTACGCCTTCAGGGTCTGCGGCGGCTAGGTAGAACGCGCGGACCGGCGGCGGCCACCTCCGCCGCCGGTCCCCGAACCCGAGGGTGACACCGTGCTCTATCTCATGATCATGTGCCGGGCGCTGCTGGCCGCCGTCTTCGCGATCGCGATCGCGGGGAAGGTCCGCGACCGATCGGCGTACAGCGAGTACGTGTCCTCGATCGTGGTACTCAAGATCCTTCCGAGAACCGTGTCCACCATGGCCGCGCACGCCCTGGTGGCGGCGGAGGTCGCTTCGGTCGTCCTGCTGGCGCTGCCGTGGACCGTACCGCTGGGGTTCGTGGTCGCGGTGGGCACGCTCGCCGCGCTGACCGGCGGCATCCTCGTCGCCCTGCGCCGGGGGCGGCAGGCGCCGTGCCGGTGCTTCGGCGCGTCCGTCACGCCGCTCGGCCGGCCGCACGTGATCCGCAATCTCGTCCTGGCGGCGTCCGGGGGCACCGGGCTCGCCGCATGGGCCGCGGCCGGGACGGCGACGGCGGATGCGGCCGGTGTCGCGCTCGCTCTCGTCGCCGCCGCCGTGGGCGCCCTGCTCGTGGTGCGCCTCGACGACCTGTTGGAGCTGTTCACCGCCTGAAGAGGGGTTGTCCGATGCCTTTCCTGATCGCCGCCGTCGTGCTGGTCGGCCTGCTGTGCCTGCTGGACCTGGTGCTCACTCTGGGCGTGCTGCGCCGGCTCCGCGAGCACACCGCCGAGCTCGAACGCCTCGCGGGGACGTCGACGCTCATGCCGTACGATCCCCGCGTGCTGGTCGGGCGCACGCTGCCGCAGGACGTGGCGGGACCGCGGCTCGTGGGCTTCTTCGACGTCGGCTGCGACACCTGCCACGAGCGCGCGCCGCAGTTCGCCGCGGAGGCCAAGGGGCAGAGCGCCCTGGCGGTCATCTCCGGCGCCGTCGAGGAGACCGCGGACCTGGTCGAAGTGGTGGGCGGCGTGGCGAGCGTCGTCATGGGCGAGGACGCGCTGCGCATCGTGCAGGCTCTCGACATCCACGCGTTCCCCACGTTCCTGAGGGCCGACCAGGACGGCAGGGTCGTGGCCGCGGACACGGACCTGACCGACCTCGTCGCCATGGCGCCGGCGACGTGACCCGGTCCCCGCTGCGCCGCGCCGCCACCCTGGCGCTGCTGTGCTGGCGGGCCGGGCCGGTGCTGGCGGTGTCCCAGCTGGTCGCCACCGTACTGGCCGGACTGCTGCCCTCGGCCACCGTGTGGGCGACCAAACTGCTCGTCGACGGGCTGGCGACGGGCCGGCCGGAACGCGTGCTGGAGCCGGTCGCCGGCCTCGTCGTGCTGGGGCTGTTCGCCGGGGTGCTGCCGCAGCTGACCGGCTACCTGCGGGGCGAGACGGATCGCCGGCTGGACCTGTTGCTGCAGGATCGCCTGTACACGCGGGTGAACACGTTCCACGGGCTGTCGCGGTTCGAGAACCCGGTGTTCCTCGACGAGCTGCGCATGGCCGCGCAGGCGACGGGCAACGCGATGGGGCCGATCACCTCGGGCCTGTTCGACCTCGGGCGCAACGTCATCGCCCTGGCCGGGCTCCTCACCGCCCTCGCCCTGCTGAGCCCGCTCATGGCGGGCCTGGTGGCGCTCGCGGCGCTGCCCGTCCTCGCGGCGAGGATGTCCCTGGAGAAGCGGCGGATCAAGATGATCGCCGGACAGTCCGCCGCGGCCCGGCGGCAGATCTTCTACTCCTCCCTGATCACCGACGTGGAGGCCGCCAAGGAGGTCCGGCTCTTCGGGCTCGGCGACTTCCTCAAGCGCCGGGTGCTCGGCGAGCTGGCCGTCCTGCAGGCGGGGGAGCGGCGGCTGGACCGGCGGGAGGCGCTCACGCAGTCGGCGCTCGCGGCGCTCTCCGCCGCGGTCAGCGGCGCCGGGCTGCTCTGGGCGGTGTACTCCGCTCTCGACGGCCGGCTCACCCTCGGCGACGTGACCGCGTTCGCCGCCGCCGTGGCGGGCACGCAGGCCGCGCTGACCGCCACCGTGGACAACGCCGCGAACGCACGCCAGGCGCTGCTCCTGTTCGCCCACCACGAACGGGTGATGTCGCTGCCCGGCGACCTGCCCACGCCCGGGGAACTTGAGCCGCTGCCCGCGCTGCGCCGCGGCATCGAGCTGCACGACGTGTGGTTCCGCTACGACGAGAGCCACCCCTGGGTGCTGCGCGGGGTGGACCTGACGATCCCCCACGGCGCCTCCGTCGCGCTGGTGGGACTCAACGGAGCCGGCAAGAGCACGCTGATCAAGCTGCTGTGCCGCTTCTACGACCCGTCCCGCGGCGCGATCCTCTGGGACGGCATCGACATCCGCGACGTGCCGCCCGCCGAGCTGCGCGCCAGGATGGGCGTGCTGTTCCAGGACTACATGAGCTACGACCTGACCGCGGCGGAGAACATCGGGGTGGGCGAGGTCGAGGCGATGTCCGACCACGCCAGGCTCCAGGCCGCCGCCGAGCTGGCCGGCGCGCACGAAACCGTCCAGGCACTGCCCCGGGGCTACGACACCATGCTGAGCCGCGTCTTCTTCGGCCCCGAGGACGACGACGACCCGCAGGCCGGCGTGACGCTCTCCGGGGGCCAGTGGCAGCGCCTGGCCCTGGCCCGCGCGCTGGTGCGCGAGCGCCGTGACCTGCTCATCCTCGACGAGCCCAGCTCCGGCCTGGACGCGCAGGCTGAATACGAGGTGCACCGGCGGCTGCGCGAGCACCGCGCGGGCAACACCAGCCTGCTGGTCTCGCACCGGCTCGGAGCGGTCCGCGACGCCGACCTGATCGTGGTGCTCGGCGACGGCCGGATCATCGAGCGGGGCACCCACGACGAGCTCATCGCGCTGGGCGGCCGGTACGCCCACCTGTTCGCCACCCAGGCCAGCGGCTACCGCGAGGGCGCCGACGTCGGCTGATCGATCTTGCGCAGCACCACGCCGAACAGGCGATCCGCCGTCAGGTAGCCGGACTGCCGGGAGTCGAGCGAGTGGTCCGGATTGTCGCCCAGCACGACCAGGCGTCCGTCCGGCACCCGCGTGCCCGGCTCGGTCCGCAGCGCGGGGACGGTGTCGCGCGGGATCGGGTCACCCGGGACGGCCGCGACGCGCTTGATGATCCAGCCCGGGCCTGCGCCCAGCTGCTGGTGCGGTTCCCGCAGGCGCTCGCCCGGCCGGGCGTGGCCGAAGCCGCTCAGCACGACGACCTGCCCGGGGCGCAGCGATCCCGGCGGCGTCCGCCGTACGAGGACGCGCTCACCCGGCCGGTACGCCGGCAGCATGCTCTCCCCCTGGACGGTCACCACCAGGTACCGCCGGCGCACCCGGAGAACGGCGAGAGCGACGCCGACGGCCGCCAGCACGACGATCGCGCCGGTCACCGCGACAGCTCCACGTCGTCCCGGTAGCCGGTCGCCTGCCGGGCGAACAACTCGGCGTATGTGCCGCCCTCGGCCAGCAGGGCGGCATGCGTGCCCTGCTCCGTGACGACGCCGTCGGTCAGCACCACGATCCGGTCGGCCGTGCGGATCGCGCCGAGCCGATGGGTGATGACCACGCTGGTCCGCCCCGACCTCAGTGTGGCGAGCCGGCCGTGCACCTCGTGCTCGGCCTCGGGGTCCAGGCCGGCGCTGGGCTCGTCGAGGATCATCAGGTCCCGGTCGCGGCGCAGGAACGCCCTGGCCAGCGCCAGCCGCTGCCACTGCCCGCCGGAGAGCAGCACTCCGGAGTCGGCGTCGTCCTGCTCGTCGTCCGGGTCCTGGGGGAATCCACGGCTCAGCAGCGTGCGGTAGCCGTGCGGCAGGGCCGCGACCACGTCGTGGATCCCGGCCTCCCGCGCCGCCCGCTCGATCCGCGCCGGGTCCTGGGCGGCGGCGAGGTCGCCCACCGCGATGTTGTCGGTCGCCGTCAGCTCGTACGACACGAAGTCCTGGAAGACGGCGCCGATCCGGGCACGCAGCGTCTCCGGCGGCACGTCGCGGATGTCCACGCCGTCCCACAGGATCGCCCCGCGCGTCGGGTCGTAGAAGCGGCACAGGAGCTTCACCAACGTGCTCTTGCCGGCGCCGTTGCGCCCGACCAGCGCGACCGTGTACCCGTTCGGGATGAACAGGTTGACGCCGCGCAGGATCCACGGATGGTCCGGGCTGTAGCGGAACCAGACGTCGCGCAGCTCGATGCCCCGGCGCAGGGGCGGCAGCGACGGGTGAGCGCCCGGCGCCGGCAGATCGGACTCGGCGGTCACGATCGCGACGTGGTGATGAAGGGTCAGCAGGTGCTCGTACGCCATCACGCCGGCCGACACCATGCTGTCCAGCGCCGCCTGCACGCCGGCGACCGCCGCCACGAACATCGCCACGTCGCCGACGCTGAGCCGCCCCTGCCCCGCCGCCAGGATCGCCCAGATGAGGCCCGCTCCGGCCACGATCGCCGAGGCGCCTGACAGACTCGCGTGGATGCGGAGCTCCCGCCGATCCATCCGGCGGCGTTCGGCGTTCGCGGTGCGCAGCTCGGCCAGCATGCGAAGCCGCAAGAAGGCGCCGAGGTCGAACAGGCGGATCTCCTTGGCGGCGTCCGCGGTGGACATCAGGTGCGCGTAGAACATTTCGCGACGCTCGGCCGGGCCGATCCGCCACAACATCGTGTTCCGTTGCCGCGACATCCGCAGCTCGATGAGCAGCGCCGGCAGGGCCGACAACACGACCAGGATGGTGAAGGCGGAGTTGACGAGTGCCAGGGACGCGACGAAGCCGGCGACCGTCACCGCGCTGCGAGCGGTGGTGAGCGCGGTGTCCACCAGCCTGCCGGGGTTGCTCGCGCTCTGCTGGGCCAGCCGCAGCCGGTCAAGGAATGCCGGGCTCTCGAACCTGGCCAGACCGGTGAAGCCGGAGACCGCCGCGAACAGCTCGTCCTTCGCATGCAGCGCCGTCCTGCGATCCACCTCGGCACGCAGGTAATGTCCCGCGTGCGCCGCCACGGCGGCGGCCGTGGTGACGGCGGCGACGGCCGCCGCCAGGGCGAGCAGCGTGCCGGTCTGCCGTAGCGCCACCCCGTCCAGCACGGCCTTGGTCAGCCAGGCCACGGCGATCGGGGTGGCCGAGCCCACCAGCGTGACCGCCAGGTAGGCAAGGACGTGGACGGGCGCCGATCGCCACACCATCGCGGCGGCGCGTGCCGCGCTCCTGGCCAGCCCCCGCGACGTCGGCGCCGGCTCGCTCACGCAGGCGACCCGGCCGGCAGCCGGGAGATCTCGGGCGCCACCGCGAGCAGCTTGCCGCCCGCGGAGACCTGGAGGAACGTCGGGAACGAGTGCACGCCGAACGCGTTGCTCACAGCGCTGTCCACGATCACCTGTGCCACGGGCTTCAGAGCGCTGACCATATCCGCGGGGTCACCCGAACGGTTGTCGACCACCGCCAGCACCCGCGAGCGGTCCTGGTCCGCGGCCCACGAGGCGAAGCCGGGAAGCTTCTCATGGCAGCCGCGACAATCGGGCGACAAGAACGCGACGACCGTCCCGTCCGGCAGGAGATCCCGGGTGAGAGGGCTCCCGTCCACCGTCGTCGCCTCAAAATCACCGGCGACGTCGCCGACGGTCGGCCCCCCGCCCGGCCCGGAAGGGCCGCCCATCAGGTCGACGGCTTCATACAGCCCGTCCAGCAGCTTGGTGTGCTCCCGAAGCCGCCGGACCACGCCGAGGGTCAACACCAGATCCACGAGGCACAATGCGCCGACGAGGGCCACGACGGCGATCAAATAGGGCATGGGACAACCTTCCGCGTAAAGGGCCCGGCCGGCCCGCCAGCCGGGCACCCGGTCAACGTGCGGTCACGAGCAGTAGATGTAGCTCTTGCAGCCGCCGCAACTGCGGCTGCCGTTCGGGTAGTAGCAGCAGTACTTCGCGGTGAACGCCGGGAAACTGCAGCACTCGTAACCGCAGTCGGCAGCCCTGGCCACGGTGTGCGGCGCGATCAGCTCGAGGAGCCGGTCGGCCATTCTGGTGACGACACGCATCGAACGTTCCTTTCGGTTGTTCCGGCGGGCCGGCGCCCGCCCGTGCGGAAGCGGTACGCCGGACCATGCCGCCGTCCCGCCGCCCGACGCAGCCTGCGCCAGAGGTCTGAGCGATTTCTCAATGAATTCTTAACGGCCTGTTTCGGCAGCTCAGGCGGGCGATCGCGGGTGCGGCGGATCAGGGACGGTGGAAGGAGACGATGCGGTCGCGGACCTTCGCCGCCTGCGCGTCGCCGACGGCGTCGAAGAACTCCGCCGCCTGCTTCCAGGCGTCGAGCGCGGCCGCGACGTCACCCGCCGCGACGTGCGTCTCTCCCAGCCGGACCAGCGTCTCGGCGGCCGCGTGCGGGTCGTCGCAGTCGCGCAGCAGCTCGGCCGCCCGCTCGAAGCACGCCACCGCCCCCGCGAAGTCGCCTTTGAGGTGCAGGACGTGGGCGACGCTGTCCCATGCGTGCCCCTCGCCCTGGGCGTACCCGAGGTCGGCGAGGAGCCGCTGGGCCCGGCGGCAGTCGGCCAGCGCCTCGTCGTACTCGCCGAGCCGGGTCCGCAGCCAGCCGGCGTTGTTCAACGCCCGCGCCTCTCCGACGACGTCGCCGGCCTGCCGGAACAGCTCCAGCGCGTGCAGGGTGTGGCTCAGCGCCTCAGCGGGTCGCGTCCGGCTCAGCGCGACGGTCAGGCCGAGGTGGACGTGTGCCCGCAGGACAGGTTCGCCGAGGTCGCGGTGCAGCTCGACCGCCCGCTCGAAGTGCTCGACCGCCTCGTCGTCGCGGCCGAGCCTGACGTGGGCGCGTGCGATGCTGTTGTGGCAGCGGGCCTCGGCCAGCCGGTCGCCGAGCCGTCCGGCCGCGGCCAGCGCCACCGCCTGGATGCTCAGGGTCTCCTCCCAGAGGCCGCGCCGCTGCATGAACTCCGCGAACGCCCATGCCAGCCGCCACGCGTGCGCGTCGAACCCGGCCGCGGTGGCCTCCGCCAGCAGCGCGGGCAGCGCCACCGACGCGTCGGCGTACCAGCGCAGGGCCTCCGCCGGCTCGGCGAACCGCTCCACCACTGCGCCCCGCGCCGGCGGGTCCAGGAGCAGGTTGTCGCGGTGCGGGTAACACATCCCGTTCGCGGCGCAGGCCGAGTGCAGGTAGTAGTCCAGCAGCCGCCGCGTCGCCGACCGCCGTGCCGCCCGGGTGTCGGCGGCCCGCGCCTGCTCCGACGCGTACACGCGCAGCAGGTCGTGCAGGTGCAGGCGGCCGGCCCCGCAGACCTCGACCAGGTTGGCGCGGTCGAGGTGCCCGGCCAGCTCCCGCGTGCGCTCCACCGGAAGGGCCGCCAGGCTCGCCGCCGCCGGCAGCGGCAGGTGCGGCCCCGGGTGCTGCCCGAGCCGCCGGAACAGCCGGGCCGCCGGCACGGGCAGGTCCCGGTACGAGCGCCCGAACACGCGCCGCAGGTCGATCGCGGGGTCGCTGTGCGCGAACGGTTGCAGATCCGCCTCGGCCCGCTCGAGGTCCGCGGCGACCTCGGCCAGCGGCAGATCGGTGCGCTGCGCCAGCTGCGCCGCGACGATCGCCAGCGCCAGCGGCAGCCGGCCGCACCGCCGGATGATGTTCGCGGTGGCCTCCGGCTCGGCCGCCGGCCGGGCCTCGCCCAGCCACGCCACCAGGAGGCCGTACGCGTCGTCGCCAGGCAGGACGTCCAGACTGACCAGGTGCGCCCCGGCCGTGACCGCGAGCCCGGACAGCTCGGAGCGGCCGGTGACCAGCGTCAGGCACCCCGGCGCGGTGGCCAGCAGCGGGCGGACCTGGGTGGCGCTGCGGGCGTCGTCGAGCACGACCAGCACCCGGCGGCAGTCCAGCATGCTGCGGTAGAGCCCGATCTGTGCCTCCACGCCCGACGGCACCTGGGCCTCCGTCACCCCGAGCGCGCCGAGGAAGCGGGGCAGGACCACGGCCCCGTCGGCCGGGTCGATCGTGCTGAGATCGGCGTACAGCTGCCCGTCGGGAAAGCGGTCGCGGTGCAGGTGGGCCCAGCGCAACGCGAGCGACGACTTGCCCACCCCGGGCGGCCCGGAGATCGCGCAGACCGCCGCGGCGGCCGGCTGTTCGCCGATCGCGGCCAGCCGTTCCAGCTCGGCCGACCGGCCGACGAAGTGCCGCAGGCCGACCGGCAGCTGCGCCGGGACCGGGCGGGCGGTCTCGGCCGTGTCGCCGGGCCGCAGCAGCCTGCGGTGGACGCGTTGCAGCGCCGTGCCCGGTTCGACGCCCAGCTCCTCGGCGAGCGTCCGGCGTACCCGGGCGAAGTGGGCCAGCGCCTCGGCGGTCCGCCCCCACGCGTGCAGCGCCTCGATCAGCGCGGCCGCCACCAGCTCGTCCAGCGGGTACTCCTCGGCCAGCGGCGACAGCGCCGCCACCGCCGCCGCGGCGTCCCGGCCGGTCACCACCCGTGCCCAGCGCAGCAGGATCTCCCTGCGCTCGTCCCGCAGGCGGTGGCGGGCCCGTTCGGCCCATTCGCCGGGCAGCCCGGTCAGCGGATCGCCACGCCACAGCGCCAGAGCCGCGCCCAGCGGCGGCACCGGGTCCGGCACGGCCATCGCCTGGTCGGCGAGGCCGCGGAACCGCGGCACGTCCACCGCGGACTCGTCCACGTCGAGCAGGTAACCCCCGAGCCGGCGGACGACCGCGCCCTCGTCGCCGAGCACGTCGCGCCGGATGCGGGTGATGATCGTGTACAGGGTGCGCCGCGCGCCGGGCGGGACCTGCTCGCCCCAGACCCGGGCGAGGAGCGTGTCGACCGGCACGACCCGGCCGACCTCCCAAGCGAGCGCGGCGAGGGCGAGCGCGACCTGCGGAGGGCGCACGGGCCGGGTCTGCCCCGAGCGCTCCACCTCCACCGGGCCGAGTAACCGGATCAGCACGACGGTCCACCCCCTGCTCGTGGATCTTCGAGAGTAACGCAGTGGTGCTCTTGCCGGATTTGCGTGGCCATGGCAGGTTGCGGTCTATGCAGTATGTCGATGTGGCGAGCAGACTGCTGCTGCTCACGGTGTTCGCTCTCGCGTTGGCGAGCAAGGTCTCCAGCCGCCGGGCCTGGAGCGAGTTCGTCCAGTCGATCAGGGCGATGGCGGTGATCGACAAGGCCAGGGCGCCGGCGGCCGCGACGGCGACGGCGGTGGCCGAGGCCGGTGTCATCGTGCTGGCCGTGATCCCCCTTCGCTGGGCCGGATCGGCGTCGTTCGTCCTCGCGGCGGGGCTGCTCGGCTGCCTCACCGTCGCCGTCGTCATGGTGGTACGGAGGGGCGCCGCCGTCCCCTGCCGCTGCTTCGGCGCCTCCCAGACGCCCTTGAGCATGGCGCACGTGGCCCGCAACGGCATCCTCATCGCGGTGGCGCTGCTCGGGCTGGCCGGTTCCTTGGTGAACGGCTCCTTCGATCCGGCCATCGGCGCGATCGTCGGTGTCTTCGGCGCCGTACTGGGCCTGCTCATGGCCCGGTGGGACGATCTCGTCTCCCTGCTCCGGACGACCTGAGCGCGGCGGCGGCTCTCGTGGCGGGCTGGCGGGTGGCCGAGCGCGCGGTGCGTGCGAAGGGCGCGGGGCCCGGCGAGGACCGGGTGGTCGTCCTCGAGGACGGCGGCGGCGTTCGCTGCGCGGCGGTGATCGACGGCGTCACCGACAAGTCCGGCCGCGACTACGGCGGGGCGAGCGGCGGGGCCCTGGCCGCCGATCGCGTCGCCCAGACCCTCGCCACCCTGCCGGACGACATCACCGTGGCGGAGGCGGTCGCGGCCGTCTCGGCGGAGCTCATGGAGCTGCGCCGCAAGTGGTCCGTCGCCGACGACGACCTTCTCGCGCCGGCCGCCGTCGCGGCGGTGGTGTGGCCGCGACGGCGGCTGGTGTGGCGCGTGGGCGACGTCCACGTCGCCCTGGGCCACCGGGACGGCGGGTGGCGTCGTCACCCCGGCGGGAAGCTGATCGACACGGTGCTGGCCGGCGCGCGGGCCGCCTACCTTCACTGCTTGCTGCTGCAGGGAGAGCACCCGGAGGAGCTGGCGGCCACCGATCCGGGGCGGGCGCTGATCCGGCCGGTGCTGGAGCGCCAGGCTGTGCTGGCCAACCGGGATGAAGCCGGTCCTTTCGGATATGGCCTGCTGGACGGGCGGCCGGTCCCGGAGCGGTTCGTGGAGACGTTCGTACTGGCGGACGAGGTGGATGAGGTGGTGCTGGCGTCGGACGGCTACCTCGGCCCGGGACAGACCCTCGCGGGGGCCGAAGCGGAGCTTCGGGCGTCGTTACGGGCCGATCGGCTGCGCATCATGGAACACGCGGCCACCAAGGCAGTGGCGGCCGGTGCCGGGAGTTTCGACGACCGGGCCTATCTGCGGCTGTCCCGCAGTTCCCCTCGTGACCGCGGCTCACCGAGTCGGATATCGTGACCACGCTGCGTGAGCAGATCAGCTGCCCGCTCCCACCGAGGAGGACGCGTGAGCCCGCTTCCGACGCGCATGGCGAATCGCTGGGAGAGGCGCCGATCGCTCATGCTGCCGCCGGGCCAGGGCCGGCTCTACTGGCACGTTCTGCTGGGGGAGGACCCGCAGGCGCGGGCCATCGTCCAGGAGGCGCACGACCGGCTGGCCGGCCTGGCCGGGCTCGACCTGGTGCCGCGCCGGTTCATCCACCTCACCACGTTCGTCGCCGGATACTCGCACGAGATCACCGAGCGTCAGGTGAGCGTCATGGCCGAGGAGGCGGCGGGCCAGCTCGCGCGGGTCGAGCCGATCACGGTCACGCTGGGCCGGGTGCTCTACCACCCGGAGGCGGTCGTGCTGGAGGCGCGGCCGGCCGAGCGGCTGCGGCCCCTGCTTGAGGCGGCGCGGTTCGCCACGCGGGCGGCCACGGGCCGTGACGGCGTCCTCGCCCATGACACGTGGCTGCCGCACGTCACCGTGGCCTACAGCAATGCGGACGGCCCGGCGGCACCCATCATCGACGCGCTCGGGGAGCGGCTCCCGGAGCGCGAGGTGACCATCCGCAGCATCCATGTCGTCAACCAGGACGGCCCGGAGACGGCATGGGACTGGCGACCGGTGGCGGAGGTCCGGCTCGGCGCGTCGTGAGCGCCCGACGCCGCTCCGCAGGGGTCACTCCCGTAGTTCCTTGGTGGCGCATCGGTAGGCCTCGGTGACGCGGCTGAACATGTCCAGCATCACCATCGCCTGCTCCGGCTCGTAGTGCGCGCTGACCGTCTCCAAGTGCCGCCTGGACGCCTCGCAGGCGGCGTTGTAATCGTCCAGACCGCCCTCGACCAGCTCCACGGTGACCGTGCGCCGATCGTGTTCGCCGCGCACCCGCCGTACGTAGCCCGCCTTCTCCAGCCTGTCGATCAGCCGGGTCGTCGAGGCGGACGGCAGCCCGAGCTCCTCGGAGATCGCCCCCACGGCGAGCGGCCCGCGCGTCTCCAGCAGGATCGCGGCGGCGACGTCGACGGGTTGCAGGCCGAGCCGGTCGGCGACCGCCTCGTTGTGCAGGAGGACCGCGACCAGGAACTCGCGGAAGACGTCTTCTGGAGGTTCGTGGGCCACCTTCCTAACCTACTCCATCACGGAGTATCTTCGAATCGAAGATACTCCGCTTTGGAGGAGACATGGATGTTCTCGTCATAGGCGCCGGGGTGGGCGGCTTGGCCGTCGCGCGCGAGCTGCTGGCCGCCGGTCACCGGGTGCGGGTCTACGAGCAGGCTCCGGCCCGGCGGACGGGCGGCAAGGCGGTGCTCATCTGGAGCAACGGCAACGCCGTGCTGAACGACCTCGGCATCAGCCTGGACGGCGTCGGCGCCCGCATCGACCGGATCGACGCGCTGACCTCCGGCGGCCGGCTGCGTACGAGCATGGACATCGCCCACGCGGCCGGCCGCTTCGGCTTCGAGACCAGGGCGATCCCCCGCCGCCACCTGCTGGAACGCCTGGCCGAGGGGCTGCCCGGCGACCTCGTCCGCCACGGCCTGGCCTGCCGGAGCGTGACCCAGGACGACAGCCAGGTCACGGCGACCTTCAGCGACGGCTCGACGGACACGGGAGACCTGCTCATCGGAGCCGACGGCCACCACTCGGTCGTACGGCGCCACCTGTGGGGCGACGGCGCCGTACGGCCGGCGACCTTTGGCACCTGGCAGGGACTCAGCCCGATCGACATCGATCTCGCCGGCACGCACCGGCACCTCATGATCTCGGGGCGCGAGGGTGCGTGCGGGCTCATGCCCGCCGGGGAGGGCCTGCTGCAGTGGTGGTTCGACGTGCGCTGGTCGCCCGCCGATCCGCGGCCCGCCACGCCGCTCGCCGAGCTCAGGCGCCGGTTCGGGCACTGGGCGTCACCCGTCCCCGAGGTGCTGGCCGGCGCGACCGAGGACGACCTCGAGTTCTTCGGCCACCACTGGACCAAGGTGCGCCCGGCGTGGGGCAAGGGCCGGGTCACCCTGGTCGGCGACGCGGCCCACATCATGCCGCCCACCCTGGGGCAGGGCGCCAACCAGACCCTGGAGGACGCGTGGGTGCTCGGGCGCGCGCTCGCCAAGGACGGCGACGACCCGGCGGTACGGTTGCGCGCCTACGAGAAGCTCCGCTACCCGTACATATCCCTGGTCTCCCGGCTGGCCAAGCGCAATCCCGCGAACTGGCGCGTCCCGCCGCTGATCGCCCGGCTGGTCCCGGAGACATACCAGACCACCATGCTCGCCCGCTTCAGCAACCGCCTCAACGAGTCCGGTAGCGACGCTAGGTCAGTTGCCGGAGCACATCATCGACCGGGGTGGCGCTGACGCCGAGGATCTTCTCGGTCTCGGAGAAGTCGACGACGAACGGGTGGCCCGGCTTGATGAGCACTTCGTGCATCTCCCCCCACAACGGATCGGTGACCCCGAGCAGGACCAGGTCGCGTTCCGTCATCTCCTCCAGCCGCGGCGCCGGCGCCCCCGCGAGGTCCGCGAGCCGGCCGGCCAGTTCCCGCACCGACAGGGTCGCGGTGGGCACGTGCCAGGCCCTGCCGTACGCCTGCTCCTCGCGGCTCGCGGCGACCAGCGTGCGCGCGGCGTCGTCGATCGCCGAGTAACTGTGCGGAACGTCGAGTTCCTGCGGCACCAGGGCCAGGCTGCCTTCCAGCACCGGCCGCTGCACCATGAGGCTGAACACCGAGAAGGCGCCGGCGCCGTAGAACTGGCCGGCCCGCACCTCGGTGACCTTCACCCCTGAGGCGGCGGCCTCCTCCCACACCCGCGCCCTGGCCCGCCCCTTGGGCCCGGTCGCCATCAGCGGGAAGTGGGGCGCGATCGGCCCGTCCACTGGCCCGTAGGCGTAGAGATTGCCGAGCATGACGTACGCGGCCCCGGTCCGCCGCACCGCGGTGAGCAGCGACGCCGACAGGATCGGGAACTGCTCGGGCCAGGTGTGGTAGGGCGGCGCGGCGGTGGTGAACAGCGTGTCCGCCCCCTCGGCCAGCTCGGTGAGCCGGTCGGTGTCGGTCGCGTCCGCGGCGACCCTCTCGATGAGCCGGTGGTCCGGTCCGCCGCCCGTGCGGCTGATCATCCGTACCCGCTCGCCGTCCTCGGCCAGCAGCAGAGCGGTCTTCGACGCGGTGGCCCCGCGACCCACGATCACATGAAATTTCATGATTACAACCGTGCCGACCCGCGGCCTCGTGGCATAGTGGCCGGAATGCCAACTATCCGGAGGATCTGGCCATGCACCGCCTCGCCGCAGTGATCGTTCCTCCCGTGCTGAGCTTCGACGTCTCGATCCCGCTCATGGTGTTCAACAGCGTCCCCCACTACGACGTACGCGTCTGTACGGCGCGGCCCGGCGCCGTGCCGACCGTCGCGGGCCCCGACGTGGTGGTGGCGCACGGCCTGGAGGCGCTGGCGGACGCCGACACGGTGATCGCGGTCGGCAGCGGCGGCGAGCAGGCTCCCCCGGAGGTCCTCGACGCCCTGCGGAAGGCCGTGGCCGGCGGGGCGCGGATCGCCTCGCTGTGCACGGGCGCGTTCGTGCTGGCCCAGGCGGGCCTGCTCGACGGGCGCCGCGCCACCACCCACTGGGGGCTGGCCGGCGACCTCGCCGCCCGCTTCCCGTCGGTCGACGTGCGGCCCGACGTCCTGTTCGTCGAGGACGACGGCATCTTCACCTCGGCGGGCGCCGCGGCCGCCATCGACCTGTGCCTGCACCTGATCAGGCTCGACTACGGGGCGGCGGTGGCCAACACGGCCGCCCGGCTCGCGGTCGTCTCCCCCGTACGGCCAGGCGGGCAGGCCCAGTTCATCGAGACCCCGCTGCCTCCCGAGCGCGGCACCTCGCTCGCCCCCACCCGGGCCTGGGCGCTCGAGCACCTCGACCGCCCGCTCACCCTGACCGACCTGGCCCGCCACGCCAAGATCAGCGTGCGCACCCTGACCAGGCGCTTCCACGCGGAGACCGGGCTGAGCCCGCTCCAGTGGCTGCTGCACCGGCGCGTCGACCGGGCCAGGGAACTGCTGGAGACCACCGGACTGCCGATGGACCAGGTGGCCGGGCGGAGCGGCCTGGGCAGCGCCGACTCCCTCCGCAAACACCTGGTCAGCAGGGTCGGCCTCACTCCCACGGCCTACCGCGCGAGCTTCACCCGAGTGTCGCTTCCGTCATAGGGTCCCGGGGAGCACTCGTGGGCGGTGTAGGTGGCGCGGCGCGGTCGTGCGGGCCCCCGGTAAATGGCTGGTCAGAGGAAGAGTATTTTTCGCGGATTTCCGTCGGACTCCACGATGGCCAGCTCGTGGCCCTGCGCGAGCTGGTCCTCGACGAATTTCCAGATGGTGATGGCGCGGCGGATCGCCTCGGTGAACGACAGGCCCTTGCGCTCGGCCAGTGCCTTGAACGTCTGCGCGGTTTCGTGGCTCAGATTGACGGACAGTCGCACGAAATTGCTGTTGTTGTTGCTCCTCTCCTGCTCGAGCCTGGTGTCCTTGCCGGTGGACTCACGCGTCATGGTCATGTCTCCTGGCCCTTGGGGGTAAGGGGGCACGTGGAGTAGGCGGGGATGCTCCGACGTCTCGCTGCTCATCGTAGGTGCATGTTTTTTATACACGCTGGCTTGCCATGAGGAACGGGTCCAATCCATACCGAGTGTTGTCCTGTCACACCTCGGAGTAAGAACGTTATACCGGTGCGGAAAGATCTCCTCCTGTTGCTCATATGCGGGTATTTCTGGCAAATAGTACGCGTCATGTCATCATGAAATGTGGGCTAAAGGCGCGCTCGAATCCCACAGGCCCCTAGGATGTGCCTTATCCCGCAGGGACGCGCGATCGGGCGGCGTGGCAGAAATCCCGCATGAAGCGGCAGAAATCTGACATAAACACGTGGCTCGCTCTCCGAGGTGGGTCCCATCGCAGTCTGAGGTGGTCCAACGCACCTCCCCGTAGTCAGCTCTGACACATGGGCTGATGGAGGAAACATGAGTGGAGCCAGTCAGCCGTCTGGCGCCGGAGATCGATCCGGGGCCGAGGGGGCCGAGGACGTCGAACCGAAGAGCGAACTGGTGGATCTCTCCCCGCCGCCCCCGGACTCACCGGTGGTGCAGTTGCTGGAGAAGAGCGCGGTCCGCCATCGCAGCTGGTTCATCGGCGTCTATTTAGGCGTGCTCATCACCGTCATCCTGGCCAGCATCCTCGGCCCCGGCTTCCTGCCGGAGCAGGCGTGGAGCCAGATGAAGCCCGAGGTGGCGGACGTGCGGCTCTGGCTCTTCCAGATCGGGTTCGTGATCGTGGGCGGCTATCTCTTCGCCGAGAAGGCGCCCAAATAGCTATTGCGGGCTGGGGCCGTCCAGAAGCGACAACCAGGTGCGATCAGGGCAGACGCGGGTGATCTCCGATGGTGAGAGCCAGTCCGCCCTGGTGCTCTCCGAGCCGGCCGGCGGCTGGGTCGGCCGGCCCGGATGCGGGAGACGGGCCCTGAACATCACCATGTACGTCAGCGGCGGGTAGCGGTAGCCGGCCGGGGCCGCGTCCAGGAGCTCGATGCGCTGCCAGGCGAAGGCGGACAGCACGGTGGACGGCAGGCGCAGGCCGGTCTCCTCATACAGCTCCCTCGTCGCGGCGTCGAGGGCCGTCTCGCCGGGTTCGAGGTGGCCGCCGGGGATGTCCCACCCCCGGCCCTCCTTGTCCACGCACGTCATGAGCGTTCTGCCGGTCAGGTCCGAGACGAACGCGAACGCCGAGGTGGTCTTGTCCAGCGGCGGGAGGGCCGGGGACAGGATCACGTCCAGGCGATGGCGTACGGGGATCCAGGGGACCGTCAGATGAGTCATCCCTCAAGGGTCTCAGACACCCCGGCGCATGGCCCGGTTGCCCAGATACAGGCCGATCGCGGCTATCGCACAGGCGGCGGCGGTCCCGTACAGGATCGAGGGGCTTGTCAGGTTTCCGGAGAAGAGGGCTCGCTGGCCTTCGACGATGTACGTGACCGGATTCGCGTACCCGACCGTCCGCAGCCATGCCGGAGCCGTCTCCATGGGGAGCAGCACCCCCGACAGGAGGAGCAGGGGGAACATGACCGACTGGCTGACGACGTAGAAGAGCGTGCCGCTGGGCGCCGACTTGATGGCCAGCACGAACGACAGCGAGCCCAGCCCGACGCCGAAGACCACCAGCTGCGCCAGGCCCGCCAGGACACCCGCCGGATACAGCTCGAAGCCCAGGGGGACGGCCAGCACGATGATCAGGACGGCCTGCGCCAACAGCACGATCATGGTCTTCATCGTCCGGCCCACCAGCATCGCCGTACGGTTCAGCGGGGTGACCATCAGGCGCTCCAGCGAGCCGCCGATCAGCTCGACCAGCAGGGTGTAGCCGGAGGACATCGGGCCCGTCAGGCACATCATGACCAGGATCCCCGGCACGAACCACTGCCACGACGACCCGACGGCCCCGTCCAGCAGCGCCCCGAACAGGAACAGGAACAGCAGCGGCTGTCCCATCTCGAACAGCAGCCCGACCGAGTCGCGCATGACCGGCTTGAACTCGCGCGAGAAAACGGTGGCGGTGTCACGAAAGAATGTCGTCATCGGTGAGGCTTCTCCCGGTAAGAGCGAGGAACACGTCGTCGAGCGTCGGACGGATGGTCTCGGCGGTGGTGACCTTGATGCCGGTGCCGTCCAGGGTTCTGAGGTAGTCGGGGAGCGCGGCGGCCGCGTTGGGGACGCGCAGGCGCACGGTGGTGCCGTCGGCGGAGCCACCGCCGAGCTCCGCAGCCCTGCGCGCCTCCTCCTCCGTGCTGGTGGTGATCGTGATGTGGTCGCCGGCGAGGTCGTTCTTGAGCTGCTCGGCGGTGCCGTCCGCGATGATCTTTCCGTTGTCGATGATCACCACGCGTTCGGCCATGTTGTCGGCTTCCTCCAGGTAGTGAGTGGTCAGGAACAGCGTCGTCCCGTACGTCTCCCGCAGCCGGAGGATGTGCTGCCAGATGTCGGCGCGGCTCTTCGGGTCGAGGCCGGTCGAGGGCTCGTCGAGGAAGAGCAGGCCGGGGCGGTGGATGAGGCCGAGCGCGATGTCCAGGCGGCGGCGCTGGCCGCCCGAGAGCGTGCCGGGGCGCCGCTTGGCCAGCGCTCTGAGGTCGAGCAGGTCGAGCAGCTCCTCGGCGCGGGCGGCCGCCTGCCTGGCGTCGAGGCCGTAGCAGCGGCCCTGGGTGACGAGCTCGTCGCGGACGAGGAAGTTCTCGCCCGCGCTGTTGCGCTGGCCCACGTAGCCGATGCGGGCACGCACGCCCGCCGGGTCCTTGGCCACGTCGCGGCCCGCCACCGTGGCGGTGCCCGAGGTGGGCGGCAGGAGGGTCGTGAGCATTCGCAGGGTGGTGGATTTGCCGGCGCCGTTGGGCCCCAGGAAGGCGACGAGCTGGCCGGCCTCCACCTCCAGGTCGATGCCGCGTACGGCTTCCACACGCTCCTTCTTGACTTTGAACACTCGGGTCAGTCCCCGGGCATGGATCATGGTCGGCCTCTCCGGGCATGGCGAAATAACCCCTGGTCGGGGGCGCGATTGAGGATCGAATCAAGTTTGTGCAGGTTGAATCCGGTTTGGCAAACGCGAATGTCACGTTCATAAAGCGCTCCTACCTGCGGAAACACCGTTTCCGACGACGGCCTGTGACGGCGGATTTCGGGGCGCTGAGGTGCGGTTTTCCGGGTGTTCGGGAGTTTTTCCGGCCGGGGCTGGCAGCATGGCTGACCGTGTGCCGGATGGTGGTGCTGGTGAACGGGTTGCCCGGGGCCGGGAAGACCACGGTCGCGCGGGCGCTGGGGCGGGCGCTCGGCCTGCCGGTCTTCAGCAAGGACGACCTCAAGGAGACGCTGGCCGACGTGCTCGAACGGCCGCCCGGCGTGGGCGAGCGGGAGTGGAGCAGGCGGCTGGGCGCGGCCGCGGGGAGAGCATGTGGACGCTGCTGGCGAGCGCGGGGCGGGGCGCGGTGCTGGAGAGCCCCTGGCTGGCGCCGACGCGGCCGCTGGTGCTCGCCGGACTCGAACGGGCCGGGGTTGAGGCCCGGACCGAGGTGCGCGAGATCTGGTGCGCGGTGCCGCAGGAGCTGGCCAGGCATCGGTACGAGCGGCGGGTGCGGCACGCGATCCACGGCGAGGCCCGGCTCGGGGACGAGCGATGGGCGCAATGGGCGGCGGGAGCACGACCCCTGGGAGTGGGGACGGTCTATTGGGTTGATACCTCAAAAACAGTCGATATTTCGGGGCTTGCGGGGTTGTGTCAGGCTCCGCAATGATCTCCCGCGTGAAAAGTCTGTGGGTAATTGCGGTAATTGCTGCCTTAGGGATGGGCGGAGTCGCGGAGGCGGCCGACGGCGTTCCCGGGGTGGACGTCAGTAACTGGACGGGCGACGTCGACTGGGAAAGCGTGGCATCGGGGGGCGGGAAGTTCGCGTTCGTCCAGGCCACCGAGGGGACGAACTACCGCAACCCGCGTTTCGACGCCCAGTACGGCGGCGCCGCCGGGGCCGGGCTGATCCGGGGCGCATATCACTTTGCGCAACCACACGAATCCGATGGGGCGGCCCAGGCCGACTATTTCCTGCAGAACGGCGGCAACTGGATCAGCGACAGTCAAACGCTGCCCGGAGTGCTCGATATCGAGGACAACCCGTACAAGGACAAGAACGGCAAGAACAACTGCTACGACCTGTCCACCCAGGACATGGTCAACTGGATCAAGGACTTCACCAAGAAGTACCACGAGGCTACCGGCCGCCGCGCGATCATCTACACCACCACAAGCTGGTGGCAGACCTGCACGGGGAACTCCGACAAGTTCAAGTCGAACCCGCTCTGGCTCGCCCGCTGGGGCGACGATCCCGGTGAGCTGCCGAAGGGCTGGAAGAGGCACACGTTCTGGCAGTCGGCGGAGAAGGGCACGCTGGCCGGCGGGCAGAACTCGTTCAACGGCTCCGAGTCCCAGCTCAAGGAGCTGGCCAACCCGCCGGCCGAGGTGACGGTCTCGGGCGCGGCCAGGAGCCGGAAGACGTACACGGTCACCGTCTCGAACACCGGCCCGCACCCCGTCAAGGACGTCAAGGTGTCGGGGCGGGCGTTCGGCGGGCAGCGCGTGGTGAAGGCGCCCGGGTGCAAGTTCAGCGGCACGGCGGTGCTGTGCCAGGTCGGGGAGCTGGCGCGGGGGCAGAAGGCGACGTTCACGATCACCACGAAGCCGTCCAGATCGAAGGGCACGGTCGGGCTGTACGTCACGGTGGGCTCAGTGAAACTGACCCTCAAAGCCCGCTAGCGCGCCTTATAGCGCTTTATCGCCATAAGGCAGTATGGCTCCTAAAGGCCGTAGAGCTTGGCAGGGGCGGGACGGTATGAGGCGGTGGCGGCTGGCGGCAGGGGCGGCGGCGCTGGTCCTGCTGGCCGCCACGGCCTCCGTGCCGCTCCGGCTGTACGTGCCGGAGAACGTCGTGCGGATCGCGTACGAGATCGAGCAGCGCAGGATCGTCTACTCGTGGGGCGGCGGTCACGCCGAGGATCCTGGCCCCTCGAACGGGACCTGCAGGGGATACCACGGGAAGATCCAGCCCTGCCCGGCCGCCCGGACGCGCGGGCTCGACTGCTCGGGGTTCGCGCGATGGGTGTACGCGCTGGCGAGCGGGTCGGACGTGCTGGGGCCGGGAAACACCAACGATCATGTACGGCGGATGCGGCGGGTTGGGGTGGCCATGCCGGGGGACCTGGTTTTCTTCGGAAAAATCACGAAAAAAGCCATCAAAACCCACCATGTGGGCATCTATCTCGGCAACGGGAAGATGATGAACGCGCCCGAGACCGGGGCGGTGGTGCGCGTGGACGACATCACCCGGCGGAAGGACTTCTTGGGCTTCTACCGACTCTGAACCGATTCGGTATGGCCTGTAACGCGTGTGGCATGGCAAAAATTGAGAGACCCGAGGGCTACTCTGTGCCGCTATGGACAGGCGATGGGTCGGCCTCGACGGCTACGAGGTCGTAGGCGTGGTGCGCGGCGGTCAACAACTGCTGCGGGTGCGCCGGCATGGGTGGGTGGTCGCCGACTGCACCTCTGTGGCGGAGGTGGCCAGACACGTCGACCTGGCCGATCTGTGCGAGGTGATCGAACTGCCGGCGCAGCGGCGGGCAGAAGAGCGCGCGGAGGCCCGAACGAGTTCGCATCATCGGTGAGTGCCGTGTATGGTTACACCTGTCCGCAGCGCCGGACAGGCCCCTATAGCTCAGTCGGCAGAGCGTCTCCATGGTAAGGAGAAGGTCAACGGTTCGATTCCGTTTGGGGGCTCTCGCTCTGAACAACCACAACGCCCGACCCGCAGAATCGCGGGGCCGGGCGTTTCCCGTTTCCCCCACCCCAGCGCCCCCGCCGCCATCCCCAGCGCGCCCCGCCACCACCCTCAACCACCGCTACCCCCTCCCACCGCCCAGCCCCCTTACCGCCTCCCATCCACGCCTAACCCCCGCTCACGTTGCAGAGCCGCTCACCCTGCGGCACCACGCTCGCCCTACGGGGCGCTCACCTCGCGTGCCGTGCTCGCCCTACGGCGCTGCGCCTGCTCTACGAAGGCGAGCCGGACGGGCTGGGCCGCGCCCACCCTGCGGGAGCCGCCCGTCCTAGGGAGTGCTTGCCTTCGCGGCGCCGCGCTCGCCACGCGGGTCCGCGCTCGTCCTGCGGCACCGCGCTCGCCTTACGTGGGCGGGCTCACCCTGCGGAGGCGAGCTGGATGGGCTGGCGCGCGCGCCCACCCTGCGGGAGCCGCTCGTCCTGCGGGGTGCTCGGCTTCGCGGCACCGCGCTCGCCCTGCGGCGCCACACTCGCCCTATGCAGGCGCGCCGGATGCGCTGGGGAGCGCCCCAACCCTGCGCGCTGCTCGCCTTCCAGGCGCCGCCCACGCCCTCCACAAGGCGCGCTCATCTTGCTTCGCCTCGCTTGCCTTGCCTGGGCGCGTTGGAGCGCCTCACGCCCCGCAGGACGAGCGGGGGTATCACTCTAAGTGTGGAAATGATCACTCTGGGTAGATGATCGAAGGTAAAGATCAACCACACAGCATTCGGGGGAATGTGGATCATG
>NZ_JBITHZ010000042.1:0-97602 GCF_044458585.1 Nonomuraea sp. NPDC050451
GCTGGCGGCGCTGGAGGAGATCGTCGAGCAGGGCGAGGGCACCGCCCGCGGCGGCGTCTGGGACGGCGACCAGGACGTCTTCCACCCCGAACGCGGAGAAGTCGGCCATTACTACCGCTTCCAGGAGCTCAAACTCGGCCGCCGCTACCAGCGCGGCGACACCCCCCAGTCCGGGCCCACCGGGGAGACGATCTCGGTGGACCTGACCGGCGTACGTCCGATGCGCCACAATCCGCGGCTGTCCGACCACGAGCCGGGCAGCGCGATCAGGACCGCGCAGGAGGAGTTCAACCACACCTACTGCGCGGTCCTGCACCTGCTTGAACGGGCGTTCAACGGCAGCCCGAAGCTGCTCAGGGTCGCCACCGGCTCCATGTACGCGCTCAAGGGCCAGGCCCAGGCCCTGATGCGGATGCCCGACGAGGACGGCACCACGGCCGGCCCCACCTTCGAATACGTGCCGCCCGAGCTGCGCCGGTGGAGCGTCGGCGACCGGCAGCGGATCGTCGTCCTGCGCGACGGCCCGTACGTCGTGTACGGCGGCGTCCCGCTCAGGCGCAAACGCAAGATCGTCTCTGCCGAGAACAACGACGCGCTGACCTGGAAGACCGGCGAGCCCCTGGAGACCGAGGACACCTACGCGCTGTGCCGCTGCGGCCACTCGTCGTCGAAGCCGTTCTGCGACGGGACCCACGCCGTGATCGGGTTCGACGGCACGGAGAGCGCGGTCATGCGGCCGTACAAGGAGCTGCAGCACGTGCACGACGGGGTGGGCATCTCGGCCCAGCGGGTGGGGGAGCTGTGCGTCCACGCCGCCTTCTGCATCGGGCGCACCAGGCCGATCGCCGCGATGCTCGCCGACACCGGCGACAGCGACGTGCGCTCCACCATCATGGGCCGCATCGACCACTGCCCCTCCGGCTCCTACAGCTACGCCCTGGAGCGCGGCGGCGAGACGATCGAGCCCGACCTGCCGCAGGCCGTCTCGGTCCTGGAGGAAGAGGACGGGCTGGCCGGCGCGCTGTGGGTGACCGGCAAGGTGCCGGTCCTGCGGTCGGACGGCCGGCCGCTGGAGACCCGCAACCGGATGACGCTGTGCCGCTGCGGCCATTCCGGCAACAAGCCGTTGTGTGACGGCACCCACCGAGAGATCGGCTTCCGCGAGGAACCCGCCGAACTGAACACCCGAAAGGTCCCCTCATGAGCGAGCAGCCCGTCGTCGTCCTGGTCCACGGCGCCTTCGCCGAATCGGCCGGCTGGAACCGCGTCATCCGGCGCCTGCACGGCAACCAGCTGACCGCCGTCGCCGCGGCGAACCCGCTGCGCAGCGTGGAGGGCGACGCCGCGTACGTGCGCGACGTGATCAACGGGATCGGCCGCCCGGTCGTCCTGGTCGGCCACTCCTACGGCGGCATGGTGATCACCGAGGCGGCGGCCGGCAACCCGGCCGTGCAGGCCCTGGTCTACGTCGCCGCCTTCGCCCCCGAACCCGGCGAGAGCGCCTTCCTGCTGTCGGGCAAGTTCGAGGGCAGCACGCTCGGTGGGGCGCTGGAGGTCTACCCGGTCGCCTCCGGCGGCAACGAGTTCCGCATCGCCGCGGACAAGTTCCACCACCAGTTCTGCGCCGACGTCGACGCCGAGGAGGCCGCGCTGATGGCCGCGACCCAGCGGCCGGTGACCGAACGGGCGCTGACCGGCGGGCTGGCGGCGAGCGAGGCGGGCTGGCGTACCACGCCGTCCTGGTTCGTCCACGGCGAGCGCGACCTCAACATCCCGGCCGCGGCGCTGCGCTTCATGGCCGAGCGGGCCGGTTCCCGGGGCACCCGCGAGATCGCGGGCGCCTCGCACGCGATCGCGGCGTCCCAGCCCGACGCCGTGGCCGCCGCCATCCTCGACGCCGCCGGCCACGTACGGGGCTGAACGGGGCTCGCCGGCCGGTGGTGAATCGATGTGGACAGCGAAGGCGTGGGGAAAGATGCATGTGGAATCACTGGAACAGGCAAGCGCACTCGAACAGGCTGCGTCCGCCTTCGTCGAGCTGCGCCCGCGTCTGTTCGGCATCGCCTATCGGATGCTCGGCAGCGCGGTGGAGGCCGAGGACATCCTTCAGGAAGTCTGGTTGCGCTGGCAGAACACCGACCGCTCGTCCGTCGAGAACCCCCCGGCCTTCCTGGCGTTGATCACCACCCGCCTGGCCATCAACGTCGCCCAGTCCGCCCGTTCACGGCGCGAGGCCTACATCGGGCCCTGGCTCCCCGAACCGGTGGACACCAGCATGGATCCCACGCTGGGCGCCGAACGGGGTGAAGCGCTCGAGCTGGCCTTCCTGCTGTTGCTCGAGAGGCTCACCCCCACCGAGCGGGCCGCGTACGTGCTGCGCGAGGCCTTCGTCTACCCCTATCCGCAGATCGCGGAGATCCTGCAGGTCAGCACGGTCAACGCGCGCCAGCTCGTGAGCCGCGCCCGCAAACGTCTGACCGCCGCGCGACGCGAGCCCATCGACAAGACGGAGCATCGGCGCCTCCTGGCGGTCTTCCTCGACGCCGCCCAGACGGGGAACGTCGCCGCCCTCGAAGATCTCTTCGCCGCCGACGCCGTCAGCTCCTCCGACGGCAACGGCATCCGAGGGGCGGCGCGATTCCCGCTGCTGGGCGGCGCGCGCGTGGCGAAGTTCCTGGCCGCGTACGCGCCACGGTTCTGGCCGGGCGCCGACATCACCTGGGTCGAGGTGAACGGGCGCGCCGGTGTGCTCGTCCCCCGCAACCGCAGCGAGGTCACCCTGCTGACCATCGAGGCCTCGCCGCAGGGCATCCACCACGTCATGTGGATCGTCAACCCGGCCAAACTCGGCGCGTTCGAACGCTCACGCGGGGGTTAGACGGGTTCGGCCGGCCCGGGGTGTCACAACAAGAGCGGCTGTCCTGTCTTAACTGCCGACTCCGAAAGAACAGAGGACATCGTGCGGACGACCCCGTTGGCCGGCGGCCACGCCGGCACCTCCAGAGCATGGAGACAGGCCTGCTCTTCTGGCTGTGAGGGCGGCCGGACATGACCGACGTGAGCGCCGGGACGCTGGCGGAGATGCTCGACGAGCGGCAGCATCTGCTCGAGATCGCGTTGTGGATGTTCGGCTCGGAGGGCACGGCTGACCGGATCGTCCAGGAGACCTATCGCCGCTGGTACGCCCTCGGCGACGAGGAACGCGCCGGCATCGCGGTGCCGCGCGCCTGGCTGACGCGGGTCGCCGGAGGCATCTGCCTGGAGCTGCTCGCCGCCGCCCCGATCCTCGCCCCCGACGCCTTGCGGGGACCTGGTACGGCCGGAGCGCTGCCCGTACCCGGCGCGGCCGGGGCGCCGTTGCCTGCCGCAGCCCCGGCACCCCGCCCCGAGCCCGCCATGCTCCCGGCTCACCAGCAGGCCAGGCCGGAGCGGGCGATGCTCACCCGGCACGACCGTGTCGCGCGCCGCTTCGCCGCGGCATGCGACCCGGGGGACACTGCGGCGCTGCGGGCGGTCCTGGCCGCGGACGCGATAGTCGTCAGCGACGGTGGCGGCAAACTGCGCGCCCCTGTACGCCCGATCCACGGCGCGGACGCGGTCGCCCGGTTCGTCACGTCTTTGCTGGCCGGCCAGCCCGGCATCGAGGTGGCCGTCGAGTCCGTGAACGGCCGTACGGGCCTGGTGCTGCGCCAGTCGGGCCGGGCCGTGGCGGTGGTCGGCGTGAGCGTCGCCGGAGCCGAGATCACCGCGGTGTGGATCGTACTGAACCCCGACAAGCTGCGGCGCTGGCACCGCCCATGACCAGCGTGCCCCCACCACAGGCGCCTCGTGCGCCGCTGAAAGGCGGACCGGTGAACGACCCGATGCTGTCCACGGAGCACGACTACAGCGGCTCCACGTTCAAACCCCTCTACCTCACCCGCGTCGCCGTCAGCGGCGGCAGCTCCGCCCACGGCCGCGCCACCGGCCGGGCCCGCTCCGCCGACGGCACCCTCGACCTGCAGCTGCGGATGCCCGAGGAGCTGGGCGGCGACAACCTCGGCCCGAACCCCGAGCAGCTCTTCGCCGCCGGATACGCCGCCTGCTTCCACGGCGCCCTCAGCCTGCTGGCCCGCCGGCACCTCCTCGACCCCGCGTCGATCACCGTGGAGGCGAGCGTCGCCTTCGGCCGCGATCCGGCCGACGGCGGCTACCAACTGAGCGCCGACCTCGTCGTGACCTGGCCCGGAGTCGACCGCGACCGGGTCACCCCGCTGCTCTCCCAGGCCACCGCGCTGTGCCCGTACGCCAAGATGACCCGCCAGGGCATCCCCGCCACCATCAACCTCGCCCCCTGAGACCACCCCGCCACGGGGCTGCGTGAACGCCACCAGCCCCTCAGCATCGAGCTGGAGGTGACCGTCGGCCCGGCGGCCACGCTGCGCCGGATGGCCGACAAGGGCCTCCTGGACCTGGTCTTCGGCGACCCCACCGTGATGCCGGAGTCCACGGTGCGCCGGCAACGGCAGGTGCCGCTCCTGTGGACCTGCGCGCCGGGCTTCGACGTGGGCGCCGATCCGCTGCCGCTGGTGATGTTCTCGCCACCGTGCCGGTGGCGGCAGCCGGTGCTGGACGCGCTCAGCCGCCATGGCCTGCGCTGGCACATCGTCTTCCAGAGCACCAGCCTGCCGGTCATCCAGTCGGCGATCTCCGCCGGCGTCGGACTGGGTTCGCTGCTCGTGGACAACCTTCCGCCGACGGCGGTGCGCCCCTCCGGGCCGCTGCCGCCCGCCCCGCTGGTGGACATCGCCATCGCCCGGCGCGCCGGCACCGACACCGACGGCGCCCTCACCACCCTCGAACGGCTGCTCCGCCGCGCCGCCTGCAACAGCCTGCCGCACGAAGAGCCCTCGATGGCGTGAAGCCCCGCGCCGATCAGGTCGGCGAGGCCACCCGTCAGCGGAAGGCGGCGATGTGGCGCCGGGCCCAGCCGGCGAAGGTGCGGGGCGCGCGGTGGGCCACGTCGAGCAGGCCCGGCACGACTATGACACCCGGCCGGGCCGTCAGGGGCCACGTGATCTTTGCGGGCAGCCGCTCATGCTGCTATCTTGTCCAGCGCAAGACACGTTCGTGGCAACAGGGACTCTTCGAGGGAGGTGAGGTTAAATGACCGTCGTGGTGATGGCTGCCATCTGCGGCACTCGGTCCATCCTCACGTCCCCGGGCCTTGGCTGACCTTTCCAGGCGCCTTCCCTGGCGCGGATGCGGCATGACCCATCCGCCAAGGCCCCTTTTCTGCAAAGGGTTCCATTCCGTTGTCATTCGAGCATTCCTTTGACGATGGCCTGTCCGCGTACGGCTGGGACGCAGGGCTCGAACAGTCCTTCGCCTCCTACCGCTCCGCGGGGCTCGTCCCCGCCCGCGTGGTCGGCGTCGACCGCGGCGCCTGCGACGTCATCACCGAGACCGGCCCGCTCCGAGCCGGCCTTTCGCTCCCTGTGGTGGCCGATCCGGTCGAGTCCCCGTGCACGGGCGACTGGGCGGCGCTGCGCCCCGGCCACACGCCCGAGCTGGTCGCGCTGCTGGCGCGGCGCAGCGTCATCATCCGGTCGTCGGCCTCGCGTTCCTCCCACGGCCAGGCCCTGGCCGCCAACGTCGACACGGCGGTCGTGGCCGTCTCGCTCGGCGGCCCGCCGAATCCGAGCCGGATCGAGCGGCTGCTGGCGCTGGCGTGGGAGAGCGGCGCGCAGCCCGTGATCGTCCTGACCAAGGCCGACCAGTCGGCCGATCCCGGCGAGGCGGTGCGCTCCGTCGCGGAGCTCGCCCCTGGTGTGGAGATCATCGCCACCAGCGCCGCCACCGGCCAGGGCATGGACGTGCTCGGCGCCGTGCTCACCGGCACCGTGGTCCTGCTCGGCCCGTCCGGGGCGGGCAAGTCCACGCTGGGCAACGCGCTGCTGGGCACCGAGGTCCTGGAGACCGGCGCCGTACGCGCGCAGGACGGCAAGGGCCGCCACACCACGGTCCGCCGCCGGCTGGTCCCGCTTCCCGGCGGCGGCGTGCTGATCGACACCCCCGGTCTGCGTGGCGTCGGCCTGCTGGACGCCGACGAGGGCCTGCAGCAGGTCTTCGCCGACATCGAGGAGTTCGCCGAGCAGTGCCGCTTCAGCGACTGCGGCCACGACTCCGAGCCCGGCTGCGCGGTCCAGGCGGCCATCGCCTCAGGTGATCTGAGCGAGCGCCGTCTCGACAGCTACCGCAAGCTCCAGCGTGAGAACGCCTGGGCCAGCTCCCGCAGCGACGCGCGCCTGCGCGCCCAGCACGACGATCGCAAGAAGGCGATCACCCGCTCGCTGCGTGAGACCTACGCCTTCCGGGACCGGCAGCGCCGGTCGTGACCCGGGCGCGAGCATGCCCGCGGCCTTCTGCGCAGCACCGTGCGGAACCTCGCCGCGGCGAAGTCCGCCGGCTACGCATACACCGGCCACGTCCTGCGTACCCCACCACCACCCCCATGACCACGACGAAAGACGAGCACACCATGTCGCACACCTGGATCACCCGCCCCGAGACCCCGCAGGACATCCCCGCCATCCGCGCGGTCGCCCTCGGCGCCTTCCCCACGCCGCTGGAGGCCGACCTCATCGAGGCGCTGCGCGTCGATGAGGCCTGGTCGCCCGAGCTGTCCATCGTCGCCCAGGCCCCCGACGGCACCGTGGCCGGGTACGCGCTGCTCACCCGCTGCCACGTCGGCACCGCTCCGGCCCTGGCGCTGGGCCCGTGCGCGGTCCTGCCGCAGTACCAGCGGACCGGCGCCGGCTCGGCCGCCATCCGCGCCGGCCTGCAGGCCGCGCGCGACAAGGGCGAGAACCTCGTCCTCGTGCTCGGCCACCCCGAGTACTACCCGCGCTTCGGCTTCACCCCGGCCTCGGCGTACGGGATCCGCCCCTCCTTCGAGGTGCCCGACGAGGCGATGATGGCGCTCGTCTTCGACGACACCGTCCCGGTGCCCAGCGGCACCATCGTCTACCCGGCGCCCTTCGGCGTCTGACGCTCACCGGGCCTGCCCGGGACCCCCGTCCCGGGCAGGCCGCCCCTCCGCTCTGGGCGAATCGGGTCCGCTGTCAGTGAACCCGGCTGGGTGCCCGGCGTTGGCGGTGATTGGCTGTCGGGATGGAAATCTTGGTTCTGGGGGGAACGGCGTGGCTGGGCCGGGAGCTGTCGCGGCAGGCGATCGAGCGCGGCCATCAGGTGACGTGCCTGGCGCGCGGCGAAAGCGGGCAGGTCGCGGACGGAGCGAGGCTGGTGGCCGCCGACCGGCGTGACCCTTCGGCGTACGAGCCACTGCTCGACCGCGAATGGGACGCCGTCATCGAGGTGTCATGGCAGCCGGGCTTCGTGCGTCAGGCCCTGCACGCGCTGGGCGGCCAGGCCCGGCACTGGGCCTACGTCTCCTCCGTCAGCGCCTACGCCTTCCATGCCGCCCCGGACGCGGACGAGTCCACGGCCCTGCTGCCCGCGGCCGATCAAGACGAGGTCGACCTCGACCTGTACGGCGAGGCCAAGGCCGCCTGCGAGCTGGCCTCCGCGGCGGCCGTGGGCGAGCGCCTGCTCATCGCCCGCGCCGGCCTCATCGGCGGGCCGGGCGATCGCAGCGGACGCACCGGCTACTGGGTGACCCGTGCCGCCCGCGACCGGCAGGGGCCGATGCTGGTGCCCGACACGCCGGACCTGCCGACCCAGGCGATCGACGTACGTGACCTGGCCGCCTGGCTGCTGGACGCCGGGGAGAAGGGCATCACCGGCACCTACGACGCCGTCGGGCCGGTCGTCTCGTTCGGGGAGTGGCTCGAGCTGTCCCGCGCCGCCGGCGGGCACACCGGCCCCGTGGTCACCGCCGAGCCGGCCTGGCTGCTCGCGAACGGCGTGACCGCGTGGATGGGGCCCGAGTCGCTGCCGATGTGGCTGGTCGAGCCGGGCTGGGAAGGATTCTCGTCCCGGACCGGGGCCGCGGCGAGCGCCGCGGGCCTGCGCCATCGGCCCAGGGCCCAGATGCTGGCCGACACGCTGGACTGGGAGCGTGAGCAGGGACTGGACCGCACACGGCGCGCCGGCCTCAGCGCCCAGCGGGAACGCGAGCTGCTCGACGCCCTCGGCTGACGGCCCGCGCCGGGCGGGGTTCCACCGCGGGTTGAAGCTCTCCCGCCCACCGGCCCAGCACCGTCGCCCGGCAGGCGGCGCGAACTTTCCGGAATCGGTTCAACGACAGCCTTGAAGCCATGAGTGCTGACGACGACGAAACGATGGCCGGTGAGTCTCACCCCGGGACGGGACTGCCGGGTCCGATGATCGTGCTGGCGGGCGGGGTGCTCGTCGGCGCGATCAACATCTACCTCGCGGCGAGCCTGCTGCCGACCGCGGTCGCCGACCTCGGCGGCGCGAGCTTCTACGCCTGGAACATGACGATCTACCTCGTCGCCATGGTGGTCGCGACGATGCTCGCCGGCCGTTCCCTGTCGCGGTGGGGGAACGTCGGCGCGTACCTGATCGGCTTCGCCACCTTCACGGCGGGCTCGCTGGCCTGCGCGCTGAGCCCGGCGATGGCGGTGCTGCTGGCCTCGCGCGGCCTCCAGGGGCTCGGCGCGGGGCTGCTGTCCGGGCTGGGGTTCGCCGTCATCCGATCGGCGCTGCCGCCCCGGCTCTGGACGCGCGGCACCGCGCTGATGTCGGCTATGTACGGTGTCGGCAACTTCGCCGGTCCGGCGCTCGGCGGCCTGTTCGCCCAGCTGGGCTCGTGGCGGCCGGCGTTCGCGGTGATGGCGGTGGTCTCGGCGGTGTGCGGCGCGCTCGTGCCCCGCGTGCTGCCGAGCGTGCTGCCGAGTGGTGAACGCGGCGACCCGCGCCCGCCGGTCCCGGTCGTGTCCCTGCTGCTGGTCACGGCGGCGGCCGGGGCCGTGAGCGTGGCGGGGGTGCTGGAGGGCACGTTCGCGAAGGCGGCCGGCGTCGGGGTGGCGTTGCTGCTGGTGGCCGGGTTCGTCGTTCATGAGCGGGGCAGTGAGCTGCGGGTCTTCCCGCGTACGACGTACCAGGGCGGTTCGTCGTTGAAGTGGGTCTACCTGACGCTCGGGCTGCTGGCCTTCGGGGTGGCGGCCGAGTCGTTCCTGCCGCTGTTCGGTCAGCGGCTGGCCGGGCTGGCGCCGCTCGTGGCGGGGTTCTTCGCCGCGGCCATCTCGTTGGGCTGGTCGCTCACCCAGATCGGCAGCTCGTTGGTGACGGGCGGGCGCGCGGTGCGCCGGTTGCGCGTGCTCGGCCCGTTGCTGCTGGCCGCCGGCCTGCTCGTGCAGGGGCTGCTGCAGCGGGAGGAGGCGCCGATCTGGCTGGTGGCGGTGTGGGTGCCGGTGCTGTTCGTGGCCGGGGCGGGGATCGGGCTGGCCTATCCGCATCTGTCGGTGGCCGCGATGTCCAGTACGCGGGATCCGGAGGAGGGCAGGCGGGCGGCCGCGGGGATCGCCACGGTGACGAGCCTGTCGATCGCGTTCGGTACGGCGGTGGCGGGGGTCCTGGTCAACCTGGGCGGCGGGTCAATGCTCGACTCGGCGCGGTACGTCCTGTTCGGGCTCGCGCTCCTGTGCGCGATCGGCGCCCTGACCGCGCACGCGGCCAACCGTACGGACCCCTCGCCCACCACACGCCCGCCTTTGACCCGCCCGGCCACACGTGCTGATGGTGGCGGCCGTTCACAGCAGTAGTGCGGCGAGATCCTCCCATTGACGCAGGGGCGGCCGATCCGGTGCGGCCGTCAGCACGTGCAGGCTGACGTGGTCCGCGCCGGCCTGGAGGTGCTCGCCGACTCGGCGGGCGACGTCCTCGGGGCCGCCGGTCGCCACCAGCGCGTCGACCAGCCGTTCGTCCAGCGACTCGGCGTCGTCGAAGCCGAGCTGGCGCAGCAGCGTGAGCCGGTTGGGCAGGGCGGCGGCCGCGTGGGCGCGGGCCAGCTCGGCCGCGCGGCGGCGAGAGGGGTCCAGGACGGCGAGCTGGGTGACCGCGAGCAGCGCCCGCGGCCCGAGCAGGCCGCGGGCGTGGCGGGTGTGCGCGACCGGCATGCCCAGGGGGTGGGCGCCCGTGGCCCGTTCGGCGGCGAGCCGGAGCATCTTCGGGCCCAGCGCGGCCAGGACCCGAGGCGCCGCGGGGACCGCGGGGCCGAACGGGGCGGCGTCCATCGCGTCCAGGTAGGCGCGCATGGTGGCGACCGGCGGGCCGAAGCGGTGGCCGCGTACGTCGGTGACCAGGGCGGGGTGGCCGACTCCGAGGCCGAGCAGGAACCGTCCGGGGAACGCCTCGGCCAGGGTGCGCTGGGCGGCCGCGGTGGTGACGGCGTCGCGGGCGTAGATGGCGGCGGTGCCGGTGGCCACGACGGTCCGCCGGGTGTGCGACAGCAGCAGGGACGCCTGTGCCATGGCCTCGCGGCCGGTCGTCTCGGGGAACCACAGCGCCGGGTAGCCGAGGTCCTCGACGGCCGCGGCGGCTTCGCGCAGGACGGGGCCGGGGTAGCGGTCCAGCTCGCCCGCCCAGATGCCGACCCGTCCGAGCTCGGGTGCGCTCATCGGGTGCTCTGCGCGCTCAGGAAGCCGTCGATCTGGGCCGCGCCGGTGCGGGCCAGCCAGGTGCGCAGGTCCATCAGGTCGGGGTGCAGCGCGCGGGCGAAGGAGACGTCGGCGCGCCAGCCGCGTTCGTTGAGCCAGGTGTAGGCGAAGGCGAACTCCTCGCCGGCCCGGGCGATCACCTCGATCGGGAGCTGGACGTAGGGCAGCGGCCGGCCGATGGCCTCGGAGACGGCCGCGGCGATCTGCAGCGGGGTCAGCTCGTCCCCGGCCAGATCGACGGCGCGGCCGATCCACTCCTCCGGCCGGGCGAAGGCCAGGGCCGCGAAGGCGCCGACGTCGTCGACGGCCATGATCTGCTGCGGCACGGCGGGCTCGAACGCGGTGGTCACGGCGCCGTCGTGCAGGTGGTAGGCGCCGGTGTAGTTCTCCATGAACGAGACCGGGCGCAGGAAGGTCGCGGGCAGGCCCAACCGGGTGATGTGCTGCTCGATCCGCCACTTGCTCACCACGTTCCGCGGCAGTTTCTCGGTGTTGTGGCGGCCCGCGCCGGCGACCGAGGCGTAGACGAGGTGCCGCACGCCGGCGGCGTGGGCGGCGTCGGCGACGTTGCGGCCCCAGGCGACCTCGTCATCGGCGGTGAAGCCGGGCGGGGTGCCGGGGGAGCCGACGGTGGGCTGCACGCTGAACAGGCCGTAGGCGCCCTCGGCCGCGGCGGTGAGAGAGGCGGGGTCGTCCATCTCGGCGCGTACGAGGTGGGCGCCCGCCTGTGCCAGCGCCCGGGCCCCGGCGGCGTCCGGGTCGCGTGTCACCGCGCGGACCCGCCAGCCGTCGGCGAGCAGCCGGGCCGTCACGGCGCGGCCCTGCAGGCCGGTGGCCCCCATCACGACGATGGTCTTCACGTTTGTGTCTCCAGAGGGTAGGCATGCGGGGACCACCCACCTAAACGGGGTGGCCCTCCGGTTCTGGGTGAGTACGATATGGAGGGCCACCCCGTTTTGCAAGCCCGCTGGAGACCCGCATGCCGCACGACAGCCGTACGACGTCGCCCGCGCGGCCGATGCGCGCGGACGCGCGCCGCAACTACGACCGCATCCTGGCCGCCGCCGCCGAAGCCATCGCCGAGCAGGGAGCCGAGGCGTCCCTGGAGGAGATCGCCCGGCGCGCCGGCGTCGGCTCGGCCACGCTGCATCGGCACTTCCCCTCCCGGCAGCAGCTGCTGGAGGCCGTCTTCCGAGACAAGGTCGAGGCTCTGTGCGCCACCGCCGCCGACCTGGCCGGCGACCCGGACGCGGGGCACGCGCTGGTGACCTGGCTGGGCGCCGTCGCCACCCACGTCGTCTCCAACCGCGGCCTGGCTGCCTCGCTGATGCGGGGCGCCCACGACGCCGACCTGGGCGCCACCTGCCACACGATGATCGTGAACGCCGGCGACGACCTGCTGGCGCGCGCCCGCCGCGCGAACGCCGTACGAGCCGACGTCGCCATCGTCGACCTGCTCACCCTCGTCAACGCCATCTGCCTGGCCGTCGAACACGAGCCCGACGGCGCGGCCCAGGCCGACCGGCTGCTCAACCTCGCCCTCACCGGAGTGGGCCCCGCACGGGAGACAACGGCGCGTCCGGGCTGAGAGATGATCGCCGTCGTCCGCAGGGGGGAGAGCGCTGCACACCTGATCTCTCTCAACGTGGCGGCGCCGTCGCACGTCCCGCACGCCGCCCTGGCTCCCGGCGGGTCGCGCGTCTTAATGGAATGGAGCCGCCGCCGCGGTCCATGGTAGGTACTGTCGACGTGGAATTCTTCTGTTACCACCGTGACCGGTCCGACACCGCCGCGTTGCGCGACAAGCTGCTGGAAGAGCACTGGTCCTACATGGACCGGTACGCGGCACAAATGATCGCCCGAGGCCCGACCTTCGGCCGCGGCAGCGAGACGGCCACCGGCAGCGTGCACATCGTCGACCTGCCGGACCTCGCCACCGCGCGTGCGTTCGTCTTCGATGAGCCCAACTACCAGGCCGGTGTGTACCGGGATGTGATGCTGCGGCGATGGCGTAACGTGCTGGGGCGCACCATGTGGGATTTCCCCGGCGGCCGCGAGGGCGGCAACCGGTATCTGGTGCTGGGCCTCGGCTCCGGGCAGGCCGCCGACCTCGTCCCGCCGCCCGACCGGGACGAGCTGATCGCGTACGGGCCGCTGCTGTCCGACGACGGCACCACCCGGCTGGGTACGGCGCTGCTGGTCCGTGCGCCGGACCCCGATGCGGCCCGCGCCGTCCTGACCCAGGACCGGTATGCCGACATCGAGGTGCACGACTGGGAGTTCGGCGGGCGCCGGTAACGACCACAGGGGACGTCATGCTCGTGCTGGGTATCAAGGTGCCGGACGACCTGATCGAACGGTGGCTCGCATGGTTCGCGCCGCCGGTGCAGCCCTTCGCGATCCCGCCGGACCTCGCCGGTTCCCTCAAACTGGACGATGACCGGGACCGGCTCACGCCCGAAGTCAGGGACACCTTCTGCCTCTACGGCCTGGGTTCGGCAGCGATCGTGTGGCTGTCGCAGGCCGACGCGCGCCGGCTACCGGTCGCGGTCAGGCGAAGCCAACCCACGCCGCACCGTTGGCCCGGCTCGATCGCCGGGCGTGAGGTCGAGACGGTCATCACCTACGTCGAGAAGGGGCGCCGCCCCAGCCGGCACGGCGACGTCGCCCCTGCCACCTGGGACGCCATCGCCTCCACGCTGCCGGGAGCGCGTCACCTTGCCGGGACCTTCCCCACCCGCAGCGGCCCCAACTGCTTCGGCACGGTGATGGCGGCCTGCGGTGTCGAGGGCGCGCAGGAGGCGTGGATGCTCCGCGAGCCGTTCGAAGACTGGCTCGCCGAGCACACCGCGAAGGGAGGCCACGACGACGAGCCGGGGACCGTCCTGGTGTGGCGGAGCGCCGATGGAGCCGCGCAGCACGCCGCGGTCACCCTCGGCGACGGCTGGGCGCTTCACAAGCCCTCACAGGGCTGGATGAGCCCGACGAAGGTCCTCGCATCGGGCGATGTGAAGTACAGCGCCCGAGCGAGGGGACAGCGTCTTCACCGGCACCACCTGCGCCGCGGGGTGAGGGCTCTGGCCTAGGCTTCGGCGCGCTTCTCCAGCCGGCTGCCACGCGGCAGGGTGACAGCCATGATGTTGCTGGGAATGTCCAGCTCGATACGGTGCCATCGCCCCCGCGGGACGATGGCGGCGGTTCCGGCGATCAACCTGATCTCCTCCTCCTCTTGCCCCGGCCGCTCCGGACGCAGGTAGAGGCGGATCTTCCCGACGAGGCAGGACACGACCTCCTCGGCCTCGGGATGTACCTCCCAGTGGTCGGCATGGACGTCGGCGCCGGTCTTGGCGTGGAAGGCCGTCAGCTGCCAGCCGTCCTGCTCGGTGTCCGCTTCGGCTTTCCCGGCGTGGATCTTGCCGCCTTGGTGCAGGTGAACAGAGGATGCGAAGAGATCGATCGGGTTGACAGTCATGCCGAGACGCCCCTTTCTACGGTTGTCGGATCGCCGGTCAATCCCGGGCGGAGAGCGAAACGCGGTCATCGGCCTGCTCGGCCCGCGCGGACGGATTGACCCGGCGCAGGACCGTGAGGGCGATGAGGATGGCGCCGAGCAGGAGCACGGCACCCAGGCTCAGGCCGAGCGCGTAACCGTCGTTGAGAGTCTCGGGCGTGACGCTCTGGCCGGTGCGGTTGTGCGCGACGGTGCCGAGGGCGGCCAGCCCGAGGGAGGCGCCGATCTGGCGCGAGCTGTTGAGCAGGCCTGAGGCCGTGCCGGTCTCGTGAGGCGCGACGCCGGCGGTCGCCGTGGAGACGACCGGCCCGAGACAGAGCCCGAAGCCGACACTGGCGACGATCGACGGCCCCAGAACGTCCGTGACGAAGGCGCCGTCCGAGCTGATCAGGCCGAACCAGGCCAACCCGGCCGCCGTCAGCAGCCCGCCGATGACCAGAAGGGTGCGCGGCGCGAGACGGTAGCCGAGTTTGACGGCCAGCACCGAGCCGGCGACCACGCCGAGCGCGAACGGCAGGAACTCGACCCCGGTCAGGGCCGGCCCCGTCCCGAGCACGCGTTGCAGGTAGAGGGACGCGAAATAGAAGGCCGCGGCCATGGCCGCCCCGACCAGGAGGTTGAAGGCGTTCGCGCCGGCGACCCAGCGGTTGGCGAACAGGCCGAGCCGGATCAGCGGCTCGCGGGCGGTGGTCCGCTCGACATGGACGAACGCGGCCAGCAGCACGACGGCGACCGCCAGCGTCGTCACGGTGACCGGCGAGGTCCACGCGTACTGGTCGGTGCGGACGACGCCGAACACCAGCAAGGTCATGCCCGCCGTGGCCAGGACCGCACCGAGCACATCCGGACGGCCGCCACGCGCCGGAGGCGGCCCGGCGGCCACAGCCCGCCAGGTCAACGCCAGCGCGCCGGCGGCCATGGGCACGCTCACGAACATCACCCAGCGCCAGCCGGCGTACTCGGTGAGCAGGCCGCCGATCAGGACGCCGAGCGCGCCCCCGGCGGCGTTCGTCGCGCTCCATGTCCCGAAGGCGCGGACCCGCGCCTTGCCCGCAGGGAACGTCGTGGTCAGCAGCGCCAACGCGGCCGGAGCCAGCGCGGCGGCCCCGATACCCTGCGCGGCCCGGGCCGCAATCAGATGGCCGGGTTCCTGAGCGAAGCCGCCGGCGAGCGAGGCCAGAGCGAACAGGGCGAGCCCGAGCATCAGCACCGGCTTGCGACCGTAGCGGTCGGCGGCCTTGCCTCCCAGCAGGAGCAGCCCGCCAAAGGTGAGCGCATAGGCGTGGATCACCCACGTCAATCCCACCGCGCTGAATCCGAGGCCCGCGGCGATCTGCGGAAGCCCCACGTTCACGACCGACAGATCCAGCGACACCATGAACTGCACGACGGCCACCGCGGCGAGGGTGAGCCCCGGCCGGGCGCCCGACTCGACGACCACGCCTGCGCCTGCGCCTGCGCCTGCCGATGGTCTCCTGGATGTACGGGCTGGGGTTGTCATGACCGCAATCGTCGTCCCGCTGCTGCTCGGGGGCGTCCTGCAGGCGAAGTCATCTGCCGCTACCACCCCGGGACCGACGACCGACCGGACTACGACGCCGGGAGTAGTCGCGGATACGGCGCCGCCGAGACCGGAACCCACCCCGAGCCCCCGACTCACGGCGGGCCCGACCGGTGAAGGCTCAGGTCCCTACGAGCCCCCTGCAGGCTGATCGCGTCTGGAGCTCAGCAGCCTGATCAGCAGAAGAGACAGGGCGATTGCCGCTCCTGGCCCGACCATGATGACCACCATCCCGACTGCCCACCTTGTCGAAATGAGCCAGGCGGCCAGCACACCGGACATGACGATGTAGACGCACTCTGGTACCTGAGCCCGGCGACGATCGATGGCAAACGCCCCGCGCGGCGGCTCGCCCGTGCTGGTTTACTCTTGCGACAAAGCAGGCAGGAGAGGGGTTTGTGTGAAGCCTGGCGCGGATGGTCCACCCGTTTCATCCTTGGATGCCGTCCTCGAACGCATCACCTACGCCAACGAGGAGACCGGCTACACCATCGCCCGCGTCGCCACCGACCGCTCCGGCTCCGAACTGCTCACCGTCGTCGGCCCCCTGCTCGGCGCACAGGTCGGCGAATCGCTGCGGCTGCTCGGCCGCTGGAGCTCCCACCCCCGCTACGGCCGCCAGTTCGAGGTGCGCTCCTACACCACCGTCCTGCCCGCCACCATCCAGGGCATCCGCCGCTACCTCGGCTCCGGCCTGATCAAGGGCATCGGCCCCAAGATGGCCGAGCGCATCGTCGACCACTTCGGCACCGACACCCTCGAGGTCATCGAACAGCAGCCGCAGCGCCTGGTCGAGGTGCCGGGACTGGGCCCCAAACGCACCAAGATGATCGCCGCCGCCTGGGAGGAACAGAAGATCATCAAAGAGGTGATGATCTTCCTGCAGGGCGTCGGCGTGTCCACCTCGATCGCGGTGCGCATCTTCAAGCAGTACGGCGAATCGTCGATCTCCGTCGTCAAGACCCGCCCGTACCAGCTGGCCGACGACGTGTGGGGGATCGGCTTCAAGACCGCCGACACCATCGCCCAAGCCGTCGGCATCCCTCACGACAGCCCCGAACGCGTCAAAGCCGGCCTGCGCTACACCCTGTCCCAGGCCGCCGACGACGGCCACTGCTACCTGCCCGCCCCCAACCTCGTCGCCGACGCCGTCAAGATCCTCGACGTCCCGGCCGACCTCGTCACCACCTGCCTCGAAGACCTCATCGAAGCCGAAGGCGCCGTACGCGAACCCGTCCCGGCCGGCGACAACGTCGTACCGGCCGTCTACCTGCCGCCCTTCCACCGCGCGGAGAACTCCCTGGCCTCCGGCCTGCTCTCGCTCCTGCGCTCCGGCGCCGACCGGCTCAAGGCCTTCGCCGACGTCGACTGGGAACGCGCCGAGACCTGGCTGCACGGCCAGACCGGCGCCGAACTCGCCCCCGAGCAGCGCCAGGCCGTCCGCCTGGCCCTGACGGAGAAGGTCGCCGTCCTGACCGGCGGTCCCGGCTGCGGCAAGAGCTTCACCGTACGCTCCATCGTCCTGCTGGCCCGCGCCAAACGCGCCAAGGTCATCCTGGCCGCCCCCACCGGCCGCGCCGCCAAACGCCTGGCCGAGCTGACCGGCCACGAGGCCACCACCGTCCACCGGCTGCTGCAGCTGCGCCCCGGCGGCGAGGCCACCTTCGACCGCGACAACCCCCTGGACGCCGACCTCGTCGTCGTCGACGAGGCCTCCATGCTCGACCTGCTGCTGGCCAACAAACTCGTCAAGGCCGTCGCGCCGGGCGCCCACCTGCTGTTCGTCGGCGACGTCGACCAGCTGCCCTCGGTCGGGGCCGGCGAGGTCCTCAAAGACCTGCTCGCCGCCGACGACATTCCCCGCGTACGGCTGACCCAGATCTTCCGCCAGGCCCAGGAGTCCGGCGTCGTCGTCAACGCCCACCGCGTCAACACCGGCCACCACCCCATCCTGCAGGGCATGAACGACTTCTTCCTGTTCCCGTGCGAGGAGGCGGAGGACATCGCCGCCCTGACCGTCGACGTCGTCGCCCGCCGCATTCCCCGCCGCTTCGGCCTCGACCCGCGCCGCGACGTCCAGGTCCTGGCCCCCATGCACCGAGGCGCCGCCGGAGCCGGCGCCCTCAACACCGCCCTGCAGGAAGCCCTCACCCCCGCCCGCGAGGGCATGCCCGAGCGCCGCTACGGCGGCCGCGTCTTCCGCGTCGGCGACAAGGTCACCCAGCTGCGCAACAACTACGACAAGGGCGCCGCCGGGGTGTTCAACGGCACCGTCGGCATCGTCACCGACATCCGGCCCGACGAGCACAAGCTCACCGTCGTCACCGACGAGGAGGAGGCCGTCGACTACGCCTTCGACGAACTCGACGAGCTCGCCCACGCCTACGCCGTCTCCATCCACCGCTCCCAGGGCAGCGAATACCCGGCCGTGGTGGTCCCGCTGGCCACCAGCGCCTGGATGATGCTGCAGCGCAACCTCCTCTACACCGCCATCACCCGGGCCAAGAAACTCGTCGTCATCGTCGGCTCCCGCCGCGCCCTGGCCCAGGCCGTCCGCACCAAGGGAGCCGGACGGCGGCACACCGGTCTCACCCACCGCCTCTGAAGGGCCCTTTCCCAGTCACAAGTGATTGAAATGTGACCGAACTCTCCCAAATGATTCGTCGTCTTACATGCATCAGCATTAAGGTTTTTGAGGTGCGTTTGGTGTCATGGGGGAAAGGACAGTGTTGAACGTTACGCCCGCTTGGAGGAAGCCCGCCACCGCAGTCGCGCTGCTCACCGCAGCCGCACTGACGGCCTCATGCTCATCGGGCACCAACCCCGGCGGCGGCAGCGGGGGAGCGGGCGCGCCCGAGGCCACCACGACCGCCACCCCCCAAGCCCCCACCGTCAAGATCAGCCCCGCCGAAGGCAGCGGCAAGGTCAACCCCGAAAAGAAGATCGTGGTGACCGCCGACGGCGGCGCCCTCGACAACGTCACCGTCGAGGCCTCGGGCGAACAGATCGAGGGCAAGTACAACACCGACAAGACCAAGTGGGTCTCCAAGACCGCACTCAAGCCCTCCACCGACTACACCGTCAACGCCACCGCCGGCGCCACCACCGCCACCAGCACGTTCACCACCGCCAAACCCGAACGCGCCCTGCAGATCGCCGACGTGACCCCCCACGCCAAGGGCGAGACCATCGGCGTCGGCGCCCCCATCATCGTCACCTTCAACCAGCCCGTCACCAGCAAGGCCGCCATCGAGCGCGCCCTGGAAGTCGAGGCCGAAAAGCCCGTCACCGGCGCCTGGCGCTGGATCAACGACACCGTCGCCATCTACCGCACCGCCAAATACTGGCCCGCCCACCAGAAGGTCACCCTGAATGCCCGCATCACCGGCATCAAGGGCGGCGACGGCCTGTACGGGGTCAAGGACTACACCGCCACCCTCAAGATCGGCGCCAAGCAGATCAGCAAGGTCGACACCAAAAAGCACATGATGTACGTCTACAAAGACGGCAAACGCGTTCAAACCATGCGAATCAGCGCCGGCATGGCCACCACCCGCGAATACACCACCACCTCCGGCATCCACCTCACCATGGAACGCGGCAACCCCGTCCGCATGATCTCCCCAGGCCGCAAAAAGGGCGACCCCGGCTACTACGACGTGATGATCGACCACGCCGTCCGCATTTCCAACTCCGGCGAATACGTCCACGCCAAGGACAACGTCTGGGCCCAAGGCGTACGCAACGTCAGCCACGGCTGCCTCAACGCCCGACCCGACCAGGCCAAATGGTTCTACGACAACTTCCAGCGCGGCGACGTCGTCGACATCACCGGCACCACCCGCGAACTCGAATGGAACAACGGCTGGGGCTTTTGGCAACTGCCGTTCAAAGAGTGGAAGAAGGGCAGCGCCCTGAAGAACACCAAGGCCTGACATGCCCCACGCCAACAACACCCTGCTGCGCATCCGCGACGGCCGCGACGGCGACGTCCCCATCGTCTTGGGCATGTTCGACAGCGCCGTCGCCTGGCTCACCGCCCGAGGACGCACCGGCCAATGGGGCAGCAGCCCCTTCACCGGCAACGAACGCCGCACCCGCCAGATCACCGGCTGGCTCGAACTCGGCGGCATGCGCATCGCCGAACTCGATGACCACCCCGCCGGCTGCATCGTCGTCGGCGGCGCCCACGACTACGTCGCCCCCGCCACCGAACCCGAACTCTACGTCCAGGCCCTGGTCACCGACCGCCGCTACCACGGCCACGGCGTCGGCCGCGCCCTGCTCGACTGGGCCGTCACCGAAGCCGCCGAACGCGGCGTCGGCCTGCTGCGCGTCGACTGCTACGCCGGCGACGACGGCCGCCTGGTCGCCTACTACGAAAGCTGCGGCTTCACCCGCACCGCCCCCTTCACCGTGGGGGAGTGGCCCGGCATGCTCCTGCACCGCCGCATCTGACCCGCCGCTAACCTGATCGCGGCGTCAGCGCCGCCGACGCCGCGATCAGACGCCGCACCCCAGGACGCGCCACATCCGCCACCCGCCGCACCTTGATGTGCCGCGCCGTCTTGCCCGTCCCCTCCAGCAACCCCTCGCCGTCATGCTCCAGCAGCTCCACACCCCGGCCGAACATGATGTTCACGTACGCCCCGTGCAACGCGATCGCCGCCACCACACCCCGGTACGTGCCAGGCTGAAACGTGTACGCGATCAGCCGCGCCGACGGGTCCACCTCCACCACCGCATCCGGCGCGACCTCCTCGATCAGAGCCCCGGCCGCCACCGCCAGCTCCCGCACCGCAGGAGCGCACCCCGCCAGCAACCGCTCAACCCGCTCGTCCATAGCGGCACCCTACCGGCGCCACCAGAGCCTTAAACCAGCGCCAGCTGCGCCGCCTGCGGCCGCCTCGGCCCCGCCTCCGGCGCCCCGCACCCCATCCCGTACACCTGACACAACTGCGCGATCTGCCCCGTGATGCGCCGCTCATAATCCGGCGAAGGCAACCCCGCCCGGTCGTACAACTCCTCATAACGCTCCACCAGCTGCGGATGCGCCTCCGCCAGCCACTCCACGTACCACGACCGCGTCCCCGGCGGCAGCCGCAACACCACCGGCTCCACCGCCCGCGCCCCCGCCGCCGCGATCCGCCGCACCGTGGCACCCAGCTGATCGGCCGCGTCACTGAGCAACGGCAGCACCGGCGCCATCAGCACCCGGCACTCCACCCCGGCCTCCACCAGCGCCGACACCAGCTCCAGCCGCGCCTGCGCGGTCGGCGCCCCCGGCTCCACCGCCCGCCGGATCCGCTCGTCCACGAACGCGATCGACACCGCCACCCGCGCCCCCGCCTGCGCCAGCAAAGCGGCATCACGCAGTACCAGCGCGCTCTTGGTGTAAACGGTGAACGGCACCGCCGCCTGCGACAGCGCCCCGATCACCCCCGGCATCAGCCGATACGTCTCCTCAGCAGCCTGATAACAGTCGCCGCTGACCCCCACCGCCAGCTCCTGGCCGTCCCAGCGCACCAGCTCCGCCCGCAACCTCGCCACCGCGTTCGGCTTCACCACGATCCGCGTGTCGAAATCACGCCCCGCATCCAGCCCCAGCCGCCCATGACCCGCACGGGCACCGCAACCGCGGCAGGCATGCGCGCAGCCACGGTAGGGGGAGACAGCCCACCCCTGCGCGATGCCCGCGGTCTGCGGCACCCGCTCGATCATCGTGCGGGCCTGCAACTCGTAAAAACCGTCACGCACCACCGCACGCCGCTCGATCAGCGGACGCTCATCAGCGGCCTCGTCGACAAGCGCAAGCGCGTCCCAACCCACATCCACCAATGGAACACGCATTCGACAGCCTTTTCAAGCAGTTCCGCACAACCACACCCGCCACCTGACCGGATCCGGCACCCAGACTAAACTGGCACGCACGTACCACTTCAGTCTGGGGACCCCCATGCCCTGGCTCCTGCTCGCCCTCGCCATCACCACCGAAGTCCTCGCCACCACCGCACTCAAACTCAGCAACGGCCTCACCCACCTCGGCTGGACCATCACCGTCGCCGCCGGCTACATCACCTCCTTCACCCTCCTGTCCCAAGCCCTCAAACACCACCTCGACATGGGCACCGCCTACGCCGTCTGGTCCGGCGCCGGCACCGCCGCCATCGCCCTCATCGGCGCCGCCTTCATGGGGGAGACCCTCACCCCACTCAAGATCGGCGGTATCCTGCTCATCATCGGCGGCGTCGTAGTCCTCAACCTCGCAGGTGGCCATTGAACCCGCACCCAGACGACCACACGACAGGGGAGCGGCACCACCCCCACCCACCCGCCACACCCACCCAAGCCCGCGGACGCCGCCGCCGCGCCACCCTCCTGACCGCCGCCGTCGACCTCCTCACCCAAGGCGGCTTCGCCGCCGTCACCCACCGCGCCGTCGCCCACCACGCCAACCTCCCCCTCGCCGCCACCACCTACTACTTCGCCTCCCGCGACCAACTCCTCGCCGAAGCCTTCGCCCAACTCGTCGAAACCGAACTCACCACCACCCGCACCTGGATCACCGACCACGGCCTCACCGCCCTCACCGACCAGATCGCCACCGCCGACCGCGCCCGCCAACTCGGCCTCTGGGAGCTCTACGTCCACGCCGGCCGCGACCCCGCCCTCCAGCAGATCGCCCGCCGCTGGTCCGACGGCTGCATCCGCATCATCGCCGACACCCTCCACCTCCCCGCCACAGACACCCGCGTCCGCCTCCTCTACACCACCCTCAGCGCCCTCTGGCTCGAACAGGTCGTCGAGCAACGCCCCCTCGACGAAGCCCGCACCCTCCTCACCCTCGCCGTCAAAACCGCCGAAAACGCATTGCCGCCCCCCTGACCCCTCCCTACACTTCCTCCGTGCTCAAACCCCACTACCCGATCACCACCGACCGCCTCCTGCTGCGCCCCTTCACCCCCGACGACCTCGACGCCGTCCACGCCTACGAATCCCGCCCCGACGTCGCCCGCTACCTCTACTGGGAACCCCGCGACCGCGACACCGCCAAAACCTTCCTCGACAAAAGGGCCACCCGCACCGCCCTCCACGACGAAGGCGACGCCATCGACCTGGCCATCACCCTGCGCCACACCGGCCAACTCATCGGCCAAACCCTGCTCATCTGGACCAGCAGACAACACCGCCAAGGCGAAATCGGCTACATCCTCCACCCCGACCACCACGGCCACGGCTACGCCCCCGAAGCCGCCCGCGAAATGCTCCGCCTCGGCTTCGACGACCTCGGCCTGCACCGCATCACCGGCCGCCTCGACGCCCGCAACACCGCCTCCGCCCGCGTCCTGGAAAAACTCCACATGCGCCGCGAAGCCACCCTCATCGACAACGAATACGTCAAAGGCGAATGGACCAGCGAAACCATCTACGCCATCCTCCACGCCGAATGGACCCCATGATCCACCACCTCGCCCTGCGCACCGACTGGGAAACCGCACAGAAAGCGGGGGAGTACCGCATCTCCACCCTCGGCCACACCCTCGACGAAATCGGCTTTATTCACTGCAGCCGAGACCTGGCCCAGCTACGCGGCGTCCACACCACCTTCTACGCCCACGTCACCCAACCCCTGCTCATCCTCGACATCGACCCCACCGGCCTCGACGTCCGCCTCGAAAACGGCTTCCCCCACCTGTACGGGCCCCTGCCCATCACCGCCGTAACCGCCGTACGCCCCTGGTGACACCACAGGGGAGCCGAGCACCACGGGGGAGCGGCCACCCACCTCAACCCCGCACAAACCCAAACCCCCACCCGCGCACCCCGGCCGCCCCCACAATGGGCACCATGGACACCCGAACCGCCGCCCAACGATTCGCCGACACCTGGCAACACGGCTGGACCCACCACGACAGCGCCGCCATCATCACCCTCTACCGCGACGACGCCGTCCACACCAGCATGCCCTTCCGACCCCCACACCAGGGCAAACAAGCCATCGCCGACTACATCCAATGGTCCTTCACCGGCGAAACCGACCCCCGCGTCACCTTCGCCGACCCCATCGTCGACGGCGACACGGCCGCCATCGAATTCCGGGTCCACGCCCACGACAACGGCCGCCCCATCACCCTCGCAGGCTGCGTCTTCGCCCGCTTCGACCCCGACGGCCTCGCCACCGAGACCCGCGACTACTGGCACACCACCGACGGCCACCAATAACCCCGACCACACCCGGCCCGCCAACCGGCCACCCGCACCCCCGTACGGGACAAACCCGCCGAAAAGATCAGCGCACCACCCGCAGCGGCGTCCGCACCGGCATCGCAGGCGCCACCTGCACAGGCCCCACCGGCGCCACAACCGGCTCCGGACGCACCATCTGCTGCGTCTGCTGCTGGACCTGCTCCTCAGCACGCCGCTCCGCGCACCCACCCGCGCAGTAACCGTTCGTCAGAATGAGGCGCCCCCGCAGCGGCGTGTATGCCTCCTTACCCGTCGCGGGCACGACCCCCTGACACACCGGGCATAACACCGACTGGCTCCCCACGTGCTGCTCCTCTCGCGGCGCGAATAGCAGGACTTCCACCTTAAAACCACACCTCGCGCCAAGGACAGCGAATCAACAGAACGTCAAACTCTCCGTAAGCGCCCAGGGGAGCCCGCCACACCACCGCGCGAGAACACGAAACCCCCGCTCAACCCCCGAAACCAGCCCCCGCCACACCGCCCGGCACCCCGCCGCACAGCCGGGAAAAAAATCCCATCAGGCCCACCGGCCCCACCCGCCGAGGGGAGCGGAGGACCCCTCCCGAAAGCGGTTACTTGACATAATGTTCATTATCAAGCAACTGGCATGAACCGTCCGAGCACGGGCAGACGCCTTAACATGTCCGCCCTGGAGATCACAACCCCCGGTCTCGTCGCACTCACAGGCGTGATCACCGCCCTGGCCATCTGGCTGATCATCCTGGCCGCCCGGCTCACCAGGAACCCGCGCAACCGGCCCGGCGTCAGCATGGACATGGTTGATCAAGCTCGCGAGCTCAAGGCCCTCGGTCAGATGCAGGAAGCCGTGTTCTTCGTACGCGGCGAGACCGGCATGAGCCAGCGGGCCGCCGCGCGCTTCGTCAAGCGCCTCTGACCCCCTCCCGGCCCTGAACTCGACTTTTCATCCCATACCGAACAGAAGCTGAATTCTGTTTGGTATGGGAGATAAAGCAGCAAACGGCACTTAAAGGGCGTTAGCGCCAGGTCGCGTCATCCCCGCGTCCGCTCCTGCCGACGGTCGCGGGGATGACCTCGAGGCGGGGCGGCCCGCGAGATTGCTGCGCCGCGTTTTGGCGACCGCTCCCCCAAGCTGGAGCTCCGGGATAGGGGTTTCGGTTCGGGTGTCACGTACGGTCGCGCTCCCGCCACAGGTGGATCTTTCGGGCAAAGTGGGTCAATTAGGGCTGGTCAGAGCGGGTTTTTGCGGAGAACTGTCACCAGCAGTGGACGATCCGTGTCAGCATCAAAGGCATGTATGGGCCATATGGGACTGTCTTAAATGCATGGGGCCGAAGGGAACGCCCCTCCCGCTGAGCAGTCCCCCGCCCTTGAACTCCGTGTCGTTCCCCTTGCCTGGAAAGAAGTCCCCCGTTGCGTATCTTGCTGCTGTGCTCCTCGTTCAACGGCCTGACCCAGCGTTGCTGGCTGGAGTTGCGCCGGGCCGGTCATGACGTCGGCGTCGAGCTGGCCGTGTCGGAGCAGGCGATGGTGGATGCGGCCGAGCTGGCCAAGCCGGATCTGGTGATCTGCCCGTTCTTGAAGGAGCGGGTGCCTGAGCAGCTGTGGCAGGCGCATCGTACGGTGATCATTCATCCGGGTCCTCCTGGGGACCGGGGGCCGTCGTCGCTGGATTGGGCGATTTTGGAGGCCGAGCCCGAGTGGGGGGTGACGGCGTTGCAGGCGGTTGAGGAGATGGACGCGGGTCCGATCTGGGGTTATCGGACTTTTGCGATGCCGTCGGAGGCGCCGCGTAAGTCGGCGTTGTACAACGGGCCGGTGGCGGATGCGGCGGTGGAGTTGGTGGTGGAGGTGGCGGCCAGGGCGGCGGATCCGTCGTTTGCGCCGGCGCCGTTGGATTACCGGTCGCCGGAGGTGCGGGGGCGGTTGCGGCGGGCGATGCGGCACTCTGATCGGGAGTTTTCGTGGGAGGAGTCGACGGAGGAGATCGTTCGGCGGGTGCGGGCGGCTGATGGTGCGCCTGGTGGGCGGTCGGTGTTGTGTGATGTGCCGGTGCGGGTGTTCGACGTGTATCGGGGTCCGGAGCTTGGGGGGCGGCCGGGTGAGGTGGCGGCGCGGCGTGAGGGTGCTGTGCTGGTGAACACCGGTGATGGTTCGGTGTGGGTGGGGCATGTGCGGTTGGAGCAGGAGGGGGCGATCAAGCTTCCGGCTGCGTTGGCGTTGGGTGAGCGGGTGGCTTCGGCGCCGGAGCGGTCGGGGTACAGCGAGATCACGTATGACCGTAGTGATGGTGTGGGGGTGGTGAGTTTCGACTTCTACAACGGGGCGATGTCGTCGGATCAGTGTCGGCGGTTGGCGTCGGCGTTGCGGTATGCGGTGGCGCAGGACACGAAGGTGTTGGTGGTGCGGGGTGGGGAGACGTTCTCCAACGGTATTCATCTGAATGTGATCGAGGCGGCGCGTCATCCGGAGTTGGAGGCGTGGATGAACATCAATGCGATCAACGGGGTGTGCCGGGAGATTGTGGGGTGTACGAGTCAGCTGGTGGTGACGTCGATCGGGGGGAATGCGGGTGCGGGTGGGGTGATGATGGGTCTGGGTGCGGATCGGGTGATCATCCGGGATTCGGTGGTGCTGAATCCGCATTATCGGACGATGGGGTTGTTCGGGAGTGAGTTCTGGACGTATGTGTTGCCGCGGCGGGTGGGGGCGGAGACGGCGCGGCGGTTGACGCGGCAGGCGTTGCCGGTGGGTGCTGCGGAGGCGGTGGAGTTGGGGTTGGCGGATCGGATGTTGGGTGGTTCGCGGTTGGAGTTCGAGCGGCGGGTGCTGGAGTACGCGGAGCGGTTGGCGGTGGATCCGGGTTATGATCGGCTGCTTGCCGGTCGGCGGCAGGCTCGGGAGGTGGATGAGCGGCGTAGGCCGTTGGACGCGTACCGGGCTGAGGAGCTGGCGGAGATGAGCCGGGACATGTTCGATGATCGGCATGAGTTCCGGGCGGCGCGGCGGGGGTTCGTGCATAAGGTGAGGGCTCAGGCGACTCCTGAGCATTTGGTGCGTCAGAGTGAGTTGTCCGGCGCGTCGGCGCCTGCTGGGGCTGGGGCATCTCATATGTGAGATATGGTCTCGTGTTGTGTCAGATGATTACCTTGTACGGATCGGCCGGTTGATCCGGGATGCGCGCCAGCACCGTGGTTGGACGCAGCTGCAGCTGGCGGATGCTCTGGCGACGTCGCAGAGTGCGGTCAACAGGATCGAGCGCGGCAACCAGAACATCAGTCTTGAGATGATCGCCCGGATCGGTGAGGCGCTCGACAGTGAGATCGTCTCGCTGGGGTATGCGGGGCCGATGCATCTGCGGGTGGTGGGTGGCCGGCGGCTGTCGGGCAGCATCGATGTCAAGACGTCGAAGAACGCGTGCGTGGCGTTGTTGTGCGCGTCGTTGCTGAACTCGGGGCGGACGATCCTGCGCAAGGTGGCGCGGATCGAGGAGGTCTACCGGATCCTGGAGGTGCTGGCCTCGATCGGGGTGCGGGCCCGGTGGATCAACGAGGGCAGCGATCTGGAGATCGTTCCTCCGGCTCGGCTGGAGCTGGAGGCGATGGACACGGAGGCGGCGCGCCGTACCAGGAGCGTGATCATGTTCCTGGGGCCGTTGATGCACCGTACGGAGCAGTTCCAGATCCCTTATGCGGGGGGCTGTGATCTGGGGACGCGTACGGTGCAGCCGCACATGTCGGCGCTGAAGCATTTCGGGCTGGACATCACGGCGACGGGCGGCTTCTATCACGCGCGGGTGGATCGGGGGGCGGCGCCGTCGCGGCCGATCGTGTTGACCGAGCGGGGTGACACGGTGACGGAGAACGCGCTGCTGGCGGCGGCGCGGCACGACGGGGTGACGGTGATCCGTAACGCCTCCTCCAACTACATGGTGCAGGATCTGTGCTTCTTCCTGGAGCAGCTCGGGGTGCGGGTGGAGGGGGTGGGGACGACGACGTTGACGGTGCACGGGCTGCCGGACATCGAGCGGGATGTCGACTACTCCCCCTCTGAGGATCCGGTGGAGGCGATGAGTCTGCTGGCGGCGGCGGTGGTGACGTCGTCGGAGCTGACGATCTGCCGGGTGCCGGTGGAGTTCCTGGAGATCGAGCTGGCGGTGCTCGAGGAGATGGGCCTCGATTGTGATCGGGGGCGGGAGTACGCGGCGGCCAACGGTCGTACGCGGCTGGTGGATCTGACGGTGCGGCCGTCGAAGCTGGTCTCCCCCATCGACAAGATCCATCCGATGCCGTTCCCGGGGCTGAACATCGACAATGTGCCGTTCTTCGCGGCGATCGCGGCCTCGGCGCAGGGGTCGACGTTGATCCATGACTGGGTCTACGACAATCGGGCGATCTATCTGACGGAGCTGACGCGGCTGGGGGCGTCGGTGAAGCTGCTGGATCCGCATCGGGTGCTGGTGGAGGGGCCGACGCGGTGGCGCAGCGCGGAGATGATGTGCCCGCCGGCGTTGCGGCCGGCGGTGGTGGTGCTGCTGGCGATGATGGCGGCGGAGGGCACGTCGGTGTTGCGGAACGTGTACGTGATCAATCGCGGGTATGAGGATCTGGCGGAGCGGCTGAACGCTTTGGGGGCGCGGATCGAGACGTTCCGCGACATCTAGGGCTCCGGTCCTGGGGCGGGCGTTTCTGCCGGTGGGGAGGCGCCCGCTCTGGGGCTTGTGTTTCTGTCGGTGCCGGCCGCTACCGTCGTGCTTGGTTCTTCGTGGCGCGAGGGAAGGGGTGGCCGGTGCGGCCTGCGGAGCTCGACCGGTTGACGGTGGCGGAGGCGGGTGACCGCTATGTGGAGCTGGTGCGGGCGCGGACGGTGACGGGGGCGTTGTCGCCGTCGACGGCGGAGGTGTATGCGCGGGATGTGGCGACGCTGGTGGAGTTGGCCGGCGCGGATGTGGTGCTGGACGATCTGACGGGCGCGGATGTGGATGCGCTGCTGCTGGCGTTCGCCCGTCGGCCGGATGGGCGGCTGCGTTCTCCGAGTGGGGGGCAGTCGCCGTCGTCGCAGGCGCGTTTTCGGCGCTCGATCTCGGCGTTGTTCAAGCATGCGACGCTGGCGGGGTGGGTGCAGATCAATCCGATGACGGCTTCGACGGTGACGTCGAAGGAGCGTGGGGGGTTGCGGCCGCAGCGGCGGGCGTTGACGCGGGAGCAGGCGCAGGGGTTGATCGGGGCGGCGCAGACGTTGGGGGACGCTCCCCCGCCGGAGGGCAAGCGGCGTGATCAGCGTACGGAGTTGCGTGATGCGGTGATCGTGTTGTTGCTGGCGACGGTGGGGCCGCGGGTGTCGGAGTTGGTGCGGGCGAATGTGGAGGATTTCTTCACCAACGACGGGGTGCGGTATTGGCGGATCTTCGGCAAGGGCGGGCGTACGCGGGATGTGCCGTTGCCGGATGATGTGGCGGGGGTGTTGCAGGAGTATCTGGCGCGGGGGCGGCCGGCGGTGGCGGAGAAGGCGTTGCTGTTGTCGTGGCGGGGGCGGCGGCTGGCGCGGGGGGACGTGCAGGCGGTGATCGATCGGGTGCAGCGGCGGGTGGATCCTGATCAGCAGCGTTCGGTGACGCCGCATGGGTTGCGGCATACGACGGCGACGCATTTGCTGGCCGATGCGGTGGACATGGATGCGGTGCGGCGGGTGCTGGGGCACAGTGATCTGTCGACGTTGGGGCGGTATCGGGATGAGCTGCCGGGTGAGCTGGAGGTGGCGATGCGTGCTCATCCGCTGTTGCGCGGCCGCTGAGGTCCGGGGGCGCCCTGCCGGGATAACTATACCGGTATTTGTATCCCTGGGTATAGAGTGGGTGTCATGGTACGACCTCCGCTGACCCCCGAGGAGCGGCTCCGTGGCGAGCAGCTCGGCTTGGTGCTGCGCCGGGCCCGTGGCGAGCGCAGCATCGTCGAGGTCGCCGCTGCGGCGGGGATGTCGGCCGAGACCCTTCGCAAGATCGAGACCGGCCGGATCGCGACGCCGGCGTTCTTCACGATCGCCGCCCTGGCCGACGTGCTCGACATCTCGCTCGACCACCTGGCCACGCGCTCCACTCCCGCCCCCACCTGACCCGCGGGCCTGCGGGGAAGGTGGCGGTGCTCTCCCCCGCCGCTTCCGCATGCCCGGCGGTGAGGGCTACGGCGCATCGGGCCGACCAGCCGTCTCCTTGGACGGAAGTCCTGCGGCCGCGGCGATTGACCCTGACGCAGGGTCAATCGCTCAGCATGGTCGGCATGACCACGAAAACCCGTGCGATCGAGGTGGAGGCGTACGGCGACCTCGCGGTGGTCGCCGGAGTCGAGCTGACCCGTCCCCGCGGACACCGTCCACACCCTGCGCGGGCCCAACGAGATCACTGTGGCCTGGATCCCTGTCCACGTACACCGGGCAGGCCCGGGTCGCCGGGTACGGCGTGCGCCGCGAGGCTGAGCGGGTGCGTGCGTCCGTCGGGATGATCTCGGCTGTCGACGGGTCGCCGACCGGGCGGGAGAATCCACGGCCGATGGTCGATCTCGGGCGCCTTGACCGGCGCCGTGCCGAGGGCGTGGTCGGGCGGCTGCCGGAGCGGTTCGACCTGGTGGGTGCCGCTGACCGGCGCGCGGGCGGGTATCGAGCGGCGGTCGGGTTGACCGACTGTCTGTGGTCGCGGCGCCTCTACCGGGTCCGCGCCGCGAGCTAGGAGACTGGTGTGATGCTGACCATCGGGGAGCTGGCGTCGTATGCCGGGGTGACGGTGCGCGCGGTGCGGCACTATCACGCCAAGGGGCTGCTGCCGGAGCCGGAGCGGGACCGCTCCGGCTATCGCAGGTACGACGCCGGCGCCGTGGTCGAACTGATCAAGATCCGGACCCTCGCCGGGGCCGGGGTTCCGCTGGCGCGGGTGCGGGAGCTGCTGCGGGCCGATGAGGAGGAGTTCGCCGCGGCGGTGGCGGACATCGACCGGCGGCTGCGGGCGGAGATCCGGGAGCGGCAGCGGCTGCGGGAGCGGATCGCCCGGCTGGCCGCCGGGGACCATCTGGTGCTGCCGCCGGAGGTGGTCGAGTTTCTGGAGCGGTTGCGGGCGCTCGGGGTGGACGAGCGGATCGTGGAGGTCGAGCGTGACGGCTGGATCCCGCTGGTCGCGCACTCCCCCGACCGGGTCGCGGAGTGGGTGGCGCGCAAGCGGGAGCAGATCGCCGACCCGCGGCTCGTCGACTTCTATCTCACCCTCGGCCGGGCTCTCGACTGGAGCGCCGGCGATCCGAGGCTGGTCGAGCTGGCCGACAAGCTGGCCGCCTACATCACGCGGATGGCCGACGAGCAGGGCGAGGACTACGTCGACGTGGCCGGCGTCGAGCCGCCGTTCGTCCAGTTGATGGACGATCTGGCGTTCGACACCGCACCGCCGGCCCGCCGGCTGATCGAGCTGCTGAAGGAGCGCGGCTGGACGGGCTGGACCCGGCTCGAGCGCGTGGACCCGCCGCCCGGAGCAGGGCGGGGAGACACCGCGGTGTCTCGGTGACGGTGGGCGAGGCCCCGCGAGCCGAGGTCGGCCTGACCCCCGGGACGCGCGCCGGGAGGTCTTCAACAGCCTGCGGCTGCCCCGCGGCTCCATCCCCGCCGCCGTCGGCCACTGGGACGACATGGCCCCGGGTGACCGGGTCGCTGTCCACCAGCCAGGTCCGCGCCTATGACCTGGTCAAGAGTGGTGACCGTCGACGGCCGCCTGACCAGGCTGGGTGGCCTTGTCAGCCACTCCGGCGTCCCCGCCGCAGAACACCTCCTTCACGAGCTTCTCCAACGCCTTCGGGAACATCTGCATCAGGTCGATTGCGGCGTCCCCGCTGGTCAGTGAGGCGGTCAGGGTCTTGCTGCCGTCGGGCGTGCTGTACATCAGCGCCCCGTAACCCAGGGTGCTGCCGTTGTGGTGGAAGACGGTGCCGCCGCAGTCGGGGCTCAGGTCCTGTACGAACAGCCCGAGGCCGTAGCCGAGCTTTCCGTGCGGCTTGCGCATCTCGGCCAGCAGCGGGGCCGGCAGGAGCTTGCCGCCCATCAGTGCGGAGATGAACGTGTGGAGATCCCGGGTGGTCGAGATCATGTCTCCGGTGCCGGGCAGGAGGGAGGGGTTCTGGCGGGTGACGTCGACGACCTTCCACTGGCCGGCGTGCTCGTACCGGTAGTAGCCGTGGGCGTGCGGCGCGGGGATCTCCGTCTGGGCGCCCGGGACCACAGTGTCGCGCAGCCCGAGCGGCCCCAGGATGCGCCGCTGCATCTCCTCGGCGTAGGAGCGGCCGGCGACCTTTTCGATCAGCAGTAGGGCCAGCGTGTAGTTGGTGTTGGAGTAGCTCTGGTCCGTGCCCGGCTCGAAGCGCGCCGGCTTGGACAACGCGAACCGCACCAGTTCCTCCGGCCGGTAGGTGTGGAACCGGTTGTCCACCCACTCCTGGCCCACCGAGGGGATTCCCGGCACGAACGTCCCGTCGGGGTCGAGCTCGCCGGTGTGGTTGAACACCCCGCTGGTGTGCTGCAGCAGCATCCGCACCGTGATCCGCCGGTCCAAGCCGAACTGGGGCAGGTAGTCGTCCGCCGGGCTGTCCAGCCCGATCTCGCCGTCGGCCACCAGTTGCAGCACCAGGGTCGCGGTGAAGGTCTTGGTGGTGCTGCCCATCCGGAACCGCCCGTTCGTGGGCGGCTTCGCATCCTCCTCCAGCTTGCGTACTCCGGCGCTGCCGACCCACTCGCCCCGCTCATCGTGCACGCGCATCTGCATCCCGGCGAAACCGGCTTCGACGAACTCCTGGATGGCCTTCTGCAGTTCCGGGCGATCCTGCCCGGCAGCGGCCTCACTCCTGGTGCTCTTGATGGTGTTGAGAAGTTCACCCATGACCATTCCTCGCTTCGCGATAGTACGTGTTTCGTGCAGCTCGAAAGCTACGTTGCATTCAGATGCTCGTCAATCTGCAGATGGACGTTTTCCCTGGTAAACGGCAGTAAATTGGCGCAATGACGCTGCGGCCGAAAGCAACACCATGTTGCAATGAATGGCGGCTAAGGCAACACTGTCGGCATGCCAGGGAGACGATTGACCCAGCAGGACCGCCAGCGCATCGCGGCCGGGCTCTCCGCCGGACTCTCCTACCGCGAGATCGCCCGGCGGCTCGACCGGCCGACCTCGACGATCACCCGGGAGATCGCACGCAACGGCGGCTTCGCCGGCTACCGGCCACAGCAGGCGCACGAAGCGACGACCCGGCGGGCACGGCGCGGCACACCGGCACCGTCACACGCGGCCACACCGCCGGGCGCCACGATGGAACAGGAGATCATCGAGATGGCGGTCAGAGCGGGGATGCCGAGGACGGCCGCGCGCGTGCACCACGATCTGATGCTGTCCAAGGACGGCAGGCGCACCGCCGCCGAGCTGACCCGCAGGCTGAACGTCAGCCCAGCCTCCGTCTCCGTGGCCGTGAACTACCTGGTCGAGCAGGGGTATGCCCGGCGCGAGCGCGATCCGCAGCGCCGTCGCGACATCTACGTGATCGACAACGACGCCTGGTACCGCTCCATCGTGATCAGCAGGCGGCAGACCCTCGAGACAGTGCGGGCCACGATGGCGGCGGCCGAGACCTTCGGGCTCGACAGCCCCGTGGGAGAACGGCTGGCCAAGACGGCGGCGTTCCTGGAACGCGTCAGCCTGGACATGATCGAGTCGGCCGACCGCTGGCGCCCTCTCCTGACGTGATGGGACTCAGCCCAACCACCTGAGAAGCCGACCTTAATCACGGGCTCCACACACGTACATGGGCGATCGGCGAGGTGCGACACGAACGGGGCGTCCGCTCGCATGTCGATGCGCACTCCAGCACGTTATCCGGTACCACGCCGGACTTGGCCTGCACCAGCTGCGCCACCCACCTCGGCGAGGCCGAAGCACCACCGCAGCTCATCATGGGCAAGACCTTCCACAAGAACCCCCGCACCGCCATGCGCCACGTCCAACCCGGCCCAAGCACCTTGCTCCACCGCGTTGCCGACACTGACATCGTCAATGCCCACGAGTTCATGGAAACGGCCCACAGCCCTCGCAGCCTTCGGAGGCAACCACACCCGGCCGCACCCATCCCCCAGCGCCCGGACGGCTGGCTCGGCCGCCAACGATGCGGAACGCCGACCGTGCCAAATCCGCGAAGCACTCGACGCTGGACTGTCTCACCATCGACGGCCTGGACCACACGACCGGTCAGCGCAAGCTCATCCGGTTACGCGGCCGGATTGTCGGAGTCGGCGGTTAGGGTCCGCGTCATGATCGCTTGTTTGTGGCGGGCCCGCCGGATCGCGACGGCCTGCGGCGCCCGGTGGCACGAGGTGCCCGCATGAATCCCTGGCAGGAGGTCCTCGACCGTATCGAGGAGGGTGACGAAGAGGACCTGGCGAGGTTCCTGGACGGGCTGAGCGACCTGGGCCGGCGGGCGGTCGCCATGCAGCTGCCAGGTCACCTGGCAGAGGAGCTGCGCGGCGGGTTCCAGACCCGGTGGGAGATCGAGGGTCTGGCGCCCGGATTCCGGCTGGCGGGGGCGGCCTGCTTCGCCGGGGCTGAGCAGGTGGCGGCCTGGCTGAACCGTAGGGAGCTGCGCCGGGTGCGCGACCCCGAGCGGGACGCCGAGCGCCTGATGTTCCTGCTGCGGCGCCGCCCCGTGGAGTGGCGGCGTGACCTGGCCGTCCGGTTGGTGAAGCGGCTGCGGCCGCCCACCGGCAGCAGGTGGCGGCGCGGCCAGGGCATGCCCGGCTGGGACCTGGCCGCCGCGCTGATGTCGGAGACGGGCATCGAGCCGCCGGACGACGACGCCTTCGTCGTCGGGTGGGTCTGGCGGCTGGTCCTGCGGCGGCACAGGGACGGTCGTCGCCTCGACGGCGATCCGCTGCTCGCTCCCCTGCTGCCGCGCCTGTTCCAGGCGCAGGGCGTGGCCGGCCCGCTGGCCGTGGACGAGAGCCGGGACGAGAGCCGGGACGAGAGCCGGGACGAGAGCCGGGACGAGAGCCGGGACGAGAGCCGGGACGAGAGCCGGGACGAGAGCCGGGACGTGGGCCGGAGCGTTCTCGGCGAGCTGGCCGTGCTGGCCGGTGAGGGCAGGGTGCCTCGCGGGACGTTGATCGACGGTTGTGCCGGCCGGTTCCTGGCCGGCGGCCCGGCCGAGGAGATCGCCCCGTTCGTACGGCTTTGGCGGCTGTTGCGGCCGGAGCCGGAGGAGATCCCGGTCCTGGAGTTCGTCCGCCTGCTGCCGGCGGCCGCCCCTGGGCTGGCGCAGCTCGCGCTGGAGGAGCTGCAGCGGGCCGAGAGCGCGGGGCTGCTGGAGGAGGAGCTGTTCGCCGAGGCCGTGGGGTCGCTGGTGTACCGGCCGGAGAAGAAGCTCCTGCAGTCAGCCGTACAGTGGCTGGCGCGGACGCCCGCGCCGAGGAGCGGCAGCGGGGTGCCCGCGCTGGCCACTCTGTTCGACGTCGACACTCCTGCGTTGCGGGAACGCGCGGTGCGGCTGGCGGTCAAGCTGGTCCCGCACGCGGACGACGCCGGCCGGGAGGCGGTCTGCGAGGCTGCGGCGCGGCTGCCCGCCGACCTGCGTGAGCGCGTGGCCGCCGCCTACGGCGCGATCACCTCGGCGGAGCCGCAGCAGCCGGTCGCCGCCGTCCTGCGCGCGCCGGAGCTGCCCGCCCTCGCGCCGCCGTTCGCCTCGCCGGCCGAGCTGGTCGCGCAGCTGCGGGCGCTGGGCTGGTCGGAGGAGCCGCAGCGGTGCGAGCGCGTGCTGGCCGGGATCGTCGAGCTGACCCACCGCGACCGTGCCGGCATGGTGGCGGCGCTGCGGCCGTGGTGGCAGGAGAGCCGGCCGCAGGCGGACGACCCGGACGTGTACGTGTTCGACCGCAACGCCCACGAACGCGGCGTCCACACTCTGCTGGCGCGTTGCGCGCTGGCTGTGGTGGCGCCGAAGGAGAGCCGTCGGCTGAGCACGTCGCTGGCCGAGACGAACGCGTACCACGCCTCCAGCGACTGGCCGCCCCAGCGTCTGCTCCGGCGCCGCCTGGAGGAGGTGATCGCGCTCTTGGAAGGCGGGCGGACGCTTCCCGGGCTGCTGGCGACGCCGACCGCGTCCACCGGCCACGTCGACGCCGCGACCCTGGTGGGGCGGATGGAGCTGCTGCAGGACACCGAGCCGCTTGCGGCCGACTTCGAGCAGGCGCTGCTGCGGCTGCCCCGGCACATCGACCCCGAGTTGCTCGTACGGGCGGACAAGCTGCCGTCGCAGGCGGGCCGGGCGCTGGCGGCCTGGTTGCGAGACGGCGGGTGGCCCGACCCTTCCGTGGACTGCGAGCTGCACCAGGAGGAGCGCACGGGCTACGGCCTGCGCGCCGGGTCCTCCCGGTTTCGGGTGAAGGTCGTGCCGCCTGCGGGGCTGCCCGCCTGGCTGGAGGAGCTGTGGGTCATCAGCCCGCGGCACACCTATCTCTCCTACCGGCGCGACGCCGTGTGGTGGCCGCTGATCATGCCCTCGCACCGCGAGATCGTCGCCGGCTGGCTGGTGCGCTGCATGCCCTGGCTGTCTGCCTCGAACGATTTCAGGATGGCGGCGCTGGCGGCCCTGGCCCATGGCGAAGGGCCCGTGGGCGCCGCCACCGCGGTGGCGATCGCGGGCGGTCTGGCGCACCGGCGGGACGCGCAGCGGGCGGCGGCGGCCGAGGCGGCGCTGACGCTGGCCGCACGCGGGCAGTTCCCTGCAGCCGAGCTCGGGTGGACGGTCGCGGAGCTGATCCGGCACGAGTTCGTCACGCTCAAGCGGATCACCGTGGCGCTGGGCGACCTGGCGGCGGCGGGCGCGCATGCCGAGGTGTGGCGGGCGCTCGCGGTGGCGCTGCCGCTGCTGCTGCCCGGCCCCGGTGAGCGGCCGCGCGCCGGGCTGGGCGAGTTGCTGGGGGTCGCCGCGCGGGCGGCTGTGCTTGCGGGTGCGAAAGGCGAGATCTTCGGGCTGGCGGAGATGGCGGCGCGCAAGGGGTCGAGCCTGGTGCTGCACGAGGCGAGACACCTGTACGGGGCTATCTCCGGCTGATTGGCTCAGCCGTGGGGTCGGGTGAGGCGTGCCTGGCTGGCGGCCTTGTCGGGTTCTGGCAGTACCCGGTTGATCAGGGCGGTGCGTCTGGTGGCGCGGTCGCCACCGACGACGTGGTTCTCGCGGCCATGAGAGCGTTGAAGCCCTGTCATGCGACCTCGATGGTGAGCCGGGCACGGCAGCGGCGCCGGAGTTCGCTGAGATCCGCGTTGCGTGCCATGCCTCCATGCTGCCCGTGGGTTGATGCCTGTCAGGGTCCGAGGCTGGGTCGGTGCGTCCTAGGAAGCCGCTGACCAGAAAGTTCTCCCCCGGCGTCGGGTGCGGGCGGTGGTGTGCTGGGCCTACGGCGCCCAGGCGTCCCCGTGCGCGGGGCGGACGCCGCCGTCATCACCGCCGTCGAGGCCGGGCGGCCTCCGCTGCTCGGTGGCTCCGCCTACGTCCTGTCCCTCGACCAGCTGCCTACCGATTGGGGAAGGCCTCAGCCGCAGCGTGGTCCTCCCGCCGGGGCCTTTCGGGGGGCTAGAGGGTTTCGAGGGCGTCGTCGGGAAGCGTCGGCGTCTGCCACAGCTCGTGGGCGGGAGGCGACCAGTCGCAGGCGAAGGGGCCCTGGCGGGTCTCGATGAGACCGACGACCTCGTCGCGGGCCGCGGTGACGTGCCGGTGCACTTCGTCGTCGATGAGCCCGAGCCGTCTGCCGTGCCGGTATTCGTCTTCGTCCTTCCATTGGTGTCGGGACAGGTCGGGTTCGACGATGAGGTCGAGCAGGAGGACGAAGGTGTCGATGCCCAGGCGGGTGCGCTGTTTGGGCAGGTCGAAGTCGATGTACCAGGTCAGTGGCCGGTGGTCGGGGTCGAAGAACTGGCGGACGGTGAAGTGTTTGTCGATGCCGTACCAGCTGCGCACGATGGTGCCCTGCCAGGTCCACCAGCCGAGTTCCCACCGGCCTGAGGCCAGTTCGTCGATGGTCTTGTCGCGGCGGCTGCCGCCGTTCAGGAAGGACGTGATCCAGGTGGTCGAGGCGAGGCTCTTCAGCCCTGGCCAGCCGGCCACCACGAGGTAGTCGTCGGTGTCCTGGAGGACCCGGTACGGCGCGGCCGTCCAGACCTTGCCGTTCCAGACGTGGCGGCGCACCGCCGTGGCGCCCTCGTGGAAGCGGTTGTTCCCGTCGGCTGTCATGCGCTCGATCATGTCGGGTCCGGGGAAGGTCTGTCACGATCTTGGTTGTGGAGCGGGTGAGCGCGGAGATGCGTCCCTTGGGCGTACGAGGTGTCGCAGGATCCCGCGGTGCGGCGGTTCGTGCGAGTTCCTTCTCGCGGTTCTTCGTCGAGCCGTCGGCCATCGCGGAGACGGCGGGCGGGCGGAGGGTTGATGCGTGGTTCGCCTGAGCCTGTGTGCGTGGTGCGGGTGGGGGCTGGTGCAATGGCGGGCATGAGTGTGGTGCGTTCGCTGGTGTTGTTCGCGTTGGCGGCCCTGTTCGAGATCGGCGGGGCGTGGCTGGTGTGGCAGGGGGTGCGGGAGCAGCGTGGGCTGGTGTGGGCGGGCGCTGGGGTGATCGCGCTGGGCCTGTACGGGTTCGTGGCCACGCTGCAGCCGGATGCGCATTTTGGGCGGATTCTGGCCGCGTACGGCGGGGTGTTCGTGGTGGGGTCGCTGCTGTGGGGTGTGGTGGCCGATGGGTTCCGGCCGGATCGGTGGGATGTCGTCGGGGCGCTGGTGTGCCTGGCGGGCGTCTTGGTGATCATGTATGCGCCCCGTGGCTGACGGGCCCAGGCGCGGGACGGTCAGTACCGGGCGCCGACGGGGCCGGGACGGTGTCGAGGGCGGCGAGATCGGCTGGAGACAGCTGGACGTGTGCGGCGCCCGCGTTCCGGCCGACCTTGGCGGCGAGCACGGCGCGGTCGCGGCGGCCGGTCAGGGCCCGTCCGAGGAGTTCCTCGTTGGTGCAGGGGCGTAGACGTCGGGGGTGTCGATCAAGGTCAAGCCCAGGTCGAGGGCCTGGTGTATGACGAAGACGGACGTGGTCTCGTCGCGGGGGCCGCGATGTCGTACATGAAGCTCATCCCCATGGCGCCCAGGCCGATGACGCCGACCTGCGGTCCGTGGGCGCCCAGGGTGGTGTTACGCATGCTGTGTTCTGCCTTCGTATCGGATCGCAGGGTTGCCGGGTCACAGCCCGTGAGATGTCGGTCATGTCGCCGTTGTCCCTCAGTGGCCCGCGCTCATGCCGCCGTCGACGTGGAGAATCTTGCCGGTGACGAACGGGGCGTTCTCCAGGTAGATCACCGCGTCGACGATGTCGCTCGGCTCACCCATCCGGCCGACCGGGTGCAGGCCGGCGAGAACCTCGTGGGTCTCCTCGGAGTGCATGGGCGTCTTGATGGTGCCGGGCGAGACGGCGTTGACGCGGATGCCGCGAGTGGCGTACTTGATGGCGAGGGACTTGGTGGCGGACTGCAGTCCGCCCTTGGTCAGCGAGGCCAGGACGGAGGGGACTCTGGCGTCGGCGTTGTCGACCAGGCTCGTGGTGACGTTGACGATGTGACCGCCGCCCTGGGTGAGCATCCGCTCGACGGCCAGTTGGGTGATGCGGAAGAAACCGGCGAGGTTCACACCGGTCACGGCGGCGTAGTCGCCCTGGGTGTAATCGGTGAAGGGCTTGGCGACGAAGATTCCGGCGTTGTTGACCAGGGTGTCGATGCGGCCGAACCGCTCCACGCCGGCGGTGATGACACGTTCGGCGGTGGCACGGTCGGCGATGTCGCCCTGGACGGTCAGGATGCCCGCGTCGTGGGAGGTGGCGATGGACCGGGAGGTGGCGACGACGGCGTAACCGAGCTTGCGGTAGGCGTCGACGAGACCGGCGCCGATGCCTTGCGAGCCGCCAGTGATGACTGCGACCTTCTGAGTGCTCATGATGACCCTTCTCTCCGGGATGGGGTGGAATGTCGCGACCGGTCGCCTAGATAGCCGACCGGTCGACTATTGCGACCTAGGCGTCTGGGCGGAGAGAAGTCAAAGGTCAAGGGGGCTTTGGCCAGGACCTGTTGTCTCGCACCTGATAGGCCCAGGCTCCAGAGGGCGGCCGGAATGCGGCAGCAAGGCGCCGCAGGCTGAACGCGGTTCAGGGCGTCCTGGATACACCGATCTGCTGCTGGAGGGCGGGCGGCCGGTGCTGCGCCGCCGCAAAGGCGCCGAGCCGGGCCGTTAAGGATTGGCGGCGTGCGGTTGATGCCCGTAGGGTGCCGATCATGGCTTGTCGCATTTCCGAGCTGGTGATCAAGTGCCGGGATCCGCAACGGCTGGCGGCGTTCTGGTGCGAGGTGCTGGGCTTCAGTGTGCTCGACACCGAAGACGGCGTGGTGGAGATCGGACCGCCGGAAGGGTTCGGCGGATTGCAGCCGACTCTGATCTTCATCCACACTACCGAGCCAGCGGCGAGCAAGCCGCGGCTGCACTTCGACGTCAACGCCACCGACCGCGATCAGGACGCCGAACTCGAACGCCTCCTGAAGCTCGGGGCGCGCCCAGCCGACATCGGCCAGACCGGCGAGGAGTCCTGGCACGTCCTGACCGACCCCGAAGGCAACGAATTCTGCCTCCTGCGACGCCGCCTGAGCTGAGCGTCGGCCCGCACCGGCGGCGGGCCAGGATCGCGGCGCGTTTGTCGTTGTCGACCATGCGGCGCCGACCGCCCACCCGGCGGCGTCCAGGTCGTTGTTGATCGTGCGGACGATGTTACGACGCCGATCCTCCGACAGGGCGAGGGTGAGATCCAGGGCCAGGGAGCGCCCGGTGTGCGGAGCGTGCTCCCATGAACCTGCGGCCGTCCCGGAGATTCAGACGAGCCGTCTGCGTCTCAGGGGTGGTCCGGGATGCGCACCGTGAGCAGGGCGACGTCGTCGTCGTTGTCCGCCGGGCGGACGCCGTCGATGAGCACGTCGCCCAGCGAGGCGACGGGCCGGTGGGCCAGCGACGCGGCGTACCGGCTCAACCGGGACATTCCTTCGTCCAGCGACCGGGTCGGGGACTCGATCAGGCCGTCGGTGTAGAGCACCAGCGTGGAGAGAGGCGGCAGGTCGGCGGTGGCGTCGACGCGTACGGTGGGGATGCCGGTGCCCAGGAGCAGTTCGTGTCCCTCCTCCAGGAAGCGGGTCCGCCCGTCCCGCTCCACCAGCAGCGGCGGCGGGTGGCCCGCGTTGGTCCAGCGCAGCCGCCATCCGCCGTCGTCGCGGTGCTCCAGCCGGGCGAGGACGGCGGTGGCCATCGTGGTCTGGGCCATGCGGGCCACCGCCTGGTCGAGCCGGTCCACGATGACGCTGGGCGGATCCTGGCCCGCGCCGGCGTAAGCGCGCAGCATGTTGCAGACCTGCGCCATGCCGGCGGCGGCGTCCAGGTCGTGGCCGACCACGTCGCCGATCACCAGGGCCGTGGCGCCGTCGGGCAGGACGAAGGAGTCGTACCAGTCGCCGCCGACCTGTGAGGCGTGCGGCGCGGGCCGGTAGGAGGCGCTCATCTCCAGCCCGGGCACCGACGGCAGCTGGGGCAGCAGGTGGCGCTGCATGGTCTCGGCGACCCGCCGTTGCCGCTCGTACAGGCGGGCGTTGTCCAGCGCCAGGCCCGCCCGGCGGGCGATGTCCTCCACCAGCAGCAGGTCGGCGGTCGTGAACGCCGCCGGCTGCCCGGAACGTCCCAGCGTCAGGGCCCCGACCACGTCCCGTACGCCGCGGATCGGCGCGATGCACGCCGAGTGCATGCCCGTCACCCGGAACAGCTCCTGCTGGGCGACCGCGATGCCCGAGTCGGGAAGCCCTTGGTAGGTTTCCGGGCTCACGAGCGTGGCGGTGACTCCGCGCAGCGCCCGCGACAGGGGCATCGGCGACTCCTGGGGAACGGGCGGCATCGGCCCCTCCAGGTCGTCCCGATACCTCAGGAGACCGCCCTCGAAGTGGGCGACGGCGGCGCGCGACACTCCGCCCTCCTCGGTGAGCAGGTCGACCACCACCCAGTCGGCCAGCAGCGGCAGGACCAGGCGTACGAGCTGGCGCAGCGTCTCGTCCACGTCCAGGCTGGCGGTGAGCGTCGTGGTCGTCTCCGCGAGCAGGGCCAGCCGGTCGAGTTGCGACATCGAGGCCGCGGCGCCGGCCGTCTCGTGCGGGGCCGGCGCGGATGAGGGGGTCTCGTGGAAGAGCACCAGCGCTCCCGTGCCGCCCTCGTCGAGCCGGCAGGGGGTGACCATCCAGGCGACGCATATCAGCAGGCCGTCGCCGCGCTCGAACCATTCCCCTTCGCCCTGTGCGCTGCCGCCGACGATGAGGGGCTGCCGCATCGCGCAGCGGCTGCGCGGCAGGGGCTCGCCGTACTTGCCCCGGTGCAGCAGGTCGTGGGCGTCTCGGCCCTGCAGTTCCTCGGCGGTACGCCCCAGCAGCCGTTCGGCCTGGGCGCTGACCTCCACGATCCGACCGCGGTCGTCGACCACGTACGCCCCCGCGTCGGAGAGGTCGGGCAGCCGGCGCAGCCGCGTGCCGTCCACCGGCCGCGACGCCCTGGCATCGCCGGCTGGCACGTTCATGGACGGCGCTCCTTCCCTGGTGCCGGTGACCCGTCTCGCCACAGGCAGCCTAGAGGAACGCGGCAGATGCCCGGCAAGCGTCGCCACTCGGGATCCGACCGCGGGCATGGGCCGGCCCCGGCCGGCGGGCGACCGGGGCCGGGTGAGCCGGAGGTCAGTCGGCGCAGATGGCGAAGACGCTGATGCCGACGTCGCTGTAGCCGTCCTGGCGGCCGATGCCGATCCAGCCGCGGCCGTCATCGGTGGGGAACGACCCGACCAGGATCGCCCTGTTGCCGCGGGCCTCGGCGCCGCCGCCGAGGACCCTCTTGCTGCCCGGGCAGTAGAGCGTGCGGCGCTGGAAGTTGGGGACGTTGGCGTTGGGCAGGGTGACGAGCTGGTAGCCGGGTGGCAGAGCCGATGGGCGGGCGGCCGCCGGGACCGGTACGGACGCCTGGCTGGCGGCGGCGGTCGTCGTCAGGCATGCCCCCGCCGCGAGGGCGGTGAGAGGGATGGCCAGGAACCACTTCGACTGCATCGTTCTCCTTCTGTCCTGTCCCCTGACGGCCACGACTCCGGGCAGCGCGCGGCACGCGAGCGAATGCGCACCGAGAGTGGTGGTCTGATCGCGGGGGGTAAAGGAACTGACACGATGAGTATCCGTGCTATCACGTATCGTGTCCATGCGTATCTGTGTTCGAGGACACCTTTGCTGGTTGACGCCGTATGCGCATCTGGCGGACATCTCAGTCGTCGTGGGCGATGAGCATGAGCTGCCGCCACAGCAGCACCACGAACACCGCGGAGCCGGCGAAGGCGAACCAGAAGGGCGCCGCGACACCGAAGCGGGTGGCCAGGACACCGCCGATCAGCGAGCCGACCACCAGACCGGCGTAGACGCAGATGGTGTTGACGCTGCCCACCCGGCCCTGGAGTTCGCGCGGGACCGCGCGCTGGCGGACGGTGACCGAGGTCGTGCCCCATATGAAGGCGTGTGCGCCGAAGGCCAGGAAGATTCCCCCGGCGACCCACGGCGAATGGGTCAAGGCCAGGCCCAGGTGGGTGAACGTTTCGATGATGAGCCCGATCCGCATCAGGGCGCCGAGGCTCACCCTGCGGGTGATGGCCCCGTACAGGCCGGTGCCGATCAAGCCGCCGATCCCGCCGATGGTGGTCATCAGGCCGAAGCCCATGGCGCCGAGGCCGAGCTGCTCCTGGGTGTAGAGGACGAGGACCGACCAGGCCGCGCCGAACGTGAAGTTGAAGATCAGGATCGTGAGCGCCAGCGTGCGGACCGCCGCGTGCTTGATGGTCCAGCTGAACCCCGCGATGAGTTCCCGTACGGTATTAGGCCTGGGATCGTCGGCCTGGCGGCCGTGCGGCGGCAACGTGATCCGCGAGACCAGGATGATCCCCGCCACCACCAGGAGCAGCTGGCTCGCGAACGGCCAGGTCAAGCCGAGGCCGAACAGTGCCGCGCCGATCGGCGGCCCGGCGAGCTGGTTGAGCGTGATGAATCCCGTGCCCAGGCGGGCGTTGGCGATGGTGAGATCGTCCTTGCTGACCATCATGGGTGTCAGCGTGGCCGTCGCGTTGTCGGCGAACACTTCGGCGATGGACCGGAGCGTGAGCGCCGCCAGCGCCGTCGCCACGGTGACGGTGCCGGTCACCATGAGCGCGGCGAGTGCTGCCAGTACCGCGGCCCGTACCGCGTTCGCGACGAGCACGATCCTGCGCCGGTCGTGCCGATCGGACAGTACGCCCGCATACAGGCCGAACAGCAGCGGCGGCGCCCAGCTCACCAGAGCCGACAGCGAAATCATCAGCGGGTCGCGGGTCAACGTCGCGATCAGCAGCGGGCCCGCGGCGGCCGCGACGCCGTCACCGAGATTCGTCAGCCAGCTCGAGGCCAGCAACCATCGGAATCCTGTCCCTAGCCGGGCAGGCAGGACTCGCTCCACCACTGTGATCACGAGCGCAAAACCATACGTTTTTGCGGGGTTCTACGGCAACGTGTTTTCGCGCTCTGCTCTGCAGCTGTTGAGCGATCTGGCTGGTCAGCCGCTTGGGGGCAGTGAGCCGCGTAAGTGGGAGCCCTCAACGTGACGCGGTGCCGAGTACGTCGCGCACGTCCTGCGCCGATCGGGGACGGTGGTGGCTGTCGACGGACCAGTCGTAGCCGGCGTACTCGTCCAGCAGGAGCTCGACCAGGCCGACGGCGTATCCGTCGCCCGGCTCACGCACGTGGTACGGCGGCGGGTAGAAGCAGTCTCCCAGCAGGAGCACACCGGAGTCCGGTACGGCCACCACCGTCGAGTCCTCGGCATGCCGTCCTCCGACGTGCCTCACCTCGACTCCGCTCGGCAGGGTGAGCACGTCGTCGAACTCGGTGTGCGGTGGAATCACCGCGAATCCCTCCCAGGAGGGCATCGCCCATGCGCGTGCCCGGAAACTGGGGCCGAGCCGAGGATTCGCCTCGACCTCGTCACGCAGGTATCGGTGACTCCACGGGCGCCGGGCCTCCGCCTCCAGTATGCGGGCGCCGGCCCGGTGACCGATGATCTCCACCTCCGGCCACGCGCACGCTCCCCAGACATGGTCCCAGTGGTGGTGCGTATAGATCAGCTGCCGTGCGGCGGGCAGCCCGGCGGCTTCGATCGCCGCCTGTATCCGGAGCGCGGCCGATGGGCTGTTGCCGGCGTCGACGACCACGGTGCCCGCATGGTCGGCGATGACCGCGGCGCCTGCCTGCACATTGTCATGGTCCTCGTCATGGGGATACCACCAGACGCGGCCCGCCAGATGCCGTAACGCCTCTCGCACCGGCAGAGCGTAACATCGACGACTCATGAGCCATGACTTCACCGCATCCACGACGGGACGCGCGCGGGCGCGCGAGCTGGGCGTCGTCGTCGGCGACCTGCCGACCGGGCCGTTGAACGCGATCACCGATGTCGAGGGCGTCTTGGTGGGTCACACCACCGTCGACGACGGCGCCGATCTGCACACCGGGGTCACCGCCGTCGTTCCCGAGCACCTGAGCGCCGAACGGCGAGGGCTGCCGGCGGCCGTGTACGCCGGTAACGGATACGGCAAGCTGGTCGGCTCCACCCAGATCGACGAACTCGGCGTGCTGGAGTCCCCCGTCGTCCTGACCGCCACCTTGTCGGCGTTCCGGGCGGCTGACGCGCTGCTCACCTATCTGATGGACCGCTGCCCGGACGGGCTTTCGTTCAACCCCGTCGTAGGAGAGACCAACGACGGCTTCCTGTCCGACATCCGGCGCCGCCCGATCACCGAACGGCACGTGCTCGACGCGCTGGAAGGAGCATCCGGCGCACTGCCTGCGGAGGGATGCGTGGGGGCGGGCACGGGGACGACGGCCCTGGGATTCAAGGCCGGCATCGGCACCTCCTCCCGGCGGCCGGTGGCGGCCGGTGCTCCGGTCACGGTCGGAGCGCTGGTCCAGGCGAACTTCGGCGGCGTGCTGACCGTCCGGGGCGTCCCGATGCCGGTCGGCGAACTCGTCCCGGGAGGGAACCGGGACGAACCCGCCGGCAACTCCTGCATGATCGTGGTGGCCACCGACGCGCCACTCGACGCACGTCAGCTCGGCCGCCTCGCCCGCCGGGCGATCTTCGCGATGGGCCGCGTGGGAGCGTCGTACTCCAACGGGAGCGGCGACTATGCCATCGCCTTCACCACGGCGCCACCGCAACTCCCGCCCATGCCTGACGGCAGGCTGAACCCCGTGTTCGCCGCGGTCATGGACTCAGTCGAGGAGGCGCTGCTCAACTCCCTGTTCACCGCGACGACCACCACGGGCGTGCGCGGCCGCACCAGTCATGCGCTGCCCTACGATCGGCTTCTGGGAAACAGCGCCAGCCCGCACCCGTGAACGGCGTTCGCCGCGCCCGAGCCGGGCCTCGCTCTTGCCATGGTCTCCCCCGCCACCCCGGCATTGTGCCGAAGAGGTCGACCACCACATCACCGTGGCGCGCCAGCACCGGCCACCGCCGCCCAAGGACCTCACCCTTCGTGATCACGGAAGCCGTCGGCGTCGGACCGGACCGCGGGTCAACATTTCGTGCCCGATGGAGCACCTGCCGCGCCGGTTCGGGGTAGAAGCAGCGGATGTTCGAGGACTTCGCAACCAGCATGATCGACGTGGGCGAGACGGAGCTGTTCGTCTCCGGCAAGCCGCCCACCACCGCCGACCACGCGCCCTACTCCAAGCGGGCCATGGCCGGCGACATGGTCGCCCTCATGCGGGTGCTGGGTCACCACCGCTTCGCCGTGGCGGGGCACGATCGCGGCGCGTACGTCGCCCACCGCTTGGCCGCCGACCACCCCGGCGCCGTCACGCGCTTGATCGTGATGGACGGCATCCCCATCGGCGAGGCGCTGGCCCGCGCCGATGCGAGGTTCGCCGCGGCCTGGTGGCACTGGTTCTTCCTGGGGCAGACCGCCAAACCCGCCGAGCGCGTCATCAACGCCGACCCCGACGCCTGGTACACGGCGACCGCCGAGCAGATGGGCCAGGAGGCGTACGAGGACTACCACCGCGCCATCCACGACCCGGACACCGTGCACGCGATGTGTGAGGACTACCGAGCCGGTCTGACCGTGGACCGCGCCGCCGACGACGCCGACCGTGCCGCAGGCCGCCGCCTCACCTGCCCGACCCTGTTCCTGTGGTCGGCCAAGGACGACATGGAGGAGTTGTACGGCGACCCGTTGGCGATCTGGCGCACCTGGGCCGATAACGTGACCGGCCACGCGATCGACAGCGGACATCACATGGCCGAGGAGGCGCCGGACGCCCTGGCGGAGTCGCTGCTGGCATTCCTCCGTCAGTGAACTCCCCCGCCCAAGCCCTCCGTGTGGTTCCCTGCAGCCATGCCAGAAGGCTGACGCCTTGCTCAGTTTCCCCGGATACAGGAGATCGTCGATCTGGCAACTCTGGAGGCCTCGGACTCCGAAACGGGGAGGGCAACTCCCCCAGCCCAGCATGGGCTACGCCATCCTGGCCAACGCTATGAGCCTGGTCAATTCGTGGTCAATGTCGAGGTCTTCCTTTTACCGACGCCGGCGGCACATCCCTAGGGGCGCTCGACGCGGGCCGCCTCGGTGCTTCGGCAAGCCACGCAGAAGCGATAGAGGTCCACTCGGGTGAGCGTGCCGGCCGGGTTGTACCGCCGCTTGCAGTAGGCGCGCCAGCTGCCTGTTGCCTCGAGTCTGGCGCCCGCCTCCTGACACTTGGCGCACGCGTTGGGGTTGTAGTGCGAGGAGTTGAAGTACCAGTCGGCTGACAGCGCGCTGTCTCCGCAGGTAACCGCGAGCGCCACGCTCGATGACGCTTGGTCGGCGCTCGCGGTGCCGCCCGTCAGCAGCGCGACGGCTGTGCCCAGCATGGCGGCCGTGCTCAGGACGATGCCTGGCTTCTTCAAACGCGATCCCGTGTGTGCCATGTCTGCCTCCTCAGGTTTCCAGCACTGATTCTCAGTACGGGAAACAGGGCAGACCAGGGCAGTGGCAGGGCATTCAACGGACTTTTGGCCGGGCCCGCACCCGCCGCTCGGCGGTGCAAGGCTTCACACCCGCCGATCTGATGCCAGTGGGGGCGATCGCCTTTCGCACGATGGTAGCGACGCCCCTTCGCCTTAAGCGCGTCGCCCAGGTTGTGCCGCCCGACAAGGTGGCACCTGCCGGTGGGGTGAGCGGGTGCGTGCCGCCACTGGTGATGGGTTTCGTCTACGGTCGGCGCGGTTCCAACGGCCTGGGCCTGGCGCTGCTGGCGGCGGTCACCACGCTGACGCTCATCGTGGTCGAGCTGACGACCTCACGTCGAGGGCCGGTACCGGTGTCGTAGAAGATGGGCCACGGGTATCCGGCCGTCGCGGCGAATCCGGGTACCGCGCATAGGGGTCGACGCAAGGTGAGTTCGCGATGACATGGTGGTCGGTGGTGCGGTTCCTGCACGTGCTTGGTGCGGCGCTGTGGGTCGGCGGGCAGCTCGCACTGTCGCTGGTGGTCCTGCCCCTGGCCCGGCGCCTGCTCGACGAGCAGCGGCGCGCCGAGGTCCTGACCGCCGTCGGCCGGCGCTTCGGCTTGGTGACGGTGGCCGGGTTCGTGCCCGTGCAGATCGCCACCGGCGTGGCCATCGCCTGGCACAAGGGCATCACCTGGGCCTCGCTCGCCGAGCCTGGCTACGGTCGCGTCCTGGCCGCCAAACTGGCACTGTTCTGCGCTGTGATGATCGCCGCCGGGGCACACGGCTGGGCCGCGGGTGCGGGCCGTCCACGACTGGCGCGTACCTTGGCGGTGAGCGGGCTGGTGGGGTCGCTCGGCGTGGTGCTGCTGGCCACCGCACTGCCCGTGACCTGAGCGCGTCGTCTCCGGCAAGGCCGAGCGCGGGCCCGGGGAGGCTGCGGGTTGATTGCTTGGCGTTCGGTAACGCCACCTACGACATCGTCAGATGACGCAGGTCAGGTGCGTCGTGGTCGATGTCGAGATCACGCTCTGCTGCACCAGCATGCGCGGCGCTCGGCCGGTGAACAGTCGAAGTGCCGGCGACCGAGGACGACGGCGCGTGAGCGGGCGGTCGACTCGCGCAGGACCTGGCGGTCGTCGGGGTCGACGGAAGACGAAGAACCTGGGCGACCGGGCACAAACCGCCACCGTGCTGCTGGTCGGCACCGGTGTCGGCATCCACCTTCACGATCCCCCAACGCCCCCGCTCGGCCATCAAGGTGCCGTGAGTTCCCGGCGTTGGCGCTGGTGGGAGGCATTGCGTGCCTTGGACGCCCCGGCCAGGGCCGGCGGTGTGGCCGAGGGCTTGGGCCGCGATGGCGGGCGGCATTTCCCAGACCAATTCGCGGATGGTTGATTGGGGAGAGCCGTGCTCGTCGGCTCACGGAGTGGTCTGGCCGAGCAGGAACGCGGTGACCAGTTCCCCGTACTCGTCGGGCCGGTCATGGGCGATGTCGTGGCCGGAGCCGTCGATCGCGCGGAAGACGGCGTTCGGCAGCACGTCGGCGTACTCGCGGGCGACCTCGGGCGCCAGGTAGTCGCACGTGCCGCGCAGCACCAGCACGGGCACGGCGATCCGGCGCAGCGCGGGCCGGAGGTCGGCGGCCCGGCCGGCTCGCGTGCGGTCATGACGTTGGCCCAGAACCCCGACCCCGACGGCGGCACCCGCAGCGGCCGGCCGGGGCATCCCGCCCGCAGGTCGAGCTCGCCGACGAAGGACTCGAACTCGCCGTCCATCGCCTCGTCCGGCAGCAGCGCGTGGGCGGCGCGTGGCCCCGCGACCTCGACGAGCGCGGCGGCCAGCAGCAAGCGCGGATAGTGGTCCCACAGCGCCCGGTTCTGGTCGCGCAGCCCGCTCTCCGTCAGGTGCCGGTTGTCCGGGAAGGCGGGAGACCACATGGTTCCCGGCGAGGCCACGACCGCGCGGGCCACCCGGTCCGGGTGCGCGGCCAGGTAGGCGGCGACGAGCTGGCCACCCCAGGAGACGCCGGCCAGGACGACGCGGTCGGCGCCGATCGTGGCCCTGACGGCGTCCAGGTCGGCGACGTGCCGGGCGACCGTGTAGCCGCCTACGTCGGACAGGCGGCTGGACAGGCCCGCGAGAGGCGCGGCCGCGGCCGCCGGCTGCACCCCGGTGACTGCGATCGGCATCCGGCGCCGTACCTGCAAGCGCGCCACCCGCCGCAGCGCCAACCGGCACAACCACCAGGCGACGCCCGCCGGCGCCGGCGCGGCCACGGCCAGCGCCACGTACCGGTTGCCGCCGGCCGCGGCGGTGGCCCACAGCGCGCCAAGCCCGGCCACGGGCCAGGACCGCGAAGATGATGAGCAGCCCGGCCGCTGCCTTTGCTCGTACGCCCGTGCGCTCGTTGTCGGCTATCCGGCGGCCCTGCCCGCCGCCCGAATCGCTCATGCCACGTCAACGTGTGATCGTGTCGTCTCTCTCCGCCGTCGAAGAAGGTCCGGGCGATCCGCAGGCGAGAACGAGTGTGACCTGCGGCTATCACGGGTGCCGGTTGATGACGGACCCGGGGCATGGGGATGTGGGCCGGCGCAGGCGGCTGGTTCGGACGCTTCGAACGTTCAAGATCAAGATCTTGAAAGGGTGGTCTCCGGGGTCCCCGTGTAGAGGACGCGCCGGTACCACTCGTTCGCCAGCATCTGCGCGCGCGCCTGTTCCGGCAGTGAGGTGAGCAAGGTCATCGACGCGCCACGCCCGACCTCGGACTCGTGCGCCTGCATGGCGGCCCACTTGCGACCGGCCCACTTCCCGACGTCGAGGTGGGTGCTGACCTGCTCGTCGGGGACGCCTGGCAGCTTCTGGTCCGGCTCAGGAGGCGTTCCGAACACCGCTTGCCAGTGTGACACCACGACGGATCGCGGGATGGTCGCCAGGTAGAGGGCGCGCGGCCGCCAGGGATCGCCCATGTCCGGGTAGAGCTGGTCGTATCCGGCCGCTTCGACCGCGGCCATGGTCACCCGGTGTACGTGCACGTGATCCGGATGTCCGTACGAGCCGTACCCGTCATAGGTGAGCACGACATCGGGCCGGAAGTCCCTGATGTGCTCCACGACCCGTCCTACCGCCTCGTCGAGCGGCACGTCCAGGAAACGGGGGCTGCCGGGCCCGGATTCGGGTTTGCGGGCGTCGGCGTAGCCGAGCAGCCTCGGTTTGCCCGCGCCGAGGATGTCCAGGGAGCGCTCCAGTTCCCCGGCCCGTTGGGTTCCCTGGGCCCACGTGCACGTGACGACGGCGGTCCTGGCGCCTTCGTCGGCGTATTTGGCCAGGGTTCCGCCGGTCCAGATCGCCTCGTCGTCCGGATGCGCGTGCACGCACAGCACCCCAAAGTCCACAAATGCCTCCTAAGTGATCAATTCCCGCCGGTGGCGGGCGCATCCCAGATCATGGCGTGCGGGCCCACATCATGGAAGCGGGCCGGGGCCTGGCCATCGTGGCCTATCGTCGAGGCGCGCCGCGGGGCCACATCCACATCGGCCGCCCGGCCCGGCAGGGGAACCGGCGCAGCCGGAGAGGGTCCTGGCCGACGGCCTCGCTGGGCGATGCGGGCGTGGAGTCGCCTTGCCACCTGGTCAGCGCGGCAGGCGTACCTCGACCCGGGAGCTCCTTCGAGTCTCTGTTCACTGCAGTGGGCGGGCGTCAGACGCCGGCCGTGGTCTCCCGCGGCGTACGGGCGCCGAGCAGGGCAAGGTAGTTAGCCCACAAGGGGCCGAGCCGGTGGGTGCTGTTGTAGAGCTTGGCGAACAGCACCTGACCCTCGAGCTGGGCGACCACCGCCCGCGCGGCTTCCCGCGTGTCGGTCACCTCGACCTCCTGCCGCTCACGAGCCTCGGCGATGATCGATTCGACCATCTCGACCTGGGCGTCGAAGATCTCCTGCAGCCGGGTGCGGACGGCCTCGGTCTGGTTGCTCATCTCCAGGGTGAGGTTGCCGAACAGACACCCCGAGACGGTGCCGCAGCTCTGCTGGGCGTCACGGAGGCCGGCCTCCGTGACCTCGAACAGCCGGCGCAGGCGCAGCAGCGGTTGAGCCTGCCCGCCGAGAGCGGTCGCCCAGGCGCGTTCCTGGCCGGCCCAGTGCTCGTCGATGACGGCCAGCGCGAGGGTCTCCTTCGACTCGAAGAAGTAGTAGAAGCTGCCCTTGGGCACGCCGGCGGTCCGGCAGATCTCGGCCACCCCCAGGGCTGAGTAGCCGTGCGTCTCGATGAGCGAGCGCGCGGCGCTCAGAATCCGCTCGCGAGCATCACTGGTCCGGCCCATGAGGCCAGTTTACGACCGGTCGACTATGAGCCGCGGGGCCCGTCGTCCGCGGTCTTCCGGTGGCCGCCACAACGGGGATGCAGCCACTACCCGTACGGACATACGGGTGAATAGGTACCCATATGGGGATTTATCCCGTCTACCTCGGGGGCGGGTCGGAGCGAAGCTAAACGTGTCTTTCAACACATCCGCCAACCCGGGGAGGAGACGATACACGTGCCAGCCATGTTGCAGCCGCACGTCGAGGACAGCACCGCCGGGCAGCAGCCCGCGCTGCGGCTGCTGTCCCGGAACGGGCTCCTGGCCATGGGGGATGGCCTGGCCGTTCGCGCCGGCTGGGCGGGGCAGGACCGCTCGGTGTCGTGGCTGCTGTCGGCACGGCCTTCGGCGGTGCCGGGCGCGCGACGCATGACCGCGGTCCGCCTGGCCGCCTGGGGGCTACGCGAACAGGCCGAGAACGCCGACCTGCTGGTCGGCGCGCTGGTCGCCGACGCCCTGCGGCAGGCCACCGCAAGGATCAGGCTCTCGCTGTGGGCCGAGGACGACCTGCTGCGCTGCGAGATCGAGGACGACCGTCCCGCGCTCGCCTTCGTCGCACCCTGCCGCAAGGCCGCCGAACGCGGGCACAACCCGCTGCTGGCCCGGCTGGCCTGCTGCTGGGGGGTCGCCGGCAAGGTCGTCTGGTTCGAGCTCGTCACCGGCGAACGCGCCTGCGAGCACGCCTGACCCCGCCCAGCACCCAGACCCGTACCTGCCGCCCGAGCGGCACCGAGGGAAAGGAATGACGCATCGTGCGCCAGACAAGGATCCGCGTCTCCAAGCGGCCGACGCGCCGCCCCGCCCAGGGTGTGGACCTGCGGACCCCGTCAGGACGGCCACTGCCGTTCTGACACCGCCGACTGGCCGGAACCGACCCTCACCCTGGAGCCGGTTCCAGCCTCCCCCAGCGCCGGCCCTTCACTGCTCGTCGTGGCCGTTGGCCCGGGCCCGCTCCCCCACCCACACCGCGATCTGCGCCCGCGAGCTGAACCCCAGCTTGGTCAAGATGTGCTCGATGTGCCCCTCCGCCGTGCGCTGCGCGATCACCAGGGACGCCGCGATCTCCTTGTTCGTCATCCCCTGGGCGACCAGCTCGGCGATCTCCTTCTCCCGCCGCGTCAGCGGCGTCTCCCCTTCCTCCTTGACGGGCCGCTCCGGCTTGTCCTCCTCCAGCGCGTAGGCCAGGGCCTCCTCCAGCGGCATACGGGCCCCGCGCCGCACGGCCGTCTCGAACGCCGGCTCCCCCAGCGCCTCACGCATGGCCCGCTCGCACTCGTCGTGGTAACGGGCCAGATGCCCGTAGCCCGACAGCGGCGCCCCCGCGCAGCTCCACATGGTCTGCAGCACGCCCAGCAGGCGCGCGGCCCGCTGGTGACGGCCCTGGCTGGCGGCGATCCAGGCCAGCACCTCGATGTTGACGCCGGCGCCGAGCGGATCGCCGACCGCGCGGTTGAAGGTCAGGCTCTGCTTCTCCAGCTCCGTCGCCCGCCCCAGGTCCCCCTGGCGCCACACCTGCACGCCCAGCGCCATCGTCGTGTACGCCTTGTGCCAGCCCTCCCCGTGGGCGTCGCATTCGGCCAGGCACTCCTCGCCCGCCGCGATGGCGGCCGAGGAGTCACCCAGGAACGAGTGGGCGAGCGTCAGCCGGATGAGCGACAGCGCGATCCCGACCGGGTCGCCGGTACGGCGGTGGCGGGCAAGGGCGTCCCTGTATAGCTCGATCGCGGCTTCCGTTCGCCCCTCGCACATGGCCACCATTCCGGAGAACAGGGCCACGTAGGCCAGGACCGGCTCATCGTCCAGTTCCTCGCCGAGCCGGCGGCTCTCGGCGAGCATGGCGGTGGCGGCCGGGATGTCGGCCTGGATGATCGCCAGCCAGCTGCCGGCCCACAGGGCGCCGGCCCGTACCCGGCTGGGCTCGGTGTCCGCGGCCAGCCCCTGCTCCAGCCAGCCGCGGCCCTCAGCCAGGTAATAACTGGTGATCCAGTGATACAGCAGGTCGCCGGACATGCTCAGCCCCGCGCGGGCCTCCTGCGGGGTGTTCAGCCAGCTGTCCAGGGCGGCCCGCAGGTTGGCATGCTCGCGCCGCAGCCGGGCGAACCAGGCCACCTGGCCGGGCCCGAACAGCTCCGCCCTGGCCCGCGCCGCCAGGTCGCGGTAATAAGTGCGGTGCTGTCGTTGCAGGGCGGGCTCGCAGCCGGAGCCCGTGAGCCGTTCGCGACCGTACTGCCGCAGCGTCTCCAGCATCCGGTAGCGTACGCCGCCCGGATGGTCCTCTCGTATCAGCACGGACTTGTCCACCAGGCCGATCACCAGGTCGACGACGTCCTGCGGGTCGATCCCGTCCCCGCCGCACACCGCCTCTGCCGCCTCCAGGTCCAGGCCCCCCGCGAACACCGAGGCCCGTTCCCACATCAGGCGCTCTTCTTGCGAACACAGCGCGTAACTCCAATCGATCAGCGCCCGCAGCGTCTGGTGCCGGGGCAGCACCGCCCTCGACCCGCCGGTCAGCAGGCGGAAGCGGTCGTCGAGCCGGTCGAGCAGCTGCTCGGCCGACAGGGCCCGCATGCGCACCGCCGCCAGCTCGATCGCCAGCGGCAGCCCGTCCAGCAGGCGCACGATGCGGGTGACGACCTCCCGGTTGTCCTCCGCGACGGTGAAAGACGGCAGGACCGCGCGGGCGCGTTCGGCGAACAGCCGCACCGCGTCCTGCCGTATCAGCTTCTCCAGCGGCACCTGAACATCCGGCAGCGGCAGCGGCGCCACGGGCACCGCCTGCTCGCCGGCGATGCCCATCGCCTGCCGGCTGGTGGCCAGCACCCGCAGATCCGGCGCCGCCCGCAGCAGCGTCTCGCTCAGCGACGCGCACTCGGCGATCATGTGCTCGCAGTTGTCGAGGATCAGCAGGGCCTGCTTGTCGCGCAGGTGGCAGGTCAGCACCCGCATCGGGGTGTCGGCGGTGTGGTCGCGGATCTCCAGCGCCTCGGCCACGGCCTGGGCGAGCATCGCCGGGCCGTCCAGCTCGGCCAGCTCCACCAGCCACACCCCGTCCCGGAAGGCCCGCCGCACGTCCTGGCCCACCCGCACCGCCAGGCGCGTCTTGCCGACGCCGCCCACGCCGGTCAGCGTGACAGCCCTGGAGGCGGACAGCAGCTGTTTGACCTCGGCCACCTCGTGCCGACGCCCCACGAAACTCGTCACCTCGGCCGGCAGCCCGCCGTTGGGCCGCCCTCCGTAGGTGCTGGCAGTCACCGCTGTCATTGGCGCCTTCCGCGACGCGGCCGGCGCTGCCGTCGGCTCGCATCCCACGTCGTCGCCCCCAGGTTATGTCCCGGCCGTTATCCCAGACGAGCACGGTCAAGAACCCACAACAAGTTTTGGCCATCGCATGGTGTAACGGCGTCTCGACCTTGACGGCCGGCCGCTCCTAGCGTGGAGGGAAGGAGAGGGGCAAACCATGTTCATCCAGGTCATCGAGGGCCGGGCGATCGACGCCGGCGATCTGCACGAGGCGCTGGAGCGGTGGGTGGGCGAGCTGTCGCCCGGCGCGGAGGGCTGGCTGGGCACCACGGCCGGAGTCACCGACGACGGCCTGTTCGTCAACGTCGCCCGCTTCGCCACCCGTCTGGCGGCCCGCCGAAACAGCGACCGGCCCGAGCAGGGGCAGTGGTGGGTGGAGACCGCCAAGCTGTTCGCCGGCGAGGTGACCTTCCTCGACTGCGAGCAGGTGGTCGAATACCTGGGCGGCGGGTCGGACGAGGCGAGGTTCGTCCAGGTGCTGCAGGGGCGCGTGCGCGACCCCGCCCAGGTGCGCGAGGTACTGGAGCGGGGGCAGGAGGAGCTGGCGGGCTTCCGGCCGGACCTCATGGGCGGCACCGCCGCCTTCTACGGGCAGGGCGGCTGCGTCGAGACCGCGTACTTCACCAGCGAGCTGGCGGCCCGGCAGGGGGAGGCCAAGCTGCAGCCGCCCGCGATCCGGGAGCTGCTGCGGGAGTGGAAGGAGCTGTTCGTCTCCGACGTGGACTACTTCGACCTGCGCGAGCCGTGGCTGTACTCGCCGCGTTAACCGCGCCCGCTCACGCATGGGCCGGCATCCGTACGGGCACCTCGAACCAGACCAGCTTGCCCCGGCCCGTGGGGACGCTGCCCCAGCCGGACGAGAGCACCTCCACCAGCAGCAGCCCGCGCGAACCCTCGTCGTCGCGGCAGGCGGCGCGCGGGCTCGGCAGCACCGGGCTGGAGTCCTCCACCTCGCAGCGCAGCAGCCCGTCGGCCGCCGACAGGCTCATGCGTACCAGGCCGCGCGCGTGCCGGACCGCGTTGGTGACCAGCTCGCTGATCAGCAGCTCGGCGAAGTCGCAGGCCTGCTGCAGCCCCCACTCCGCCAGCTGGGCGCGGGCGGCGTGCCGGGCCCGGCGCACCGAGGCCGCCTGCGACGTGAACGTCCACGACGCCAGGACGGCGCTCACGCGGCCCGCTCCAGGACAGGGACCGGCACGACGCTGCGGCCGTCGGGCAGCAGCTCGCCGGTGTCGTCGAAGAACACCACCCCGTTGCACAGCAGTCCCCATCCCTGCTCGGGGTGGTAGGCGACCAGGCGCGCGGCCTGGTGAGCGGCCGAGTTCGCCGGAGGACAGGGAGGCTGGTGCGTACACATGGTGCGGATTCCCCCGTTCCTCGCATCCAGCTGTTTTCCGTACGCTTCCAACGTGCCTCACAGCACCCCGTCAAGAAGAGGTGAAAAATACCCTTATAGGTACCTACGTCTGATGGGTACGTAGGTACCCTCACGTCGTCAGGGCCTCCCGGCCCTCGTCCCACCTCCACCGCACGTCACGCCCGCTCAGATGCACCCCACCGATCCAGCGGTCGACGCCGTTGAGCCGCACATGATCCTCCTCACCCGCCAGCACCCGGGCGCCGACAGCAGTCAGCCGCACCAGCGTGCCCCACTCGACCGGGACGCCGGCGGACCGCAGCTCCAGCAGCGGGTATGGAGCCCCGGCCAGCCGGTCCATCATCGCGAAACACGACGTGTCCCCCAGATAGGGACGCGCCTCACGCGCCGTCGCGCGCACGAACACATCCCCGGCCGTACCCTCCTGCGCCGCGGCCGCGGCCAGGACCCGCCGCTCGGTGAGAGACAGCCCGTCACGCGTGGAGGGATACTCACGGCTCAGGCGCTCGAAAGCCTCGCCGAGGAAACGCAGCTCCCCGGAGCGGGTGGCGGCGATCGCCGGCAGGCCCTCCGGCGTCGGGGCGCGAAAGGCCGCCCACGCCCGAGTGGCCAGATCCAGCGCGGCCGGAGTGAGCCTCGCACACGCCCTCGTCGCCGGCAGCTCCCGCAACTGCTCCGCACGCAACTCGCCCAGACCGCCGAAACGGGCGATGCCGGGATGCTCCCCGATGCAGATCAACGTGACGGCCTCGGCCGGCACCTCCAGCTCGGCCAGCCGGGCGAGGATCTGCACGATCTGCAGCTGGTCGTACAGGTCGGCCTCGAACCACAGCACGTACTCGCCGCCCCGGTTGGCCTCCACGGCCGCGTCGCGCTCCAGGAACATGCCCAGCCCCTCGCCGTGGTCATCGGCGTGCGCCCCCACCAGGAACGCGGCCCTGACCCGGCGCAGCTCCTCACGCCCCAGCGCCGGGACCGGCCCTTCGTGCAGCACGTCCCGCCAGAACACGATCCGCCGGGCCAGCCCCGTGCCCGCCAGGTCGGTGCAGTCGCCGTTGCTGATGTGCAGCGCCGCCGCCATCCGGTCCTCTTCGCAGGCAGGCTGCTCACCCAGCAGCCTGCGGCGCGCGATCGCGTACGACTCACCGGTCTTGGCCATGCGGGCACGCACCCGCCGCTTGAAATCCGCCTGCTTGGTCATGAACGTCTCCCGAGCGCCGTCCGCGACGTCCCCCAGCGACCGGCGCGGCAGGCGCACGACCAACCGGCAGATCCTCCGTCCGAGAGGTGAACCTCCCTTTGCCTCCTTCAGGTGACCCGGCTGGGGCGGGTGGCCGGAGGTTGGGCGGGGACGGCCGCCACCGGCCATGCTAACGCCGCCCCGGCGACGCCCGCGAGAGCCCGCTTCAGGCCGGCCCTTGACGCACCAGCTGACGCACCGGCTGACGCAGCACCGTACGCGGCTCCGGATCGTCGAACGGCGTCAGATACACCTCATGATGCGGCCCGTTGGGCACCAGCCCCCGCTCGGCCATGAACACCTCCATCACCGCCAGCGACCGATACTCCTCACTGAAGGCGCCCACATGCAGCACCTCCACACACTCCCCCTCGGTGAACGTCGCCACCCGCACCCGGTCCACCGCCGCCCCCGACGACCGCGCCGCCTCCCGCGCCCGCTCCACCAGCCCCGGCTCCGGCACCTCCGCAAGAGGCAGCAGCAGATGCCAGCGCCACAACTCCCGCGGCACCTCCAGCCCCGGCCGCTCGTCCTCCACGAACCACAACCCCTCCAGCGGCCCCGCCGGGCCACCCATCCCCGCCGCCACCGCGAAAAGCGCGCCGATGGCCGACAGGTGCTCACTCCCGCCCGGCTCACCCATGCCCGTCACGTTCAGGCAGGTCACCGGACCGTACGTGGTCAGTTCAGGATTCATGACTCCTCCAAACAGATCATCAGTTGCGTGACGAGATGGTCAGGCGAGGTCACCGCCGGATCCGACACGTACACCTCGCGAATCGGCCCCCGTACCGCACACCGGCGCTCACCACACCAGGCCAGCACCGCATGCGCCGTCAGGGACATCTGGTCATAAGGCCCCACATGCGTCGCACAGGCGAACCGGCCCCCCGGCAACACCCGCACCGGCGCACCCCCGCCACCCTCCCCGTCCCCGAGCACCCGGGCGGCCTCCACGTCGAACACCTCGCCGAAGTCCACCGGGAACAACCCGATCAGCTGCACCGGCCCCCCACCGGCCGGCCCCAGCAGCCGCGACAGCGCCGCCGACGCCGCCCGCCCCACATCCTCAGGACCCGCCGCCCGCTCTGTCGCCACCGCCACCCGCCGCGCCGGCTCCTCCACCACCCGCACCGGCACCGACGGCAACCCCTGCGCCATCACCCGCTCCAACGACGCGAGCGTACGACGCCGCCGCGCCAGCTCCGCCTCCAGATCCTCCCTGACCCCTTCGAGCGCCTGCGCCCCACCCGCCAGCACCTCGCCCACCACCGCCAGCGGCACATCCAGCGACCGCAGCAACGCGATCGACAACGCCACCCGAGCCTGCGACGCCCGATAAAACCGGTAACCCGTCACCGCATCCACCTGCGCCGGCCGCAACAACCCCAGCTCGTCATAGTGACGCAACTGCTTCACACTCAACCGCCCCAACCGGGCGAACTGCCCGATCGGCAGCAACTCCTCATCCACGCCCACCAGCATGGACCCTCCCACCGAGGGAGAGTCCAGCGAGCTCAGGCGAGCGCCTACGACCAATACATGCCCTTGCCGGTATATAGCCAAGCGGGTATATTAACGAGCCATGCGCTTCGACGTGCTCGCAGAACCGGCCCGCCGCCACATCCTCGACCTCCTCCTCGAACGCCCCCGCCTCGTCAGCGAACTCACCACCCACCTCGGCCTCACCCAACCCGGCACCTCCAAACACCTCCGAGTCCTGCGCGAAGCCGGCCTCGTCACCGTCCGCAAAGACGCCCAACGCCGCTGGTACGAACTCCGCCCCGCCCCCCTCGCCGAAATCGACGCCTGGCTCACCCCCTACCGCAAACTCTGGAACCACAGCCTCGACCGCCTCGAACACCACCTCGACACCATGGAAGACGACCAATGAACGAAAACCTCACCATCCACCCCGACGGCCGCACCACCCTGCGCATGCAACGCCGCCTCCCCCACCCACCCGAAAAAATCTGGCGCGCCATCACCCGACCCGAACACCTCGCCCACTGGTTCCCCGCCCCCGTCACCATCGACGGCGACCACATCACCTACGGCTTCGGACCCGGCGGCCGCATCACCGAGAACAACCCACCCCACACCTACGCCCACACCTGGGGCGACGACGAACTCCGCTGGGAGATCCACCCCGACGGCCCCCACGCCAGCATCCTCACCTTCACCCACACCTTCACCGACCACCACGGCGCCGCCAGCTTCGCCTCCGGCTGGCACACCTGCCTCATGGCCCTGCTCCACACCCTCGACGAACGCCCCGTCCAGCAACCCGCCGACAAACAACCCGCCGAATTCGCCCGCCTCCACGAGGACTACGTCGCCATCCTCGGCCTCGTCCCCGCCACCGCCGAAAACGGCGACGTACGCGTCGAACGCCAGCTCACCCGCCCCGCCGAAGACGTCTGGCACCTGCTCAACGGCGACGACGCCACCCTCGGCGACCCCCCGCCCGCCCCCTTCACCGCACCCGGCCTCCGCCCCGGGCCGGTCACACGGGCCGAGAGCGCCAAACTCCTCGAATACGACACCCCGACCGGCCCCGTCCGCTGGGAGCTCACCCAGGGCACCGGCCAGGGCGCCCGGCTCATCGTCACCCACGCCGGCGACACCACCTTCCTCGACGCCTGGCGCATCCATGTCGAGGAACTGGCCTCTTCCCTTGTGGATTAGGGGTTTTCAGGGGGTGAAGAGTGGGGTGCAACCACCCCCGCCCTTTACAATGTAGATCACTAAGCTCCGAGGCCGAGCACCGCCGCAGTCAGCGCCCGCGCCCGCCCCGGCGCTATCACCAGATCCGTCGAATCCGACAGCTGATCCACGCACCCCACCACCGGCAACCCCCTGATCACCGGGTCCGACACCGACTCCAGCAGCGCCTGCGCGAACCGGTCCCCGCCGATCACCTCGAACGGCCGGTCGAAGAACCCCCGTACCCGCTCATCCAGCCGCTCGGCCAGCGCCATGCGGTTCTGCAGCGCCGCCACCCGCGCGTACGCCCCCGACAGCCCCTCCTGCCGCTCCCGCCAGGAGCGCGCCGCCACCGCCGCCCCCAGGCACTCCCCCAGCTCCGTCGAGCCCGGCATGCGCGCCAGCGCGCTGCCGAGCCATTTCGCGTACGGCGGGTAGCGCCGCCGCAACAGCAGCGCCAGCCGCATCACCTCCCGTGCCAGCCGCGCCCCCACCACGGCCGAGCCCAGCTCATCGCCCACCTCGCCACATCGGCCCGGGAACGGCTCCTCCTGGGCGATCCGCCGCCACTGACACGCCAGCACATACCGCCACACATCCTCCGGATACCAGCGCAACGCCGCGCGGGCCGCCTCCAGCCCGCCCCCGGGAGCGGCGGCCTCCAGCCCGTCGTGGAACACCTCACCCCGCGTCACCTCGGCCAGGCTCTGCCACGGCGCCGACAGCCAGTCCAGCAGCGACACCCCCTCACGCGGGTCGAAACCCAGCCGCTCCACCAGCCACGACCCCAGCTCCGTCACCGCCACCCCGGGCTGCACGCTGCCGTGGTAGCCGAACACGGTCGGAAAACCGCCGAACCGCTCCGGCAGGCCCGCCACCACCCTGGCCCGCACCTCGGGCGCCGTCCCGGGCGCCACGAACACCAGCACCCGCGGCCCCCAGTCATGGTCGGCCGAGCGGGCCGTGTCGAACTCCAGCACCTCCGACCCCGGCCCGATCAACGCGGCGCTGTGCGGGACGCCGGACACCAAAGGCGCCACCACCTCGCCGTAGAAGGCGCGGGACAACTCAATACCAGGTACAAAATCGGACATCACGCCGTCAACTCTGCCCCAGCGCCGCCCGAACCTCACCCGATTTTCCCGGTGCCCGCGCGGGTCACCCGGCCACGCGAGAGGCCATCACCCGCCGGCGCCGGTAGCCGATCCGCTCATAGACCGTGACGGCCGCCACGTTGGCGTCGTCGACCATCAGCGCCGCCCGCCCGTAGGCGGCCAGCAGCTCGCCCGACGCCCACCGGCACACCCGGTCGGCCAGCCCACGTCCCCGCAGGCCCGCCTTCGTCGCCACCCCGGCCAGCAGGCCCACGCTGGGCGCCGACCAGGCGTCGGCCGCCACCGCCGCCAGCTCACCGCCGACGCGCACCCCGGCCCACCGCCGCACCCCGGCGATGCCGGGCACCGCGTACGAGTCGGGCGCGTCGGCCGCCAGCAGCGCCGCGACCTCGTCCTCGGCCTCCGGCTCCAGCCAGCCCACCCCGCCGGGGGCGGGGCCGTCCAGCGCCGGCAGGCTCATCCAGGAGAACGTCCCTGACTCGCGCAGGCCGTCGAGCTTGGCGCTCACCTCGCGTACCAGCTCCAGCTCCCCGAACGGCCGGTAGGAGGGCCCCAGCTCGGCCAGCGCGTGCCGCACCAGCTCCACCGCGTCCGAGGCCGCGCCCCACACGCCCAGCCGGTCGCGGCGCGAGGCCCCGGGGCCGGCGGCGGCCACCGCACCGCCCAGCGCCCACGCCCGCGCGCCGCCGCGTAGCCCCTGCGCCGCCCACACCAGCAGGTCGTCGTCACCGCACGCGGCGCGCACCTCGGCGTCGTCGCGTAACTCCCGTATGGTCACAGCGCGCCACAGCTCGTTACAGGATGGCGCCGGGCCGGTAGGCTGCCGCCTCCGGGTGCGCCGTCACGACCTCGCCCACCTGCCGGGCGACGGCCTCCACCTGGTCGGCCGCCGCCCCGGTGAACGACACCTGGTCGGCCAGCAGCGCCTCCAGCCGGGCCCGGTCCAGCGGGAAGCGGGTGTCGGCCGCCAGCAGGTCGAGCAGTTCGTTGCCGGCGCCGCGCGAGCGCATCGCCAGCGCCGCCCCCACCGCGTGCTCCTTGATCAGCTCGTGCCCCGTCTCCCGGCCCACCCCGGCCCGCACCGCCGCCATGAGCATCTTCGTCGTGGCCAGGAACGGCAGATAGCGCTCCAGCTCGGCGGCGATGACCGCCGGGAAGGCGCCGAACTCGTCCAGCACCGTCAGCATCGTCTCCACCAGCCCGTCGAAGGCGAAGAACGCGTCAGGCAGCGCCACCCGGCGCACCACCGAGCACGACACGTCGCCCTCGTTCCACTGGTCGCCCGCCAGCTCGCCCGCCATCGAGGCGTAGCCCCGCAGCACGACGGCCAGGCCGTTGACGCGCTCGCAGGAGCGGGTGTTCATCTTGTGGGGCATCGCCGACGAGCCGACCTGCCCCTCCTTGAACCCCTCGGTGACCAGCTCGTGCCCGGCCATCAGCCGGATCGTCTTGGCCAGCGACGACGGCGCCGCCGCCAGCTGCACCAGCGCCGTCACCACCTCGAAGTCCAGCGAACGCGGGTAAACCTGCCCCACGCTGGTGAAGCGGTGCGCGAACCCCAGGTGCGCGGCCACCTTCTCCTCCAGCTCGGCCAGCTTGCCTTGGTCGCCGCCCAGAAGATCGAGCATGTCCTGCGCGGTGCCCACCGGCCCCTTGATCCCGCGCAGCGGGTAGCGGCCGATCAGCTCCTCCAGCCGCCGGTAGGCCACCAGCAGCTCATCGGCCGCCGACGCGAACCGCTTGCCCAGCGTGGTCGCCTGCGCCGCCACGTTGTGCGAACGCCCGGCGACCACCGTGGTCTTGTGCTCCTCGGCCAGCGTCGCCAGGCGCGCCAGCAACGCCACCACCCGGTCACGCGCCAGCAGCAGGCTGTCACGGATCTGCAGCTGCTCGACGTTCTCGGTCAGGTCGCGCGAGGTCATCCCCTTGTGCACCTGCTCGTGACCGGCCAGCGCGTTGAACTCCTCGATGCGCGCCTTCACGTCGTGCCGCGTCACCCGCTCACGCGCCGCGATCGAGTCGACGTCGACCTGCTCGACCACCTTCTCGTAGTCGTCGACCGCGCCCTCCGGGACCGTCACCCCCAGCTCGGCCTGCGCCCGCAGCACCGCCAGCCACAACCGCCGCTCAGCGATGATCTTGTATTCGGGGGACCACAGGCGGGCCAGCTCCGGCGAGGCATAACGCGAGGCCAGGACATTCGGGATACGCGGCTTGGACGTCACGTCGGACAAGTCTATTCACACGCCCGCGCCCGCACGGCACCAGGCCACGCGAGCGCCGCGATCACGCTCCGACGTAGGCCGCGAGGTGCTCACCGGTGAGGGTGGAGCGGGCGGCGACGAGGTCGGCGGGCGTGCCCTCGAACACGATCCGGCCGCCGTCGTGACCGGCGCCCGGGCCGAGGTCGATGATCCAGTCGGCGTGCGCCATGACCGCCTGGTGGTGTTCGATGACGATGACCGACTTGCCGGAGTCGACCAGCCGGTCCAGCAGGCCGAGCAGCTGCTCGACGTCGGCCAGGTGCAGGCCGGTGGTCGGCTCGTCCAGGACGTACACGCCGCCCTTGTCGGCCATGCGGGTGGCCAGCTTGAGCCGCTGCCGCTCGCCGCCGGACAGCGTGGTGAGCGGCTGGCCCAGGCTCAGGTAGCCGAGCCCGACGTCGGCCAGCCGGCCGAGGATGGCGTGCGCGGCCGGCGTGCGCGCCTCACCCGCGCCGAAGAACTCCTCGGCCTCGGCCACCGGCATCGCCAGCACCTCGCTGATGTCGCGGCCGCCGAGGTGGTGCTCCAGCACCGAGGCCTGGAACCGCTTGCCGTCGCACTCCTCGCACACGGTGGAGACGCCGGCCATCATGGCCAGGTCGGTGAAGATGACACCGGCGCCGTTGCAGGCGGGGCAGGCGCCCTCGGAGTTGGCGCTGAACAGCGCCGGCTTGACGCCGTTGGCCTTCGCGAACGCCTTGCGGATCGGGTCGAGCAGGCCGGTGTAGGTCGCCGGGTTGCTGCGCCGCGAGCCGCGGATCGCGCTCTGGTCGATCGACACCACGCCCGCCCTGGCGGGGATCGACCCGTGCACCAGCGAGCTCTTGCCGGAGCCGGCGACGCCGGTGACGACGGCCAGCACGCCGAGGGGGATGTCGACGTCGACGTCACGCAGGTTGTTCGCGCTCGCGCCGCGGATCTCCAGCGTGCCGGTGGGCTTGCGCACGCTCTCCTTGAGGGCGGCCCGGTCGTCCAGGTGGCGGCCGGTGACGGTGCCGCTGGCCCGCAGCCCTTCGACGGTGCCCTCGAAGCAGACGGTGCCGCCCGCCGTACCGGCGCCGGGGCCGAGGTCGACGACGTGGTCGGCGATCGCGATCGCCTCCGGCTTGTGCTCCACGACGAGCACCGTGTTGCCCTTGTCCCGCAGCCGCCGCAGCAGGTCGTTCATCCGCTGGATGTCGTGGGGGTGCAGGCCGATGGTGGGCTCGTCGAAGACGTAGGTGGTGTCGGTGAGCGAGGAGCCGAGGTGGCGGATCATCTTGACGCGCTGCGCCTCGCCGCCCGACAGCGTGCCCGCCGGCCGTTCGAGCGACAGGTAGCCCAGCCCGATCTCCACGAACGACTCCAGCGTCCGCAGCAGCGTCGCCAGCAGCGGCGCAACCGACGGCTCGTCGAGGCCGCGAATCCAGTCGGCCAGGTCGCTGATCTGCATCGCGCACGCGTCGGCGATGCTGACGCCGTTGATCCGCGAGGAGCGGGCGGCCTCGCTGAGCCGGGTGCCGTCGCACTCGGGGCAGGTGGTGAAGGTGACCGCCCGGTCCACGAACTCCCGGATGTGCGGCTGCATCGCCTCCCGGTCCTTGGACAGGAACGACTTCTGGATCTTGGGGATCAGCCCCTCGAAGGTGAGGTTCACGCCCTCGACCTTGACCTTGGTGGGCTCCCGGTAGAGGAAGTCCTGCATCTCCTTCTTGGTGAAGTCGCGGATCGGCTTGTTCGGGTCGAGCAGGCCCGACTCGGCGTAGACCCGTACGGTGAAGAAGCTGTCGGACTTCCAGCCGGGGATGGTGAACGCGCCCTCGGCCAGCGACTTGGAGTCGTCGTAGAGCTGGGTGAGGTCGATGTCGGAGACCGCGCCCCGGCCTTCGCAGCGCGTGCACATGCCGCCGGTGCGGGTGAAGGTCTGCACCTCCGTCTTTTTGGCGCCGCGCTCCACGGTGATCGCGCCGCTGGCCCGTACCGAGGGGACGTTGAAGGAGAAGGCGTTGGGCGAGCCGATGTGCGGCTGCCCGAGCCGGCTGAACAGGATGCGCAGCATCGCGTTGGCGTCGGTGGCGGTGCCGACCGTGGAGCGGGGGTCGGAGCCCATGCGCTGCTGGTCCACGATGATCGCGGTCGTCAGCCCTTCCAGCACGTCGACCTCGGGCCGCGCCAGCGTCGGCATGAAGCCCTGCACGAAGGTGCTGTAGGTCTCGTTGATCATCCGCTGCGACTCCGCGGCGATCGTGTTGAACACCAGCGAGCTCTTGCCCGAGCCGGAGACGCCGGTGAACACCGTCAGCCGGCGCTTCGGGATCTCGATGCTGACGTCCTTGAGGTTGTTCTCGCGCGCGCCGTGCACGCGGATCAGGTCGTGGCTGTCGGCAGCGTGCGGCGCAGGCGACTGCGGGTCCGTGCTCGTGGCCTTGCTCATCGTGTCTCCATCTGTGGGGCAGGACCGCCTTCGCGGTCCCCGTCGGCGTCGCCTGGCTCGATCCGACCAGTTTCGAGGATTATGTCGGGTTTTCTGTCGGCAGGAACCGGCATTCACCGGTCCTGAAGCAGCCCCAGGACGTTGCCATCGGGCTGGGTGGAAGAGCCGGTCATGGTCACTCCTGTTCGAAAAGGTTATGTCTGTGCCGGTCACGCTAGCCGCAGCCCACCGGAACACGCTTCTCCATTCCTGACCGGTCGCGCCCGGATGCTGTGAGAAACTGACGAGGTGAAACGGCAGGACCTCGACGATCTTGTCCGGCTGCGGCGCGCCCGCGACCGGATGGACCGCGACTACGCCGAGCCCCTCGACGTCCCGGCGCTGGCCCATGACGCCCTGATGTCCCCGGGCCACTTCTCCCGCAGCTTCCGCGCCGCGTACGGCGAGACCCCCTACAGCTACCTGATGACCCGCCGCATCGAGCGGGCCAAAGCACTGCTGCGGCGCGGCGACCTGTCCGTCACCGAGGTCTGCTTCGCGGTCGGCTGTACGTCACTCGGATCGTTCAGCACCCGCTTCACCCAACTGGTCGGCGAGAGCCCCAGCGCCTACCGGGCCCGCGACCACGACCACGCCGCCGACATCCCCGCCTGCATAGCCAAGATCTACACACGACCGGTCAGGAATGGAGAAGCGAGCCCCACCGCTCGCCCGTAGGGTGAAGTGCATGGACATCAAGCTCTCCACCTGCTTCATCGCCGTCGACGACCACGACAAGGCGCTCGCCTTCTACCGCGACGTACTCGGCCTGGAGGTACGCAACGACGTCGGGTACGAGGGGATGCGCTGGGTGACCGTCGGGTCGCCCTCCCAGCCGGACGTGGACATCGTCCTCGAACCACCACTCGCCGACCCCAACGCCTCACCGGCCGACAAACAGGTCATGGCCGAGCTGATGGCCAAAGGCCTGCTGCGCGGCATCATCTTCACCACCGACGACTGCGACGCCACCTTCGAACGCATCAGCGCCGCCGGCGGCGAGGTGCTACAGGAGCCGATGGACCAGTTCTACGGCGTCCGCGACTGCGCCTTCCGCGACCCCGCCGGCAACATGCTGCGCTTCAACCAGACCCTCAAGAAGTGAGCCCCGGTCACGGCCGGTATCCGACGTGGCGGAGCAGGACGCGCAACCTGCGCCCGACCTGCTCCGCGGTCACCTCCTCCGCCCGCTGGAGCAGCACGGATCCGATGGAACTGGCCAGAACGTCCTGAATGACCCCGGGATCGGTGTGGGGCGGGAACTGGCCGGCCTCGACCGCCCGCCGCGCGGTCTCGGCCACCGCCTCCAGCCGCGGCTGCAGGAACCGCCTGGTGTAGGCGGTCACCAGCTCCGGATAGTCGACCGAGGCACCGATCACCCGCGCCATCAGCGCCCGGAACCGGGGACGGCTGAGGAGCTCGGCGACCGACTCCACCAGGTCCTCGATCGACTGCCCGACCGGCGGCGCGTCCGTGTCGGGGCTGCGGGCGTGCTCCAGCGCGGCCATCAGGAGATCCTCCTTCGACCGCCAGCGCCGATAGACGGTCAGCTTCGCCACACCGGCGCGCTGGGCGACCGCCTCGATGCCGGTGCCCGCCGCGCCGCGCTCGATCAGCAGGTCCAACGCCGCATCCAGGATCGCGGCGTCGTTTTCCGGATCACGCGGGCGACCATGGCGTTCTAGCCGGCCACAGCACCTGATTTAGCCATGCCATCAGTCTGTCGGGTGCCGGACGGCCACGCCAACCGATGTGCCCGTCGGGACGGATCAACACCACCTCCCGCGAGTACGGCTCGACCGGCGTGAGCGCGACCACCATCTCCTCACCCAGCTGCTCGGCGGCCACCCGGGCGTGCCGGACGGCGACGTCCATCTCGCCGGCGAGCACCACCCAGCGCCCGCCGATCGCGGCGTGCAGCATGGTCCGGCCACCGTCGAGACCCCGGCACGCGAGATCGGGCATCCGGTCACCCGGACGCAGGCCCGGCATCCACCGGTGCACGGCCGGAGCCAGCGGCCCGCCCCGGTAGCTGATGCCCAGCTGGGAGGCGGCCAGCCACAGCCTGCGCTGCACGGCCGGCAGCGGGACGACCGGCAGCACGACCCTGTCGCGGACCAGGCGCTTCCACGGCGTGTGCGGCAGCATGATGTCCACCGCGGTGCTGGTGGCACGCAGGACGTTACGGGCCAGCGGGCGGCGTTCGCCTTCATAGGTGTCCAGCAGCCGCTGATCGGCGCGGCCGCGGGCGACCAGCGCCAGCTTCCAGCCCAGGTTCTCCGCGTCGCCCAGGCCGGTGTTCTGCCCCTGGCCGCCCGTGGGACTCTGGATATGCGCCGCGTCACCCGCCAGCAGGATCCGGCCCCGGCGATAGGCGTCGGCGAGCCGGCGATGGATCCGGAACTCCGACGCCCAGCAGACATCGGTGACCGAGTCGAGCCCGACGCCGCTGCGGCGGGAGAACTCCCCCAGCACCCTCTCGGCGATCTCACCGTCCGACAGTTGGTCCGGCAGGCCGGGCGGCGGCTCGGTGAACACCCGCCACGTGTCGCCGGGCAGCGCGGTGACCGAGAGCATGTGGCCGGCCTCCATCCAGGTCGTGCTGCCGTTCTTGTCGAAGGGCCACTGGGCCCGTACGTCGACCATGAGCAGCCGTTCGAGCAGCTTGCGACCCGGAAAGCCGATCCCGGCGAGCTTGCGCACCGTGCTGTGCGCTCCGTCGCAGCCGACCAGTCAGTGGGCCTCGAGGTGCTCTTCGGCGCCGTCGGCCGTCTGAACGGTGACGGTGACGCCGGCGGCGTCCTGCCGGGCCGCCATCAGCCTGGTCCCCCACTCCACGGTGCCGCCCAGGTCGGCCAGACGTCGCCGCAGCGCGCCTTCGATCTCGGCCTGGGAGATCAGCAGCGTCTGCTTGGGCTGGTCCGCGACGGCCTGGCCGACGTGGAGCCGCAGCACCGTACGAGATCCCTCGTTGTAGGACATGTTGAGGGAGGACTGCGAGCGCTCCGGCAGATCCCCGAGCGCGCCGATCCGCTCCAGCACCTCGACGCCGCGCGGCTGCAGGCCGAGGGCACGGGAGGTGGTGGCCGGGCCGGGGGCGGCGTCGATGACCCGGACGGGAATGTGGTGCAGGGCCAGGTGAACGGCCAGGGCCACCCCGGTGGGGCCCTTTACAATGTAGATTCGTAATCTGGGGCGCATCATAGGCGCATGACAATCGACGACGCCGCCCTGGACGCGACCGCCGCATGGCGGGCCCTGACGCCGCTGATGGACCTGATCACCCCCATGGCCCTCCGGGTGGCCGTGACCCTGCGACTGCCCGATCTGGTGGACGAGGACGGCTCGGACCTCGACGACCTGGCCGCCCGCGCCGGCGCCGACCCGGACGCGCTGGGCCGGGTGCTGCGCCACCTCGTCGGCCGCGGCGTGTTCGCCGAGCCCCGACCCGGCGCGTTCGCGGTGAACGCGACGGCCGCCCTGCTGCGCCGGGACCACCCGTCCGCGGCGTGGCGGTGGCTGGACCTGGACGGGTTCGGCGGCCGGATGGACCTGGCCTTCACCGGCCTGCAGGACACCGTGCGGACCGGCCGGCCGGCCTGGCCGGCGGTGTTCGGGGCACCGTTCTGGCACTATCTCGACGCCGACCCCGAGCTGAGCGCGTCCTTCGACGCGACGATGGCCGCCAACGCCGGGGGCCGCGAGGTGGCGGAGGGCTACGACTGGCCGGCGCTGACCCGGGTCGCCGACGTCGGCGGCGGCACCGGGAAGCTGCTGGCCGAGCTGCTGCTGCGCCACAAGGGCCTGAGCGGGGTGCTGATCGACCTGCCGGACACCGTCTCGCGCGGGCAGCAGTTCCTGGCCGAGTGCGGGCTGGCCGACCGGTGCGAGACGGTCGCGCGGAGCTTCTTCGACGAACTGCCCACCGGCGCCGACGCGTACGTGCTCAACCGGGTGCTGCACGACTGGGCCGACGCCGAGGCGACCGCCATCCTGCGCCGCTGCGCCACCGCGGCGGGCCCGCGCGGCCGGGTGCTGATCCTCGAGTCGCCCAGCACCTCGGAGGTCGATCCGGCCATGTTCGCGGAGATGAACCTGCGGATGCTGGTCCTGACCGGCGGCCGGGAACGGACCATCGACGACTACCGGACCCTGGCCGCGTCCGCCGGGCTGCGGGTCGCCGCCGTGCACGACATGCCGCCGTGGCACACCATCATCGAGTGCGTCCCCACCACCTGACGACGGCCTGTGCCAGAGTGGGCGGCATGCTTGCGATCACGGTGCAGACGGAGAACGGGCAACGGCACATCCGGGTCACCACGCAGGAGCTTGCCGGCCTGGTCCACCGGATCGGCGAAGACGGCGACAGGTTCCTGGTCATCCAGCGGATCCCGGACCTGCCTGACGTTTTCATCCAGGTGTGGCACGAAGCGGGCGGCGACTACACGCTGGAGCACCGCGACGGCGGCCCCGACCAGCACTTCCAGGTGACGGTCGGCGCCCCCGAGCCAGTGATCGCCGCCATGACCGGCTGGGCACTCCAGGAGCACGATTGGGGGTTCGGCCTGGACTGGGCGCCGCTGGACCTGGGGCCGGCCCCGGCCCCTCCTCCCCCGCTCGACCTTGACGACGACGCGCGTGGGCGGCTCGTAACGCGCCTGCGCGAGGTGCTGGCCGGCGGTTACGCCACGCGGGCGCAACTGGCGGAGCTCGCGGAGGAATATCTCGTCTCCGGCGAGCACCGGCCGGTGTCGCGCGAGCAGGCGTGGCAGTTGGCCGACCGGATGTGGCTGGAGCGCGTCGAGGAACAGGCCGCCTGGACAGGCGAGACCGACCCCGAGCGGCTCGCCCGCGCCTTCACGGCGCTGGAGCAGGCAGGCATCACGGCCCGGGAGGACTTCGCCTGCTGCCGTTCATGCGGTGACGCGGAGATCGGCGCGGCAGGCGCGGTGGACGCCCGCGGCTTCGTCTACTTCCATTCGCAGTGCACGGACGCCGCCGCCCGGGGCCACGGGCTGACGCTCCTGTACGGCACGTTCGACGGATCCACGGCGACTTCCGTCGGCCGCGAGGTCGTGGCGGCGCTCCAGGAGAGCGGGCTGCCGGTGGAATGGAACGGCGACCCCCTGCAGGCCATCACCGTCACGCCGCTGGACTGGCGCAGACGCCTCGTCGGCTAGGCCGCCGGCATTCCGGCGCCGTTGGCGACCGGGTTGACGAACAGGTGGAGCTCGTCGAGGAGCCCCCGGGCGATCAGGCTCGAGACGAGCGTGCCGCCGCCGTAGGCGATCAGGTCACCGCCCGGCCGGGCCTTGAGCCCGTTGACGATCTCGGCGAGTTCGCCGCCCGCGACCACGGCGTTCTCCCAGGGCGACTCGGTGAGGGTGTCGGAGATGACGACCTTGGGCGTGTTGTTCATCTTGTCGATGGACTTCTTCGACGGGGTCGGTGAGCGCGTCGATGTAGGCGTTGATGTCGTCGGTCCACGGGAAGGACAGCCAGTCCATCTCGCCGTTCGGGCCCGCCATGTAGCCGTCGACGGTCATCTGGACCTGGAGTTTGAACGTGCGCACGAGGTGCTTCCTTCCGGGCCGAGGGGTGTTGATCGAGTGCGTGTCCGCTCAGACCAGGCACTCGTCCCCGCCGTGGTCGTGGAGCCCGGCCGCGCCTTCCACGATGCGCCGGTAGTCGGGGCACTGGGTGAAGTCGTCCGCCGTGCACTGCATGAGGTGCTCGATCAGCGCCTTGGACGCCGCGATCTCCCGCTGCCGCTCCTCCAGCTCGGCGTGATGGCGCTGCAGGAGCGCCTGGCGTTCGGCCTGGCCGCAGGCGCCGAGCATCTCCCGGATCTGATCCAGGCTCATCCCTGCCGCCTTGGCGCGGATGATCGTCAGGACGCGGATGACGTGGTCGCGGGTGTAGCGGCGGCGGCCGCTCACCCGGGCGGCCGGAGTGAGCAGGCCCATCGCCTCCCAGTGGCGCAGGACGTGCGGCGCGAGATCGAACCGCTCGGCCAGCTCTCCGATCTGCATGAACTCGCTTGACCTCATGTTGACATTAACTTGCAGAGTTGTCTCCACGTCAAGCGATCATCGCTTTGGAGGCAGAGATGTTCGACGCCGTCATCGTCGGCGCTGGCCCGGCCGGTATGGCCGCGGCCCTGACCCTGGGGCGGGTCCACCGTACGGTGCTCCTGCTCGACGCCGGGCAGGGCCGCAACGCCCCGACCGGCCCCGTCCACAACTTCCTGACCCGGGAAAGGAGCTGAGCACCATGACCGCCGACCTCACGCCGACCACTTCCGGTGCCCCGCCCAGGGCGGGCAACCTGCCCCTGGCCACGGCCGGCCTCCTGATCGGCATGCTGCTGTCGGTCCTGGACCAGACGGTGGTGGCCATCGCCCTGCCCGACATCGCCGCCGACCTCGGCGGCCTGGACGCCATCGGCTGGATCGTCACCTCCTACGTCCTGGCCTCCACCGCGACCGGCGCCCTCTACGGCCGCGTCAGCGACCGGTTCGGCCGCCGCCCGGTCTTCATCGCCGCGATCGCCGTCTTCGTCGCCGGCTCCGCGCTGTGCGGCCTGGCCCAGACGATCCCCCAGCTGATCGCCGCCAGGACCGTGCAGGGCGTCGGCGCCGGCGCGCTGTTCGTGCTACCCACGATCGCCCTGTCGGAGCTGTACCCGCAGCATCTGCGCAGCCGGGTCCAGGGCTTCACCGGCGGCGTCTTCGCCCTGGCCAGCGTGGGCGGCCCGCTGGCCGGCGGCGCGATCACCGACGCCTGGGGCTGGCGCTGGATCTTCTACGTCAACCTGCCGCTCGGCCTGCTCAGCGTGGCGCTCACCGCGTACGCGCTGCGCCTGCCCAGGCCCGGCGGGGACGGCAGGGTCGACCTGCCGGGGGCCGCGCTGATCGCGGGCGCGATCGTGGCCCTGCTGCTGGTGGCCGAGTGGGGCGGCCGGACCCACGCGTGGACCTCCGGTGTGATCCTCGCCCTGGTCGCGGCCTTCGCCGTGCTGCTGGGCCTGTTCGTCTGGTGGGAGCGGCGGGCGGCGAACCCGCTGCTGCCGCCGCGCCTGCTGGCCGGCCCGGTCCTGCGGGTCGCGCTGCCGGCCACCGCGCTGCTGGGCGCGCTGCTCGGCGGTTCGATCGTCTACCTGCCGACCTACCTGCAGGCCGCGTACGGGATGGGCGCGACCCAGGCGGGCCTGGCGCTCAATCCGTACGTCCTGACGTTCATGGCGGTCTCGTTCCTGGCCGGCGCCCGCGTCGGCGGCCGGTTCAAGCCGTACCTGATCGCCGGGTCGGTGATCGCGGTGCTGGGATTCGCGCTGCTGAGCCGCCTGGAGCCCGGCAGTCCGTACGTCGTGCTCGCCGTGGGGATCGGCGTGCTGGGGGCCGGCTTCGGGCTGCTCATGCAGAACCTGGTCGTCCTCGCGCAGAACGCGGCCTCCCCCGCGGATCTGGCCGCCACCACCTCGGCCACGGTGTCCGTTCGCGGGCTGGGACTCTCGCTCGGCGTGGCGATCTTCGGCAACCTCCTGACCCGGGAGCTCCAGGGCCGCGCTCCGAGTCCGGCGGCGACGGCGGCGGCCATCCCCGACGTCCTGTTCTGGGGCGCACCGGCGGCGGCCGTCCTGGTGGCGCTGATGGTCCTGCTGCCGTCGCCCCGCGGCTAGGAGCTCAGCGAGTCGAGCAGCCGCAGGCGCTCGGCGGTGTCCGTCCCGGGTGCCGCGCCGAGGAACATGATCCGCTGGCCGGGGTCGTCCGGCACGCGCATGGTCTCCTCGTTGAGCTCCAGCGGCCCGACGAGGGGGTGGTGGACCCGCCGCGCCGCATAGGTGCACTCGGCGACCCGCTGGGCGCCCCAGACGCGGGTGAAGTCGGGGCTCTTGATGCTCAGCTCGCCGATCAGCTCGGCCAGCAGGGGATCGTCCGGCATGTCGCCGGTGGCCATGCGCAGGTAGGCGGCGACCTCGTCCGCGTGCGTCTCCCAGTCGGGATACAGGTCGCGCATGGCTGGGTCGAGGAACATCATCTTCGCCAGGTTCACCCGCTGGCCGGGGTTCAGGCCGTACAGCGCGTAGCCGAGCCGGTTGCCCCCGAGCAGGTCGAAGTACCTGCCGAGGATGATCACCGCCTGGTCGGTGACCCCCTCCGCCAGCGCCAGCACCGACGGGCGGAGCTGCTCGGGGCCGTAGGGACGGCGCGCCACCTGGACCTGTTCGGGGCGGGCGAGCCGTACCAGGTGCATGCGCTCATCGGCGGTCAGCTGGAAGGCGTTGCCCAGCGCCTCCAGCACCGAGTCGGACATCTGATGGCTCTCGCCCTGCTCCAGGCGCGTGTAGTAGTTGACGCTGATCCCGGCCAGCTGCGCCACCTCGTCGCGGCGCAGGCCCGGCACCCGGCGCGGCGTGCCGTAGGTCGGCACGCCGCCGGCCTCGGGCGTCAGCGCGGCACGGCGGGCGCGAAGGAACTCCCCCAGCTGCTCTCCCATGCCCCCATTGTCGCCACATCCGCCGGCTGCTCCCATCCCCTGGCATGGGTACCCAGGACAGGGGCAGGCGCCCGCGCGGGAACGCCGCCAGGGTGGAGGCATGACCGACAAGAAGATCATCGCTGTGGTCGGGGCCACCGGAGCGCAGGGCGGCGGCCTGGTCCGCGCCGTCCTCGCCGACCCCGACGGGCCGTTCACCGTCCGCGCCCTCACCCGCGACACCGACTCCGCGCAGGCCCGCGCCCTGGCCGAGCAGGGCGCCGAGATCGTGTACGCCGACCTCGACGACGAGGACAGCGTGCATCACGCCTTCGCCGGGGCCTGGGGCGCGTACGTCGTGACCAACTTCTGGGCCCGGCGCACCCCCGAGCAGGAGGCCGCGCGCGATGCCGCCCGCATGGAGATCGACCAGGCGCACGCGGCCGCCCGCGCCGCCAGGTCCGCCGCGCTCCGGCACGTCGTGTGGTCCACGCTCGAGGACACCCGGCCGCACTTCGCGCACCTGGGCCGCCAGGTGCCGAAGCTGCTCGGGGAGTACGCGGTGCCGCACTTCGACGCCAAGGCCGAGGCCAACGCGGCCTTCACCGCTCTGGGCGTGCCGACCACGTTCCTGCAGAGCACCTTCTACTACGAGGCCTTCCTCCAGGGACAGGGCCCGCACCGCGACGCGAGCGGCCGCCTCGTGCTGACGCTGCCCATGGCGGGCAACCCGATGTCCCTGATCGCCGCCGAGGACATCGGCCGCACCGCGCTCGGCATCTTCCGGCGGGGCCCGGAGTTCGTCGGCCGCACCGTGAGCATCGCCGGGGAGCACGCGGGCGGCAAGGAGCTCGCGGAGAAGTTCACCACGCTGCTCGGTGAGCCGGTGACCTACGCGCCGCTGACCTACGACCAGATGCGGGCCGCCGGCTTCCCGGGCGCGGTCGAGATCGGCAACATGTTCGAGTTCTACTCCGAGGCGTCCGCCTACTTCACCGGCGTACGCGACCTCGACCTGGTACGCGAGCTCAACCCCCGGCTGCGCTCTCTCGACGACTGGCTGAACGAGCACCGCGACCAGATCGCGGCCGCGATCTGACGGCCTGGTCGCGCGCTCACGCTCCGTCTCCGGGGACCGGCCGCCCCCGGAAGATCCGCCAGATCAGCCACGCCTGCAGCAGACCGGCGCCGGACAGGACCACGGTGAGCAGCACCGGGTTCGCGATATGAGGCGGCACCAGGTCCTCCCATCCCCACCAGATCAGCCATCCGAGGGGAAAGGTGACGCCGATGAGCGCGACGCCGGTCAGCAGGATCGGATCCCGCACCGTCAGCAGGATCACCAGCGAGATCACGCCGAGAACCAGCACGAGAGCGGCGTAGACGACGGCGAGCACAGCCGCGACCTTGCCGTTCGTGTAACGGCGCATCCGACCACGTCCTTCAAGGGAGACCACGGCGTCCACCCACGATCCTTCCACGGACGCACGGCCGCCTACCCTCCTCGGCACTTCATGTCGCGCCCGGCCAGGACCCGGGGCTGGTCAGTGTGTACGACGTGGCGGGGCCGGATGAAGGGCGAAGCCGGGGTGGGAGAGGTCCATGTCCTTCATCCGGGCCGCCTTGCCGTTGGTCCGCCACCGCCCATTCGGCAAGCGCCCGCGGCACGCTGCCGGGGTGGCGGGCCGGCATGATGCCCAGCAGTTCGGCGCCGGCCATCCCGCTCGAGGCGCCCATCCCCGCATACACCGTCACGCACCAGGCCGCGTCACCCACGAGCACCACGCGGCCGCGGTGCCGGCTGTCCATGCACACCTGCTCGACCGAGTCGAACAGCACATCTCGGCCGACTCCAGCACCCCCGCCACCCCGGATCTGCGGCGCCCATCATCGGTGGGCCGACGAGGTACTACGCCTGGATGTGGCCGAGTTGCTGCAGCTGCGAGTAGACGTCCACGACTCCCCAGATGTCGGTGATCCGGCCGTCGGCGAAGCGGGCGATGAAGATCTCGTTGTAGGTGACGGATTTGCCGGTCGGGGGCATGCCCCGGTATTCGCCGGAGTTGGTCCCGGTGACCGTCTGCCGAGCGACGATCTTGTCTCCCTCGGCGAGCAGGTCCTCGACCGTCACGTGAATGTCGGGGAACGCCCGCAGCAGGATCGCCCATATGCGCTTTTGCGCCTGCACCGCCGTCACGTCAGTCTGCTGCGCCGGGTGGAAGCGCCCGTCCGGGTGAATGTACTCGTCGATCGCCTTCGAGATGATCTCCAGATCGCCGCTGTTGACGGCCTCGTGGAAGCGGTGGTACGTCTCCTTGTTGCGCGCTTCCTGAGCTGTTGACATGTCGCCTCTCCTTAGGGTGAAACCGGCGTCTCTGTAGTTACCGACCAGATAGCCCCTCGGATTGTGAGGCCGGCGCGTCGCCGAGTTACGCGGTCGGCGGGCCATCAAGCTCGGTGGTCCGGCGGGGCCCGACAGGGCGACCCGGTGGACGCGGCCCAGCTCGCGGTCGTTGGTGCGCCAAGGGCGCCGGTGCGGCGACCCGGATGAGCAGCAACGCCGCTCCGCACGCGGGCGGTGCTCCGCTCATCGAGGCAGCGGCCCGAACGCATGAAGTGGTCGAATGGCGCCGCCCGACCGCGTCACCCTTGTCGTACTCAATGCCCCCGGCGCCACCCTCACCACCGACGGCAGCGGTCGACGGGGGGCTGTCAACCGCGAGGGGGGACGAGACCGATGCCGAACCCCGCGCCGATCTCGGTGATGGCGCTGGGCTCGTCGCCTTCACAGACGATCTTCGGTGTGAGGCCTCTGGTGGCGAAGAGCCGATCGAGAGCCGGCGCTGCCAGTGCCCCTTACGGGCGCTGAAGAAAGGCTGGTAGGCGAGTTCGTCGATGCCCACCGACGTGCGGCCCCGCCAGCGGATGATCGAGTGACGTGGCCTCCCACACCGCCTCATCAAGCAGCTGAACGGCTCGCCGGCCCGCGTCGAGGTCACCGAGAAAGCGTTCGACGTAACGACGGAAGAGCTCGCCCGTGTCGTTCAGCCGGAGCCGGCCGCTGCGATCGGGCAGCGGCGTGCCCATTTTTCGCTCTCCAAGCGGGCGATGGTACGGCTCGGCGACGCGAAACTCGGGGTCCCGGTGGTCCTGGCCGAAAAACCAACGGATATCGCTGACCTGCGCTCGTCGTCCCCATCGTCTTGGTGCGGTAGAGGGTGGCGCGACCGATGGAGAAGACCTCCATGAGATCGGCGATGGTGTAGTCGCCGGTGGCGTGCATCCGCACCAGCTCGGCTTGCTGACGGGCGGTGAGCTTGGGCTGTTTGCCCTTGAGCTTGCCGCGGGAACGGGCGATGGCCATGCCCTCGCGGGGGTGCGCATCTTCCGCAGGTCGGCTTCAAATTCGGCGCACACGGCCAGCATGATGCAGGACGGTCGAGCATCTGGCTTAGCCGATCAGTTCTCCCACCCCGAAAGCGTACGGTTTAGCCCCCATCACCGGACAGCTTCGCGGACCACCTATCTGAGACAGCGTTTCCGCAGGTCGCGTCTTCGCGGACCGGCAGTGCGGCGTGTCTCGTCGAGCGAACCTCGATTGAGACAGTCAAGCAGGTAGCCGTGTCGGCGATCGGTGGGTGTTTGTGTTACTGGTTGTCCTTGAGGAGTTGTTGTGTGCGGGTGAGGAATGCCTGGCGGACCTCTTCCGGGTGCAGTATCTGGAGTGGTCGGCCGAGGCTGAGCAGGTAGCGGGCCAGGCCGTCGGCGTCTGGCCCGCCGATGTCGATGATCGTGGCGTCATCGCCGTCCGGATGGTGGACGCCGACCGTTGGTGGCACCAGCCTGCGGGCCTCATCGGCCGGTACGGCCAGGCGGATGGTCACCCGCACCGGGTAGGGCCTCAGCGCGATGCCCGTGCCGACCATCTGTGCTGGATCTGGCGGGTCGGGCAGGGCAGTGGCCTGCCCGGTGGCTGTGGCATCGATGATGCGATCAGTACGGAAGGTGCGCCAGTCCTGCCGCGTCAGGTCGTAGGCGAGGAGATACCAGCGGCGGCCGGTGTAGATGAGCCGGTATGGGTCCACTCGGCGGGTGGACGTCGTTCCGGCCCGGTCGCGGTAGGTCAACTGGGTGCGTTCGCCTCGCCGGCACGCGGTGGCCAGGTCGAGCAGCAGCGCGGGGGAGATCTGGCTGTCGTCGGGTCGTGCGGTGTGGGTGAACGCGGCGTCCAACTCGCCGAGCCGGCCGGCGATCCTGGCCGGCAGCACCTGGCGTAGTTTCAGCAGCGCCGACAGGGCTGCCTGGTCGCTGCCGGAGACTCCGCTGAAGGCGGCGGTGCGCAGCCCGACAGCGACCGCGAGGGCCTCCTCCTCGTCAAGGATCAGTGGCGGAATGCTGGTTCCGGGCCCGAGGTGGTAGCCGCCCCATGGGCCCATCTCCGATTCGATGCCGTAGCCGAGTTCGCGTAGCCGGGCGATGTCCCGGCGAACCGTCCGTTCGGTGATCTCCAGCTGGGCGGCCAGATCAGCGCACGTCCAGGACTGCCGCGTTGACAGCAAAGACAGCAGCCGCAGCAGCCGCGCCGAGGTGTTGACCATGGCTAACAGTCTGCTCGATAACCAGGACCGTTTCTGACCGGGTCATGCCGTAACGTCGCCGGCATGACCGAGAACTCCTCGGCCGAAAAGTCCATTACGACGACGATGACCTCCGCCAAGGTGCGTTAGATGACGGGCCCGGATGGGCGCACGTAACCGACGAGGGGCAGGACCCATGGAAGCACGCATGAAGAGCGTGGCGAATCCCGACGTGATCACAGCGATCCAGCATCTCCACAAGGCGATTCACGCCGGTGGCGTCGACCCGCTCGTGCTCGAGCTGGTCCATCTGCGGGCCAGCCAGATCAACGGCTGCAGCCCGTGTGTGTTCGCCGGAGTCCAGTCGGCGAAGAAGCACGGAGAGACCGAGGAGCGGCTGCACAACGTGGTCACCTGGCGCGAGACCCCGTTCTTCACCGAGGAGGAGCGGGCAGCGCTCGCGCTGACCGAGGCCGCCACCCGGATCCAGGACGGCGCGCCGGGCGTGACCGACGAGATCTGGGACGGTGCTGCCACCCATTTCGACGAGAACCAGATGTCCGCGATCATCCTGAACATCGCAATCACCAACTTCTTCAACCGGATCAACCACACGATCCGGGAGCAGGCCGGCAAGACCTGGTGAAGGCGGGCGGGCGTCATCCGTCCAGAGGCCGCGGTGGTCGACGTGGCGAAGGACGTGATCGGCCAGCTCCACCGCTGACCGATCCAGCGCCACTTCCGGCAGGCCCCCATCCTGGGCTCCCACCTTCGGGTGACCGCCGACAACCATCCCTTTGATGATCACCAGGGGCACATGACGATGAGCAACGAACTACTGGAACTGACCGTTACCGATGCCCGAGCCTGGCGGGAGTGGCTCAGCAGGCACCACGACAGCTCGGCAGGGGTGTGGCTAGTCCTCGCCAAGCAGAACACGACCCGGCCCACCAGCCTGACCTATGACCAGGCGCTCGACGAAGCCCTGTGCCACGGCTGGATCGATGGTCAGCTACGACGGCGGGATGAGATCACCTTCTGCCGGCGCTTCACCCCTCGCGGAAGGCAAAGTACCTGGTCAGCGCGGAACGTTTCCATCGTCACCCGTCTGATCAGCGAGGGCCGGATGCATCCGGCCGGAATGACCGAGGTCGAACGCGCCAAGGCCGACGGCCGCTGGGACACGGCCTACGCGGGACAAGCCGGCATCGAGGTACCAGCCGACCTGGCCGCCGCATTGGCCGCGAAGCCCCAGGCACAAGCGATGTTCGACATCCTCACCTCCCAAAACCGCTACGCCATTCTCTATCGGATCACGAACGCCAAACGCGCCGAGACCCGAGCCCGCCGTATCACCCAGTTCGTTGACATGCTCGCCCGCGGCGAGACGATCCACCCACAAAAGCGCGCCCTCGGCAGTTGAACGCCGGACCACTCCTCTCCCCGCCTCGCTCCTCCAAGCCCACGCACATGGCGGCACGGCGTTCGGCCAGAACCGGAACCTTACCCAGCCCCCCAAGAACCCGTCATGGGCGCAGGCTCGGCTCAACAGCGGCCGGGCGCAAGGGGCGCCAGCCGCCTCCGTCAAGTTTGGCGAGCTCGACGTCGACGGTGATGACGCCGAAGAAGTTGACGTTCTTGCTGTGGGCCGGGGAGATGTGGGCCAGCTGCTCATCAGGCACATCCCGGGCGGTGGTCGACTTGCCGCGCACCGGGAAGCGCTGCCCGTCGGAGGTGGACATGGTGCCGCCGCCGAACACTCCTGCCAGCTCCAGACCGTGATGGTGGTTGATGATGCAGGTGTTGACCTCGCGCAGCGTGCCCTCGCGTACGTACCACTCCATCGCCCAGGCCAAGACGTCGCGGGGACGCCGCATGCCCTCCTCCTTACCCTGGACGATCGCCTCACCGGCGTCGGCGGGTTTGCCGGCCAGCGTGCAGAACGCGGCCTGGCTGGGCTGCCACTGCTCGGGTGTACAGGTAGGTCGACGGGTCGGCGTACCGGCGCGATCCCGGCACGAAGATGTCCCCGGACCGGAGCCCGTCCCGCAGGCCCAAGATCACCACAGCTCCCAGTAGTGGCGGAATGAGGTGTCGTCCCCGGTCTTGCGGGCCTTGTCCAGGTAGTCGGCGTACCGGGCCGGAACGAATGAGGTCGGCGCGTCCTCAGGCACCTTCCGGCCACCGCCGGTGTTCAGCTTCTTCAAGATGGCCACCGCGGCCATCAGATCGGCGGCGCCTGGGCCGCCCTGGAAATCGATCGCCGCCAGCGCGTTCGGGGTGAACTGCCGCAGGCAGGAATAAGAGGCGTGCATTGCCGGCAGGCGGCCGTGGTCCTTGGGGAGCGGCCGCCACTCGCCCGCCACCGTCTCCCGTAGCCTGCTCATCCCGATCCGCTCCCGCAGCAGGCCACCGACCTGCTCGTCGGGGATCGACGGGTCGGCCAGCACAGGCAGGATCACATGCATCAGCAGCTGGCGGGTCTCACCCTTCTACGCCCGCTCGACCAGCGCCTCATCGGGCTTGGTCTTGGCCCGCGACTCCCGAGCCGACACCGTCTGGTCGAACAACGCGACGACCTCATCCAGCAGGTCCACCGCCGACTGCGCCGCCACCGCAAACAGGAGTGGATACCGACGCTCTGGATCGCGGCGCTCCAGCGCCTGGTTGGTGGACCGGCGGCCCACCGTCGCCAGGAACCGGCGCCGCTCCGTCGGCAACGCCGACAAATCCAGCAGATGCGCGTCCATGCCGCGCAGCCACTCCAGCTTCTCGATGGTCGCCTTCACCGAATTGACCGCCGCCTCCACCGCCGGGGTCGTCAGCCAGGCCAGCGGTGTCATGCCCCGCCCGACATCCACCGCCAGCATCCGATCCAGATCGCTACAGACCTGCTCGGTCAACAGATCTCATGGGTGAGGTCGGTGGCCGCCTTACGCGCCGTCCCGACCATCTCCATGAAGGTGACCACACCCGGCCGGATCACCTACGCCGCGATCAGGTACTCACGCGCCAGGTTGAACAACAGCGTCGGCGAGTCGTGCTCCATCGCCCGGTTCAGTAGGAACTGCTCCAGCTCCTTGAACGCCGCGCTGCCCGGCGAGGCATGCACCCATCCCAGATACTTCACGACCGACCGCAGGTGATCGGTCCGGGTCTGCTCTCGCCTGCCGTACTCCTCCAGCACCGCCGGGTCCACACCCAGCCGCTCCGCCAGCCGGGCCACCGCCACCCGGCGGCGCCGAGCCCACCTCATCCGGCACGAACCCAGGCCACGGCAACGTACATAGCTGGACAGCAAGCCCCAGGCGGTCCGTTGCACCCCGCCCGTGGCCCGGGTCGATGAACGCGACATCAGCCGGCGTCAGCGTGAAGAACCGGATCAGATCATCCCGGCCGATGTCGGGGAACGACCGCAGCTGCTCCAGCTGATCCTCGGAGAACAACCGCGTCGACACCGTCCACCTCCACGACGTACCAGACAAACGGTACGAACCGTAACGGTGGTGATCAGAACGCCCGACACTGACCCCGCATCACTCCAGGTCAGCGATTATCCGTTGTTTTTCGGCCAGGACTACCGGGGCCCCAACTCGTCGGCCGCTCGGCTGAGGTGTTCCAGCCCGCGCCACCACCAGGAACCTGCTCAGCTCCATCATGCCTCCCGACACATAGCAGCATAGCGATATTGATCTTAGACAAGATAACTCGCGAGCCATAGTGTCAAGGCCGCTCGCGAAAGCGAGAACTAAGTGAGGAGGGATATCGCATGCTCACCATGGCCGCGCCTCGGACGACATCGACGGGGTGGACACTGCGGGCCGTCGTCAGCGCGCACACGGCGGCGATCGTCGGCCAGCCGGTGTTCGCCGGGGTTTATCTGACCGGTGACTTCGACAGCCTGCGCTGGCACGCGGTCGGCGCCGACGTGGTCACCTCCATCGGCTACCTGCAGGTGATCGTCGCGATCGTGGTGTGGATTCGGCTGCGTCAGGCCTGGCCGTTCGTGGCCACGATGGCGGTGGTGGCGGCCGAGACGGTGCAGTACTTCGCCGGGTTGGACGGCGCGCTGTGGTTGCACATCCCGTTGGGTGTGATGACCGTCGCCGCGCTCGTCGTGCTGTTCATCGCCGTCTGGCGCCGGCCCTTGTCGCGGCGGGAGGTCCACAATGCGTGAGCACGATGCGCGGGGCCTGACCCGGCGGGGGGTTCTGGGCATCGGCGGGGCGCTCGGGCTGATGGCGGCCACCGGGCTGTCGGCCTCGGCCGCGCTGGCCCGGCGCCCGCCGATCACCGGTGCCGAGTTGCGCAGCGCCGTACCGCTACCGCCCCCGTTCCAGGTGCCGCTGCCGATGCCCGCCGTGCTGAAGCCGGTCAGCACCTCCGGCGGGGTCGACCGTTACGAGATCACCCAGCGCGAAGCGAGTGCGGAGATCCTGCCCGGTGTCAGGACACCGCTGTGGACGTACAACGGGACCTTCCCGGGGCCGACGATCGAGTCGCGCCGCGGCCGGCCGGTCACCGTGTCACACCGCAACGAGCTGCCCGTCCCTACGGTCGTGCACCTGCACGGCGGCCGGACTCCGGCAGCCTCCGACGGGTACCCGACCGACCTCGTCCTGCCCGAGGGCTGGCAGGAGCACTCCATGCACATGGGGCACGGCTCCGAGCATGGCATGCACGACCCGAGGGCCGTGGTGACCGAGCTGACGAGGGACTACACGTTCCCGCTGGACCAGCGGCCCACGCTGCTGTGGTACCACGACCACCGGATGGACTTCACCGCCCCCGCGATCTGGCGCGGCCTGGCAGGGCTGCACATCATCCGCGACGACGCCGAGGACGCCCTCGGCCTGCCCGCCGGTCCGCGCGAGCTGCTCCTCATGATCGCCGACCGGACGTTCGCCGCCGACGGCAGCCTCGCCTACCCCGCCCTCGACTCCACCCTGCGCGTACGGCCCGGCGTCCGCGAGCCGTATCTCGCCGGGGTCCTCGGCGACGTCATCCTGGTCAACGGCGCGCCGTGGCCCGTGCACGAGGTCGACGCGGCCCGCTACCGGCTGCGCGTCCTCAACGCCTCCAACGCCCGCCACTACGAACTCGAAGCGGTCACCGACGACGGACGCCGCCTCGACCTCGTCCAGATCGGCGCCGACCAGGGACTCCTCGCCGCCCCGGTCACCCACCGGCTGCTGCCGATCGCACCCGCCGAACGCTACGACGTGATCATCGACTTCTCCGGCGTCCCGACCGGTAGCCTCGTCAGGTTGATCAACCGGCTTGGCTCCGGCCGTACCCGGGACGTGATGGCCTTCCGCGTCGCCCGCAAGGCCGCCGACGACAGCCGCGTCCCCCGCACGCTGTCCACCGACCTGCCGGATTGGCGGCGTTCGGACGCCGTCAGGGTGCGCGACTTCTCCTTCCGCGCCGGGCAGATGCACGCGGGCCACGGCTGGCTCATCGGCGGCCTGCCGTTCGACCCCGCCCGTACCGATGTCACGGCCCGGCTCGGCGACGTCGAGGTCTGGCGGCTCGTCGCCGACGTCCACCATCCCGTCCACCTGCACCTGGTCGGCTTCCGCGTGCTCTCGCGCAGCGGCAGAGCACCACTGGCCCACGACGCGGGGCTCAAGGACACCGTCTCGCTGCGACCCGGCGAAGCCGTGGAGATCATCACCCGGTTCGACGGCTACCGCGGCCGTTACCTCTTCCACTGCCACAACGCCGAACACGAGGACATGGGCATGATGGCCAACCTCGAGATCATCTAGAGCATCACCCACGGGTGCCGACCCCGGCATCGTCATCATCGGAGCGGCCACCTTCGCCGGATTCGGGAAGCAGCCCAACCGGGCCTTCAAACCACACCAGCAACGCACCGCAGGCTTGCCCTGAGAAGACGCGTGGCCGTCCGTACTCCACCCAACGTAGCCGCGCTCCCCGATACCCCCCAGGGAGTATCGGGGGGTGACGTCGCCGGGACGACGACACCACCATGCCCAGGCCGCGATGCTCGACATCTCACCCGAAGAAAGGCATCGCCCCATGTCATCGACCCTGGTACGGCACATCACCCCCGTCCTCCCGCACCGCGCCCGCGGCGTGGTGCGGGAGGTGTACGCGCAGGTCAACGCCGAGTTCAGCAGCATCGGCCCGGCCGTGATGATGGTGTCGCCCTCCCCCGAGCTCATGGCCGCGGGCTGGTCGCTCATGCGCGAGAGCCAGCTGGCCGGCGACGTCCCGGCGCTGGAGAAGGCTGTCGTGGCGCTGGGTGCTGCGCAGGCCAACGACCTCAACTACGACATCCAGGCGTTCCTGTCGGTGCTGCGCCTGCTGGGCGAGGCGCGGCTGGCCGACACCATCGAACGCGGCGACGCGCCCGCCGACGCCAGGCTCGCCGCCCTGCTGGACTGGTCCGCCTCCACCGGCGTGGCCGACCGGGAGCCACTGCGGCGCCCGTTCCCCGCCGGTCCCGAAGCCGCCGAATTCCTCGGTACGCTCTTGTTCACGCACTTCGTCGACCGGGTCGCGGCCGCCATGCTGCCCGCCGGGCTGACCCCCGGCACCCTCAACCCCGACGACGAACCGCCCTTCGACGGCGCCCCCGTCCTGCGCCCGCTCGACCAGGACCTGCGCCCCGGCGCCACACTCCCCCTCCTGGACGGCCTGCCCACCGCACCGATCCCGTCGTGGGCCGCCGATCGCCCGATCGGCACCGCGTACGCCGCCCTCGCCGCCACCGCCGCCCAGGGCGCCGGCCTGCTGACCCCTGAGGCCGCGGACGTGACGGCTGAGGTGATCGCCGAGCACCGGGGCCGCCGACTGCCGGTCGGCGACTGGCTCGACCGCCCGCTGGCGGGCCTGACACCAGACGAGCGCGCGGGGGCCCGGGTCGCGATCCTCGCCGGCCTCGCGCCGCACGCCATCACCGACGAGCACGTCGCCGCCTGGCGCGCCACCGACCGCCGCTTCAGCGACCACTGCACCATCTTCCTTCTTGCCTACGGCGCCATGGCCGCCGTCACCCACATCGAAGCCGACATCACCGCCTGAACCACCTCCACCTGGGCTGCCGCACCACGCAGGCCACACCACCGACGGGCGCACTCATGCAGGCCGACACACCACGGTCAGCCGCACTCGCGCTCGCCCCACACCCACGCGCCGCCACGCCCGCATTTCTGGCGTCTCCGCAGCGCGCACGTGACGGTGGCGACGCCGGTGCTCAGGCGGGGACGTCGGCGGTCAGCACGAAGCGATCGCCCCGTGACGCGGCCACCAGCCGACCGCTCTCCGCGGCCCGCGCCGCCAGGTCGTCCAGCCCGGCGCCCCGTCGCGGGCCGGGGGCAGGCCGGACGGTGGCGCCGTCGTTGATCACGCGCAGCCGCGAGGCCGTGTTGGCGGTACAGCATGCGGTTGCCTGGTCGTAGGTGGTGCTGGTTTGAGGCAGCCGTGCAGGATTTCGACCAGGCGGCTGCCGACCTGGCGGAGGGCGGCGTTGTGGCCGATAAGTCCTCCCGGCGGCTAGCGCGGGGCGATCGGGGTCAGCGGAGGAGTGCGGGCCTCGATCGCCTCGGCGGCGTCCAGGCACAGGTCCTCACGGAAGCGCGGCCCGATGATCTGGACGCCCTGAGGCAGCCCCTCGGCCAGACCCGTGGGGACGGCCACCGCTGGAAGCCCCAGGAGGTTGACGGTCCACGCCATGCGCAGGGATGCCGGCCACCGAGCGAGTCGGTCGGCGTCGAGGTCGGATCCCACGGCGAAGGCCGGGTCGGTGCAGATCGGCGCGAGGACGAGCGGAGCCTGGCTCATCCACGCCATCCAGGCACGCGCGATCGCGGCGCGTTCCATCATGGGATCGAAGGCCGCCTGGCCGGCCGCCCGGTTCCAGTGCGGCTCGTACTCCGCCCAGAAACGGACGAACCCCTCGGAAGCCACCGACTCGACCGGCGGCTGCACTTCGTGCACCCGGCCGTAGGCGGACAAGAGCTGCGTGTAGATCTCTCCGGCCCGTACCAGGGCCGGGGGCCGGCCCTCCGTCACGACGTACCCCGCGTCGGAGAGCCGCTCCGCCGCCTGGCGCAGGGCGGCCGCGACGCCGGGGTCCAGATCGGGGCCGTCCGGGTCGGTGGCGAGCCAGACCCGCACGGGTGCGGGAACCGGGGGACCGTGCAGGGGCACCGGCGCGTGCCAGGGGTCCCCGCCGTGGTCCGCGCACATGTGTGTGAAGGCCAGGCGCAGGTCCCGTACGCTCCGGGCGATCGGCCCGTGCACGGCCAGCAGCTGGAACCCGAACGGCGTCGGCTGGGGCGGACCGCCCGTGCCGGCCGGCAGGCCGACCTGGGCCACGCGCCCCAGCGACGGCTTCAACGCGGCGACGCCGCAGCACTGGGCGGGCCAGCGCAGCGAGCCGCCCCCGTCGTTGCCCAGCCCCAGCGCCGCCATACCGGTCGCCACGGCCACGGCGTCGCCGCCGCTGGAGCCGCCGGGCGTGTGCGCGGCCGACCACGGGTTACGGGTGGCGCCGCGCAGCTCGTTGTCGGTGTGCCAGCGCATGCCGAACTCCGGCATGTTGGTCCGCCCGATCGGGATGGCCCCGGCCGCGCGCAGCTCGGCGATGTGCGGCGCGTCCGCGGCGGCGACCGCTTCACGCAGCGGGACGATGCCCAGCGTCGTGGCTGATCCCGCGACGTCGATGTTCTCCTTCACGGTCACCGGAACCCCGCACAGCGGGCCGACCGGCGCGCCCGAGCCCATGGCCCGGTCGGCCGCGTCCGCCGCCTGCAGCGCCTGCTCGGCCAGGACGACGGTGACCGCGTTCACCCAGGGGTTGACCTCGGCGATCCGCCGCAGATGCGCCTCGACCACCTCGCGGCTCGACACCGTGCGAGCCTGGATCTGGCGCGCCAGCTCCCAGGCGGACATCTCCCATATTTCCGACATTGCACCCCTTCTTCGGTTGCCGCGCCGAGGAATCTAGGGGGCATCGTCACAAAATTGCAGTCTTGTGTTTACGGTCTGTGTCAGCCGCCCAGATGTCGAGATGCCGGTCCAGCTCGTGGACGCTTGTTTGCGGTCACGCTCGAGGAGACGTCTCGAACTGTGTTCGCCTGTCCCCTCCCTGGTTCGACCCGATGGCCGGGCAGTCGTGCTCACCCCTGAGGGGGCCGAACCCGGCCTACCGGGCGGCGTCAGCGCATGCTTTCGACCAGCAGCTGGTCGATACGGTCCGGATCGGCTCCGGTGGCGGCGGCGATCAGAGGCACGCGGCGGGTGCGCGGCAGTGTCCGGGCGTTGCACGGGGTGGCAACGCTTGCGGCCGTTGCAGAAAAACGCAACACCGGGGCGGTATGGCCTCATGGGGTCATCAAGCCCGTCACGATGATGAGGAGAACCCCGACCATGGCCCGACAGGCCCCCAACCCTGACCGTCCGCCCGAGCCGCTGCTGTCGCTGCGGGCGGCGGTCATCTTTGCTCTCGCCCTCGCCGCCGGAGTCGTTGTGGGGGCCCTCACCCTGTGGACCGGCGCGGTCGCGCCGGCCGCGGTCTTGACCGGGATCGCCGCGTTCGGCGGGACGGCCCGCGGCCTCCACGACGTCATCGGCAAACGGTGACCGTTCTCGATATCCGGGCGGATCCGGGCGCTCGTGGAGATGATGGACATGTGGCTGACATCGAACGCACCGCCCGGCACGTCCTCGTGGAAGAGCGGACCGAGGTCGTCGTGTTCGCGGCCGAGTTGAAGCGGTTGTTCGACACCGTCGGTCTCACCCTCGGCCAGTTCTGCGCCACCAGCCAGGGGATCATCGACAAGGGCAGCTTGTCCCGCTACCTCAACGGCAAGCGTGTCCCGCGCGAGCGGTGGCTCCTGGACCGGCTGTTCGCCCTGCGGGTCAAGGCCGGCACTCCGCTCACCGAGGAGGCCCAGGGCCATCTGGTCGACCTCCAGCTGGCCGCGCTCCAAGTCGCCCACCCTCACGACTACAAGGTTCGGCGCGTCACCGACGAACTCGACGTCGCACTCACCGCCCTCCGTGAGAGCGAACGCCACGTCAACCGACTGGAAACCGAACTCACCGGCCGCGAACGACGGCTTGCCGATCTCACTGCCGACAACGCCCGGATGCGTGCCGACTGGGACACCGATCGCGACCGGCTGAACCGCGAGATCGCCGACCTCACCAGCCAGCTGAACTTCGCCCACGAGCGCCGCGCTGCCGCCGAAACCCGCTGCGCGGACCTGGAGGACCTCCTCGACCGCCTCCAATCAGGCGCGGCCGCCCGACTCCCTTCACCCGCTGGAGCCGAGTCCCGCGGCTCCAGCGGCCCGGCTGCGATGCGAGTGATGATTTGCGAAAACCCTGGAACCTACCGCGACGGGTTGAAAATGCTCCTGGAGGCGGAGGGCGTCCATGTCACCGGTGTGGCGAAAGACTTCGAGCAGCTTCGCCATTTGATGCGGGAGTCACTGCCGGATGCCGTGGTTGTCGGCGTCTCCATGCCACCCACCCACACCGATGAGGGCATCGTCGGCGCCGCTGAACTCCGCCGGCGTCATCCGAACTTGGGTGTGCTCGTCCTGGGGGCCTATCGCGAAGTCGCCTACGCCGAACGCCTCGTGAAGATCGGCAGCGGCGTCGGATACCTGCTGAAGGACACCAACGATCTGGAGACCATCCTGAGTGCCCTCCGCCGGGTCGTCGCCGGCGAGACCGTCATCGACCAGCATCTCCTCAAGCAGATGGTCACTCGCGGGCAGATGCAGGCCAGGATCAGCCGACTCACACCCAGGCAGCGGGAAGTTCTCATGCTGATGGCCGAAGGGCTGTCCAACATCGGCATCGCGCGACGCATGCAGATCACCGCGAAGACCGTCGACGGTTACATCACCGCGATTCTCGCCCGGCTCGATCTGAACGACACTCCCGAGAGCAGCCGCCGGGTTGCTGCTGTCCTGGCCGCGCTCCAGGCCGACTACCCCTCCTCTCCCCCACAAGATGCCCCGGTCCGTCCCGACCCGGCTCTCCCAGCATGACAAGGGCCGCCGCCAAGGATTCGTAGGCCGACCCAGCGACCCACCCCCATCAGAACCGGCCAGTGACCGGCCACCGTCTGCAGCCCGCCGGTACGGCGGTCACGGTGGCCGGCGTGCATGCCGGACCAGGGCTGACCGCACCGCTCATCACGGCCGAGTTTGCCCGGGTGGTGCGGCCGGGCGGGGCTGCAGCCACCTTTCGCGGGCGGCCGGTGCGGTGAAAGATGCCCCCAACGAGCTCAATGCCGCCGCCACCGCGGCGCCGCTCCTCACCTGCACGGCCACGCCCGTCCAGGCCGCGACCGGGTCATCGTCTACCTGCTGTTCGGCGTCGGCCTGCGCCGCGCCGGACTGGTCGGCCTGGACCTGGACCTGCAGCAGCTGGAGCCGGCCGAGCCTGACCGGCTGGGCCACGCGGCGAAACAACAGCCCGCGCTGTTTAGCAGCGCTATCCACCCATCGCCGCCAAGCCCGCCAAGTGCGCCCAGCCCCCCTCCAAGACGGGCGACATCCGACCCGCCATGAGCGCCAAGTCAAGCTGGGAGCGGGTGTCCACGCTCCCTGACGCCAACCTCATCGAGGCTCTCGACGTCGCGCCCGACGGCGCCGTGTGGATGCAGACCCGGTGGTTGAACGAGCAGGAACCGCAGATCCGGCGCTGGTACGCCGACCGGTGGCAGAGCTTCGCCCGGCCGTCCGTCGCCGTGGACCGCATCGGCGATCTCGCCGCGGTCTCGGCCGACCAGGTTCACCTCATCGGCACCACGAGCAAGAGCATGCAGGAGGTCAGCCAGACGGGGAAAAGCCGGATGCTCATCAGCACCCTCGAAAACGGGCGCTGGCACGACTTCGTAGTGGCCGACCCTGACACCAGGGGCCTGCAGGCAGAGTCCTCCTTCATCGCACGCGGCACCGGGGCCTTCGTGGGCGACCCCATCGCCATGCGGTGGGACGGCCGGAGCTGGACGACCCACCGGTTGCCCGGCGAAACCCCAGCCGTCGCTGTCGGCGGTGAGGGTGACAACATCTGGCTCCTGCGGGCCGACCAGTACGACGCCGGCAAGCGGCCAGTGCTGCTGCGTTGGGAGGGCCGGGGCTGGCAGCCGATCGAATTGCCCGCGCTGGGCGGGCCGGCGCTCGGCAGCCCGCCCACACCGCTGCTCGGCGATGTGGCGGTGAACGGGCCCTCCGATGTCTGGGCGACCGGTTACGTCGGCTGGGATCAGGACAACGAGGAGTACGCTGAAGAACCCCTGCGTGCCCGCCTCTTCGTCCTGCACTGGAACGGCACGTCATGGACCTGCTCCTGGGGGCCGATGAGCTGGACCATCGGCGACGCGGAGCCGGATGGCAGGGGCGGGCTCTGGGTCACGGCGGGCCCGGAGCATCGGCCGGAAGAGTTGTGGCACCTGTCCGGTGGACGCTGGACCAAGGAACGGCTCCCTGCACCCCCGGGCAAACTGGCCTTGGCCACCGAACTGGTCAAGATGCCGGCGACTGCTCGGCTTTACGCGGCCGGCTACGTGAGCTCCCGCGATGCCCCCGGCTTCGGCATCGCCCCCACCCAGCACGCGACCCTTTGGACGATCAGCGAATGACGTGGCCGCCTACGCGCGATGCTCCTGGTCAGCCCCAAGGTGACCATGGCCGACCGCGTGAACATGCTGGTCCGGGGCGCTCGGCACGGTGGAGGAACGCTCGATCGAGGAGACCGGCTATCGCGGTAACGCTCACCAGCTTCGGCGCCCGACAGGGAGACGGCGGCCGGGCAAGGGTATCCAGACGTGGCGATCGTCAGCCTTCCCAGCTACCAGATGGATCGCGGACAGCTGACCGGCAGGAGGCGGACGAAGGGCCGAATGCGGTGGGGAACGGCAGCACCGCCGGCAAGGACCTGGGTTCTACGGCAAGGCCGGCGACCTCACCGGTAACGACCGCGAGCGCGCCGAGGTCTTTGCGCTGTTGGCTTGGCACCCTTGGCGCCCAACAGCCAGTAGTCGACGAAGGCCACCTCGCCGCTGGGGCGTGACCGATTTCAGCGACTGCTCCAGCGGACCTGAAGGGTCCACGACGCGATCGGCACCCCGGCTGTCGGTCAGCGCGCGTACTCATGCTAGGGCTCGGGCGAGATGTGGGTGCCCGGCGGCCACTGATGGTGGCGCCTACGGCCGGTAGGGTTCGGCGAACAGTTGCGCGACGAGCTCACCGCGGCTGGAGATCCCCGCCTTGCCGAAGACGGCCTTGAGGTGACCGCGAACGGTGTGGGGAGAGATGAACAGGGCCGTGGCGATCTCGGCGGTGGACAGGCCCCGTGCCACGAGCTGAGCGACCTCGAACTCCCGGGGCGTCAGCCCGTATGCCTGGGCGACGATGACCGCCAGGTCGGCGGGGGGCGCGGGCTCGATGACGAGCGCTGTCGGCCCTGGCCGTCCGCCGGGACCGCTCAGGCATGAGGCGTGGCAGGTCAGCCACTGCTTGTCGCGGGTTCGGATGCGAATCCTGGCGCTGCCTCGATCGTGGCCTTGGGCGATGGCCCGCGCCTGCAGAGTCGTGCCGATCAGCCAGATGGGCAGCCTGAGCCCGAGCGCCGTGGGCATGGATGGCCCGTCCGGCAGCAGCGCGAGATAGCGCCGAGCTTCCTCGTTGATCGACGTGGCCTCGCCGTGCTCGTCGAACAGCAGCAGGCCGGGTGCGGAGGCGCCGGGCGCGCCGTCCGATCCGGACGGACGGGCGAACCGGCGCAGCCGGTCGGCGAGTGGTCCGGACAGATCGGCGAGCAACGCGATCTCGTGCGTGCCGAACGCGGGGCCTCCTCGCATGCGGAACAGGCTCACCGCGCCCCACGGCCGGTCGCCGATCCGCAGCACGGCCCGTAGTTCGTCGTCCACGCCCTGGTCGCCGAGCAGGCGGCGGAAGCGGGCGCTGCGCGCGGGCAGGTCTCCGGTGGCCGCGCGCAGACCGGCCGCGGGGACGGGTGCGCGGGCGAGGTCACGGAACGGCAGGACGGTCTCCTCCAGCAGCTCGCTCTGCCAGTAGGCGGCGCATCCTTCGCCGGAGCCGAGATTCTCCACCAGCATGGGTGCGGTGACCAGGCTCGTTTCCGGGTCGGTGGCCGTCCACACCGCGGCGTCGAACGGCATGTGCCGCCGCAGCCTGGCCGAGGCGTGGCTGAAGAGCTCCAGCGCGTTGGCGGCCCGCTCGACAGCCGACAGGATCTCGGCGTGGCGGGGCGGGTGGGTCATCGAGCTCCTTCAGGCGCTGGGTCACTTGGGAAGGTTGGACGCGGGTCAGCTTGCCTGTTCTCCCCGCCTTCGCCAACCCCTCATTTGAGGGGGTCATTTCTTGCCGATCCCCCGCAGGCGGGGAATGGAGCGCGGTCGTGACGTCCACGAGGCTCGAAAGGACCTTTTGGACGAAAAGGGGAGAAACGTCGTGCATATCGCGATCATCGGGGCCGGCGCCGCCGCGGTCGGCCTGCTGGACGCGCTGGCCGTCAGCGAGGCGGGGATGGGGGTGGGGGAGGTCACCGTGTTCGAGCCGTCCGCGTACCTGTGGCGGGGACGGCCGTACGCACCTGATCTCGACAGTGTTCTGGTCAACGCCCCGCCCGCCATCATGTCGATCCGCCATCTGGACCCAGGGCACTACGCCTCCTGGCTGGGCACGGAGCGTGCCGCCGCCCATCTGGACGGCCTGCTGGGGCAACCGCTGGTGCCGCGCGCGCTCTACGGCGAGTATCTGGCCGACACCGCCGAGGCCGCCCTGGCCGTGCTGCGCGGGCGCGGGTGGCGGACACGGGTCGTCGCCGCCCGGGTCGTCGCGGCGGCCCGCTCCGGCGGCGGCCTCCGGCTGAAGCTGCGCACCGAGGACGGGCGCGCCCATCCGGCCGACCGGGTGGTTTTGTGCGTGGGCGGGGGGATGCCGCAGGACCACTACGGCCTGGGCGGCGCTCCAGGGTTCGTAGGTGATCCGTATCCGCTGGCGTACAGGCTCGGCCAAGTCCCGGCCGCGGCCGACGTCGCGGTGATCGGCAGCGGGCTGACCGCCGTGGACGTGGTGGTGTCGCTCGCCGCGCGCGGCCATGCCGGGCGGATCGCGCTGGTGTCGCGCAGCGGCATGCTGCCCCACGTCTGGCAGCGTCCCCTCGGCCACCGGCCCGCGCACGTGACCGTCGAGCGGGTGGAGGCGCTGTGCCGAGAGCACGGCGGCGTCACCCTCGACGACCTCGCCGGGCTGCTCCGCGCCGAACTGGCCGCGGAGGGGGAGGACTTCGCGCGCTTCACGGCCGAGCTCCTGGCAGCGGGATCGGAGGAGCCCGTAGGGCGGTTGCGGCGGCAACTGGCCGCCGTCGACGACCCGCGGATCGGGCGGCGGGTGCTCCAGGAGACCGCCCACACCGTCGGCCCGTACGCCTGGCGGCTGCTGCCCGAGCCCGACCGCGAACGGCTGCGCAGGCACTTCCGCCTGGCCACCAGCATGGCTTCGCCCATGGTGCCGGTGAACGCCGCCGCCCTGCTGCGGTTGTTCGAGTCCGGGCAGCTCACCATGACGGCAGGCGTACGCAAGATCGAGGCTGTGGAGGGAGGGTTCCGGGTCCGGGGCGACGGTGGCGACCTGAACGCCGGAGTCGTCGTCAACGCCGTGAACCCGCCGCCCCGGGCGGTGCCCCGCGCGGCCGAGCCGCTGGTCACGTGCCTGCTCGCCGATGGACTGGCCGCGCTGCACCCGTCGGGCGGGCTGGTCCCCGCCGACCCGCGCCTGTACGTGGTGGGCGACCTGGCCGGTGGCGGTCCGTTCATCACCTCGGGCATCCCCGGAGTGGCCGCGGCGGGCGCTCGTACCGTCCGCGGACTGCTGGCCACACACACCGGCTGATCAGTCGCGGGCAGGAGCGCGTCGCCCCCTGAGAGGTGCGCCGAAGGAGTGGAGTGCGGGCACGGCGGCCGTCAGGGCTCCGCGTTCGCCCGGGGGCAGCGTGGCGAGGGCAGCGGCGAATATCTCCGCCTGGGCGTCCTCGATCAGGGCCATGCCGTGCTGGGCGCTCATGGTCGGGTACAAGCGTACCGCGCGACGGTCGTGCGAATCGGGCTCGCGGCGGATGAGACCGCGGGCGAGCAGGCCGCGCACGGCCGTGCTGACGTTGCTGCTGTGCAGGCCCAGCTCGTGGGCGAGCGCCTTGGTGCCCGTGCCGGGCGAGTCCAGCACGTAGCGCAGCACGTCCAGCTCCGACGGCGCCAGGGACGGCAGTCCTGCCTCCGTTATCCCACCCAACCGCAGAACGCGTGCGAGCGCATACAGAGTTCCGCACGCTGCCGGAACGGGTTCGGCGGTGCTGGGCATGCTGCAGAACGTCCTCGGCGCTGCTGTGGCCCCCTTGATGAGCGTCGCCGGCGAGCACACCGCCATACCCCTGTTCGCCGGAATGACCCTTTGCACCCTGCTCGCCTCGGCCGCACTACTACTGACAAGGCAAAACACGGCAGATCCCGAGCAGTCCGATTTGACGGCCAGGCATCGGCGCCGGATCGAGAAGTAGTCGTCGATATAACTTGATGCGCCCCCTACAGAGACCACTCTCCGCCATCATCGCTGACGCGACCGATGACCTCTCCTCGATCACCCCCTACGCTGCGCCCAGACACTAGATGATCTATCAGTGAGCGTAGGACGGTTTGTCCGGTGGCGTCGTTGTGCCAGATCGCGGCGGTCAGCGCGAGGATGCGTTGCATGACGCGGGCTATGACCCCTCCGGGTGTGCGCCCTCGATGCCGTTCGAGGTCAAGCTGTCCCTTGAAGGGCTCGTTGATCGATTCGATGACCTGCCGCAGTGGCTTGAACAGGGCTGCACCAGGCCGTTCCCGTTCACCTTTACGGGCCGGCCGCAGCAACTGGACTCCACGCTCGGACAGTTCGCGTTCGAAACCACGGCCGAAGTAGTTTTTTGTCGCCGATGAGAGTCTGTCCGTGGCGCTCTCGCAGAAGCTCGCATTCGGCGGCCAGGAGGTCGAGGAGGGTCTCGCGTTCGTTGGCCTTGGCCCCGGTCAGGGCGAAGGCGATGGGCAGGCCCTGAAGGGTGCAGACCAGGTGCAGGCGCAGGCCCCAGAAGCGCCTGTGGCTGGCGCAGTAGCCGTATTCGGCCCAGCCTGCCAGGTCGAAGCGTTTGACGGTCTCGCGGGAGTGGCCGCATTCCACCGGGGTGGAGTCCACGACCCATACGTCGTCGCTCCACACCGAGGTGGTGGTGGCCAGGATCCGGTTGACGCTTCGCATCAGACCGGCGGCCTTGCGCAGCCGCTTGTTGTAGCCGGGCTGCTGGGGCAGGTAGGGGAAGAGGTGGCGCAGGTGGGCACGGGCATGGCGGAGCCATTTGGCCTCGGAGGTGAAGCCGAGTATGGCCTGCATCATGGCGAGGGTGACCAGTTCGGCATCGCTCAGGCGGGGCGTAATGCCGACCGGCGGGCGCCACGGCGCCGGGTCGGGACGCTCTTTCAGCATGTCGTCGGTCGTCGCCTAGAGTGCTGTCGCGAGGGTGTCCACGTCGTTCGCCATAAGACGATCTTGGACACCCTCGTTCTCGTCTCCGCAGGCACCCCTTGGACCACACCACCAGGAGGAACC
>NZ_JBITHZ010000043.1:0-94463 GCF_044458585.1 Nonomuraea sp. NPDC050451
GGGTACTTCCTGGGGGCTGGCATCGCGTGTGAATCTCCCTTCCGCCAGCACGATCATGCTGGCTTCAGGGCCTCCAACCAACCCGGACTGGTTCATGCTGGAACTCTGGCCAGGTGGTGCGGACCGGCACGCTCGTACGACATCACGGCCACTCCGCTGCCGGGCGGATCCATCTCTGGTGGTCTCCTCGATGCAAGACCAACTGGGTCGAGATCAAGACCGACTCCAAGGCGAGCGGCACTATCTACCTGTACACGGCGGATCGCAAGAGGGACGCATACGACTACAAGCCGGGCAACAACGGCCGTCACTGGGGCAACATGCTCCGAGCCAACAAAACCTGCGCCTGGGGTGAAGTCACGGTGCAGTGGAACGGCGGCCGCAACGGCCAGACCGGCTCCGGCGGTACCGCGAAGGCGTGCGGCTGAGCGGCATTCCAGAAGTTTCGCTTGTAACCGGCGGTGAGCTAGTGGCCGGCCCACGGAGCTGCGGTGACCAGCAGGTGGTCCGGTGAGCGGGGGCGGAAGGAGGCGCGGATCTGCCTGAGGCTGCCGGGCCAGGTGGCGGGGGCGTTGGCGCTGAACGCTGCAGTGCGGGCCAGGCGCGTTCGATCGGGTTGTCATGCGGGCTGTAGCGCGCCCCGTACAGCAGTTCCAGGCGAGGGGGCTTGGTCAGGTAGGCGGTGATGATTTTGGTGTGGCGGCCGTGGAATCGTTCGCGGTCCTGGCTGGGCTGGCAGCGCGGCGATGCGGTTCACCAGGCGTTGGCCGTTCAGGGTCTTAATCAGCCCTGCACGCCCTGATCGGGATGCGCCATCCACAAGGCGCTGGTCACGAGCGCGGCGGTGTGTCGAGTCAATGGACCAGCCGACCGCGCGCGGTACACCCCGCCCTCTCGGGCCGAATGTTCGGTGATTCACAGGCGGTCGGGGCGGTTCAATCTGTTCTTCGACGCCGGCCATTTCAAGATGCACGAGGCCGGGCCGAGCCGGTCCTGGCCGTCGGAGGCGTCGCCACCGTCGGCAAGCCGGTCTTCATCCGGGCTAGTGCCTGCTTCGTGCTTCCCGATCGAGCGCGCCCTCGGCGAGAGCTGTGGTGCGAACCGGGGCGGGCGATCTCGCGTATCCCATGCCGTACGGAGGGCGCGCAGGGCTCGATCCCGGCGGCGCGCTCTCGAGGGGAACGGAGAGGGGGACATATCGCCACGTCGTCGCTGCGCCCGTCCTTGTTTCAAAGAGCTTCAACGAGCGAGATGAGAGCCACGACATGTCTGTAGCCACGATTGCCCCGCGGATTGCGATCAAGAACGTGACCCCTGAAGTCTCCAGCGCGATGAGCGCCCTGCACGAGGCCGCTTTGGCTGCGGCGCAGGCGGCGGACATCGCGCCGGGATTGCTCCAGCTGATCAAGATCCGCGCGTCCCAGATCAACGGCTGTTCTCTCTCGCTCGACCGGTACACCCAGGAGGCGCGGGCCATGGGGGAAGGTGAGCAGCGCATCCGCGAGGTGCGGGCATGGCGGAACAGCAAGCTCTTCACCTGCGGGGAGCGGGCCGCGCTGTCGCTGACCGAGGCGATCACACTCGTTTTCGCCGGGCAGGTCCCGAACGAGGTGTACGCCGAGGCGGCGAGGCAGTTCGAGGAAACACAGCTTGCGGCGCTGATCTGGGCTGCGACAGTGATCAACGCGCACAATCGCATCGCGGTCACAACTCGCCTGGAAGGCAGTGGCGCGCCGCCCAACGCGGTCGCCCGCTGAGCGACGTCCGGAGTTCAGCGTCCCCACCTCGTACCGGCGGCTGGCCGTTCCTGTACTGCTTCCCGGTCACGCCTCCAGGCTCGTTACCTGCCCGGCGACGCACAGCCACACACCGCGCGGAACGCCCGTGATCGCTCGAAGTGACGATGCTTCGGACCCCATAAGGGTCCGAGGCCTCATCCAAGACAGACGTGCTCGATGAAATCACAGATCAATCAGCAGGGCGTCGGCTTGCGAGCCTCGGGCGGGCCGTGTGGTGGACGTCCGCTCGGGTGTCGGATCAAGACTTTCCTGCTTGAGGATCTCCCAGAGGGTGGAGGGCATGGCTGTGACGAAGTCCGGGAGCACCACGTGAGCGCGAGTGAGCACGGATCATCCTGTTGGCACGAGTACGGAGTGTGAGCCGCGTGATGGAGCCGTGCGGTGTGAGGTGATTTCGGGGCGCGGCGGCGCCGGCAAAGCCGTCCTGCCCAGACGCCTCAGTGAGGTGACCGGTGTGCCCCGTGGTCGAGCTGGATGGGCTGTTCTGGCAGCCTGGGCTGGTCGCAGCGGACCCGTCCCGGGGGGCGGAATGTCAACGGCAACTGGTCCAGCGTGACGCCTGGACTTCGATGGCGGTCCCGCCTTTGGGCCGCCAACACCGTCATCGTGATTGATTTCGCCTTCCCGCGGTGCGCGACGGCTGGCGCTGGGTCCGGGCTTGTTGACGGCGAAGCCTTCCGACGGTGATGCAAACGATCATCACGGCCGCTCCGTACGCCGAGCTCCATATGCTGCGCAGTCCCGCATGGTCCAGCACTTTGTCACAGCGCCGCGCAGAACAGCCCATACCGACGAGGCCAGTGGGCGGCTCCCCTGGAGGGTGTGCAGTACCAACTCTCCCTTGTAGTGAACAATGACGACTTCGGCAACAGATCGTTGAGCGCTAGATCAACGGCCGGAAGGGTGATGGAGCTTCGAGACATCGAGCTCTTCTTGACGCCGGCCGAAGAGCTTCATTTCGGTCAGACCGCTGAGCGGCTGCACGTGACACCGTCCCGGGTCACCCAGGCGATCAAGAAGCAGGAACGCCGGATCGGCGGCGCCCTGTTCGAACGCAGCAGCCGGAGCTCGCTACTTCGCCCGACCCGACGTCGCGTACGTGCCCATCCACGATGCCCCACCGGCACGATGGGCACTGATCTGGCGCACAGCCACCCAGCCCGACCTCATCCAGGACTTCGCGCGAACCGCTCGCGACCTCGGTCCTCTCGCCCACCGAGAGCCCGAAGACGCTGTCCCCGGCATTCATGGATGATCTGCCGAATCGCAAGACCAGGTCCAGTCCGGCACGTTGACGATCGCAGGGTTGGCCTGCCGGGGGCCTGTCCGGTTAACGGCTTTGTCGCTCTTCCGATTGTGACGTATCGTGCCGTAACGTCACGCTGAGTTGTGCTTGCGGATCCGACGCGAGGTCTGCCCGAACTCGGCTGTTGCCAGACCTTCCGTGAGCCTGGCGTGCTGGAACGCTGCCAATGCCACACCCCTCGCCTGACCACTCAGATCGGCGTGATGGTCCGCGAACTCCCCGCGTCCTGGGGGTGGACGGCTTCGGCCTGTGCCGGCGTCACTGCTACGCCACCGTGCTGATCGACGCCGAGACCCGCGAGCGCATTGACGTCCTGCCCGGTCGCAGCGCCGACGCACTGGAGACCTGCTGCGGTTCATCCCGGCGTGCGGGGCTCGAGTGTCCAGGCGGCAAGGGCGTAGGCCTGCTGGAGTGCGCCCAGCGGCTGTACCTGGCCCTCAAACACGGTCAAACGCTACGCGCGCGTGCCCGAACCTGAACGCCTGCAAGGTGCTCCGCTGTTCCGGCCCGCCCTCGTTGTCGGCTCGGTGGGGGTGGGCGCGAGATGTCGGGGTGGTCGCGCGTACATCACCTGATGTTAGCGCTCGCGCGACAGCGGATGATGCGTGGAGCAATGCCCGTCCCTTTTCGATCCCACGAAACAGGAAGGCATGTCCATGCGACCTCCGCGCCGGTTACGGCGATGGCTCACGCCGTACCTGCTGGGCCTGATCGCGCTCGTCACCGCGCTCGCCGCGGCCGTGTTCACCAGCACCCCGGCGAACGCCGGGATGCCGACCGTGACCACGCCCCCGACCAAGCCGACGTTCAAACCCGTCCCGACGCTCCCTCCCATCACCATCGCCCCCACCCCGCCGCCGACGACGACGCCCACGCCGCTCGTCATAGCGGGGCTCGGTGACAGCTACACGAGTGGTGAAGGCGCGAGCAAGAGCAGCGTCTACAAGGGGAAGTCGAACGGCACCGAGGACTTTCGGCATCAGTCCGGGCTCGCGCCGATACATGTGGCGTGGAGTCTCCTGGAAGCGGGCCGCCATCCGGGCAGCCCGTACACGGTGCTGCCGTGGGAGATCCGCTCCACCTGGGCCCAGGACCGGTTCATCTTCAACGCCTCGTCGGGAGCCGAGACCAAGCACCTCAGGAACCCACAGCGGGAAGATGACGACGACCCCAACAGCGAGATCAGGAACCCGCGCCAGCTCGACGGAGTCTCGGACGCCGACATCGTCTACTTCGGCTTCGGCGGCAACGACGCCGGCTTCGGCCCGCTGGTGGCCACCGCGCTGGAGATGTTCGTCCGTGGGAGGAACATCTTTCCTTTCGAGTGGAAGGAGTCGCAGGAGTGGGCCGTCAAGCTTGAGCTGAAGCGGTTGGAGAAGCGCCTGGGGCAGGTCTCGGCGAACGTCGAACAGGCCCTGGTGAACACCCACGCGGAGGCGGGCAAGGCGGCGATCGTCGTGGCGCTCTACCCGCTGGGCGTCAAGCCGTCAGGCAACACCGACGCGGGGCAGATCGCCGGCAAGACCATGGACAGGATGTATCCGTTCGCCGCCAGGGTGAACCAGTCGATCAAGGACGCGGTCGCGCGGTTCCGTACCAGGTTCCCCGCCGTCAAGGTCGTCGTGTTCGACCCGAACACGGCGGGGCCGAACGGCACCAGCGTGGTGGCCGGTCACGAACTCGGCACGGCGGAGCCGTACTTCAACGGCGCGAAGTTCCGGGGGAAGCGCTTCACGGCGGCGAACGGCGCGTTCAGGGCGCTCCAGGAGAGTTTCCACCCGAACGAGCCGGGCTCCGTGGCCATCGGCAGGGCGCTGGCGACGTTCATGGCCGGCCAGTTCCCCGAGTGGTTCCCGAACGGGCCCAACCTCTCCGAGGTCACGATCGACGCGCAGGCCTCCGCCGCGGATCCGGACGCCGACCGGGAGCTTGAGGAATGGGCGAACGAGCACCCCGGCCAACTGTGCGAGGGCACCCACATCGACAGCATCTGTCACTTCATCGGGCCGGACGGCGCGATCAAGTTCCCGGTCGACGTGGTGACGGATCCGCTCCCGCTGCCACCGATCGATGAGGCCCCGGTGGTCGGCGGCGGCGGAGTCAACGGCAGCCCTCCGTCACCGGGGACCTGGATTCCGGCCTCGTACCCGTATCCGTCGGGTGGCTCGGTCGGCGGTGGCACCGGTGGCGGCACCGGCGGCGGTGGCGGTACCGGCGGCTCCGGTGGTACGGGCGGCTCAGGTGGCGGTGGTGGCGGTGGCGGCACCGGCGGGTCCGGCGGCTCCGGTGATGGCGGCGGCTCAGGCGACGGCGGCTCCGGCGGCACCGGCGGGACCGGTGGCTCAGGTGGTACCGGCGGCACCGGCGGCACCGGGGGCGGTGGCGGGGTGACGAACACCCCCACCGGCGATCCCTGCCAGCCCACCGCCGTGGACCCGGGCATCTCGGGCGGCTGGGCCATGCAGGTCCAGACCTCCGTCATGCGCGGCGGCGGCCTGCAACTACCCGTCAACCTCGTCTGGGTGCAGTTCTCCGTGCCGTCTCAACCGGCCAACCCATGCAAAGACCCCAGCATCGATGACAACGACGACATCACCGAGATAACCGACGAGGAGTGGGCGTAACGATCAGAGGCCGCCGGGCGGGCTCGTACCGCCCGGCGCGCCAGGTCAGCTCACCCGGCCACCGGGTTGTCGCCCAGGCCGGTGAGCCGTCTGGCCAGCGCCACCCGCGAACGTACGCCGAACTTGCTGAAGATACGCGCGACATGCGTCTCCACGGTCTTCTGGCTGACCTGGAGACGCTCGGCCACCTCCCGGTTGGTCAGCCCTTGCCCGACGAGCTCGGCCACCTGACGTTCCCGCGAGGTCAGCTCCGGCGGCCCGCCGCCCCTCCGCCCCGCGCGCCGGGGCCCCCGCGCCGCGAGTTGCCGCTCCACCCGGGCGAGCTGACCGGCGAGCCAGTCGGCTCCCGACTCCTTGTAGGCGGCCTTGGCCAGGCCGATCTCGGCGCGGCACGGCGCCACCTCTCCCATGCGCCCGAGGACGGTGGCGAGCAGTTGATGGGCCAGGCCCCGTTCGACGACGGCGCCACTCTCGCCGAACCGCTCGGCGGCGACCCGGGCGGCCGCCACGGCCCCGGCCAGGTCGTCGTGGACGTACAACGCGCGGGCGCGGGCGTCGTAGGCCGTACCGAGCTGGTAGGCGAGGCCGTCCGCGGCGGCGACCGCCGCCGCCGACCGGGCGAGCGCGGTGCCGACGTCGCCGTCGGCTGCCGCGCGGATCGACTGCGTCGCCAGCCGTTCCACCTCGGTGTCGCGGGAGAGGACCGAGGGGAACGGCGGCGCGTGACCCGCCTCGGCGCGGCCCGCGGCGAGGCGGACCCTGGCCACGGACACGTGCGCCATCGCCAGCCACCACGGCGAACCCGGACCGGCTTGCGCGATCTGCCCGGCGAGCGTCATGGCGGGACGTACGCCGTGCCGCCACAACACCGGCAGCAACATGACGCTCCGGGCCATCGCCAGGGTCTCGCTGCTGCGGATGTACTCGGACGCCGCGACGGCGTGCTCGGCGATGTCGATGGCCTCCCGCAGGCGTCCGGTCCTGGCCCTGTGGTGGGCCTGGCTGATCAGCAGGTACGGCATCGCGTAGCTGCTGCCGGACATGGTCGCCAGATCGATGCCCCGGCTCAGGTGGCGCGCGGCGTCCGCCGGACGCCCGAGACACGTCTCGCCCCAGGAGAGCGGGGCGACGAGTTCCACGTGGCGCAGCAGGGCGGTGTCCGGCGTGCTGTCCATCAGCCATCCGGCTCGCCCGCTGTGCGATCGCGCGGCGGCGACGTCGCCGTCCTCCAGGCAGGCCAGCGCCAGCAGGGCGTACGCCGCGGCGCCGAGCGCGGGATCGTTCGTCTCCGAGATGTACCCGATGGCTTCGAGCGCGTGCCGGCGCGCGCCCTCGGCGTCCGCGCGCAGCGTTGCCACGGCGGCCAGCTCCACCAGGAACTGGACCAGTACCCGCGGATCCTGTCCGGCCGGCGGGAACTGCGCGCTCAGCAGGGCCCGCGCCTCGTCCAGCCGGCCGAGCAACCGCGAGATCGTCGAGGAGAAGGCCACCGCTCTCGTAGCCACCTCGTGCGGCAGGCCGATGACCTCGTGCAGGATCCGCCGGCTCTCGGTCAGCGAGCCCATCACCCCGGTGGCCTTCGCCAGCCCGGTGAGCAGGTGGCCGCGGTACGGCACGAGGTCGTCGCGTTCCGGAAGCACCCGCAGGGCGTCGCGGAGCAGCCGCACCGCGGTCGCGGGCGCCGAGTCGATGTAGGCGTGGCCCGCGTCGCCCAATGTCCTGGCGGCCTCCTCGTCACCCTGCTCGGCGCACCGCTCGGTGTGCTGGGCGAGCAGCGCCAGGGACCCGCCGTTGCGGCGCACGTACCCGGCGACCCGGGCGTGGGCCGCGACGCGCCAGCTGGGGCCGCAGGTGTCGTACGCGGCTGCGCGTACCAGGGGGTGGCGGAAGGCGAACCGCGGGCCCGCCAGCGTTCCGAGGCCCTGCCCGCAGAGCTCGTCGACGGCGGCCGCCGCGGTGGCGGCGTCGAGCTCCGCGACCTGGGCGATCACGACGGGCGAGGCCAGCTCGCCGGCGACCGCCGCCGCGTACGCCGCCAGGCGGCCCGCCGGGGTGAGCCGGTCGAGTTCCGTACGCAGCATCGTCAGCAGCGTCTCCTCCAGGGCGAGCGCCGCGCCCGGCCGGCCGTCGGCCAGCTTCGCCAGGGCGTTGTCGTCGGCGTCGTGCAACGCCCGCAGGAACAGCGGGTTGCCGCCGCTGATCCGATACATCAACCGCCGTCGCCGGGGGTCGGCGTCGGACGGCATGAGCGCGGCCGCCGTCTCCTCATCCAGCGGGGACAGGCTCAGCCTGGTGATGTACGCATCCTGGCGGGCGACCGCGTCGGCCACCGCCGGCGGGATCATGGTGGAGCGACAGGCGATGGCCAGCAGGAATCCGGTGGCAGGCGGGTGGCGAAGCAGGAACTCGGTCAGTTCGAGCGACGGGGCGTCCGCCCAGTGCAGGTCGTCGAGCGCCAGTACGGCGCCGCGGCCGGTCGCCAGATGGGTCAGGAGTGCACGAATGCCCCGATAGGCATGGAAGCGATCCAGCCTGCCCCGTACGGTGTCGCTCGTCTCGCCCGCCGACAACAGCGTGTGCAGGGCGGACTCCGCGAGGTCACTGCCGTCGGCGTGCCGCGAGGCCGGAGCGCCCTGCTCGTCAGCCAGCCGGGTGAAGGCGTCCACGTACATGCCGAACGGGACCAGCCGCTCGAACTCGGTGGCGCTGCCGGCGAGCACGGTCCGCCCGGCCTCGTGCGCCCGCTCGACCAGGTGCTCGAGCAGGCGGGTCTTGCCCACCCCCGGCTCGCCGTCGATGAGGACCAGCCCGCGTCCGTCGACGACGGCCTCCTGGATCCTGGCCAGTTCGCCGGCCCGCCCGACCAGCTCGGGGCGAAGCGTCCGAGCCCACCTGTCATCGGTCATGGCATCCTCCGGATCATCCAGGCGATCAGGTCAGGATCAGGCACACGGTCGACTCCGCGTTGATCATAGATCCGGGTCGGCGTCGTCCGGGAGCGTGCGTGACGGTCTGCCCTGGCTTCAGATTTCGCCGGAATCGACGGTGCCTGGTTCGGACCTCAATGCCGACGGAGACGGCCGGCAGGGGGTTCGAGGAGGGCCGCCGCGAGTATCGAGGCGAGCCACTCCTCGTACTCGGCCTCACTCCATCCGCACACCTCGGTCAGCTTCTCGAAGTTCTCCGTCGAGGCGAGGACATAGATCTGCTCGGCGGCCTTGGCCGGAGGGAGGTCCGGGCGCAACGCTCCGAGAGCGTGCAGATGTTCGGCGGGCTTGATGCGCCGGAGGATCGCGGCGATGATCGTTGTTTCGGCCCTGTCGTGGCGGCGCGGAGGGCTCGTCTTCGGCGTCAGCTCGGCTGGTCGGGTCTGGAACCTCTCAACCGGATCGCGGACGCCTGGGATCCCGATCAGCTGCCCGCCGGCTGGCACGAGAGCCGCCGGCGGTGGCCCAACCTGCACCTCATCCGAACGGCGCTCGCCCTTGCGGCGTTCGCGTGCCTGATCACCGCCCAAGCCCTCGATCAGCGGCACGTCCGGCCGCTGGTCAGCCGGCGTCCCGGTCCGCGCCTGCTCAGAGCCTGATGAACTGCACACCGGAGCTCACCCTGGACGTGGGCGCCACGATGGCGCTCTTGACCGCAGCGCACGAGCGGGGGAGGTGCGCTCGCCGTCTACTGCACGCATCTGACGCATGGCCTGCTCCAGGAGCGCCGCCTGGTGGCATCCTGTTCGGTGGCCGCGCCCCGACGTTGCTCCCTTACATTGGCCGGCTGTCACTCTTGGTTCCCGGTGACAGTGGTTCGCAAGGACGTCGCGGTGAAATATGGGTCATCTCGACAGGCTCAAACGGAGTATCGGTGCGTGGAAGTATGAAATGTCCGGACTGCGGTGCGGTGTTGTCCGGAACCGGGTCCCTGGAGCCGGTGACCAGGTGCCCCAGGTGTGCGCTGCCTCTGCACGGGCCCGCCGCGCACGAGCTCTGGCAGGTGGACCAGGCTCTCGCCGGGCTGAGGGATCAGCAGGCCAGGCTGCAGGCCCGCCGTTCGGAACTGCTCGGCATCCTGCGCGCCGGCGCAGGGGGTCAGGGGGCCGCGGGAGCGGTGCCTCCCTATGCAGGGGCGTTGCCGCCGTACCCGGGGCCCGCGGCCGGGCCCGGTGTTCCGGTGCGGGAGGTCTCCCAGGGGGCCGCGAAGAATGTCCTGCTCATCCTCGGCGGGCTGCTGCTGACGGTGGCGGCGGTGGTGTTCACCGTGGTGAGCTGGGGGCAGATGAGCATGGGCGGGCGCGCGGCCGTGCTGGCCGGGTTCACCGCGCTGGTCATGCTGGCGCCGGTCGTGCTGATCCGGCGCGGGCTCACCGCGACGGCCGAGACCGTGGCCGGGCTCGCGGTCGTGTTGCTGCTGCTCGACGGGTACGCCGCCAGGCGGGTGGGACTCCTCGGGGTCGATGCACTCGACGCGCTGCACTACACGGCGGGGGTGTTCGGGCTCACCGCGCTCATCCTGGTGGCTTATGCCCGGGTCACCCGGCTTCGCGGGCCCGCTCCGGTCGCCGTGGTCCTGGCGCAGCCGGTCCTGCCGCTGCTGACCGGCGAGCTGTCGGAGACCTGGCTGGTGGCCATGCTGGTGGCCATGGCGGCGCTGGACGTCGTGTTGGTCCGCTACGGGCGCGGAGCGGTGCGGGTGACGGCCGCCCTGGTCGGCAGCGGGGTCGCGACCCTCGCCCTGCTGGTCGGAGCGCCGTACGCGCTGGGGTCCCTTTCCGTCGGCCAGGCCCTGGGCAGGTCGGTGCCGCTGGTGGCGCTGGCTCTGCTCGGCGGGTTCGTGACCTGGCTGCTGGCCAGGCCGGGCAAGCCTCAGGGGGAGATCTGGGCTGCCGTGGTCACCGTCGGAACCGCGCTCACGGTGATCGTCGTGCCGGCCGCGCCGGCGCAACCGGTGCTGGCCGCGCTGGCGCAGCCGGTGCTGTACGGCCCGGTCACGGACTGGCGTCCCCTGGCCTACGTCGTTCCCGCACTCGTGGTGGCGCTCGCCGCCGCCTGGCTGCCCTGGCGGAGGGTACGGGTGGCGGGCATGGCCACCGGCGGGCTGGTGGCGCTGCTGACCACGCTGGTGGTGCTGCCTCGGCTCGTCGTCACGCTGGTGGCGCCGCTCGCCTGGCTGGACGTGCTCTGGACCGGCACATGGAACGGCCGGCAGTGGCAGCCGTTCGAGACGGCGACGCCGGCGGACGTGGCGGTGCTGGGCGTGCTGGCGGCCGGCCTCCTGGCCGCGGCCACGTCCGGCACCCGCGGGCGGCTGATGAAGGCGACCGCGGCCGGCACCGACGAGCAGCCGATGAAGGCGGCGGTGTCCGGCACCGACGGGCCGCCGATGAAGGCGGCTGTGCACGGCATCGGTGGGTGGCCGATGAAGGCGGCGGTGTCCGGCGCGTTGGTGGCCGGGGCGCTCATGGTCGCGGTCGTTCCCCAGGCCTTCGCGATGCCCTACCCGGCCGCGGTGGCGGTGCAGGCGGTGCTGGCCGTCGCCCTGGCGGTCGCCGCCGCACTGGGCCGGGCGCCCTGGTGGGCGGTGGCATGCGCGCTCGTCGCCGGTCCCGCCTCGGTACGGGCGGCGGCGTACGCGTTCGGCAGCGAGCCGGCGACGCTGATCGTGCTGCCGATCCTGGCCGTGGCGGCCGCCGCCATGGCGTCGGCGGCCAGGGTGAAGGAGCTCCGGGTCTGGGGACTGGGCTTCGCCGCGCTGTTCCTCGGGCTGGAGGCGGTGGCGGTGGGGTTCTCGCTCGGCCTGCGCGTCCTGGTCGCGGCGAGCGTGGGATTCGCCGTGGCCGGGGTGCTGGTGCTGCTCATGTCGCTGCGGGCAGGCGGTGTGAAGGGCCTCCGGTACGCCGGCACCGTCCTGCTGTTGGTGGCCTCGTGGCTGCGGCTGGGGGCGGACGAGGTCACCGTCGTCGAGGCGTACACGGTGCCGTGCTCGCTGGTCCTGCTGGGATCCGGCTGGTGGCGGCGGCGCGGCGCACCGGGTTCGTCGTGGGCGGCCTATGGCGCCGGCCTCTCCTTCACGATGCTGCCCAGCCTGGTGGCGGTCTACTCGGACACGGAATGGCGGCGGTCGCTGGCGCTCGGCGTGCTGGCGCTGGCCATCCTGTTCGCCGGAGCCCGGTTCCGGCTCCAGGCGCCCACGGTGATCGGCGGCGTCGTGCTCGCCGGGGTCGTGGTGCGGGAACTGGCGCCGTACGTGTCGGAGATGTTCCTCGCGGTGCCGCGCTGGGTGCCGATCGCCGTGGGCGGGGTGCTGCTCGTGGTGGTCGGGGCGACGTACGAGGCCCGCATGCGGGACCTGCGCCGGGTGCGTGACGTCCTGAAGGCGATGGGGTGAACGGAGAACTCCGCCGTCCCTCTTGCGCCGGGGGAGCTGACGACGTCCGCGGCGAAGAGGTCTTCCAGGGCGGTCAGGTTCCCCTCCTGGGCGGCGTCGAGGAAGGCTGACAGGAGGCGCCGGTGCTCGTCGGCGTCGATCGAGCCGCGCCGGGTGGCGTTCAGGTGCTTGCGGGCGCGGCTCACCAACTGGCGGACGTTGGCCGGGCTGAGCTGGATGATCTCGGCGATCTCCTCGTACGGATAGACGAAGGCCTCACGGAGGATGTACGCGGCCCGCTGGGCCGAGGTGAGCTTCTCGAGCATCAGCAGCAGAGCGAGTTCGAGCGCCTCGCCCCGCTCGGCTCCGGCGGCGGGGTCGGCGCTGGTGTCGACGGGCTCGGGCAGCCAGGGGCCGATATAGGTCTCGCGGCGGGCCCGGGCGGACTGCACGGCGTTGATGGACAGCCGCGTCGTGATCAGGGTCAGGAACGCCGCCGGGTTGGCGACGGCCGAGCGTTCGGTGTTCTGCCAGCGCAGCCAGGTCTCCTGGACGATGTCCTCGGCCTCCGCCGAGCCGGCGAGCATCCGGTAGGCGATGCCGAAGAGGCGCGGACGTACCTCGACGAAGGTGGCGGCGGCCTGGTCGAGGGAGCTCGTGTGGTCTTGTTCTGCAAGATGCATGCTCACGCGCGCCTCCGTGGTGGTGCTCATGAGTTGTCCTTTCCGAAGAACCGCGATCGCCTGGGCGACGGCGGCCCGCGCGGCGTGGGGGCCGACGGCGGGTTCGAGCAGCATGAAGTCGTGCAGCGTGCCGTCAGAGCGGACGCTGGTGGTGGGGGAGGCACGCCTCGTTAGGGGCGGCGGTGAGCTCGGCGCGCCGGGTTTCTTGCGACCCGCCGGCGGGCGCCTGTCGCCGACACCACACACTGTGGCCGGGCAGGTGCCCCGGTCGCATCAGGGAGATGCCTGGCCAGGGTCCCCGGTGAGGAGCCGATCCGCGCGGGAGTCACCGGGCGGCCGGGGCGCTCGGGAAGCGGTTATACCCCGTCGAGCGACGAATCTCCGTGTTCGGAGGGGCAGGTCAGAAGATGTCGTCGAGCTGGTGACGCGAGGTGACGCCGAGTTTCGTGAAGACCTTGCGCAGGTGGTACTCGACGGTGCGGGGGCTGACGTACAGGCGCTCCGCGATCTCCTTGTTGGTCAGGCCGGCGCGGGCCAGCCTGGCGATCTGCGCCTCCTGCGGGGTGAGCTGCTCCGTGGTCTCGACGTTCCGCTTGCGGGCGGTCTCCCCGGTGGCCTGGAGCTCGCGTGCGGCCCGGTCGGCGAAGGCCTTCATGCCGATCTCGGTGAACAGGTCGAAGGCGGTGCGGAGGTTCTCGCGGGCCTCGACGCGGCGGCGTTCGCGGCGGAGCCATTCGCCGTACAGCAGGTGGGCGCGGGCGAGGTCGACGCGCATCCGGGTACGGCCGAGCCGGTCGATCGCCTCGCGGTAGAGGCGGTCGGCCTCCTCTCCTTCGCAGAGCAGCGCCCGGCAGCGGGCCTCGAGGCCGAGGCCCCACTCGGTGCCGCCCGCCCGGGTGGAGCGGGAGAGCCGTTCCAGCGTACGGGAGGCCAGGTCGTGCCGGCCGGTGCGCGCGGCGGCCTCGACGAGTTCGAGGGGCGCCCATTGGACCCCGCAACCGCCCGGCGCCCGATGGTCCACGCCGGCCTGCAGTACCGCTTCCAGAGCCTTCTCGTACTGGCCGAGCCCGTTGTAGAGGACGGACCGGACCCAATGGCTGATCTCCAGCGTCCGCCCCTCCCCGCGGATCGCTCCTTCCTTCGCGATGATCTCCGCGAGCTGCTCGGTCTCCTCCTCATCCCCCCGCCACGCCGCGAGGCCGAGGTCGCCGCCCGTCTGCACCATCGCTCCCGAGGTGGTCCAGACGTCGGCGGCGACCGCGTTCGCCTTCGCCTCCTCGTTCTGGGTCTCGGCCTCCGCCAGGTCGCCCTCGAAAAGGAAGAGCATCGTGGACAGGCTGAGCGCCAGGGGCAGCAGCGCGAGCGCGCCGGAGCCGCGGATCAGGCGGAGGTAGTGCCGGGTGAGGTCGCGCGCGGCCTCGTCGTCCCACACGCTCATGACGGAGAAGTTGACGAACCAGACCCAGCGGAGCTGTTCTGCGGGCGCGGTCTCCTCGCTCATGATGGCGTCCACGGCACGCCGCAGGGCCGGTTCGGCCGTCGGGATGTCCTGCGTGTAGGACAGGGAGAGGGCCTCGAGGACGAGATCAGCGGTGCGGGGCGTGCCGGGCGCGGAGGGCGCCTCACGGGTGGCCGCCGCGACCTCGATGATGCCGTCCCAGCCGGGCAGGACGCCGATCGCCACGAGCAGCGCCTGCAGATAGGTGTCGCGGGACAGGCCGATGTCGAGTGGTTCGAGCTGCCTGGCGGCCTTGAGCAGGATCGCCGGGGCGGAGGTGCCGCGGTTGGAGGTCAGGGCGATCTCGGCGCGCAGGGATTCGGCCTTGGCCCGGCGCAGTTCGTCCGGGGGTCCAGCCTCGGCCGCCGCCAGCAGCGCCAGCGCGGACTCGAGCGCGCCGGCCAGGTGCTTGGCCCGGGCGGCGTCGAGCGCGCGTTCGGCCCGGCGCCGGGGATCGGGGGTGAGCCCGACCGCCCGCTCCAGGAAGGCCGCGGCGGCGGCCAGACCACCGCGGGCCTGGGCGCGTCCGGCCGAGCGTTCGAGCTCGGCGGCGATGTCCTCGTCGGGGTGGGCGGCGCTCTGCGCGCGGTGCCAGGCCCGCCGGTCCGGGTCGGTGGCGGCGTCGGTCGCCTCCGCCAGCGCTCGGTGGGCCTGCCGGCGCTCCCTCGGAACGGCCGCGTTGTAGACCGCGGAACGTACGAGCGGGTGCCGGAAACGTACCCGGTCGCTGAAGTCGATCAGTTCGTCGGCCTCGTCGACCGCCGTGGTGTCGACGCCGAGCACGCCGGCGGCGCGCCACAGCAGAGCCGGATCGCCGAGGGGTTCGGCGGCGGCCAGCAGCAGCATCATCCGGCTGTCGGCCGGCAGGCCGTTCAGCCGACGCTGGAAGCCGTCCTCGAGGCGGCCCGACAGCGACTGCCCGGTCGCCGCCGCCACGAATCCGCCCGCGGACGCGGCGCGGGGCAGTTCGAGCAGGGCGAGCGGGTTCCCGCGCGACTCGAACAGGATCCGGTCGCGCACCTCCTCGTCCAGCGGTCCGGGGACCACCCGGCTGATGAGTGTCCGCGCGTCGGAGTCCCGCAGCCCGCCGACCTCCATCACGGGCAGGCCCGGCAACACGCCGGTCTCGCCGGAATCGCGGACGGCGAAGACGCAGGCCACGCTCTCGGCCATGAGGCGGCGGGCCACGAAGGTGAGGACCTGCGCCGAAGCGCGGTCGAGCCACTGGGCGTCGTCGATCACGCACACGAGCGGACGCTCGTCGGCGGCCTGGGCCAGGAGATTGAGTACGGCGAGGCTGATGAGGAACTGGTCGGGCGGGGGACCGGCGCGCATCCCGAAGGCTGTCCCGAGCGCGTCACGCTGGGGTCCGGGCAGGGTGCCGAGGAGGTCCAGCATCGGCACGCAGAGCTGGTGGACGGCCGCGAAGGGCAGCTCCATCTCCGACTGGACCCCTGTCGCGGCCACGACCCGGCATCCGGAGGACTTCGCGATCAGGTGGTCCAGCAGTGCCGACTTGCCGACTCCGGCCTCGCCGCGCAGCACCAGCACCCGGCTCTGGCCGCCGCGGACGTCCGCGAGCAGCCGATCGAGAGTCCGGCACTCCGCCTCTCTGCCCACCAGCGGCCCTGCCTCGGCCGCGGACCACCCACCCCCAAGCTCCGGCTTATCCGACATCCCCGCCATATCTCCGCACCAGACATCACCGGCGATACCGGGACCCAACTGTCATCTAATGCAATATCTCATCCAGACGGCCAGATCAACGAACAGGCTGGACAGCGCCGGGCGGCGGGCGCTCGCGGGGTCAGAGGCGATGATCAGCAGGGGATGGTGAGATCGAGCATCTCGTGGACGCGGCGGAACGAGTCTGTCAGGCGCTGCGGATCAACGCGGGGGCGGCGCCTGTTCGGATCTCAAGCGGCGTTTGCGGCCGGTCACTTCCCGGTACGACGGGCGGGCAGCGGTTGGATCAGGTCGTCCATCGTGCAGTCGAGGATGTCCAGCAACGCCATCAGCGTGCGGAGGCTCAGCCGCTCCGGCTTGCCGACCACGAGCCGGTACACCTGGCTCGGCGACAGGTCGACACCGCGAGCGGCCAGCAGGGGACGCAGCTCCACGGTGGAGGACATGCCACGCTCCGCCATGACCTCGCGAAGACGCCAGCCATAGTCCAGATCGGCCATTGCCCGTCAGCCCCTTTCTCTTCTGCCGGGACAGGGTCCACCTGTCCGCGCCGCCTTCGCATCCGTGACGTCCCTAGCGTGTTCGGCGGCGCCATGAGGAGATGACCGGTTGACCCCCGGCATTCATGAGGAACTTCCCGGGGGCTGTCACAAGCCCGAAGGCTGTCGGGTCTTAGTCGGCGAGCCTGGTAGGGCTCGCCACCGAGGCACTGAATCCTGGGAAGGCACACTCATGAGCGAGCAGCCCGTCGTCGTCCTGGTCCACGGCGCCTTCGCCGAATCGGCCGGCTGGAACCGCGTCATCCGGCGCCTGCACAGCAACCAGCTGACCGCCGTCGCCGCGGCCAACCCGCTGCGCAGCGTGGAGGGCGACGCCGCGTACGTGCGCGACGTGATCAACGGGATCGGCCGCCCGGTCGTCCTGGTCGGCCACTCCTACGGCGGCATGGTCATCACCGAGGCGGCGGCCGGCAACCCGGCCGTGCAGGCCCTGGTCTACGTCGCCGCCTTCGCCCCCGAACCCGGCGAGAGCGCCTTCCTGCTGTCGGGCAAGTTCGAGGGCAGCACCCTCGGCGGGGCGCTGGAGGCCTACCCGGTCGCCTCCGGCGGCAACGAGTTCCGCATCGCCGCGGACAAGTTCCACCACCAGTTCTGCGCCGACGTCGACGCCGAGGAGGCCGCGCTGATGGCCGCCACCCAGCGGCCGGTGACCGAACGGGCGCTGACCGGCGGGCTGGCGGCGAGCGAGGCGGGCTGGCGTACCACGCCGTCCTGGTTCGTCCACGGCGAGCACGACCTCAACATCCCGGCCGCGGCGCTGCGCTTCATGGCCGAACGGGCCGGTTCCCGGGGCACCCGCGAGATCGCGGGCGCCTCGCACGCGATCGCGGCGTCCCAACCCGACGCCGTGACCGCCGCCATCCTCGACGCCGCCGACCACGCGCAGGGGTGACGGCGCGCCATCTGCACCTGGTACGGGTGAGCGGCGGATCGAGGGAGCTGCCGTCGTCTCCCGCGTTACCCGAAAGGACGGGTACGCGACCCGGTCGCAAGGGTTATCCCCAGGCCGATCCCGGGGGCGGCTCCAGCACTCCAGGCGCATGCTTCAAGGGTGCGATCGACGCAGGAGAACGGAGTCTGGCCGTGGGGCACGAGGGCCGCCGCCTCCGCAGGAGCAGGCGCAGGAGCAGGTCGTCCTGCCTCCTCAGCTCGGAATGCAGCAGCCAGGGCACAGCACCTCCGATCGCGAGCACTTCAGCAGCGAGTCCTGGCCCGGGTGGATTCACGGTCGAGTGGCGGGGGCACCTGCCCAGTCCGGTAGTGGCTCGCATCTTCTTCTCCACTGCGGCGGGAGGTGACCGTTCTCGGCGGCTGCGACGATGCCGCCGACGATGGCGCACGTGGTGTCGACGTCCCCGCCGGCCGCCGCCGTGGTCCACATGGCCGCTTCGAAGTCATGGCGTTCACGAGCTGTCACCCAGAGGGTGAAAGGGACCGTGTCGTGAGCGGTGACCTGGCGCCCGTTTCCGAGCATTCGGGCGGCCAGTACGGGATCGCTGATGGTAAGGAGCTGCCGGGCCTCGGCAATGCCGTCATGGACCATGCTCGCGGGTACGTGTTCTCTGATGCGATCGAGGAAATGCCCGGGGGACAGGTTGGGCTCCTTGGCGGTCAGGGCTGTGGCCACGGCCACGGCTATGGCGCCGGCCATCGCTTCAGGGTGAGTGTGGGTGACCTGTACCGACAGGGCGGCTTGTCGGACGACGTGTGTCAGGTCGTCGGCGAACCAGGCGCCGAGTGGTGCCACGCGCATCGCGGCACCGTTGCCCCACGAGCCCTGGCCGTCGAAAAGCTCTGCCGAAAGCCTCCGCCAGTCGTCTCCTTCACGTACCAGCCGGAGTATTCGGTTCGTCGCCGGGCCGTATCCGCGGTCGAAGTCGTGACGGGTGGCGAAACTCGCAGCGAGCTCGTCTTGGTCGATGGTGCCGTGGTCCGCCAGGACGCGATAGATGGAGCACGCCATCTCGGTGTCGTCGGTCCACTGCCAGGGGGCGGGTGGAAGAAGGCGAGCAGAGAGGGCGCGACGATTTGCTGGGACGAAGAATTGGGAACCGAAGGCGTCGCCGAGAGCCAAACCAAGGAGAGAGGCTGTGGCGCGTGCGAGGAGATGAGCTGACATCACTCTTATTGTGAAGTATGTCGGCAGGAAGCTGCTCTGGCTCGGCGAGCCGCCGGTGACCACGCCTGGCAGTTGCCGGATCTCGGCCCACGTCAGCGCGCAACGCGGCGGCGTGCTCGATGACGGTTAGGGTGTATGTAGTGGTGGCGGGCTGTCTGCGGGTCAAGGGGCGAATGAATCCGGAACCCTAATGTGGAGATTTCCAGGTGATCCAGGGCGGGCTGCGATTGCCGTCGTCGTTGCGCTGTTCGTCGGTCTGGCCGCTGGATTGACTCTCGGCCTTGTTCTCGGAGGCTCGAAGGAACGAGCTCCGTCAATTCAAGACAGCAGCCGCGGTACGCCGGTTGCCGAGTCGCCGTCAGGCAGGCCGACGCCGAGTGCTTCGGGCGACATGCAGGAGACGTCTGGCGTCAAACGAATCGATGTTCTCGATCTGGCTCCCAAGGCCGCCTGGCACAGCGGGCAGGACATCCCCGTGATGTGGGGGCAGGAAAATCGTGGTCCGAATTCGCCGGGCGTCGCCGACTATCTGACGGACCAGCGGATGGAAGACGGCAAGGTCGTGGCTCGTGTTCTGCGGACGCATCCGAAGTTCAACGGCGAGACCACCATTGTCGGCGACTTCAGGCTGCCGCGCGCGATTCGACCGCACGATCGGCTCACCGCCTCGTTCGGGTTCTATGTCGCCAAGGGCGTACCCGACTGCCATACCGCGGGGGACGCGTACTTCAGCGCCTACCTTTTGGACGCCGAGCGGACGGGAGCGGTGCAACTGTTTTCCGAACGGGACACCGGCGGAGATGCCAAGCTGCGTACCAAGGTGATCGACCTCGCTGCCTACCAGGGGGCGAGAAGGTTGCGCCTCATGGTCGACGCCGGCGCCACCTCGCATTGCGACTGGGCCGGGTGGACCAAAGTCGTCATCAGGCCTTCGCTCTGATGCCGAGCACGCATCCGCTCACGGCAGATCCGTCCTCTCGGTGATCCGCGCGGTCCAACTGCCCGACCACCACGGGGCCGTTGTCGGGGTCGCGGACGAGGTCGGTCGGTGAGACCTTCTTGAGGTAGACGCTCACCGGGGCGTTGGAGAGGTTGGTCACCCGGAAATAGTAGGTTTCGCTGGAATCCACCGCGATCGGCTTGGTGAACGAGAACTGGGTCTGGATGTTGTTCTCGACCTTTTCCACGTTCCGTTGGTCGATCACTTCACGGTTGCGGGACAGGAGCGTCACGCGGGCCGCGTGCGGGACTGCGGGGTCGGTCAATGCGGGATCCATGCCCATGATGACGAAAATCGATGATATCGTCCGGGCGTTGATGACGAATTCCTGTTCGACCGAACCGCTTGGTTTGAGTGGGACCGGGAACGCGCCATTCTTGTTGTCGTTCGAGACCTGGTACAAGCACACCGGAGTCTGGTATCCGGCGCTGCCCTCCAGCACGATCGACCCCCAATACGCGCCTCCTGCGGCCAGGCCCGCGCTCAGGAAGGCGGCGAGCGCCCAGCGGTGCCGTTGTCTTGGGCCGAGGCGCCGGCTCTCCTGCACGGACGTGATGAAGAACCACGCGAGCAGGCTGACCGCCACGCCCGCGGCCAGCAGCGCGGTCGTCTGCAGGGGGCCGTTGAAGAGGTTCAAGAAGAACGCGACGGCTGCCAGCCCCACACCCAGCACGACCGAAAAGGCAGTCGCGGGTGTCGCGGTCGGGATCGGTCTGAGCCGCGGCACGGACACGAGATGCCGCTTCAGCAGGCTGCGGAAAGACGTATCCGCCAACAGTCCTTCGACCGGTCTCGCCACCGGGATCGAGTCCACGAGGCAGAACAACCCGCAGAACAGGTCCATCCCCGCCATGACCGGGCCGCCGATGGCGTCCGGGCCGTTGAAGTCGGCGTCGGTCGGCTCGACCTCGTAGAAGCGGTCACCGCCGGCGGTGACGGGCTCCACGTAGGCTTGGATCTGCCGCTCCGGCCCATGGTCCCCGGCCAGATAGCGGATCTCGCAGCCGATGCGGCCGGTCAGGCTCGACAGAGATCCCCAGCGCAGGGCGGGCATGGTTTCCGTGACCGGCTCGTCCAGCAGTACGGCCGCCATGTCGTGCCGGGCGCTGGCCTCGATCACGCGGCCCGCACGGAGTCGCTCAGGATCGCATCCGACCGTGACGTGGACGACCTCGCCGCTGTCCAGCGCAGTGGTGGCTCCTGTTCGCAGGACAAGGACGAGCCGGACGTCCACCAGGTAGCCGGCACTGTGGAAATGCTCCCCGGGAGCACCTCTGAACATGCGAACCAACCGCATATCGGTTTTGGCCATGCGTCGAACTCCTTGGCGCGGGCGTTTCCGGTCAGGTGACGCCTGGATCGTGATCCACGTTGACACCTTCGCCAATCCGATATCGAGGCCCTGTGATCGCTATGGAGTAGATCTACTCGGCGATATCGTGAAATATGGCCATTTACCGCGCGGCGGCGCGGGCCTGCGCTCCGGCATATCTTGGTGAAAATGGGTGACGCGTTAGCTACGCGGAGTCGGAGAAAGGTCACGCCTTCCTCTGGCACGAAGGAATGGTGCAGGACCTGGGCACCTTCGGGGGTACGCCGCGTTTCCCGGGGACGTCGACCAGGGCGTCATCGTCGGCGACCACCGCACCCTGCCGCCCGACCCCTACAGCAGGCTCACCTCGTCGCCGGCAGCGAGGCTGCGGGCATCAACCCGGCCGGCCAGATCGCCGTACCGAAGGAGTGGGCCTGCCGGCGGACCAGCAGACCCAGCGCGCCTTCCTGCGGGAGGACGGCGCCGTCACCGAACGGGGCCGAGGCGACCGGCCTCAACAACCGGGGCCAGGTCGTCGGCCAGTCGGCGCTCGGCGCGGACGGCATGCTCTGGGGGCCCGTGGCAGGCGACTGATCGCACTCCGGAGGCCACCCGCTCCTTCCCGCTGAAGGGCGACTCTTGTCGGCATGTCCGGTGGGCCCAGGGTGAAGTGGGGGATTTGCGTGAAGTGTCCGGCGTAAGCTGGTGCATCTCGCAGGCGCTGCCACAGACGGACACGAAGCCGAGAGGGCGTGGCGGCGGAGGCAGGAGGGCGATTGCGTGCGGTGGGAAGGCGGCATGCGCGGGCGTCACGGAGCAAGCCGCCGCGATACCGGCATGACCCGGCGGCTCAAGGTGGTCGCGACGGTCGCGATCCTCGCCGCGGCCTGGAGCGTCGCGCTTGAGGCCGTCCCGGTCACGAGAGTGACGAGAGACGCGCGAGCCGGTGACACGGTCGCCGTCGCCACCCCTCACACCGGATCGGCGGCGGCGGTGTCCTCCATCGTGGGGCTGGGCGATTCGGTGCCGGCGGGCGCCGCGTGCGACTGTGACACCTTCGTCTCGCTGATCAGGAAGACCCTGGCGACGAAGCAGGGCACCGCCGTCGCCCTCGACAACCTGGCCACTGGTGGACTCACCTCGCAGGGCTTGCTCGACCACGTGGGCAGCGGGTCGGCGATGGACGCCATCGCGCACGCCGACCTGGTGATCATCACCATCGGCGCCAACGATTTCGACAGCGCCTCGCTCGAGGACGACGACTGCGGTCCCCGCGCGGGGCTGGCCTGCTACAAGAACGACCTCGCGCAGCTGCGCGCCAACGTGGACGGCATCCTCGGCAAGGTCCGCGCGCTGCAGAAGCGCCCGAGCAGCCGGATCGTCGTGACCGGCTACTGGAACGTGTTCCTGGACGGCGACAGCGCCCGGGCCAAGGGGAGGACGTACGTGTCGAACAGCGACGCCCTCACGCGTGCGGTGAACCGGACCCTCGCCGGTGCGGCCGCGGCGAAAGGCGCGCGTTACGTCGACCTCTACGGCCCGTTCAAGGGGGACGGCTCCCGGGACGACACCCCGCTGCTGGCCGCCGACGGTGACCACCCCAACGCCGCCGGACATCGAGTCATCGCCGACAGCATCCTGTCCGCCCTCGCCGCGACCAGATGAAAGATTCAGCGGTGAGCTCCCTGGTCAGGCGCATAGGGAGGGCTCTGGGCAGTCGTCGCCTGCGTCGCCGTGGCGATCGGCGCCATCGCCGCCGTGACCGTCCCCGCTTCCGCGGACACCGGGTGCAAAGTGGACTACGCCGTCAACTCCTGGCAGGGCGGCTTCACCGCGCAGGTGAAGGTGACGAACCTGGGGACGGCGCTCAGCGGGTGGCGGCTGCGGTGGACGTACGCAGGGGACCAGCGGGTGACGAGCGCGTGGAACGCGCAGGTGGAGCAGAACGGCAAGGTCGTGACGGCGGCCAACGTGGCGTGGAACGGCGCGCTGGCCACGGGCGGCAGTGCCGAGTTCGGCCTGCAGGCCACCTGGTCGGCGGCCAACCCGGCGCCCACCGACTTCACGCTCAACGACGTGGCCTGCAACGGCACCACCACACCGAGCCAGACCCCCACCGTCACGCCCACCGTCACCCCGACGGTCACGCCCACAGTGCCGCCTGGCTGCTCGGGCGCGGCGGTCTGCTCCGGGTTCGAGGACCAGGCGGGCAGCCCGTCCGGCGACTGGCAGGTCGTCACCCCCAACTGCGCCGGCACCGGCACGGCCGTGATCGACACCGCGATCGCGCACAGCGGCGGCAAGTCCCTGCGGGTCGACGGGGGCGGCGGCTACTGCAACCACCTCTTCGTCGGCACCACCCGCGACGTCTCCCGCGTCGGCCCGGTGGTCTACGGCAGGATGTGGGTCCGGCACACGACCGCCCTGCCCGCGACGCACGTCAGCATGATCACCATGGCCGACGCCAACGACGGCAACCGTGACCTGCGCATCGGCGGCCAGAACGGCGCCCTGCAGTGGAACCGCGAGTCCGACGACGCCACCCTGCCCGAGCAGAGCCCGGCGGGCGTCGCGCTCAGCGCCGCGCTTCCCGTCAACCGCTGGGTCTGCCTCCGCTACGAGATCGACACCACCAAGCAGTCGATGCGTACGTACCTGGACGACCAGGAGGTCGCCGGCCTGCGCGTGGACGGCACCCCGACGCAGGACGTCGACTCCCAGTGGCTGCGCCGCACCACCGCGCCGCGCCCGGCCACGCTGCGGCTGGGCTGGGAGAGCTACGGCAGCGACCAGGGCACCCTCTGGTACGACGACGTGGCGCTCGGCTCGGCACCGCTGTCCTGCTGATCACAATCCGAATGCTGAGAAGTCCTACCGTGACCTACGCTGTACGCATGCGCGTGACGATGCGGGAGGTGGCCGATCGGGCCGGCGTCTCGATCAAGACCGTGTCACGTGTGGTGAACGGCGAGCCGCACATCCGTCCGGAGAAGGTGCGACGGGTGCACGCGGCGATCGACGAGCTCGGCTGGGTCCCCAACCGGGCCGCCAGGGCGCTCAGGACCGGGCAGGTCGGGGTGGTCGGCATCGCCGTCACCGAGTTGCGCCGCCCGTATCTCGCCGGTCTCGTCGAAGCTCTGGTCACCGAGGCGGATCGCTGGGGGATGCTGGCCGCGGTCGAGCCGACGCACGGCGATCCGGCCCGGCTGGCGGCGGTCCTCGCCGCCAGGGGGAAGACGTTCGACGGCGTGGTGCTGATCGGGCCGGCGGCGCCGGTCGGCGACGGGCTGGACGACCGCCCGGTGGTCGTCGTGCAAGGAGGCGCGGCCGAGGTGGACCATGTCGAGGAGGACGTCGCGGAGGCGGCGGCCCTGGTGGCCCGCCACCTCGCCGTCATGGGCCGGTCCCGCCCGGCGCTGCTCGGCGCGCATCAGAATGAGCTGCGCGTTTCTCTCGACGGATCCGGCCCGGTGCCCGTGCCGTGTGCGGATCTCGGTGAGGTGGCCGATCGGCGCGCGGGCGCGCGAGCCGCCGTACAGCTGCTGGAGCGGCACCCGGACGTCGACGCGTTGCTGTGCGTCAACGACGAGGTGGCGCTCGGGGCTCTCGCGGCGCTGGTCAAGCACGGGGTGGACGTCCCGGGACGGGTGGCGGTGGCCGGGTACGGCAACCTGGAGGACGGACGGTTCTCGACGCCGTCGCTCACCACGATCGACCCCGGGCCGGCCCGGCTGGCGCGCAGCGCGCTGGAGCTGCTCGCCGACCGCCTCGCCGGCACGGCGCCGCGACAGCCGCGCGCGGTCGTCTCGCCGGTCGAGCTGATCCGGCGTGAGTCCACGCTCGGCCGGGACGCGCGATGAAGCGCCCGACGCTGGCGGATGTCGCCGTGCGGGCCGGGGTCTCGGCGAAGACCGTGTCCAACGTCCTTCTCGGCCGCCCGCATGTCTCGGCCGCCACCCGGGCCAAGGTCCAGGCCGCGGTCGAGGAGGTCGGCTACGAGGCGGGACATGCCACGAGCCAGGCCGGACGCGGGCTCGCCTCCGGCCGGACCGGCCGGATCGCCGTCGTCGTGCCGAACCTCTACCAGCCCTACTTCGCGGAGAACGCCGAGCGCCTCATCCTCGCCCTGGCCGAGTGCGGGTTCACCAGCACGCTGCGGATCGCCCACGGCGGGGCCCGCGAGCGCGACGCGGTGCTCGGCGTGACGACCGCCGACGTCGACGGCGTCATCATCTGCCCGCACCACCTGTCGGACGAACTGCTCGCCGGCGCGGCGGCGCGGCGCCCGGCGGTGGCCCTCGGCGGCGCGCCGATCAAGGCGCTCGACTGTGTGCTGATGGGGGAGCACGCCGGTTTCCTGGCGATCACCCGGCATCTGCTGGCCACCGGCCGGCGGCGGCTCGCGTTCGTCTGGAACGGTCCGGCCGGCGCCGTCCCGACCGGGGACCGCTACTCCGGGTTCGTCGCCGCCCTGGAAGAGTATGGCATCGAGCACGACCCCTCGCTCGTCGCCTACAGCTCCGACTGGGACCGCAGGGCCTCGGGCTACGAGGCGATGGTGGGACTGCTGCGGCGCTCCGGCCCCAGGTTCGACGCCGCGGTCTGCGTCAACGACACGATCGCCGTGGGTGTGCTGAAAGCCCTGCGCGCGCACGCCATCCGGGTCCCCGAGGACGTCGCCGTCACCGGCTTCGACGACACGGACGAAGGGGAGTTCACCATCCCGTCGCTGTCGTCGGTGAGCCCCGATCAGGGCGAGATGGTGGCCGCCGCCGTCCACCTGCTCATCGAGCGCCTCGACGGGTACGACGGCGCGGCCCGGCAGGTGCACACCGGTGTGCACCTGCTGATTCGCGACTCGTCCGCGCAGGCCTGACCCACTCCGCACCCCTTGAGGCGGTCAGTTGTTCCGCTGTTTGTCTCGTCATTGACAACGCTGAATGACGGCCCCTAACATCGCTGAAACATTCACCGAGATCTCGGTCACACCCTCCGTCCCCCCTCAGGAGGACCGCATGACCACTTCACCGGCTCTGTCCCGCCGGGCCTTCGTCGTCGCGGCCGGCCTCACCGCACTCGCGGGTTGCTCCGGCAAGAACTCCGCAGGCGATCCGAACACACTGCGGATCTTGGTCAGCAAGCATCCGCTGACCAAGCCGATGAGCACGATGGAGTGGCCCAAACAGCTGGAGAAGATCGCGGGCGTGAAGATCCAGTGGCAGGAGATCTCCGCCGACTGGGACCAGAAGAAGTCCACCATGCTGGCGGCCGGCGACGTGCCGGACCTGATCGTCGGCACGAACGCGATCACGAATGCCGACCTGGGCACGTACCGGACGCTCTTCGAGAACCTGGCCGACGACCTGGACGCGCTGCCGAACGTGAAGGCGCTGTTCGTGGCGAAGCCGCAGCTCAAATCGATGGCCACGCTGACCACCGGCGAGGTCTACGCGGTCCCGGGCTACAAGCGGTTCTGGCCGACGACCGTCACCCACCAGTACATCAACAAGCAGTGGCTCGACCGGCTCGGCCTGAAGGTCCCGACCACCTGGGACGAGCTGTACACCGTGCTCGTCGCGTTCAAGGAGGAGGACGCGAACGGCAACGGCGACAAGAACGACGAGATCCCGATGGACTGGTCACCGGTGGGCACGGGCGGCTTCGGCTACTTCCAGCCCAGCGTGCTGCTCGGCAGCGTCGGCCTGCCGATCGCGGGCGGCGGCGGCCAGGGCTACTTCCTCGAGGACGGCAAGGTCGGCAACTTCCTGGTCGACGAGCGCTACAAGCGGGTGATCCAGTTCCTCCACCGCTGCTACGCCGCGGGCCTGATCAGCAAGAACGTCATGACGCAGGACTACTCGGCCTACCAGGCGGTCGGCCGCGGCTCCGGCAAGGTGGCCAAGGTCGGCTTCAGCTGGGGCTGGACGGCCAGCGACCGGTTCGGCGCCGAGCTGGCCGACCAGTACGTCGCGATGGCGCCGCTGCTCGCCGAAGCCGGCCAGACCACACCGGTGACCTGGACCTACGACTCCAACGGCGAGAACTTCCCGTCGAACCAGATCCTCATGTCCGCCAAGACGAGCAACAAGCAGGCGGCGCTCAAGGTCGTCAACGCCTTCTACGACAAGGAGATGTCGCTGCAGGTGCTGTGGGGCGACCTCGGCCGGTACGTCAAGAAGATCAGCGACACGGAGTACGAGGTGCTCCCGCCGGCCGACGCCAAGGTCGACCCGTCGACCTGGAAGTGGACGGTCACCATCGCGGACGCGGGCCCGGTCTGGATCCGGGACGACATCGAGGTGAAGCTGCCGGCCGACCTGGACGAGGCCGTCGAGCAGACCAAGCCGCTGCAGAAGGCCCTGGCGAACATGGACGTCGACAAGGACGTCTACCCGTTCCAGTTCATCCAGATGAAGCCTGACGACACCAACCAGCTCGGGCTGAACAACACCACGATGCTCAACAGCGCGATGACGAAGTTCGCCGAGTGGATCACCAAGGGCGGCGTCGAGGACCAGTGGGGCCAGTACGTCCAGCAGGTCCAGAACGCCGGCCTGCAGAAGAACATCGACATCTACCAGCGCTACTACGACGAGTACGTGAAGACGCGCTGATGGCGGAATCTCTCGTCGCGGCTCGCAAGCCGGTGGCGGCCGGCGCCCGGGACCGATCCGGGCTGGGTGTCGGCCGGCACGTCAGGCGGTACTGGCAACTGTGGCTCATGGTCCTGCCGGCCGTGGGGTTCGTCGCCCTGTTCATGTACGTCCCGATGTACGGGATCCAGCTGGCCTTCCGGGAGTTCGACTTCACCGCCGGTCTCACCGGTGGCGAATGGGTCGGCCTGAAGTACTTCCGGCAGTTCTTCGACAGCCCGCTGTTCTGGCCGTTGCTGAAGAACACGTTCGTCATCGCCTTCACCACGCTCGTGGTGGGGTTCGTCGCGCCGATCCTGCTGGCCCTGATGATCAACCAGATCGCCGGCGGCCGGCGCAAAAGGGTCATGCAGACGGCGACGTACCTGCCGCACTTCATCTCGATCGTGGTCATCGTCGGCATGCTGCAGGCGTTCCTCAACCCGTCCACCGGACTGCTCACCCGGGTCCTCGCCCCCTTCGGCCTGGACGGGGTGAACTTCCTCGGTGACACGGCGGCGTTCGTGCCGGTGTACGTGATCTCCGACGTGTGGCAGCACTGCGGGTGGAACAGCATCATCTACCTCGCCGCGCTGTCGCGGGTCGACCCTCAGCTGTACGAGGCGGCCAAGGTGGACGGCGCGAACCGGCTGCAGCTCATCCGGCACGTCGACGTCCCGAGCATCGTGCCGACCATGGTGATCCTGCTCATCCTCACCATGGGCGGCGTGCTGAACACCGGCTTCGAGAAGGTCTGGTTGATGCAGAACAACCTGAACCTCCCGGTGTCCGAGGTCATCGCGACGTACGTCTACAAGATCGGCATCTTCAGCACGCAGTTCAGCTACGCCACCGCGATCGGCCTCTTCAACACGGTCATCAACTTCGTGTTCCTGATCGCCGCCAACGCGATCGCCCGCCGCGTGTCGAACTGGAGCCTGTGGTGAGCGCGACCCCCCTGCAGAGCAAGGGACTCTTCCGCAAGAAGACACCGGGCGACGTCGTCTTCATGCTGGCGCTGGGCGCGATCTGCGTGGCGGTGCTGTTCGCGGTGGTCTATCCGGTCTACTTCGTGGTGATCGCGTCCGTGAGCAACCCGTCGCTGATCTCCACCGGGGAGGTGTGGCTGTACCCGAAGGGCCTGAACCTCTTCGGGTACCGGGAGATCTTCAACGACGAACGGATCTGGACGGGCTACCGCAACACGCTGCTCTACAGCGTGGTCGGCACCGCGCTGAACCTCGTCGTGACCATCCCCGCGGCGTACGCGCTGTCGCGGCCGGAGTTCCGCCCGCGGCGGATCCTCATGCTGTTCTTCGTGTTCACGATGTTCTTCAACGGCGGCCTGATCCCGACGTACCTGCTCTATCGCGATCTCGGCCTGCTGGACAACTGGCTCGTGTTCGTCCTGCCGTCGGCGGTGAACGTCTACAACCTCATCATCGCCCGCGCGTTCTTCGAGCACTCGCTGCCGAAGGAGCTGTTCGAGGCGGCGATGATCGACGGTGTGTCCTACCTGCAGTATTTCGCCAGGGTCGCGCTGCCGCTGTCCAAGGCGATCGTCTCGGTCATCGGCCTGTACTACCTGGTCCAGCACTGGAACGACTTCTTCACCGGCATGGTGTTCGTCCGGGACAACGCGCTGCAACCGCTGCAGATCGTGCTGCGTGACATCCTCCTGTCCAACCAGGCGTTCGCCGGTGGCGTCGGGGCCTCCGGAGGCAGCGGCACCTCCTACGACCAGCAGTACGCCGACCAGATCAAGTACGGCGTGATCGTCGTCTCCAGCCTCCCGGTCCTGGTGCTCTACCCGTTCCTCCAGCGCTACTTCGAGAAGGGCGTCCTCATCGGGTCGGTGAAAGGCTGATGAGACGCGTCCTCACCTGGCACACGAGGGCGGGCGAGGTGGGCCTGCTGCTGCTCAAGCTGCACCTGCTGTGGGTCGTGTGGAGCCTGGCCGGCGGCATCGTGCTCGGCGTCTTCCCCGCGACCGCCGCGGTGTACGGCGTCATCCGCGGCGAGTTCCTGCACTCCGGGGCGCCTCGCGAGTTCCGCCGGCTCTGGCGGCAGGAGTTCCGCACCGCCAACGTGGTGGGCTACGTCTTCGCGGCGGCCTGGGCGGTGCTGCTGCTGGACCGGCGGCTGCTGGAGAGCGCAGACCTCGGCGTCGTCGAGCCGCTGCTGGGCGCGCTGCTCTGGCTGGTCACGCTGTTCGTGTCGTGCATGACCGTGAACGTCTGGATCCTCGCCGCCCACTTCGACGAAGGGCCGGGCGCGCTCGTCCGCCGCAGCGCGATCCTCGTCCTCGCCCGCCCGGTCCAGGCGCTCGTCACGCTGCTCGTCGTCGGCGTGGTCCTCTGCGCCTACTACGTCGTCCCGGGGCTGGTCCCGGTCTTCGGCGTCGCCGTACCGGCCTTCGCCTCCTTCGCCTACGTCTGGGGCACCGCGGTCCTGCCCAGGGCTCCGGGCTCGTGACGATCATTCACGAAACCTCGTTGGGAACACCATGACCATGACCTCTGCCGCCGCCTTGCGCCGCGAGCCGCTGCCGCTGACCGCGGTCACCATCGACGACGAGTTCTGGGCGCCGCGCCGCGAGCTGATCCGTACCCGTACGCTGCGGCACCAGGAGGGCCAGCTGCGCCGGCCCGGTCAGCAGTTCGACGCCCTGAGCCTGTCCTGGCGGCCGGGGGACCCGGACGAACCGCACATCTTCTGGGAGAGCGACGTCGCCAAGTGGATCGAGGCGGCCAGCTACTGCCTGGCCACCACCGACGACCCCGAGCTCGACCGGGCCGTCGACGAGGCGATCGAACTGCTGGCCGGCGCGCAGCAGGACGACGGCTACCTCAACGTGTACTTCACCGTCGTCAAGCCGGGGGAGCGGTTCACCGACCTCCGCGACGCCCACGAGCTGTACTGCGCCGGCCATCTCATCGAAGCCGGCGTCGCCCACTTCGAGGCGACCGGCAAGACCCGGCTGCTCGACATCGTGCGCCGCTACGCCGACCTGATCGACACCGTCTTCAGCGCCGACGGCCCCCGCGCGGGCGGCTACTGCGGGCACCAGGAGATCGAGCTCGCGCTGGTCAAGCTCTACCGCGCGACCGGCGAGCGCCGCTACCTCGACCTCGGCAGGCGGTTCATCGACTGGCGCGGGGAGCAGCCCTTCTACTTCGAGACCGAGCTGCGGCGCCGCGGCACCCCCGGCTACTTCGGCACCAGGCTCCCCCGGCGGCCCCGCGACCTGCGGCGGTTCCGCGAGTACAACCAGAGCCACCTGCCCGTGGCCGACCAGGCCGAGGCCGTCGGCCACTCGGTCCGCGCCATGTACATGTACAGCGCGATGACCGACCTGGCCGGCGAGTACGGCGACGACCGGCTGCTCGAGGCCGTGCGGCGGCTGTGGAGCAACGTCACGGACAAGAAGCTGTACATCACCGGCGGGATGGGCTCCGACCCCAGTATCGAAGGCTTCGGACCCGAGTACGACCTGCCCGACGCCCACGGCTACGCCGAGACCTGCGCCGCGATCGGCCTCGTCCAGTGGGCCCGGCGGATGAGCAACCTCACCGGCCACGGCCACTACGTCGACGCCCTCGAACGCGCCCTGTACAACGGCGTCCTCAGCGGCGCCTCCGCCGACGGCACCCGCTACTTCTACGGCAACCCCCTCGCCAGCCACGGCACCGTCACCCGGCAGGAATGGTTCGACTGCGCCTGCTGCCCGCCCAACCTCGCCCGGCTGCTCAGCGAGCTCGGCCGCTACGTCTACGCCCAGGGACCCGGCGAAGCCGTTGTCAACCTGTACGTGGCCGGCACCGCTCGCTTCACCTTCGCCGGCGGCGAGGTCACCCTCCGCCAGGACACCGCCTACCCCCAGGAAGGCCGCCTGGCCATCACGGTCACCCACGCCGACGACGAGGCGGAGTTCACGCTGGCCGTGCGCATCCCCGGCTGGAGCCGGCAGCCCACCGTCACCGTCAACGGCGAACCCGTTCACCGGCTCGTCCTCCGCGACGGCTACTGCACCCTCTCCCGCCGCTGGCGGGCCGGCGACGTGGTCGAGATCGATCTCGGCATGGAGGTCCGCCGGACCTGGGCGCATCCCGCCGTCGCCTCCGCCGCCGGCAAGGTCGCTCTCGAGCGCGGGCCGATCGTGTTCTGCCTGGAGGGCGTCGACCACGACTGCGCCGTGCACAGCCTCACCCTCGCCCGTGACACCCCCGTCCACGCGGTCCCGGACGAGCGGACCGGCGTCGTCACCCTGAACGCCGACGCCACCACGGACGCCGGCACCGACGGCTCGCTGTACGGCGACCGTCCTCCTGCCCGGCGGAACGTCACGCTGACCGCCGTGCCGTACTTCTTCTGGGCCAACCGCGGCCTCTCCGACATGACCGTCTGGATCCGCGACGGGCGGGAGTGAAGGAGAAGAGTTACGGAAGCCTGAGCTGCGACGCTTTCTCCATGCGAAACAAGATCATGAGAGTGCTGGTCCCGGCGGCCGCCCTGGCGGTGGCCGCGGCAGTTGGCGCCAGTACGTCCGCGAGCGCGCAGGCCGGTTACATCAAGAGCGTCCACAGGACCTTGGCGCAGTGCGAGGCGGCGGGCTGGAAGTACTCCGGGGACCACGAATACTGGGACTGCGACTGGGACAGCCCGTTCTGGGCGCTCTGGGTCCTGAAGTAACCATCCCGTATCCCCCCTTCTTCACGATCATCCCTCGCTAGCATCACAGCGGGGGAATCGGGACGTGAAGGGGACACATGGAAGTGGAGGCGCGGTTCGCGCTTCTCGGGCCGGTAGCGGTCGACGGGCATGACGGGCCGATCGCGCTGGGCTCGCCGAAACAGCGGACCGTGCTGGCCGCCCTGCTGCTCCATGTGAACCGTACGGTGCCGGACGACCGGCTCGTCGACCTGATCTGGGGCGAGCGGCCGCCGCGTACGGCTGTCGCGCGCTTACAGGTCTACATCCACGAGCTACGGGCTCTGGTCGGCAAGGAGCGCATCAGCCGCGTCGGCGCCGGCTACCGCATCCACGCCGGCGTGGACGAGCTCGACCTGCAGTTGTTCGAGCGGTACAGAACCGATGCGCGCGCCGACGCGGAGGAGGGACGCCACAGCGACGCCGCGGCACGGCTGCGTGCCGCCGCAGCGCTGTGGCGCGGGCCCGCGCTGGCAGGGGCCGGCGCCGCGCTGATCCACCAGGAACGTCCGGGCCTCGAGGACAGGCGGGTCTGCGCCCTGGAGGAGCTGTACGAGGCGGAACTGGCGGCCGGGCGGCACGCCGAGATCGTCGGCGAGCTGCACACGGCGGTGACCGAGCACCCGCTGCGCGAGCGGCTGCTGGGACAGCTCATGCTGGCCCTGCACCGGTGCGAGCGCCGCGCCGAAGCGCTGGCCGTGTACCGGGAGGCGAGACGGCGGCTGGTCGACGAGCTGGGCATCGAGCCCGGCCGCCCCCTGCGCCAGTTGCACCAGCGGCTCCTGAGGGACGACGAACCGGACTCGCCGGTGCCTCTTCCGCCGCGGCGAGAACCCTTCGTCGCGCGGCCGGCCGAGCTGCCCAGGGACGTGCCCGAGTTCGCCGCCCGCGACGCGGAACTGGCGTGGCTGAACGAGTGCCTGGACGGCGGCGACGGCGTCTGCGTGGTGAGCGGCACGGCCGGCATGGGCAAGACGGCCCTCGCGTTGCACTGGGCGCACCAGGCCAAGGACCGCTTCCCCGACGGGCAGCTCTACATCGACCTTCGCGGCTACGATCCGGACCACGAGCCGCTGACCACGACGGCGGCGCTGACCCGGCTGCTGGTCTCGCTCGGCGTCGATCCCGAACGGGTGCGGGGCGGGTTCGAGACGCAGCTCGGCCTCTATCGCTCGCTGCTGGCGGGACACTCGTTCCTGCTGGTCCTGGACAACGCCCGCGCGGCGGCCCAGATCGAGCAGCTCCTGCCCCCGAACGGCGTGGCACTCGTGACCAGCAGGCACCGCCTGGGCGAACTGGTGGCGTTCGCGGGTGCCAGGCAGCACTCGCTCGGCCCGTTGTCCGAGGAGGACGGCCGGGCGCTGCTGGACGGCGTGCTCGGACCGGCGGGCGGCCCGGCCGAGTCGCACGCGCGCGCCGAGCTGGTGCGCGCGTGCGGCGGGCTGCCGCTCGCGCTGCGCATCGCCGCCGCGAACGCCGCCGCCCGGCCCGAGGACGGCACCGCGGCGGTCGCGGCGGAGCTGGCCGCCGGCAACCCGCTGGCCGGGCTCACCGTGGACGGCGCCAGGGACAACCCCGTCACCGTCGCCTTCTCCGCCTCCTACCGCGTGCTCGCCCCCGCCGAGCAGCGGGTCTTCCGCCTGCTCGGGCTCGTGCCCGGCCCCGATGTCACCGTGGCGGCCGCGGCGGCGGTCACCGGCCTCCCGCAGGACGCGGCACGCGCCTCGCTCAAGACCTTGGCCGCGGCCCACCTGCTCGAACACCACATCACCGATCGGTACCGCTTCCACGACCTGGTCCGCCTGTACGCGGTGGCGGAAGCCGGGCGCGACCCCGAGCGTGAGCCGGCCTGGCATCGCCTGTTCGGCCACTACCTGCAACTGGGCGCCGCCATCGCCGCCCGCTGCGCGCCCGGAGAGTCCCTGCTCCCCGGCGAGCAACCGAGCACGGACGCCCGCGAGCGGCCGTCCCCCGAGACGGCCGACGTCATCAATCTGATGGCCGCGCTGATGCGCGCGATCGAGCGGGATCCCGGCCCGGCCGTCTGGCGCCTGGCCGACATGGTCCGCGCCATCTGCGCCCGTACCGGACGCATCGGCGAGTGGATGGAGATCGCGCCGACCCTGCTGGAGGCCGCCTCCGCGCACGACGTGCCGGCCGTGACCGCCATGCTGCACACCGGCATGGGCGATGGCCTCTTCCGTGTCGGCCGCCGCGAGGAGGCCGTCGGGCACCTGGAACAGGCCGTCCGCATCGCCCACGAGAGCGGCGAGCGCGAGGTCGAGGCGGCGGCCAGGATGGGGTTGAGCTTCGCGCGCGCGTGGACGGGCCACCTCGTCGAGGCGATGGCCGACAACGTACGGGCGGCGCAGCTCTTCGGCGAGCTCGGATCGGTGCCCGGCCACGTCCGGGCACTCCACGCGCTCGGCAACCAGTACCACCACCTGGGCCGGCTGGACCTGGCCGAGGAGTACTGCAGGCAGGCACTCGCGCTGAGCCGGCGCCACAATCTGCCCTACGCCGAGGGGGCCGACCTGCGGCAGTTGGGCGCCGTGCTCCTCGACCAGGGCCGGTACGGCGAAGCGGAGACCTGCCTTCGGCAGTCGGTCGCCCTGATCACCTCGATAGGCGGCCACGGCGCGGCCACGACGCAGATCTGGATCAGCCGGCTGCACTGGGAGAACTGCCGGTGGGCGCAGTCGCGGGACGAGGCGCTGGCCGCGCTCGACGTGTGCCGCAGCCAGGGTGACCGGCTGGTGGAAGGGGCGGCGCTGATCGCCCTGGCCGACGCCGGGATCCGTCTCGGCCTGACGACCGAGGCCGCCGACAGCCTGGACCTGGCCGACGACCTCATCGGCGCCGGCGGCCTGAGCTGGCATCTGGCCTACGCGCTGCTCGCCCGCGCCCGGCTGCTCGACGCCCTGGGCGACCAGGAGGGAGCCGTCCGCCACGCGCTGCGGGGACACACCGTGGCGGCCGAGAACACGTACCGGCTGCCGGAGCTGGCCGCGCTGACGGAGCTGGCCGGGCTGGAACGGCGACGCGGCGACCACGACGCGGCGGCACGCAGGGCCGATCAGGTTCTGCGGCTGTGCGGGCAGATCGGACACGCGCCGTGCGAGAAGAAGCTCACGCCGCTGCTGACGGACGCGCTGTAACGACCCGGCGCTGCCGGTCAGACGGGCGCCCGTCCGGGGGACACCCGTCTGTTACGGGCGCCCCGACCGAGGGACGCCCGCAACCGATCAGTGGCGGGGCGCGGGTTGTGCGCTCACGAAGGCGGCGACCTCGGCCGCGAACCGCTCCGGCTCCTCCAGGTGGCCCAGGTGCCCGCTGCGCTCCAGGATCACCAGGCGCGAGGCCGGAATCAGCCGGTGCAGCTCTTCGGCCCAGCGCACCCCGCAGATGACGTCATAGCGCCCGACCACGATCAAGGTCGGTGCGGTCAGCGCTCCGAGCGTCCCGCGGTCGTCGATGAGGTCAGGGGCGCCGTGCTCGTCCAGCCCCGAGATGTGGCTCGCCCGCAGGGCCGCTTGCAGCCGCGCCCAGTGCGGAGCGTCGGCCCAGTAGTCGGCGACGTAGGCCGGCAGGATCCCCCTGACGGTGCGCTCCATGCTCTCGTCGTCGGCGATCGCCGATATCCCCGCGAACGCCTGGAGGACCGCCGGCAGGCCCGGGTGATCGGCGTGGCGGGCGGCGAACTCTCCCACCAATCGCTGCGCCTCGGCCATGTGCTCGGGCCCGGTGAGCGGGGCGCTTTCGTACAGGATGAGACCGGCGACCTGGTCAGGGTGGTGCAGCGCGTGGTACTGGGCGACGAAACCGCCGTGCGAGTGCCCCAGCACATGGACCGGGCCCACGGCGAGGTGATCGATCAGCGCGGCCAGATGCCCGCTGTAGAGCCGCCGGGTGTAGCCGTGCGGATGGGTGGCGAGCCGGTCGGAGCCGCCGGTCCCGGCCGGCTCCAGGTAGACCATGGTCAGGTGCTTCTCCAGCTCGGGCGCGCGCAGATATTCCCAGGCGATTCCGGGGCCGCCCGGGTGCGCCACGCAGACCGGCCCGGAGCCGTGGACGTGGTAGCGCACGACGACGCCCTCTGCCTCGAAGGTGTGTACGCCCGCGGCCGGCTGCCCGGTGACAGGTGAGACCATCAGAACTCCCGATCTTGAAGGTGTGTGGATGACACCGACAAGATGCGGGCGCGGAGCCGAAGTTCGATCCCGGATGTATGACCTGCGTCACATCGAGGGCCAGGTGTCCTGAAGCTCCGGCGGCAGCACGGCGGTCCTCAACGGGACCGGATGGAACAGGCGCAGCTGCGCCACCCTGCCGCCGCTGAGACTCATGATCCACGCGACCGACGGCGGGCAGTGGCCGGGGTCGTCCGCCGGGTTGAGGATGTCCATCTCCCAGACGGTCAGTGACCGCCCCGCGGCCACGTTGACCGGCCGCTGCCGCACCCCGGCGGTGAGATCGCCGTCCATGGCCCGTTCGAGCAGCGCGGCGTCACCCATCCACGTGTCGCCGCTCATCAGGGCGACCTCGGGAGACCAGCTCTCCTTGAGAAGCTTGCCGAACTCTCCGGCCTCGGCGGCCGACAACGTGTCGCGGGCCTCGTCCCAGCTCGCCGCGGTCCGGAGCCGGGCGTCACTGTGCGCTCCGGCCGCCGTCGCGTCCAGGGCCGCGGCGAGTTTCGCCCGCGCCTGGTTCAGCCGGCTGCGTACGGTCCCCACCGGCACACCGCAAACCTGGGCGATGCGCTCGTACCCGGTCACTCCCTCGGTGAAATGGCGCAGCACCAGCGGCAACCGCAGCGTGGGCGAAAGCTCCTCGACGGCCTCCCACACCCAGTCCCGCAGCGCGTGCCGTTCCAGCAGCTCGCCGAGGTCGGCGTCGGCGTCTCGCACCGCGAGCTCGGCGACCGGCTCGACCTGGCTCGACGCGCGCAGGAGACCGCGGCACCCGTTGCGTACGATCATCCGCAGCCACGGGCCGGCCGCCCGCGGGTCCCGCACGTCCCCGATGCGGCGCAGGGCGACGAGCGCCGCCTCCTGCATGACGTCGTCCACGTCGGGACCGGGACCCAGGATGCTCAACGCCACGGCCCGCATGCCCGCCCGATGCTGTTCCAGCAGCAACCCCAGGGCGGCGATGTCACCGCCCTGGGCGGCCCGCGTCAACGCCACATCGTCGGCCGCGTGTCCCGTCATGCCCCGCATCGTCGCGTTTCCGCCCCCGTTCGCGGCCCTCCCCGGAACATCGGCCACCCGTGGGCCGCCCCAGGTGACGCACCAACCACCATAGGACCGGCAAAGTCATCTCCCGTACGTCAGATGACGTATCAGGGCGCGATGGCATCGAACTCGATCATGAGGTGGCGGGGGCCGCGCAGTGTCGGGTTGGGCCGGTACGGCGGCGGGTCCGTGGCCAGCCGGGGATTGACCAGCCGGCGGGCCGGCGCGGAGAGCGCCACCTGCGCCTCGCTCCGGGCCGGCGGCGCGCCGAAGCAGTAGTGGATGCCGTTGCCGAAGCCGAGGTGCACATTGTCGGCGCGGTCGGGGTCGAAGCGGTCCGGGTCGGGGAAGCGGTGGGGGTCGCGGCTGCCGGCGGCGAGGACGAGCGCGAGGGGGGAGCCCTGCGGGATGGTGGTGCCGGCGAGGTCGATGTCGGCCAGGGCGCTGCGTCCGGTCAGCATGTGCACCGTTGGTTCGTAGCGCAGGAGTTCCTCGACCAGCGGGATGCTCAGGTCGGGCTCGTGGCGCAGCCGCTCGAGCACGTCGGGGTGGCGCAGCAGGGTGAGCAGGCCGTTGGCGATGAGGTTGACGGTGGTCTCGTGGCCGGCGACCAGCAGCAGCGCGCCGGTGTTGAGCAGGTCGCCACGGGCCATCGGCCCTCGCTGGCGCTCCTCGAACGTTCCGGTGGTCGGGTCGAATGCCTCGACGGTGGCGTCGGCCCAGTGGCGGAAGCGCGGCTCGTCCTCGCGGGGCACGCCGAGCAGGTGGCAGATCGCGGCCACGGGCAGCGGGTAGGCGAACTCCTCGACGGCGTCGATGCCGTTCTTTCCGGCGAAGCCGTCGATCAGCCCGTCGGTGACCTCGGCGAGCCAGGGGCGGAGCTGACCCGTGGATCGTGCAGCAACGCGACGATCTCCGCATACGTCAACGCCGCGACGGCCATCGAGTACGGGCTGATGGCCGCTCTGGTGCCCTGAGAGACGACAGAAAGGCGGATGTCCGGCATCCGCCTTTCTCTTCCGGCCTGAGCGCGACGGCGGACGGCCCTCAGTCGGCGACGAGCCGGGTCTGGTCGGCCTGCTCGCGCTGGCGGCGCAGCTCGTAGGTGCCCGGCGCGATGCCGGTGAAGGCGTGTTCGGGGTGCGCGAGGTAGGCGGTCGCGTCCTCCGCGACGGTCAGCACGCCGAGCACCATCCCGCCGCCGAAGCGCTCCGGGGTGAAGAACGCCTTGCCGGTGGCGAGCAGGAGGTGGGTGTTGGCCCCGCCCTGGCCGCGGACGATCGGCACGCCGGTCTCGGGGACGGGGGTGCGGGCCGGCTCCCGGTTGGCCGGTACGACGGCGACGTCGCCCTGGAACTGCAGGCCGGACAGGATGGGGATCTCGGCCTGACGGTCGAGGTGCTCGTCGACGGTGACGCCGAAGGTGGCGATGGCCTGCTCGATGGTGGGCATCTTCTCTCGGGCTCCTTTGCCGGTGGGCGGGGGTCAGGATCGTCGTTGCGCCGTGGCGTACTGCGCCGGGGTGAGGCCGTAGGTCCAGGCGGCGGCGTGGATGGGGTCGCTGCAGTCGGCGGGGACGGTGAGGCCGAAGCGGCGGCGGGTGCCGTCCCGTTCGACGGTGCCGTTGGTGCACAGCAGGACCCGCACGTGCGTGGTGTAGATGTCCTCGGGAACGTCGTGCAGGCTGAGGGTCTGGCCGGGGTTGCCGGGGTCGGGCACGGCGGGCCCGATCTGGGCGAGGCCGGCCTCGTCGATGAAGCGGTCCCAGCCGCGGCGTTCGATGGCGCAGCGGCGGATCTCGGCGTTGGTCTCGCGGAGGATCTCGTCGGTGGTGAGGGTGTCGTCGATGACGGCCCGGGTGACGTGGGTGCCGTGCCAGAAGTGGACCCCGAACCCGTCGGCCCACCCGGCCGCGGGGCCGTCGGCGCGGTGCGGTCGGTGCACGGCCCTGGCGCCCTCGCCGACCTGCTCGAGGTGCAGCTCGGTCGGGCGCGGACAGAGCATGACGAAGTCGAGGAAGGGCCACCACCACCAGCCGGCGGGCGCGGATCGCGCCGCGTCCTGCTCCGGGGTGCTCTGCCACGGCCGGTCCTCGTCGTGCGGCGTGGCAGCGTCCTGGCTGAAGCGGTCGACCAGGGTGAGCCAGGTGCCGGGCCGCTGGAACGCCAGGTGGGCCCGCCACAGCCGGCGTACCTCTCCGCGGATCGTGTCCTGGCGCGGGCCGCCCACCGCCGCGTCCACCGCCGCCCGTACGGCCGCGTCCGACGCACCGGCGACCAGGTTCAGCACGCCGGCGGGCACGTTCCGGCTCTCCTCGCGGGCGGGCAGGTCCCGCACCGCCGAGGCCAGCGCGGAGCCCATCGTGGCGGCGATCTCGGCGTGCAGGGCGGTGGCCGCCGCGCCGTGCACCGGATCGCTCGCCGCCCCGTCGGACGCGGCCCGGACCGCGGCGCGTACGGCGTGCCCGACGGTCTCGCCGGCGGTGTCGTCCACCGAGCGGTAGACGGACTCCAGGACGCGGCTGTTGCGGTGGCCGGTGCTCAGGCAGGCGGCGATCGGCGCGGCGAACGCGCCGACGAGCGGTGAGGACACCCACACGACCCGTTCCGGGAACGGGACCCCGATCTCCCGGTAGCAGGCACGGGCGGCGGACTCCCACGCCCGCCTCTCGGCGGCGTCGTCGTCCCGGCCCGGCTCAGGACCCGGTGAATTCACGGTGGAGACCTCCAACTGGGGCGGGCCCCCTGGCTCCGCCCGAGGGCGCCGCAAAGACACCGTGCCGCGTGGGCTGTCCACGTCGGCGATCATGTACTCGGCGCAGCACGATACCTGCCCGCGCGGTCATTCGGGGTCCGTTTACAGATGATGTGCGGCGCCTTGACACATCTGTCGATCTCCGTACATTCGTACGAATGCAAGTGACTGCCGTCGAAGACGCGTTACGGGCTCATCCCGAAGACCTCGCCTCGTGGGGTGCCTACAGTGACTGGCTGCTGGAGCAGGGCGACGCCAGAGGCACGCTGATCCGCCTGGAGCAGCGCCTGGCGCGCACCCGTCCCGCCGACCGCCCGGCCGTGGAGAGCGAGATCGCCGGCCTCCTCGCGGAGCACGAGGACGGATGGGACGACGGGCTGCCGGCGACGGCGCGTGTGCTGGCACGCAGGTACGGCTTCGCCACGGAGGTGGCCGTCCCGTGGTCGGACGACGTCCGCGAGGTCGTGGAGCAGGTGCTGAGCGGCCGGTTCGTGACCACGCTGAGGATCACGGCGGGCGCGGCGACCGACGAGGACGACGAGGACTGGGACGACGACGAGGACTGGGACGAGGACGAGGACGAGGAGGGCGGCTCGGGAGGCGAGGTTCGCCCCGGGCGCCTGGACATGCGGGCACTCGACGGGCTGGATCTCGGGCGGCTCGCCGGGCTCGACCTCTCCTATCTGGACCTGGGTCCCGACGGCGCCGAGCTCCTCGCCGCCTCGCTCCGCACGGACCGGCTGCGGGCGCTGGAGCTGCGGTACTGCCGGATCGGCGACGCAGGTGTGGCGGCCCTCGCGGCGTCCCCGTACCTGGGCGGACTGCGCCGCCTGCACCTGCAGCGCAACAGGGTGAGCGCCGAGGGCGTGCGCTCCCTGCATCGGTTCCCGGAGCTGACCGAGCTCGACCTGCGGTACAACCGCATCGGCGAGGCGGGCGCGGAGGCTCTGGTCGCGGCCCCGTTCGCCGGGTCCCTCGCGCGGCTGTGGCTCTACGACGCCGATGTGGGCCAGGACGGCGTGCGCAAGCTGGCGCACGCCGCGAACCTTCCGTCCGGGCTGCGCAGCTTGTGGAGGTGCATGTGAGCATCGAACTTCGGGATCGGTTCTTCGTCCTGTCGAGCGGGGACGCGCCCGCCGAGGAGGCCGCCCGGTATCGGGCAGAGGTGGACGCGACCGACGCCGATCCGGCCGCGACGGTGGACGGACTGGACATTTCCTGGCATCCATCGGCGCGGTTCAAGGCGGTGCGGTTCATCGACGCCGAGCGGATCGACGAGCGGGTGCGCGATCTGTTCGCCCGGCCGAGCGCGGACGCGCCGTACCTGGCGGCGGTGTTCGTGGATCCGCACGAGTTGTCGTTCCGCACGTTCGAGAACATCGTCCCGCTGGACCGCCTGTTCGAGGACGTGCCGTTGGAGGCGGAGCTCGCCGGGCGGGTGGAGCACGCGGAGGGGGTGTTCTCGTTCTCGCTGCGGTTGCCGGCCGAGGCGCAGGCCCGGCTGGCGCGGCTGGACGAGCTCAAGCTGTACGTGCCGCCGCTGAACGCCGGATCCCGGGGCGGTGAACGGTTCATCTTCCACTCGGCGCTGCTGGCCGAGGCGTTGACCGCGGCGGTGGCCGACGCGTTGCCGCCGGCGACGGCGGAGGGGTTCTCGCACGTGAACCCGGTGTTCAGGTGCAACCGGTTCGAGCCGGGTGACGCCAACTTCCACCGCCATCGGGACACGCCGTACTTCGACGCGACGCGGCGGCACATCTCCCGGTACACGGTGCTGCTGTACCTGACCGGCGGCACGGGGTCGCCGGCGCTGGACCTGGTCGGCGGCGCCGCGCTCAGCGAGATCGGCGACTTCACGTGCGTGATCTTCGACCAGCGGTACGAGCACGAGGGCGCCCCCTACCACGACGGCCGCAAGGTGTTCCTGCGTACCGAGCTCATCTTCGCCGCCGACGAGGTCACCGAGGCGCCGGAGATCGGCGAGCTGTTCAGCAAGGCGTGCTACCTGACCGGTGAGAGCGTGTTCGCGCCGGAGCTGGCCCGGCAGGCCGACGCGTACTACAACCAGGTGGCGGCCGCCCACTGGAACGGCCTGGGGGAGGGCCCCACGCGCGAGACCTTCGTGCACAAGGAGTTCCGCGGAGTGCACTTCGTGGCCAACGGCTACGACTTCTGGTTCGCCAAGTCCGAGGAGCTGCCGCTGGCGGAGTGCGCCGCGCTCACCCTTCTGGACTACTTCAACTGCAAGCTCGGCGACACCGCGTTCCGGGCGCTGTGCGAGACAGAGGTCATCGAGTCCGACGACGCCGGCTGGATCCCCGAGTTCCTGGCGGCCAGGCGCGGCGGGTCCGTCATGACGCGGGTGGACAAGTCCGCGTTCTTCCCCGAGCCGGAGCGGGCCGACAACGAGATCTGCTGCCCGTTCCACTCCTCCGGACGCTACGACCCCACGCGCCACGACGAGATCATCGATCTCTACACCGACGCGCAGTCCTTCGCCAAGGCGCACATCCTCCCCGCGCCGATCCTCATGCTCGGCGAGGACGTGGCTCTCGACCCGGACCGGTTCGTCGTCCAGGACAACCTCATCCACGTGCTCGGCAAGGGCGCGCTCCAGCCGGTGAACTTCGCCGCCTGCTGGAACGACGAGTCCATCCCCGAGGACTACGTGGTCGTCGCGGCCAAGGTCGGCGTGGCGCAGTTCCTCGTCCCGCCCATCATCTACACCGAGTCCGCCGGCTGCTACCACCTCAAGTTCGACTTCTTCCGCAACTCGTGGATGGTCGACCACCAGCGGGCCACCATCCCCATCCCGAGGATCACCGAGGAGGACTGGGCCGACCCGGACGAGAGCCGCGCCTGGCGGCGCTACGTGGACGACTCGCTCGTCGACGACGAGCACCCGCTGCCGCCCAGCGACCTGTGGGACGACGAAGAGGACGACTGGGACGACGAGGACGACTGACGCGGCGGGGAATCAGCGGCGGGCCTCGTAAACGCGGTTGGCGGGGCCCTCCGCGGCCAGCTTCCAGGTGCGCAGGCCGGCCTCGTACGCGATGCGCCGCAGGGCGTCCTCGCCTGCGTGGTTGCCCAGCGCGTACGGCCCCTTCTGGGCCAGCGCCCCGGGCAGGCACAACGTCGCGGACGTCGCGGTGAACGCCCGGCCGAGCGGATTGACGTTGTCCTGGGGCGCCGCGGCGGCGTTCGGCTCGACGACCAGGCAGGCGCCGCCGGCGGCCAGCGTCTGCGCGGCCCGCCGGAACGCGGCGCCGGGGTCACCGAGGTCGTGCAGGCAGTCGAAGAAGGTGATCAGGCCGTAGTCGCCGCCGGGGAAGTCGCCCGCGCCCGCGAGCTCGAAGGTCACCCGATCGGCCAGCCCCTGCTCCTCCGCCGCCCGCCGCGCTCTCTCGAGGGACGGGCCGTGGAAGTCGAAGCCGTGGAAGCGCGAGCCGGGGAACGCGTGCGCCATGAGCAGCGTGCTGTGGCCGAAGCCGCAACCGACGTCGGCGACGGACATGCCCCGCTCCAGCCCCTCCACGACGCCGTCCATGGCCGGCAACCACTCCTGCACCAGGGACGCCGCGTAGCCGGGGAGGAAGAACGTGGCCACCCCCTCGTACAGAGTGGGCTCGTGCTCCTCCCAGCCCACGCCGTCGCCCGTCCGGTAGGCGTCCACCAGCGCGTCCTCGGTGGCGTAGAGCGACTGGAGCATGGTGAACGCCCCCGCCGAGTACGTGGGAGAGGCCGGGTCCGCGAGCACGGCGGCGTGTTCGTCGGGGAACACGTAGGTGCCGGTGCCGGGCTCGTAGTGCACGTACTGGCCGGCGACCTGGGAGGCCAGCCACTCCCGTACGTATCGCTCGTTGAGCCCGGTACGGGCGGCGAGTTCCTCGGAGGTCAGCGGCCCGGCCCCGGCCATCGCCCCGTAGAGCCCGAGCCGGGTACCGATCGACGTGCACAGGCCCGCGAGGGCGGCACCGCTGTCGGTCATCACGCGTTCCAGGAACTCCTGCACCCGATCCTGGTCGAGCGTCTTCTCCATAGTTCGCAAATCTATATAAACGATGACAATTAGCGTTATATAAACAGTGACGGCTGGCCCAAGCGCGCGCCCGCAGAGTGTCAAAAGCTCCGTCGTGGGAGTGAGATGCGTGTGCCGTGAAGCTTTTCGGCCTGGCGCGGTAAGTACAGGTGACCGCATACGCCAGAAAGGCCGACATGCATGACAATCCACCGCGAAGGCGTCGAGTTCGATGACGCGACCCTCATCGAGAGGTCCCTGAACGAGCCGGAGACCTTCGCCGTACTCTTCGACCGGCACGCGCCGCTCCTGCACCGCTACGTGACCAGACGCCTGGGACCCGACGAGGCGGAGGACGTCGTGGCCGACACCTTCCTGGCCGCGTTCCAGCGCCGGGGCGATTATGACCGGGGCCGCCCCGACGCCCGCCCGTGGCTGTACGGCATCGCCACCAACGTGATCGGCAAGCGGCGGCGCACCGAGACGAACCTCTACCGGGCGTACATCCGCAGCGGCGTGCACCCGGCCGAGATCGTGGGCCGCCAGGTCGAGGACGGGGTCAACACCCTGGCCGTCAACCGGCCGCTGGCACGGGCCCTGCTGAAGCTCAGCCGGGCCGACCGCGACGTGCTGCTGCTCGTCGCCTGGGCCGAACTGAGCTACCAGGAGGTCGCCGACGCGCTCGCCATCCCGCCGGGCACCGTCGCGTCGCGCCTCAACCGGGCCCGCCTCCAGATCCGTCGCGCCCTCGACCGAGAAGACCAAGGAGAATGACATTGGACGCACTGAAGGCCATGTGGGAGACCGTCCCACCGGCCACCCCCGATGATCTCGCGGGAGCACGACGACGGTTGATCGACGGGATGCACACCCGGCGGCGCGTCGTCACCGTGCCCCGGGCGCTGGTCGCGGTCGCAGCCACGGCGGCGGTCGCCCTCACGCCGCAGGTGATCGGCACCGGGACCTCGGCGTACGCGGTGACCAAGGACCCGGACGGCACGCTCACGGTGACGCTCAAGGAACTGCGCGACCCCGACGGGCTGGAGGCCGAGCTGGCCGGGGCCGGCGTCAAGGCCGACGTGACGTTCCTGGCTCCCGGCATGCGATGCGAGGTCCCCAGGTTCGTCGGCGCGGACGAGTCCTACGGCGGGCCGCCCGTCGACGGCGCGGACGAGCTGCGTGAGCGCGTGGGCAAGCTGCGTTCGTTCAAGGCCATCCGGGGGAGCTCGGGCAAGTTCCAGATCTTCCCCGAGTACATCAGGCCGGGCGAGACGCTCGTGCTCGAGTTCAGCGACGAGCGCAGCGCGCAGGTGCTCTGGCGAATGGGCTCATGGCTGGCCAAGGCGGGCTCACCTGTGAAGCCGTGCACACCCGTTCCCCACACCGGCTGAGGCCCGGGTTTGAAGAGGCGGGAACCGGCACGCCGGCTCCCGCTTTCTTCGCTCTCAGCGCGCCGTGGTGAACCTCAGCGTGCCGCGCCCGCTGTGCGCCTCACGGGCACGCGTGAGCAGCTCGCGGGCGAGCTCGGTCAGTGAAACCTTGGTCATGACCGCGGCGCGCGACGGTCCCGCCGGGCTTCCAGCTCCTCCGGGCTGACCGGGACCAACATCGGCTGCCCGGGCGCGCAGAACATCGTCACCACGAACGCCGACTCCTCGTCGGCGAGGTGGTTGCCGTCCTGGTAGTGGATCACGTCCCCACCGGGCTCCCAGAACGCCTCACCGGCCCGGACGACCCGCACGGGCTCGCCTTCGAGCTCGAAGTTGATGGCGCCCTTGACCACGTACCCGTACGCGGGCCCGGAGTGCCGGTGCGGCGGCGCACCCGGGCTGTTCGGCGGCAACGTGACCAGGATCGTCATCGCCTCGGCGCCCTCCGGCGCGGGCGGGGCCCCCGGCACGGTGGCGACCATGTCGAGCTTCGGCGGCGGCCCGCTCTTGTCGGGGTTGTCGAGGTGGTGGGCGTGAGCGTGGTCGGTGCTCATCAGGGTTCCTTTCAAGGGGCGGTGGCTGGCTCGGTCCGGCCGTGCACCAGCTCAGACAAGGCAGCGCCCCGATGTGTGACAACACTCTGACCCGTCAGAGGGCCAAAGCGGCCATGAAGGCCATGCTGGCCGCCATCCCGGCCGAGCACACATCCTGGGGGAGCATCGTTCGATCCGTGCTCCGCCCTGGCAGGAGGCGGATGAGCCGGGCGCAGGTCCAGGCCAGCCCGATGGCCAGGGCCACCGTGGCCGGCGAACCGCCTCCGTGCGGGTGCCCGTACGTAGCGCCGGCGAGCGGGGGCGGGCCGAACGCCGTCAGCACCAGGAGGATGGACATGACCACGAAGTCCTGGATGTGGTGACCGGTCTCGGCGCGGCGGGAGGGGGAGCCGCAGAGCCAGCCGGCGGTCAGCAGCGCGAGCACCGCGGCGGACAGGAACCAGCCGCCCAGGTGCCCGGCCGCCATGCCGAGCGCCATGACGACGTGCGGCCACCTCCTGGTGGGCCGCGCGGAGGGCAGCAGGGCCGGGGCCAGGGCCAGGGCGCAGCCGGCCGATATCCCCACCGCGTGGAGGAAGGCCTGCATCAGGCGGTCTCGACTTTCACCGGGCAGGTACTCCTCGTTTCCGAACTGGCCGAGATCGTAGTCGTCGGCGGGTTGCCGGGCGAGGCCGGCACCAGGGTGGTCACAGCTCTGACAGGACAGCTCGGCAAGCTGTGACACTGCCCGATATTCCGGACAACCAACTTCTGGCGGATTTCAGCATTTTGCTGCTGTGGCTGAAATGCGGCTTCTGTACTGAGGGTTGGCCCAATAATTGCCCATTTGGCTATTAACATGAGTCGATGTCTGATCCCCGACGCCCGCTGGACCGGCTGCGCAAGGCCTTCAACCGCCACGATCTGAACAGCCTCGCGGACACCTTCAGCCGCGGTGCGGTCCTCGTCGCGCCGGACGGCGTGGGCCAGGACAGGGACGAGATCGCCTCCTACTACGGCGCGTTCATCGAGGCGTTCCCGGACTCGAGATGCACTGTCCAGTCGCTCACGATCCTGGGCGACACCCTGGTGGCGGAGTACACCCTGAGCGGCACGCACAAGGGCGCCTACCTGATGCCCGGAGGGGGCGTGGCCGAGCCGACCGGCCGCCCCATCCTCGTGCGCGCGTGCAGCGTCTCGACCGTGGAGGACGATCTCATCGTCAGCCACCGCATCTACTACGACCAACTGGAGCTGGGCGCCCAGATCGGCGGCGCGCTCTGCTTCGGGGAGGACGAGAGCCCGTGACGCCGGTATGGTTCCCCCGCCGGTGAAGGCGTTGGCGGAGCAGCCGGACGCCTGATCGCCACCCCCGCTCGATCGCCGGCGTGACTCAGCCGCTGAGGAACGCGGCGAGGAGGGGGATCACCCGTGCCGGATCGTCTTCGTGCACATTGTGCCCGGCATCCGGAATCACCTTCACCTCCGCGCCAGGGATGCGTTCCGCGTACTCGCGGGCGTAGGAGGCGGGCAGCCACTGGTCATCCCCTCCCCAGACGATGAGCGTCCTGGCGGTGATCCGGCTCAAGCCCGCGTCGATGGGGGCGTAATCCTGGCTGCGGACGAGCTCGACGAAGGCTTCTCGCTGTTCGGACCTGGACATCCATGCCCAGTTCTCGTCGACCACCTCCGCGGTGACCCGTTCCTGGTGAGTGAACGCCGAGCGCAGGCTGGTCTCGAAATCCGCGCGGCGCATCAGCTTCACCACGGCCTCACCCACTACCGGCACGCCGAACACGGCCGTCTGCGAAGCCGGCTCCTTGTCCAGGCCGGGCGAGTCCAGGAGCACGAGCCTGTCGACCCGGTCGGGGTGGCGCTCGGCGAAGGAGAGGGTCCACGCACCACCCCACGAGTGTCCGACCAGCGACGCCTTCGTCAAGCCCACCTCATCCAGGAAGGCCCTGATCGCGTCCGCCATGGCGGGGATGGTGTAGGTGAAGTTCTCCGCCGCCCGGGTATAGCCCTGGCTCGGCAGGTCGACAGCGTAGACCGTGTGGTTCTCGGCCAGGGCGGGGATGGTGTCCCGGTAGGAGTACTGCCACTGGGCGCCTCCCGCGATCAGTACCACCGGCGCGCCTTGTCCGGTTTTGGTGTAGTGGAAGCGAGCCACGGGAGTGTCGGCGTACAGGGAGTGAATGCGGCTCAGGTACGGCGAGCGGTAACCCTGTACGGCAGGCGGCTGCCACATATACGCGATGAACAGGGCCGCGGCCACCAGCAGCGCGACCAGGCCCGCCAGCCATCGCGGCCAGCGCCGCCGGCGGGCGGGCTGCTCGGCCGAAGCCGGCGGTGTCTCATCGAGTCTGGACATGATCTTCCTCATTGTCTGCGAGGTCTTCACACAGACCGGACGGATGAGTTTCGCCCGGCGTGACAAGTGCGACCCGTGACATGGCTCACGTACGATCGGCGGGTAGCCACGGCCAGGGCGACCACGACAGCGCGCAAGTCGACGGTCTGATCCGCGACAGACTCGACCACGACGCGTTCGTGCGAGCCGGGCGCGTAGGCCGGAAACGGCCGTCGTCGCAGCCCGGGGCAGCATGATGCGGATCTGACCCTCGGTGTCGGGGTCCTCGAGGAGCCGTGTTCATGTTGCGTTCTCCGTGCCAGAGTCTGGCTGAGGGAGCAGGGTCTCCGCGGCTGCCCATGCTCGGGCGAGCCCGAACTCCGCCAGGCCGCGGATCAGATCACGAAAGGTCTCCTCGGTGGCCCCGTCCGCCTGCGCCAAGGCGGCGTGCAGCCGCATCGACCGGCCCAGCGTCTGGTAGAAGACGTCCACGGTCAGGCAGGCGATCGCCCGTTCGCGGAGGCTGAGGTGCGGACGGGCCCAGCGCTGGGCGAGCTGGTCCTCGGTGAAGGCGGCCAGCCCCGGGTCCAAGTCCTCGAGATCATGTACGGCGCGGGCCAGCGCTCCGGTCAGCGGCACAGGCTTGACCGGGTCGGTGTCCTGTGCCGGGGGCAGTCCGAGTTCGGTCAGGCGCTGGAAGGCCGGGACGAGGATGGGGTAGCCCACGTACGGGGCCAGGTGGCGGTAGAGCTCCCGGATGGATTCGGGGTCGACCCCGTTGGTCAGGGCCATCTGGACGTGCATGGCCAGAGGCAGGTCCAGGTGGGGGTGGCACAGGTCGGCGGTCAGGCAGACGAAGGCCTTCTCGCGCATCGTCAGGTGGGTCAGGCCCCACAGGTTGTGACCCGCGCCGACGGCTAGCTGGGCGAAGACGGGGTCGAGCGCGATGAGGGCGTCGGCTCCGGCGAGCTGGGTCATGGGGTGCTCCGTTCAGGACAGGCCCAGCGCGCGCAGCCGCAGGGCATCGAGGGTGTATTGGGGGACGATCCGGCCGAGCGTGCTCATCAGCCGGGATTTCTTGCCGACCGGGTAGCGGGAGCGGGGCTTGCGTGCGGTCAGGGCGTGCAGGACGGCGCGGGCGACCACATCCGGGCTGGAGCCAGAGCGTTCCTCCTTCAGCCCGGCGGTGGTCATGGTCCGGTAGGCGGTGCCGTACAGCCGCCTGCCTTCGGCGCCGAGGGAGGCCAGCCGGGGTTCGACCTCGTCTTGGAGCTTGTCGACGGCGTCGGTGTGGATGGAGCCGGGTTCGATGAGGACCGCGGCCACGCCGTACGGCTTGACCTCCATGCGCAGCGCGTCGTTCAGCGAGCGGATGGCGTGCTTGGAGGAGCAGAGCGGGCCACCGAAGGGCAGGGTGATCCAGCTGCCCACCGAGCCGACGGTGACGACCCGGCCCTTCGACGCGCGCAGCTTCGGCAGCATGGCCTGGATGACGGCCACCTGGCCGAACACGTTGACCTCGTACTGCCGGCGCAGCGCGTCCAGCGGGACGAACTCCAGGGGGCCGGTGACGCCGATGCCGGCGTTGTTGACCAGGGCGTCGAGGTGACCGATGCGCTCGGCGGCCTCGGCGATCTGGCCGGCGTTCGTGACGTCGAGATGGATGGGGATGACGGCCGGGCCCAGTGCTTCGCCGTCGGCCTCCTTGCGAACGCCGGCATAGACGGTGAAGCCCTCGCGGGCCAGCAGCAGTGCGCTGGCGCGCCCAATTCCGGTGGAAGCGCCGGTCACCAGGACGCTTTTCGACATGTGTGTGTCCTTCCGGGTCAGTAGTAGGTGCGCATCAGCTCGGTCGCCCACTCCGGTTGCACCGTCGGGCCTTGCGGGCCGAATTCGGCCATATAGGGCTTGATGTCCAGGATCGGGGTGCCGTCGATGGCGTCCAGGCCGCGCACGTGGAGGTCGAGACCGTCGACGGCGAGCAGGCGGCAGCGGGAGACGCCCAGCAGGTTCGGGCGATTCTTGCCGCGCTGGGCGAAGATCCCGACTTTGGGCCAGTCCGGGTTGCCCCGGGGGTGACGGGCAGAGGTGCTGACCGAGGACGGATCCACAAGGTGGAACTGGAACACCACCTCCAGGTGCGAGAAGGCGTCCAGCCCGGCGAGGGATTCCGGTCCGAAACGAGTCCCGTCGAGGCGGATCAGCGCCTGTTCGGTGTCCCAGTCGTCGTCGAACGCCTCGGCGCGCCCGCCGACGACCGTTCCGACAGGCTCCACCACAATGGTCCGCACAGCATTCCTCCCATGGTCAGATGGCTGATCACGACCGTACGGCCCGCCAGGTTCCGGCCGAATCAGTCATGGTGGCTGAAGTCTTGCGAGGCCCCCACCGGCTGGTTAGGTAAGGGGCTGACCGAGGGGCCCGCTACCTGACCAGCGACCGAGCCTGCTGCTCCTCGGTCTTGAGCTGGCGGTTCTCCTTGACGAGGAAGTAGATCAGCAGTCCGCTCATGATGAAGTGGCCGCCGGCGGTGTACAGGCCGGGGAAGTAGCCACCCTTGAGGATCGGGAAGACGAAGTGGGCGATGCCGTTGAGCAGGCCCGCACCCAGGGCGTACCACCACAGGAAGAAGTTGGCCACGCGGATCCGGTAGAGCGCGCCCGCGCCGGCGAAGAAGTAGAGCGCGCCGAAACCGAAGACGAAGACGAGCAGGAACTCCTTCTCCGGCCAGTCCCGTGGCGAGTCGAACAGCTCGACGATCTCGTGCGGGAAGCCGCCGGTGTACTCCTCGGCCATGTGGATGAGCTGGAAGCCCACAGCGCACAGGTAGACGGCGATCACCCTCCTGGACTTCACCGGGCGGGTGTAGCTGAAGGCGATCCACCCGCTCCAGCCCAGCACGCTGGCCACCACGAGGATGACGGCACCCTGTATGGGGAGGGTCAGCAGTGCCCAGGCGCAGAAGCCGGCGGCCAGGATCGCCATCACGGTTGCCGAGTAGGGTTCGGGTCGTTTGGTCATGGCCGGAACCCTAGGAAGATGGCGCTTTCGGTCGCCTCTGTCAGGTGACTGATCGGGGCACGGTGCGCATCAGTCACCTGATAGAGGCGATACACAAGAGCCGCTGCCCAGCGTCTCCGTCATGAAGTCGATCATTGGCGGTGGGGTGGCCAGAGGCATGATCCGCGTCTTCGCCGTCGCGTCCTGCTGGCCGGTGTGCTGGTGGTGGGCGCCGTGCTCACCGGCCGCCTGTCCAGGCCCGTCGTGGGCGCCGCGAGATATGCGGCTGTCTGCCTGCTTGTGGCGGGCGTGCTGCTCGCCGTCACTTCGCGCTGGTTCGGCGGCCGCGTGGAGGCGGCGGGCACGCGGTACGCGGTCAGCGTGCTCCCGGTTCGTCATGGACGGCGTAGGGGAACTGTCGATCAGCCTGTCCGGGGATCAGGGCGATGAGGTGATCACCGTCAGCATGCTGGTGTGATGGGCAGGAGCACCAGTCAGTTGACGGAAGCGGCGAACAGGTGCCCTGGCTAGCGTCAGCTGCATGAAGCTGATCAATGACCACATGGCCGTCAAGGCCCGCCTGTTACCGACGACCGGCGATGGTTTCCTCATGCTGGCCGGCGAGGTCGGCGCCTGGCGGGGCCACTTCGCGTCCCCTCCCAGACAACTGCCCGCCCATCTCAAGGCCCTGGCCGCGAGCATCGAGGCGCGCGAGACGAACGTGTTCCGCGCTGTCCTGCGAACGCCCGGCGAGGGCGACGAGCTGTTGGCCGCCCGGGGAATCCGGCCGGCGCGTTACGACGTCGTCGTGCTGATCCGCACCGAGTCCGTGGAAGCCGCGCTGGCGTTGCGGGAGAATGTCGCCTACAAGGAGCTCGCCGACACGATGGGCGCCGCGGCCCGCCGTACCCACGAGATCGTCGCGAGCAACGCCGGGCAGCTCGGCGAGGTGGACCACGGCCAGGACCACTGTTTCCTGTTCAACTACTTCTATGCCGACGACCGCGAGACCCTGCTGCAGGTGTGGGAGTACACCGCCGGGTGGTTCCAGGCCAGGACCGCGCTGCCCAACTCCGCGCTGATGCAGCCACTGGCGGGCGAACCCGCCGACTACGGGCTCATCAACCACGCGAGCTGGCCGAACTGGCGGACCTTCCTGCCCAGCCTGATCTTCCGGCCGACCTTCCGCAGCTTCGTGCTGGCCAACTTCAAGGCCAACGGCGTCGCCGCCCAGCCGATCATCTATCGCCGAGTCTGAGCCGCGCCAGCTCGGCGCGCGAGGAGACACCCAGCTTCGGGAAGGCCTTGTACAGATGGGAGGCGACCGTGCGCGGGCTCAGGAAGAGTTGCGCGCCGATCTCGCGGTTGGAGGCGCCGGTGACGGCCAGCCGTACCACCTGGAGCTCCTGAGGCGTCAGCACGTCCAGCGGATCTCCGGCACGAGAGCGATCCGGCTGGGAGAGCCCGGTGGCGCGCAGTTCGGCAGCGGCGCGGGCAGACCATGGGGCAGCGCCGAGCCGGTCGAAGGCCTCCATGGCGGCCTGGAGGTGAGTACGTGCCTCGGCACGGCGCTTGTTGCGACGCAGCCACTCCCCGTAGACCAGGCGAGTGCGTGCCTCGTCGAAGGGCTGCTCACCTTCGGCGTGCAGGGCCAGCGCCCGCTCATACAGTCCCACGGCCTGGCTGTCCGGGGCCAGCAACGCACGGACCCGATGCAGTACGGCAAGCGGCCTGGCCCGACCTGTGGCCTCAGTCCATTCCGTGTAGAGTCTCAGCGGCTCCTGAGCGCGCTGCGGATCCCCCACCCGGACGGCGGCCTCGATGTAGTCCGGCCAGGAATACCGCCAGAGGAAGGCATGGCTGGTGGGACCCGACATGGCCCGGTCCACCCGGTCGAGCATCGCCTCGTAGCGGCCCAGCCCGAAGTCCAGCGCCACGAGAGCGTACTCGGCCCAGCAGGATCCCGGCATCCACCTGCGGTGGTCGGCGTCCCGGACAGCCTGCGCGGCCATCGCCACACATTCCTCCTCCGCGCCGGCGACCGCGGACAACCAGGCGTGCACGCCCGCCAGGTAGCTGCCCCACTGCGGCTGGCCGACGTCGGCGGCCAGGGCCAGGCCCGCGACCGCCGCGGACCGCGCGGGCCGGTGGTGTCCGAGGAGGAGCTGCGCGATGGTGAAGACCGTCATGACGTGGGGCATGCGTCCCAGGCGTCCCTCCGCCCGGCACTCCTCGACGAGCCGGGCCGAGCCATCCAGCATGCCGTCGAGGTCGGCCCGGACCATGCTCTGGTAGGCGATGATGAAGCGCACCTCGAACGGTATACGCTCGGCCTGGTCCGGCATCCGATAGGTGAGCGTGGTCACGGCGTCACCCTCCAGGATCAGGCGGAAGGCGTGGTTGAACGTGCGCACCACAGCGGCCAGCCCCTCACCCTCCGGGCACAGTTCCTCGGAACGGCGGGCCAGCGCGAGCTGGTCGGGGTGGGCGGCACTGGCCCAGGTGTAGAAGCCGGCCAGGCTGAGCAGCGACAGCCTGACGGTCAGGTCGCCGGCCGCCTGGGCTCCCTCGTGCAGCAGGCGGACGCCCTGCAGCGGCCGGCCCGCCTCGATCTCCAGCTTCGCGCGTACGTAGGCGAGCTCTGCCAGGACGGTGCCTGCCGGCGTCGTCGTCCCGATCTGGTGGCGCGCCCTGTCCACCAGTTCACCCGCGCGCTGCCACAGGCCTGCCTCGGCCGCTGCCCCGGCTGCGGCCGTCCACCGGCGTACGGCATGGCCGGGGTCGGCAGACAGCTCGGCCGCCCGCGCGTAGGCCGCCGACACCGCGGTCTGTCCGCCGCGCTGCCGCGCACGCAGCGCCAGGCTCTCCAGCTTCCCGGCCACCTCCTCGTCGGGCTGCAGGGTGACGGCGGCCAGGTGCCAGGCTCGCCGGTCGTCGTCAACGGTCTCGGCCAGCGCCCGGTGCGCGGCCATCCTGGCGGCGATGTCGCAGGCCAGCAGCACCGCGGTACGCACCAGCGGGTGGTGGAAGGCCACGCCCCCTAAGCCCACCCGCACCAGGCCGGCTCGCTCGGCTGCGGCGAAGTCGGCCAGTGAGGCTCCGAGCAGGCCGACGGCGCGTTCGAGCACGTGCAGCTCGTCGTGGTGATCGAGGGCCGCCACCAGCAAGCAGGAGCGGGTGGCGTCGGGCAGCGCCGCGATCCGATCGCGGAATCCGGTCAGCACCCTGTCCGTGACCGGCTGCGCCGTACCGAGGGAGAAGGACAGCGGGACGAGGGCGCCCCTGCGCTGCTCGGCGGTGAGCATGCGGGGCAGCTCGACCAGCGCCAGCGGGTTACCGCCGGCCTCGGCGACAAGCTGGTCGCGCACGGCGGGCGGCAGGTCCGCCGCCTGCGCGGCGAGAAGTTTCCGGGCGGGCTCGGTGTCCAGCCCGCCCAGTCGCAGCTCGGGCAGCCCCCTCGCGGGGAACTCGCTCTCCCGCGCCGCGAACAGGACGGCGACGGGCTCGGCATGCAGGCGGCGTGCGGCGAACAGCAGCGCGTCGGCCGACTCGCCGTCCAGCCACTGTGCGTCGTCGACCAGGCACACCACCGGGCCCGCCGCCGACAGCTCCACCAGCAGGCTGAGCGTCGCGAGACCGACCAGGAAGCGGTCTCCCCGGGTGTCGCCGCCGAGACCGAGCGCGCCGCGCAACGCCTCCGCCTGCTGCGGCGGCAGCGCCTCGATGTGATCGACGACCGGGCGCAGCAGCAGGTGCAAGGCGGCGAACGGCAGATCCGCCTCGGACTCGACGCCGGTCACCCGCAGCTCCCGCGCCTGCGCGCTCGCCGCGCAGGACTCCAGGAGAGCCGACTTGCCGATGCCCGCCTCACCACGAACCACCAGAGCGCCACACCGGCCCTCCAGCAACCCGCCGATGACGGCCTGCTCTGCCTGACGCCCGTACAACATGGCACTCCAAGAAACGGTTGTCCGTATTGTGACGCATGGGAACGTATCGTCCGCCGTGGACACGCGCAGCGAGGCGGGCGTGCGCCCTCGCGGACGGCTGATGTCAACTCGCGGGAAGGTGGCGTCGAAGGAAGGCGATCTGGTCTGTGAGCACGTGTTCCCTGGTCTCGGGGTCGTTGTAGAAGCTGAAATGAGTGCCAGGGTAGATCCGCAGCTCACCGCGCGGCGCGCGATCGGCGAGTGCTCGTGTCGTTTCTCGCGGCGTCTCTCGGTCATCGTCGGCGATGCAGACGAGTAGCGGCATGCTCAGCCGCTCGGCCGCATCGCCTGGCCGGTAGCGCGCCATGTCGAGGAAAGCCCTGGGAGCCACGCTGTTGCGCCAGAGGGTGGTGCCGTGCTCGCCGGTGAGGGTCCTGATGTGCTGGTCCGCTTCCGCGGTGGCGGTGACGGCGAGCTCGCCCGGCTTTCCCACCATGGGGATGTAGTAGGGCGCCAGGCCGAGCTTGCCGCGTACGGCGTCCCAGAGGATGGCGGCCTCGAGGCGGAGGGTCTGCCCCGCGGAGCGGCCCTCGACCCTTTTGGGGAATCCGTTGAACGGAATCTGCGCAACCACGGCGACGATCGCGGGATCGTCGGCTGCCACGGACACGGCGTGGCCTCCACCGAGTGAATTGCCCCAGATCATCACCTGACCGGGGTCGACGTGCTCGTGGCCGCGGGCGAAGGCGACAGCGGCGCGTAAGTCGTCCTGCTGGCCCTCGATGTCGACCAGCTGCCGCGGCTCCCCGTCGCTCTCGCCGAAATTGCGATAGTCGAACACCAAGGCCGCGATCCCCTCAGTGGCGAACCGCTCCGCGTACGGGAACAGGCGGTCCATCGTCCCGCTGAACCCGTGGCAGAGCACCACGCATGGCATTCGGCCTGGACGGCCGGCGGACAGGTAGAGATAGCCTGCGCAGCGGGCGCCTGCCGAAGTGAAGGACACCTTGACTCGTTCGAACATCCCGGTCACCTCCAAGCTCAAACTGACCTTCGGTAAGTAGCGTAGCCGATGCCCTGACCAAAGGTAAGTTCCAGAGGAGTGTTATGAGCGCTACCGACTCCGCCGAGGCGACCCCCCAGCGGATCCTCGCGGCCGCTCGCGCGCTGTTCGCCGCCGGCGGCTACCGTGCCACGTCCATGCAGGCCGTCGCGGATCGGGTGGGTATCACCAAGGCCGCGCTCTACTACCACTTCGCCTCGAAGGACGAGATGCTGCACCGCCTCACCCTGCCCCTGCTGGACGAGCTCGAAGGAGCGCTCGCCGAGGCGGAGTCGGGCGGCGACCCGGAGACCGTGCGCTGGCGGGCGATCGAGGGCTACGTCGACGTCCACCTACGCCACCGGGAGACGCTCACCATGCTGGTCAAGGACATGACGCTGCTGGTTCAAGCGCCGGTGGCGGATCGGTTCCGCGCTGCGATCGCGCTGGCGAACGACCTGGTCGCCGGCCCGGAGCGCAGCCTCGAGCATCGCGTGCGCGCCTCGCAGGTGGTCGCGGGCCTGGCCGACCCTGTCGTGTTCTTCCGCGACGTGCCCGCCGACCGGCTCAAGCGGCTCATCCTCGACGGAGCCAGGGCCCTCCTCGGATCCGGGGCACTCCCGCCCCCCACCCGCGGGCGAGCGCGCGGGCGGAGCGGCGGCCGCCCCGCGGCCCTCACCGAGGAGCAAGCGGCCCATGCCCGGCGCATGTACGCGTCAGGGCATGGCGTCGAGGAGATCGCCCATGGCTTCGGCGTCTCCCGCGCGACGATCTATCGCTGTCTCAAAAACAATATTTAGAGATTTTGATTTCGAAACAAGCGGGATCTGCGGCGCCGAGAAGGCGGGCGTTTCTTGCCCGCCTTCCAGCGGCGGGTCATCGACGAGGTCCTGGCCGACCGCAAGAGCGCCGGCCGGCGGCCGAGGGTCAACCGGCCAGGGGCGCGACGGCGCGCATGCGCTCGAAGTTGGCGACGTACTGCCGGTAGATCGCCTTGTCGTTGAGCCTCAGCAGCGTCTCGTCATTGCGGCGCAGCGACGTCTCGATGTAGTTGTGGCTGCCCGTGATCACCCGGCGGGCGTCGCGGTCACCGCCGTACGAGCCCTCGATCAGCAGGTACTTGGAGTGCACGCGGCCGGGCAGCGCCCCGCCGTCGCCCAGGGTGCGCAGCTCGACGCGCGGCTCGGCCAGCAGGAGCCGCTTGACCTCGTCGCTCATGATGCCGTACACGATCCGGACGGTGCAGCCGCGGGCGGCCAGGTCGCGGAGCTTTGTCGGGACGGCGATGCGGTAGGTGTCCCATTCGGACATGCCGACCCGGATCGTGGTGCCGCCCTGGCAGGACACCTTGCCGAGTTCGTCGACGATGGGGTCGCCGTCCGCCTTGGGGAAGAAGGCCGCCCGCACCGACCCGCCGGAGCCGCCGGTCTGGACGACGCGGTAGTAGTCGAGGTCCTTGCGCTCGGCGGCCAGGTCGCCGAAGTAGCCGGCGTAGGCGTCGTACAGGCGCCGGTTCCCGGGGAGGACGACCGCGTTGTTCCAGTACGTGGAGGAGTTGAGGTCGGTCAGGTTGGCCGACGACTGGACCACCACGTCGGAGGCGTCGCCGGTGCGGGAGAACAGGTAGAACTTGTTGTGCTGCCCCTTGTTGCCGATGCACGCGGCGGTGCCGCCCGAGGGCGGCCCGCTGCAGACGTGCGTCCAGGAGCCGGCTGCCGTGTCGGTGCCCAGCGCGGCGGAGAGCTTGGCGGCCACGGCCGCGCCGCGCGTGTCCCCGTCCAGGATGACCTGCACGTCCACGTCCCGCTGGTGCGCCTTGACGAGCTCGTCGGCGAACTCGGTGCCCGCGGCGCCCGACATGACGAAATGGGCGACCTGGACGCGGGCTCCGGCGGGGGTCTGCCGGACGAGGCCGCAGAGCGTACGCACGAGGGCGGCCGGATCCCCGCCCGCGGGGTCGTTGAACACGGCGGTCGTTGTGACGTGCGCCGGAACGGGGGCGTCAGCGCAGGCGGAGGCCGCGGCCGAGGCCGGGACTGCGCCCGTCAACGTCGCAGCGGCCACGACTGCGGCCACGGCCGGCACTGACAGGGACTTGCCAAGCATGGATCACTCCTTCAGGGCGCGGCCACCACCGGCCGCGGGTGTCGCCGGTGCTCCGGGGAAGTGGCGCGCGACCGGATGACCCGGGTCCCGGCCGATGAGCGCCGGCTCCTCGTCGCGGCATCGATCCTGGGCCCTGCGGGGAAAGGGCGGCCTGAAGGCGGGATCAACGGTGAGGGAACATCTCCTGACAGGACGATCTCGTCGCTCAGGCGGTGGCGAGCTCCTTGGTGACGCGTTCGAGCATGAAGGCGGAGGACTCGCGGGCGCGTTCCTCCCAGGCGAACACGCAGACCGTGGCGACGCCGTCGAACGTCATCTCCCGCGGCGTGCCGAAGAAGACGTCCCAGTCGACCTCGCCCTGGCCGATGTCGAGGTGCTGGTGGATGCGGGCGGGTGTGCCGGGCGGGTTGAGGATGTAGCGCAGGCCGGAGGAGCCCTTGTGGTTGAAGGAGTCGGCCCCTGTCCGGCGGCGAGCGCCAGTGCGTCGCCATCGCCCGTGCCGTCCACTTCGGCGCCAAGGTCCTCATCCTGGACGAACCCACCGCCGCGCGCTCGGGGTCAAGCAGGCCGGCGTCGTGCTGCGCCACATCATCCAGGCCAGGGAACGCGGGCTCGGCGTCATCTTCATCAGCCACAACCCGCACCACGCCTACCCGGTCGGTGACCGGTTCCTGCTGCTCACCCGCGGCCGCGGCCCGTCGGGTCCCAGTGGATGATGTTCGGGTGACAATTCAGGCAAACGGCAGCCGGCGGATGCCCGCCGGGCTCATCGCGCTGACCCTCGGCAGTTTCGGGATCGGTCTGACCGAGTTCGTGATCGCGGGCCTGCTTCCGCAGGTGAGCCTGAGCCTGGCCGTGTCCGAAGCCGCGGCGGGATGGTTGATCTCCGGATACGCGCTGAGCGTCGCGGTCGGCGCGATCGTGGTGACCGCCGCCACCGGCGGACTGTCCCGCAAGTCGGTCCTCATCGGGCTGGTGGCGCTGTTCGTCGCCGGCAACCTCCTCTCCGCCGTCGCATCCGGCTATCCGCTCATGCTGCTCGGACGCGTCGTCGCCGCCCTGTGCCACGGCTCGTTCTTCGGCATCGGCTCGCTCGTCGCCCGGCGGATGGTCGCACCGGAGCGGGCGTCGAGGGCGGTGGCGGTGATGTTCGCCGGGCTGACGCTCGCGAACGTCCTGGGCGTGCCGTTCGGCGCCCTGGTGGGCGAACGCTGGGGCTGGCGCGCCACGTTCTGGGCGATCACCGTGATCGGCGTGATCGCCCTGATCGCCATCGCGGCGCTGGTGCCGGGCTGGGCCGGCGCGGTGGACCGTGCACATCCCGCGACGGCTTCCGGCCTGAACGGGCTGCGCGTCCAGCTACGCGCGTTCCGCTCCTGGCAGGTCTGGCTGACGCTGGCGGCCACCGCGCTCGGCTACGGCGGGATGTTCGGCGCGTTCAGCTACATCGCCTACACCTTCACCCGGATCACCGGCTTCACCAGCGCCGACGTCGCCTGGCTGCTCGTCGTGTACGGCAGCGGCCTGGTGATCGGCAACCTGGCCGGCGGGCGGGCCGCCGACGTCAACCGGGACCGCACGCTGATCGTCTCCCTGGCCGGCCTCACCGTCACGCTCACCGCGTTCGGCCTGCTGGCCGGCAGCCCCGTCGCATCGGTGGTCCTGGTCTTCCTGCTGGGCTTCTTCGGGTTCGCCGGCGTCCCCGGCATGATCACCCGCGTCACCGACTACGCGAACGGCGTCCCGCTCGCCGCCAGCGCCAACGTCTCGGCCTCCAACGTCGGGAACGCGCTGGGGGCCTGGCTCGGCGGCCTGGCCATCAGCGCCGGCCTCGGCTACACCGCCCCGCTGCACGTCGGCGCCGCCATCGTCCTGGCCGGACTCGTCGTGATGACGATCAGCGCGCGACGAGCGCCGGCCCACGCTTCGGACATCGGCGACACCGCTCTCTCCCCGGACACGACGCGCACGACCTGACCCAGGCAGTCGCGCGAGCCGAAGACGAGGCCGGCCGCGCGGTGGCCGCCATCCTCCGGCCGGCTCACCGACGCCGCCTTCTTGGGGGTCGTCGTGGACAACCGCCTCCCGGACACCGGCACCATGAGCACGGGGCAGGCTCCTGGCCGCACGGCAGGTGCTACGTGGACTCGGGGGAGTGCCACCCTGCGGGCGGACCGTCAGGGTTCTTGCGCGGCGGTCGCGGCCGACGGCGTCGCGAGCAGCTCGCGGATGAGCGGGACGGCCAGGCGCAGGACGTCGTCCAGCGGGGCGCCGGCCAGATCCGGCGTGCGCAGCAGGTGGCGGTGGAAGGTGATGCCGAACATGACGGCCCCGGCCAGCGCCGCCCGCAGCCGCGGGTCCGGCCCCTCCAGGTGGAAGGCGATGCGGTCGATGGCCTCGGCGGTGATGTGCCTGCGCAGCAGGCCGGCGGCCTCCTCGCTGGTCAGGCTGGTACGCAGGAGCACGGCCATGGGGCTGTCGGGGGCGGCGGCCCAGCGTTCGAGCATGGCGCGCAGATAGCTTTCCGCCGAGGCCGCCGGGTCGCCGTCCACGGTGAGCGCGTCCACGTTGATGCGGAGGTCGAGGGCCTCGCGGAACAGCTGTTCCTTGGTGCCGAAATACTGGATCACCGAGGACTTGTCCACCTGCGCCTCGGCGGCGATGGCCCGGATGGTGGCGCGGTCGTAGCCCACCTTGCCGAACACCCGCCGCCCTGCCTCCAGGATGCGGCGGCGGGTGCGCTCGCCCTTGCTCTCACTGCTGCCGGCCTGCTCGATGACATCGGTCACTGCTGGTCACCTCTTCCTGCGCAGGCCGATGCTATCCACTACCGGCTGGTCAGCCGCCGGGCCGGCCGAGCGGGAAGCCCGACATGTCGCCCGCCTTCATCCGCTCGAACGCCTGCCGCATCGACTCGGCGTCGTTCAGATGGGGGAACGGCTCGCCGGCCGGGACGTCCACGCCGAGGAAGGCGCACAGCGGCTCCCACCCCTCCCGCACGTCGAACACCAGCAGCCGCTCCGCGGGAATGCTCTGCTTCACCGTCTCCACGTGCCGGTCGAAGGCTGCCACGACCAGTTCCTCGTCGGCCAGGTCGGTCCCGAAGGTCCAGTCGGGGCCGAAATGGGCGCGGCCCATCTGGTCCAGAGCCGGCCGCATGCGCTGCATGGTCGCGAAGAGCTGGCGGATCTGCTCGGGCATCTCGTCCGAAGGGGCCGGACGGTTCTCGCCGGAGAGCAGCATCCGGATGCTCGGGTACCACTTGTGCGGGTCCCGTACGGTGAGTACGACTTTCGCCTCGGGATAGGCGTCGGCCAGCTCCCGCCAGTAGTGGCTGGCAGGCCAGTCCACCTCCGCCTGGTAGCCGTCCTCGAAGACCCGGTCCCAGTCCTCACGAGTCGTGATCTTCCCGGCGGCGGCCTCCAGCCAGCGATCGACGTGGTCGGGATGGGTCATCACCTCGACCATGTGGTAGCAGGGGGCGAAGCCCAGCCGCTCCAAGGCGGCCTTCATGGACGTGGTGCCCGTGCGTGGAAGGCCCGCGCCGATGACTTTCATCATGCCGAGATCCCCTGTCGTCCGCGTTGACGGTCGCCCTCAGGCTAGGAGGACGGGCGGCAAATCTCAACAGCTGTACATTTTTCTGACGGTAGGGGATCCTGCCCGGACGCCCCCTCTCTGTTGCGCTTCGATCACGATTGCCGAATCTGAATGACTCTCCCGCATGACATCGGATGATCAATGGAGTCAAGCTTCGGAGAGAGAGGACACCTCATGCACTTACCCGCAGTCCGGGCTGCTCTGAGCGGTGCCACCGCCGTCTGCGCGCTGCTCCTCGCCGCCCTCCCTGCGACCGCCTCCGTCGCGCCGGCCTCGACCGCCCAGGCCGGCGCGACCCAGGCCGGAGTCGACCGCGGAGTGCTGCTGGCCAAGGCGGATCAGCCCCCGGTCGGCGAGCCGTACGGGGACCCGTGGGTCAACCCGTACTTCGAGCCCGAGGTCACCGGCCCGACCTGCTGGGAGTACGGGCGCGACACCGGCGCGAGCGCGGGCCTCAGCGCGAGATTCTCCACCCCGACGTGGTTCCACTCCTACAACGACGTCTGGGTCTTCCCGAGCGCGGACGACGCGGCCGCCTTCGAGCGGCAATGGCGGGCCGACCTGGCAACCTGCGTCGACCGCAATCCGCCCGGAGAGACCGGCTCCGCGGTGTACGACATCACCAGCGTGGGCGAGGCGGACGGCGTGGAGGTCCTGCGGGTCACCGCCGCCACCAACCCGTACTCGACCATGACCTACCACTTCTGGGTCGCCGTGGTCCGCCACGGTCGCGCCGTGTACGCCGTCCAGCTCCTCGACTACCGGCACGGCGACCCGCAGCCCGTGCCCTTCGACGACACCGTCGCCAAGATCAAGGCCAAGCTGGCCGCGTACTACCCGTAGGGCCGCGCCCAGGCGACCGCCTCCGGCGGCGGTCGCCGACCCCCGTGGTGATGCGCCGTCGCGGCGTACATGTCCCCCGTGCGAGCTACCCGCGAGTGTCCACCGCGCGGTGACGATTCCCGGCCCTCGAATCCCTAGCGTTCTCGGCGTAGCCGCGGCGCTCCGGCCGCGGGATCTGGCAAGGGAGTCGTCATGCGACTGTTGAAGCAGTTGGTGGCCGTCGCGGCGGTCGCCTTCGCCGGCAGCATGGGCGTCGGCGCCGTACAGGGAAACAGGTTTCTCACCCTGCTCCTCGGTACCGCGACAGCCGTGCTCGCGGTGTTCGTGTACGCCTCGGTGGTGCGGTGGTCGGAGCGTCGCGCGCCGGTAGAAGTGGCCGCGAAAGGCGCCGCCGCCGCCATCGGCCGGGGGGTGCTGATCGGCGTCGGGATGTTCCTGGCCGTCATCGTGAACATCGCCTTCATGGGCGGCTACCGGGTCGAGGGGCTGGGCTCGGTGGCGGGGGCGGTCGGGCTGTTCGGCTTCATGGCCGCCGCCGCCGTGACGGAAGAGCTGCTCTTTCGCGGCATCCTTTTCCGGATCGTCGAGGAACGCACCGGCACGTGGACGGCGCTGGCTCTGACCGGCCTGCTGTTCGGCCTGTCGCACCTTTTCAACCCGCACGCCAGCCTGTGGGGCGCGATCGCCATCGCGGTCGAGGCCGGCGGCATGCTCGCCGCCGCCTACGCCGCCACCCGCACCCTGTGGGTGCCGATCGGCCTGCACTTCGGCTGGAACTTCGCCGCGGCCGGCATCTTCGGCGCCGAGGTCTCCGGCAACGGAGCGCCGGAGGGGCTGCTGCACGGCGTCACGTCGGGCCCGGCCCTGCTCACCGGCGGCGCGTTCGGGCCGGAGGCGAGCCCGTACGCGGTCGTGTTCGGGGTGCTGCTGACGATCGTGTTCATGTGGCTGGCCCGCCGGCGCGGCAACGTGGTCCCTCTCCGGCGCAGCGCCCGGGGAGACATGACCGCTACGCTTCCCCGGTGATCGATCTCCGGCGGGTCCCGGACCTGTGGCAGCGGTGTGACGTCACGGTCCGGGATTTTCCGTTCGCGCTGCTGTTGGCCGTCGCGTCGCTCCTGCCGGCGTTCCAGGGCAAGGGGACGGAGATCGGCGAGCTGCCGGCGCGTCCCTTCGACGCGCTGGCCGTCGTGGCGGTCGCCCTCCAGTGCCTTCCGCTCGCCGTGCGCCGGCGGTGGCCGGCCGTCTGCCTCGTCCTGGTGTCGCTCGGCTTCGTCCTCGACCAGCTCCACGCGTACCACGCGCTGGCGGGCACCGCACTGCCCATCGCGCTGGTGAGCGCGGGCGCCCATCTGGAACGTCACCGGCGCGTCACCGTGGTTGTCCTGTCCGCGGCGTACGTGCCGTTGGCGGTCGCGCTCGACCGGCTCGGCGCGACCGAGCCGGTGGAAGGATACGTGCTGTTCTACCTGGCGCTGGTCCTCGCGTGGGGCATCGGGGCCTGGCTGCGCTCCACCCGGGCCGCCGAGGCCGAACGCCGCCTCCGCATCGCCGAGGCCACCCGCGCCGCCGAACGCACCCGCATCGCCCGAGAGCTTCACGACGTCGTGACCCACCACGTGACGGCCATGGTCGTGCAGGCCGAGGCGGCACGCTACCTGACCGCCGCGCCCGACCGCCTCGACGCGACGCTGAGCGCCGTCACCGACACCGGACGGCGGGCCATCGCCGACCTGCGGCACATGCTCGACCTGCTCAACCCCGACCACGACCCCGAAATCAGGACGCCGTCCGTCGGCGAGCTTCACCCGCTCGTGGAGCAGACGCGCCGGGCCGGGCAGCCGGTGGAGTTCACCGAGGAGGGCCGCCCGGCGGAATCGGCCGGCAGCGCCGAGTTCGTGGCCTACAGGGTCGTGCAGGAGTCCCTGACGAACGCCCTCAAATACGCCCACGGCAGCCGCACCGCCGTCCGCGTGCGCCATGGCGGGAAGGAGATCACCGTGGAGGTCACCACCGACGGCTCCGGCTCGCGGACCGGCTCCCCGGGCGGGAGCGGGCGCGGTCTCGCCGGGCTCCGGGAGCGGGTCGAGGCCCTGGGCGGCGAGTTCAGCGCCGACCGGCAGGCGGGCGGCGGCTTCGTCGTACGGGCGCGCATCCCCGCGGGGAGCCCGTCGTGAACGCGCCGCTCAGGGTCCTGATCTGCGACGACCAGGCGCTGATCCGCACCGGGTTCGCGACGATCATCGACGCGCAGCCCGACCTCGAGGTGGTGGGCGAGTGCGGGGACGGCCGCGCCGCGGTCGACCTCGCCCGCCGGCTGAACCCGGACATCGTGGTGATGGACGTACGGATGCCGGTGCTCGACGGCATCGGGGCGACCCGCCTGCTGGCCGGCGCCGGGGTGGCCGATCCCGTCAAGGTGCTCGTGGTGACGACGTTCAACCTGGACGAGTACGTGTACGAGGCGCTGCGCGCGGGGGCGAGCGGGTTCCTGCTCAAGGACGCCCCACCGGCGCAGCTGCTGCACGGTATCCGCACGGTCGCGACCGGCGCCGCGCTGCTGGCACCCGAGGTGACGCGGCAGCTCGTCGGCAGGTACGCGTCGCGGATCCGCCCCGCTGACGACACAGCGAACGACGTCGCGCTGACCCCACGCGAGCTGGAGGTACTGCGCCTCATCGCCGACGGCCGGTCCAACAGCGAGATCGCGGCGACCCTGGTGATCAGCCAGGAGACCGTCAAGACGTACGTGTCGCGCATCCTCGCCAAGCTCGACCTGCGTGACCGCGTGCAGGCGGTGGTCTACGCCTACCGCAACGGCCTGGTGACCTGAGATCGGCGACAGCCGAGTGGCGGCGTGCTCCGCCTTGGCCGGTGACCGGATCGACGCCTGAGCGGCAAGCTACAGCAGACCCGCCAGCTCGGTCCGGGAGGTGATGCCCAGCTTGGGAAAGGCGCGGTAGAGGTGGTAGCCGACGGTCCGCGGGCTGAGGAAGAGCCGGGCGGCGATCTCCCGGTTGGACGCCCCCTGCGCGGCGAGGAACACCACGTGCCGCTCCTGCGGCGTCAGCCCGCGCAGTGCTTCCGGCAGCGGCGGCGCCGGGCTCGGCTCGCCCGCCGCGCTCAGCTCGGTCGCGGCGCGCTCCGCCCAGGGGACCGCGCCCAGCTGCTCGAACGCGGCGCGCGCGGCCCGCAGGTGGGAGCGGGCTTCGGACCTGCGCCTGGTACGGCGGAGCCACTGCCCGTAGGCGAGCTCCGTCCTGGCCCGCTGGAAGGACGCCTGGGACGGGCCGTGCAGGTCGAGCGCGCCGGCGAAGAGCGGCTCCGCCTCGCCGTCCGGCGCGACCAGTGCCCGGCAGCGGAGCGCCACCGCGCCTATCCAGCGCTGGCGCGTGTTCTTCGCCCACTGCTCCAGCAGGGCGAGCGGCTCGACGGCGGCGCCGGGCAGGTCGGCCTGGACCGCCGCGTCGACCAGGTCGGCCGCGCAGCGGACCGCGATCACGGGGTGGTGCGCGGGGCCGGCGACCACGCGTTCGAGGTGGGCCACGGCGGCGCCCGCCCGGCCCAGCCCCAGCTCCAGCAGGCCGAGCGCCCAGGTGGCCAGCGCCGCGCCGGCCGGCGCGTCGTGGTCGGCGCAGTAGGCCAGGCTCGACTCGGCGTAGGCCCGGCAGCGCTCCTCGTCGCCGTTCATCGCGGCGATCAGCGCGACCACGCCGCTCAGGTGCCCGACCCGGTGGGTCTGGCCGAGCTCACCGGCGAGCTTCAGCCCCTCGGTGGCCTGCCTGAGCGCTTCGGCGTTGCGGCCGCTCAGCAGGAGGGCATGGGACTGCAGTTGCAGCGCGTACGGCAGGAGCCCCATCAGATCCTGGTGTCGGCAGTCGGCCACCAGCGTGGAGGTGAGGCGCAGCGCCGAGCCGGCGTCGGCGGCCAACAGGCCCAACGAGGTGGCGGTGATGGCCTGCTGGGTAGCCAGGGCGGGCGTGTGCTCGACCAGCTCGCCGATGGCGGCGAAGCCACTGAACGGGCCACCCGCCATGATCTTGGCCAGCGGGGGCAGCGACCGGGCCAGCGGAGCGGACCAGGTGGGCTGGCCTTCCGACCGCGCGACCCACGAAGGGACTCGCGAAATCTCCGGCGCCGCCCAGACGGCGGCGGCGATCTGGGCGGCCAGCCCCTCGTCGCCGCTGTAGCCGAACAGGCGGATCGCGTCGGCGATCATGACGATGGCCGTGGCGTGGTCGTCGTCGTCGATCCTGGCCGCCGAGTCCAGCAGCATCCGCGCGGCTTTGGCCGGCGAGCCGATCTCGGACTCCACGGTGGCCAGCACGCGGGCGGCCGAGGCCAGCGTCGAGGGTTCGGCGCTCAGCTCGGTCGCGCGGGTCGCCAGGTCCGCGGCGCGGCGCAGCTGTCCGGCGTCGCACGCGGCGAGCGCGGCGGCGGCATGGTGCCGGGCGCGTGACTCGGGGTCGGTGGTCAGCTCGGCCGCGCGCTCCAGCGCCGACGACGTCCCGATGGCCGCCAGCTCGCGCGCGATCTCCTCGTCCGGCTCGAGCGCGGCGGCGGCGAGATGCCAGACCCGCCGCTCGGGCGACACCTCGGCCAGGGCCCGGTGCGCGGCGATGCGGGCCGAGAGCGGCGCGGACTGGTAGGCGGCGACCAGTATCAGCAGGTGGCGAGGGGCGAGCCCGGCCGGCCGCACTTCGACCAGCTGGGCGGTCTCGGCGGGCTCCAGATCGGCCGGGGTCGCTCGGGCGGCGGCGAAGAGCCCGGACTGAGAGGCCGGCATCGCTGCGGCAGCGGCGAGAAGTTCGGACAGGGAGGCCGCCGGGTCGGCGGCGGCCAGCAGGAGGAGTGAGCGAGTCCGCTCGGGCAGGGCGCGTAAGCGCTCGCCGTACAGCTGGTCGGCCCGCCGCGAACGCCCGGGCCAGCCGGTGTGGAGGCCCAGCGGCGACAGCCTGCCCTCGACCTGCGTGGGGCTGATCCCCGCAGCCAGCTCGCGCAGGGCCAGCGGATTGCCGCGGGCATCCCCGACGATCCGCTCACGCACCTGCGGGACGATGCCCGGCCGGCACTCGGCGACGATGTCCAGCGCCGCCTGCCTGCCGACACCCGGCAGGTCCAGCTCGTCGATCCCCCGCAGCCCGGCCGGCTCGCCCTCGGCGGCCACCAGGATCACCACGCGCGCGGCGGCGAGGCGGCGGACGCAGAAGGAAAGGACCGCCAGGCTCTCCCGGTCCAGCCATTGCGCGTCGTCGATCAGGCAGAGCACGGGCCGCTTGCTCGCCAGGTGGCGCAGGAGGTTCCAGACCGGCAGGTACGGCGGTTCGCCTGGCTCGCCCAGACGGTCGAGGACGTCGCGTTGCCTGGCAGGCAGGTGTTTCCAGCTCGGGCGGGTGGTCGCCAGCAGCATGTGCAGGCCGCCGTACGGGAGATGGGACTCCTCCGGGGTGCCGGACGCGCTGAGCACGATTTGATCACTAGCGGTCTCGGCAGCGAAGGAGAGCAACGCGCTCTTGCCCGCGCCGGCTTCCCCGCGGATCATCAGGGCGCCGCTCCCACCAGCGAGAAGTCGCGTGATCCCGGCCTGCTCCGCGATGCGCCCGTGCAGCACGAGGCGAGAGTACCGGACTCGTAGTGGATCTCATACCTAACCGGGAACATTCAGACGTGCTTGATCCACGTCATCCGTACAGATGTGGGACGGACGGGTCGCGGCTACGGTCGCCGCCGGAGGTCGGCATGAGGAACCGTTGGGTCACCCGTCTTTGCGCTGCACTGACGGTGACCACGCTTGTCATCAGCGTCGCAGGTCAGGGAGCCCACGCGGCTGCCGAGGAGCCCACGCTCCCCGAGCAGTTGCCGGGCTCGGCGGCGAACCGTGCCCATCAGGTGGCGGCGGAGGCGACCCGGGCGAAGAGCGAGCTGCCTGAGCGGGCCGCCGCCAAGCCGCCCAAGGGGACCGTGCCCCTGGAGGCCCCGAAGCCGCCCGAGCCGGTCTCCCGTCTGTCGAACGCGCCGCAGCGGGTGGGCGCGGCGACCGGCAAGCCGGGCAAGAGACAGGCCCACGGGTTCGTCGCCGAGCAGAGCCGGGTGGTGCCCACGCTGGGTGACGCGACGTCGAAGGTCTTCCAGAACCCCGACCGCACCTACACCGTGCGCACGTACTCCAGGCCAGTGCGTTATCGGACGGCCACGGGGGAGTGGGCGGACATCGACGTCAACCTGACCGGCGCGGACGGACGCTGGCGGCAGGCGGCGAACGACGTCGGGGTCGAGGTGGCCGACGACGCCGCCGACCCCAGGCTCCAATCGCTCACCCTGGACGGGGAGCACAGCCTGTCCTTCGCCCTCCAAGGCGCAAAAAGCACCAAAGCCACTATTTCGCGAAATATCGCGAAATATCGTGGGGTGCTGCCTGAGACGGACATCGAGGTCGAGGTCGCCTGGAACGGTATCAAGGAGTCGCTGGTCCTGACCTCGCGCCAGGCCGCGACCGGCCCCTGGGACTTCCCCTTCCAGGCCAAGGGGTTGACGCCGCGAAGCTCGTCGCAGGGTGTGGAGTTCGTCGACGAGCAGGGCGCCGTCCGCATCACCGTCCCCGCCGGATTCATGCGCGACGCCGCGGGCGCCCGCTCCGACGCGGTCCGCTACACCCTCGTCGGCAACGTCCTGCGCGTCAGCGCCGACCAGAAGTGGCTGCGCGCCAAGGACCGCGAGTTCCCGGTGGTCGTCGACCCCTCCTCCTACGTGCGCACCACCAGCGGCGCCGCCTCCGACACGTACGTCGACAACCACTCCGGCGCGAACCACGCCGGCAGCGACCAGCTCCTGGTCGGCTCCCAGGACGGCACCAAGCGCAACAACGCCTACATCAACTTCAACCTCGCCTCCCAGATCCCCCACGCCTACGTGACGGGCGCCGCGCTCTTCCTCTACAACACCCTGTCGAACTCCTGCTCGGCCAACCCCGTCACGGTGAAGGCGATCACCAGCAGCTGGAACGTCGGCACGATCGCCTCCTATCCCGGCGTGACGCTCGGCGACACCTGGGGATCGGCAAGCTTCACCGGCGGCGTCACCTGCGGCGGCGCCGCCTGGGCGTGGATCGGGATCAACAGCGCGGGCCTGTCCGCCCTGTCGGACTGGGCCAACGGCGCGGGCAACAACGGCCTGGCGCTGACCGCCGACAGCTTCAAGGAGTTCGCCAGCGCCAACTCGGCCAACCCGCCGTACCTGCAGGTGGACTACAGCCCCTGGCGAGCGCTGTACGCGATCGACTCCGGCGCCACGATCGACCCGCCGGTGACGGCCAACGGCGCGGGCCGGCTCCCCGTCACGATGATCAACAATGGGATGAACTCCTGGTCCCCCGGCACGGTCAAGCTGGGCTACAAGGTGTACACCACCGGCGGCACCTTCGTGGGCAGCTCCACCGCGGCCGCCGCGCTGCCCGCCACGATCGCCAACAACGGCTCGGCGAAGGTGAGCGCCACGATCGACCCGCTCAACCCGGGCTCGTACCAGGTCTGCTGGGACATGGTGGCGAACGGGCAGTTCTTCTCCGACTGGGGCGTACCGGTCTGGTGCGTGAGCCTGACCGTGGTCAACCTGCCGCCCCAGGTCGACTCGATGTGGCCGGGCAGCGGGTACGTGGAGTCCACGCTGACGCCGGAGTTCACAGCATCCGGCCATGACGAGGACGGGTGGCCCGGCGGGGAGCTGAACTTCATCTTCAACGTCTGCCTGGTCTCCGACCCCGACACGTGCCCCGCGGCCGGTCTGGTCACGGGCGACTCCAACACCGGTGCCCAGACCGCGAGCTGGACGGTGCCGCAGGGCAAGCTCAAGTGGGGCGAGCAGTACATGTGGCGCGTCCTGGTCACCGACGGCAAGGACTCCAGCCCGGCGTCCGGGTGGAGCACGTTCCGCACCATCGTGCCGCAGCCGCTGGTCTCCTCACATGTCTCCGACAGCGCGGGCACGGCCGCCGTCAAGGGCGTCGACCCGCTGACCGGCCAGTACGCGGCCACCACCACGGACGCGAGCCTCACCACCGCCGGTCCCGCGCTGGCGATCACCCGCTCGTACAGCAGCCTGAACTCCCGCACGGGGATGTTCGGCGTGGGCTGGACCACCGCCTACGACATGAAGATCGTCACCGACAACGACCTGACGGGCAACGTCGTGGTCACCTACCCCGACGGGCGGCAGGCGCGCTTCGGCCGCAACCCCGACGGCACGTACGCGCCGCCCGAGGGCCGGTCGGTGAGCTTGGTGAAGACCGATCTGGCGTGGTTCCTCCGCGACAAGTCCGGCGGCGCGTACGTGTTCGACCCGAACGGCCGGTTGACCGCGATCTACGACGACGACCAGCACGCCGAGTACCTCACCTACAACGGCGACGGCACCCTCGCCAAGGTCGTGAACAAGGTCAGCGGACGCGGCCTCTACTTCTCCTGGACCGGCGGGCTGGTGACCTCGGTCGCCACCGACCCCGCCCAGGGAGCGCCCGCCTGGACCTACGGCTACGGCTACGGCCTGCTCGCCCACGTCTGCCCGCCGGGCACGACGACGGCCTGCACGAAGTACACCTACAAAATGGTGTCGCACTACCGGACGGCGGTCGTGGACGCCGCTCCCGCGATGTACTACCGGCTCCACCAGAGCGCGACCAACGAGGCCCGGATGTTCGTCGGCCAGGACGACGCGGAGGCGGTCAACCTGGCCTACGGCGCGGCGGGCGCCCCGGCCGGGACCACGGACGGCTCGGCGACGTTCAACGGCACGAGCTCCTACCTGCGCATGCCGTACAGCGTCACCGACGAGACCACCTACGCGGCGGTCGGCATGTGGTTCAGGACCACCAAGGCCGGCGTGCTGTACGGCGCGCAGATGAACACGCTGGAGGACTCCCGGGGCCCGCTGCCCTGGGGCTTCCTGCCGATGCTCTACGTCGGGACCGACGGCAGGCTGCACGGGCAGCTGGCCGACGACGGCAGCTGCGGATCGATGACGTCGACCGCGGCGGTGAACGACGGGGCCTGGCACCACGTGGTGCTGACCTCGAGCGGAACCTGGCAGAGCCTGTACGTGGACGGGTCGATGGCGGCCAGCCGCACCAAGCAGATCAAGGCGACCCATCTGCCGTACGCCAGCGTCGGGGCCGGCTACACGACCACCTCGGGCTGGTGCCCCGCCGCGCCCGCCGACGCGCGCGGCCACTTCACCGGCCAGATCGACGACCCCGCCTTCTACACCCACCCGCTCGGCCCCACGGCCGTCGCCGCCCAGTACGCGGCCGGGCAGTACACGGGCGTGCTGGAGACGGTCAAGCTGCCCTCGGGCAAGCTGCAGGCCACGCTCGCGTACGACGCCCAGAGCGACCGCGTCGCCTCGGTGACCGACGCGGGCGGCGGGCAGTGGCGGGTCTACCCCGCCCAGACGCAGGCCGGCACCGAGTACTACCCGAACGCGGTCCTGGGCGCCCGGCCGCGCGAGTACTACCGCCTCGCCGAGTACTCCGGCACCCGGGCGGCCAGCGCGGCGTACGGCGACGGGCGCGACACCGACGCGACCTACCACAACGTCACCCTGAACCAGACCGCGCCCATCTACCTGGCCACCGGTGGCGACAGGGCCGCCGGGTTCAACGGCTCCACCTCCTACCTGGAGCTTCCCGACGGCGAGATCAAGGGTGGCGGCGACCTGTCGGCCGAGCTGTGGTTCAAGACCGCCAAGCCCGGCGTCCTGCTCGCCTACCAGGCCCAGGCCATCACCGACCCGGCCGGGCCGCAGGCGAACTACACGCCCGCGCTGTACGTCGGGACGGACGGCAAGCTGCGCGGTCAGTTCTGGGACGGCGCCGCGATCGCGCCGATCACCACGAGCAAGACCGTGACCGACGCGAGCTGGCACCACGCCGTGCTGACGGCCTCCGGCGGCACCCAGTGGCTCTGGCTGGACGGCTCCGTGGTCGGGACCAGGTCCAAGGGGCCGGTGTCCACGGTCGCGCAGAACCACGTCTACGTCGGCGCCGGCTTCATCGCCGGCAACTGGCCCGCCAAACCCTCGGACACCCTGGGCCACTTCACCGGCACCATCGACGAGGTGGCGATCTACTGGGGCAGCCTGAGCACGGACGCGATCGAGGCGCACTACCAGGACGTCGCGACGTTCGGCATCCCCGCCACCACCGTGCTCGCCGCCGACCCGGGCGGCAAACCGATGGTCTACAGCTTCGACCCCCGGCACGGCGGCCGCCCGACCTCGCTGTACGACGCCTCGGGCGGCACCACGCGATACGGCTACGACCTCAACGGCAACCTGGCCACGGTAACCGACCCGGACGGGCACACCACCCAGCTGTTCAACGACAACCGGGGCAACCCGGTCATGAAGGTGACCTGCCGGGGGCCGCGCTCCTGCCAGACCTCCTACTTCACCTACTACCTGGACCCCGGCGACCCGCTGGACCCCCGCAACGACAAGCTCACCGGTGCGTACGACGCCCGGGCCAGCGCCGGGAACGACGCGGCGCACCGCACCAGCTACACCTACGACATTTCGGGCGACCTGCTCACCGTCACCACGCCTCCCGTGAGCGCGTCCGGAGGCGGCCGCACCACCAGGTACGCCTACACCGACGGCACCGAGGCCGCCGTTGACGGCGGCACCACCCCGGACGGGCTGCTCGCCTCCGTCACCACCCCCGGCGGCAGGACCACGCGGTACGGCTACCGCCAGAACGGCGACCTCGCCCAGGTGGTGGACCCGGCCGGGCTCACCACCAAGTACGACTACGACGGCGCCGGCCGGCCCACCGCCGTGACCGAGATCTCCGACACCTTCCCGAACGGCGTCGTCACCTCGATGGGGTACGACGCCCTCAACCACCTCACCGCCACCGTCGGCCCCGCGACCACGGACGTGATCAGCGGCGTCAAGCACCTCCCGTGGGTCATCTACACCTACGACGTCGACGGCAACGTCACCAAGGTCGAGCGGACGGACCCCACCGGCAAGGACGCCACCCGCACCACGAGCTACACCTACGACTCCGCGGCCCGCGTCTCGTCCGTCAAGGACGCCGCGGGCAACATCACCACCTACGGATACGACTCCTACGGCAACCTCAACAGCACCGTGGACGCCACCGGCGCCGACTACCGGCGCACCTACGGGCCGACCGGCCTGCTGCTGACCACCAGCCTCGCCAACTGGGTGGGCGACCCGCTGGACGGCGACGCCCCCAAGGAGCTGGTCCTCGAATCCCGCGCCTACGACCCGGCGGGGCGCCTGGCCACGGTCACCGACGCCATGGGCCGTACGACCCGCTACCGCTACCACGACGACAACCTGCTCGAATCGGTCTGGGCCGAGGGTTTCCGCAACGCCGACGGGACCACCCGGGACATCCCGCTCCAGCAGAACACCTACGACAATGCGGGCAACCTCATCCAGCGGGTCACCGGCAACGGCAAGAGCACGACCACGTACACCGTGGACGCCGCCAACCGGACCACCGAGGCCCTGCTGGACCCCACGGGCATCAAGCGCAAGACCACGTACGGCTACGACGACGACGACCACCTGATCTCCCTGGTCCAGGCCCAGAACGGCGGCTACACCTGGACCACGTACGGCCTCGACGCGCTGGGCCGGCCCCTCTCCCAGAAGGTCTGGGACGGCGACGCATGGCTCACCACCTCCTGGACCAGGGACCAGCGGGGCTTCGAGCGGACGATGACCGACCCGCGTGGCGCGGTGACCGACTACACCTACGACGAGGCGGGCCGGCTCACCACGACCAAGGCGCCGACGGTGGCCGTCGAGCACTTCGGCAGCGCGCCGTACAACGTCAGGCCGACGACGCGGGCCGGCTACAACAGCTTCGGCGACGTCGTGACGAGCGAGGACGCCGAGGGCTACCGGACCACGATCACCTACGACGCCATGAGCCGGCCGCGTGTCCTCACCCTGCCCTCCTACACGCAGCTCGGCGCCGGAGCCACGGTGATCGGGAGCTCCACCAGGACGTACGACGGGCTGGGCCGCGTGACGAGCGTCGTGGACGCGCTCGGCCACACCGACACCTACACCTACAACCAGCTGGGCAACGCGGTCGCCACCACGGACGCGGCGGGCAACCGGTCGCGGTCGGGCTTCGACGCGGCCGGCGAATGGCTCTGGACGCGGGACCAGGCGGGCCGGGTGACCGGGGCGACGTACGACGACCTCGGCCGCCGCATCTCCACCACCGCCGTCGAGCGCACACCGACCGCGGCCGGGTACACCACGACGTACGAGTACGACGACGCGGGCAACCTGACCCACGTCACCACGCCGTCGGGCGCGCGCAGCCAGTTCGGCTACAACGCGGCAGGCGAGGCCGTGGTCGACGTCGACCCGCTGACCCAGGCCCGTTGGTACACCCGCGACCACGCCGGCCGGGTGACCAAGGTCCTCAACCCGGACGGCACCGGCAGCACGCTCACATACGACGGCGCCGGCCGGGCGACCGCTATGGCCGAGCTCGACGCGTCGGGCAACAAGCTGCGGTCGATGACCGTCGGCTACGACGCGGGCGGCAACCCGGTCACCGTCAACAGACCGGGCGGCGGGGTCACCACCTACGACTACGACGCCCTGAACCGGCTGACCGGCCAGCACGAGAAGACCACGTCCACGCACACCGTCACCACGACGTTCGGCTACGACGCGGTGGGCAACCAGACCCGCTTCACCGACGGCAACGGCAACGCGACCTCGTACGCCTACAACCCGTGGAACCTCCAGACGGCGATGCTCGTCCCGGCGACCACGGCCTACACCACGCCCGCCCAGCGCCAGACGATCACCGACTACGACGCGGCCGGCCGCCCCGTCCAGGTCGTCAAGCCGGGCGGGGTCACCGTCGCCCGCACCTTCGACGCGCTGGACCGGCTCACCGCGGAGACCGGCGCGGGCGCCGAGAGCGCCACGACCGCCCACAGCTTCGGCTACGACGCCGTGAGCCGGCTGACCTCGGCCGGGGGCGACACCTTCGGCTACGACGATCGCGACCATCTCGTCAGCACGGCGGGGCCGTCCGGCACGGCGTCCTTCACCTACGACGCCGACGGCCGCATGAAGACCCGCGCCGACAAGGCGGGCACGGCCACCTACGACTACGACGCGGGCAGCCGCCTCACCACGGTCCGCGACCCGCTCACCGGCGGTACCTCGATCTACTCCTACGACTCGATGGACCAGCTCAAGGGGGTGGACTACGGCGGCGCCAAGCGTTCCTTCGAGTACGACGCGCTGCACCGGTCCACCTCCGACACGCTCAAGACCACCGCGGGCGCGACGCTGGCCGCCATCGGCTACGGCTACGACGACGCCGACCGGCTCACCAGCAAGACCACGACCGGTACGGCGGGCGCGGCGGCCAACACCTACGGCTACGACCTGGCGGGCAGGCTGACGTCGTGGAACTCGGTCGCCTACGAGTACGACGACGCGGGCAACCGGACCAAGGCCGGCACGGCCGTCGCCGTCTACGACGCGCGCAACCAGCTGGTCTCCGACGGATCGGCCGGCTACGCCTACTCGGCGCGCGGCACCCTGAAATCCAGGACGCCGACCGGCGGGAGCGCGAGCGCGACGAGCTACGACGCGTTCGACCGGATGATCAGCGACGGTGCCACGACCTACGCCTACGACGGGCTGGACAGGCTCGCGTCCGCCGCGGGCGTCGCGTTCAGCTACTCCGGGCTGGGCAACACCCCGGCCGCGGCGGGCACCGAGACCTACGGCAGGGACCCGGCGGGCAACGTCGTCTCCGTCGCGGGCCTGTACGCCTACACCGACCGGCACGGCGACCTCACCGCCACCTTCACCGGCGCGGGTGCGCCGGCCGATTCGGTGGCCTACGACCCGTACGGGAAGGTCGTCGCCAGCTCGGGGACCAAGCGGGGCCTCGGCTACCAGGGCGGCTGGACCGACCCGGCCAGCGGCAAGGTCAACATGGCCGCCCGCTGGTACGACCCCGGGACCGGCGCGTTCCCCAGCAGGGACACCCTCGAGGTGGATCCGGTGCCGTCCGTGAAGGGCAACCGCTTCACCTACGCGGACGGCGACCCGCTCAACCGGATGGACCCGACCGGTCACTTCGGCTGCCCCGCCTTCGTGTGCGGCACCGCCAAAAGCGTGATCAGGGTCGTCACGGTGGACATCGCCAGGCCGATCTGGAACGCGGCCGACTACGTCCTCGTCGGTGGCGGGGAGACCGGCGCGCTCGCGCGCGGCTCACGGGCCTGCGGTCCGGCCTGGCTCTACTGTCTCGCGGCGGTCGGCGTCGGCGCGGGCCTGGGCTACCTGGCGGGCAAGTGGTGGCAGAACAACTGGTGGAAGGGCTGGCCGGACGGCAGCGGGCCGTACATCGAGTATCCGGACGGCGGGAGCTCGCCCGGCAAGGGCAAGTCCGGCGGCCCCGACGGGGACCCCACACCCGGCCCGGCCAAGAGCGGCCTGCCCAAGACGCCCAAGGCGGATCCTCCGCCGCCGCCTCCGCCGCCCACGCCCCAGGAGCTCGCCGACATCGCCGCGAAGACGCGCGCGACCAGGCCGGGCCCCATCGACCACGACCGGCTGCCCGGTCCGGCGGGCACCTCGCTGGCCGACGCGCTCGACAAGGGCCTCACGCATCGGGTCGACAACGCCATCGACAAGATCCTGGACAAGGTCGGCGTGGCCTTCACGCCGACCGAGGCGGGGGCGGGTGACGGGCAGCCCAACGGCGGGTTCGATCCGGCGCCGCACGTCGTCGGCCAGTGCTCGGGGGTGTTCGGCGCGGACGCGATGCAGGACTGCCGCGTCGACCCGGGCCCGGGCGTCCCGCAGGACCCGTCGGTGCAGCTGGCCCCCTGCCGTGGCGTGACGGGTGCCGGCTCCGCCTGCCTGTCCGCACCCGGGCCGCTGGGAACCGCGAGGTCCGGCGGCGGCTCCGGCGCGGGAGCGCGCGGGCCGATCGCCGCCGACGACCCCTTCACGCTGGCACGCGCCGGGGACAGGCCGCGCTGGGGCGCCAGACTCCCGATGAACATGGACACGGTCCGGCGGGTGGCCCAGGACTGGGACATCCGGATCGACGACCTGACCATCAGGATCGACAAGAGGATCGACGGGCTGGCCGGCGTGACCTATCCCGATCAGACGGTCCTGCTCCGGCGAGCGGCCTTCCGCAGCGAGGAACTGCTGGCCCGTACGCTCGCCCACGAGCGGTACCACGTGGAGGACCTGCGCCAGGGCGGCGCCTATCCGAGGAGCACCCAAGAAGCGCAACCGTGGGAGGACCGGGCCTATGCCTTCGAGGACGAGTGGTGGGCCAACCATCCACGTAACCAGTGACGGTATATGTACTGGAAGCAAAAGACAGCACCGAGGCGGACCCGTTGCCGAACACTCATGAAGAGGCGCTCCGATGGGAGAGCTGGCTGCACGCTTACGAGCAGGCTCGTGACGAGCTGCCCGGACCGATCTCCGGGCCTTGCCCGAACTGCGGACGGGCCTGCCTCCGCCTGGTGTACCGGCTCCGGATCCCTCACCTGCTCGTCGGCGACGCCCACTTCTGGTGTGACCACTGCCTGAAGGGGCCGTACCTCGGCCGCGTCGAGATCCCCGAAGCCGCTGTGGCGGAGGCGGGGGAGCAGGCGTACCAGCGGCTTCGACCCACGATCCCGGACTACGAGCTCATCCCCCCTGCGATGCCCGACCCCCCGTAGCCCGCCGAACGCGTGTACGGCCGGCACCATCCCGCACATCGGCCGCGACGAGCTGGGCCGGCGGTAGGGGAGTGTCAGGCCAAGAGGATGCCGCTCACACCTGTGGTCGTCATGGCCGGGTGACCCGTCGGTGCCGTCGTTCGGCCAGCTCCTCCGCGCTGACCAGGGTCAGGATGGGGGTCCCCGGCGGCGCGAACATGGTCACCACCAGCTGCGACTGCGCGTCCGGAAGGTTGTTGGCGCCCTGGAGGTGGATCACGTCACCGCCGGGCTCGAACAGGGCGTCACCGGCCTTGAGCACCCGGGGCGGCTGCCCCTCCAGCTCGAAGAGGATCTCGCCCTGGGTCACGTACCCGAAGAGCGGCCCGGGGTGCCGGTGCGGCGGCGCGCCGGGGTCACCGGGCGGCAGGGTGACCCGGATGGTCCTGGCCTCGGCACCGGCCGGGATCCGGGCCGCCGCCTCCGGCAGGGTCGTGATCACCTCGACGCCTGGGGGCAGGTGCGCGTGGTCAGCGCTCATGTGTTCCTCCGTCCGAACAGGGATTGTCCAGAGTGAGGACAAGACGACCTCCCCGTTTGTGACAGCCCTGACGGTTCGGAACGAGGAATACCCGGGCCTCCCTCATCCGCCGGCACAGCAACGGACGGACACCGACACCCTTCTCCAGAGCGACACGTCCACCCCTCGCGGCACCCATGATCGGCCATTCCGCCCGATCCGGTAGTCAGAGAGATTTGGCGCGGAATCCGGCGTCAACGTGGGGCCACTGGTCAGCAGGCTCTCTCTGCCTCCGGCCTCGCTTCCCATGCGGACCTGGCGAGGATCAGCGAACGGTGGAACGGGCGATGCGGAAGCCGACGTCGTCGACCTGGAACGTCGGGTGACTGCGGCGTCGCGCGGAGGCTCGGCAACTCCAGTGCTCGTCGAACCAGCCGCCTCCGCGCAGCACCCGGTAGGTCTCCTTGACCTCGGCGTCGTGGATGTCCCAGCACCATTCCCAGACGTTGCCGAGCACGTCGTGAAGGTCCCACGCGTTACCGTCGGCCCGCACCGCGCCGGCCTCCACGGTCGCCGGCCCGAACATCGTGAGTCCCAGGACCGGCGCGGATAGGGCGGCGAGGAATGTCTTTGGGCCGAAGTCGCGCTTCATGCGTACTCCTTCGTGTGGCCCGGCCGGCCGAGCAGCAGCGACGTGCCGGCAGCCGTAACGACGCAGGTGAGCATCCCGGCGAGTCCGCGACGTGCGTGCATGGTGGTCTCCTCTGTACGGGGGACGGCATGTTCTCGCTGGACGACATCGAAACGACCTCCGGCGGGTGTCCAACAGGACCACGGCCGGACTCGGCCGTCTCCGGACGCTTCACCGCCGGATTCGGACACACTAGGTAATCGCTCGTACACTGTCTGGCGCGGCAAGTGTGGCCGAACGGCCCCGGTCAGGAGAGGACAGGGTCTGGAACAGATGAGCGAGGCCCCCCAAGGCGACCAAGACCCTCGGCCTTCAGGAAAGGCGACCGAGGGTGGACCGGAGTCGGTGACCTGTCACGAGGACCTGGTGAAACTGCTGGCCGAGCAGTTCGCGCGAGCCGACGTGTCACTTCGAGAGCTTCAGACACGGGCGGACAGGGTTGGCGGAACGCGGCTGCCACGCAGCACCTGCGCCGACATGCTGGCCGGTCGGCGCTTCCCCAAGAAGGCGGTGATGGTGGCGTTCCTTCGGGGATGCCGCGTCCCCGACCATCAGCTCCCGGAGTGGGAACGGGCGTGGGAACGGGTGCGTGTCAATCAGCTGCCCGCCGGGTTCAACGAGAATCGCAGCGTCGAGTCCTCCCACGGCACGCCGCGCGCTGCCCAGATCATGACCGCACCCGGCAACCCGGGGACGACCCGTGCCGCCGGCCGGCGTTGGCGCCAAGCCGCCCTGCTGGCAGCGGTGGCCGTGCCGGCGGCTGCGGTAACCCTGAGCGTCGTCATCGCGCAGAGGGCAACGCCGCAACGCGGCGCCTCCGAAGGAGCGCCTGACCACATCGTGAATCCCGCCCACATCGTCAGTGACGACGGTCGTGCGTTCCCTCGTGGAGGGTCGAGCCGGTTCACCGTGACCGTCAACCCGGCCAATACCGGCGTACGGCTGATCCGCCGGCTGGATGCAGGCGTCGGTCTGCAACATGCCACCATCACCGTCAACGGAACCCCGGCCGCGAAATGGCGACCGCTGCTCGAGGACAGCGTCTACAAGTGGAGAGACCAGATCGTCGCCATCCCGCCGGATCTGACGGCGGGGCGACGCTCGCTCACCATCGTCAACACGTGCGTGTCCTCCTCGGGCTTCAACGAGTTTCTCTACACCGTGGAGCACAAGGTCAACGGTGTCTGGTCGACTGCCGATACGGTCGACATCGGCCGCAACCACACCGCGAGCGAAGCCGCGCACGACTACCGCGTCGTCGGAGAGGACTGGGCCGAAACGCAGACGTTCGCCTACCCGCCGCGGAAGGAGGCCTGGAGCGTCCAGTGAGGTCACGCCGTGGTGGCGGCCGATCCGCTCGCGGGTGCCGATGACGCGGAAGCCGGCACGAGCGTGCAGGGCGGCGCTTTCGTGCCCTCGGTCTAGGCTCGGGCGGTACGGAGGGCTCTGGACAGGGCGAGGGCGGCGGTGTGCACGGCAGGGGCGACCTGCTGCATCCGCATGCGGGAACTCCAGCCCGAGACCGACAGCGCGCCCAACGCCGTGCCGTCCGGGGCGAGCACGGGAGCGGCGGCGCAGACGATCCCGGCTCCGGACTCCTCGCGATCGAACGCGACCCCCTCACCACGGACTCGGCCCAGCTCGCGGGCCAGGACGCCGGGCGCGGTGACGCTCCGCTCGCTGATGCGGGGCAGCCCCCGCTCCAGTACGGCCCGCACGACGGCCGGGGGCGAGAACGCGAGGATGGCCTTGCCCACCCCTGTCGCCGTGGCCGGCAGGCGCCCGCCCACCCGTGACGGGAAGTCCGGGCCGCCCGGCGTGGGCAGGATCTCGACGTAGACGACTCCGTGGCCCTCCAGCACCGCGAGGTGCACGGTCTGCCGGGTTGCCTCCCGCAGGTCCGGTCACCGATGCCTACGCGATCCAGCTCGCCCAGGTCCGCGAGTGGACCGCGGCGGGGGCCGTGGTCAAAGGCCACAAGGTCGGCCTGGCCTCGGCCGCGATGCAGCGGCAGCTCGGCGTTGACGAGCCCGACTTCGGCCATCTCACGGACACGATGTTCTTCCAGCACTCCGCCCCGATCGACGCCGGGCGCTTCCTGCAGCCCCGGATCGAGCCGGAGATCGCCTTCGTGCTGGGACGCCCGCTGTCGGGTCCCGGAGTGACCGTCGCCCAGGCCATCGCCGCCGTGGACTTCGTGCTGCCGGCCTTGGAGATCATCGACTCGCGGATCGAGAACTGGAAGATCACCCTGGCGGACACCATCGCCGACAACGCCTCCAGCGGTGGTGTGGTGCTCGGCACCCGCCCCACCCGGCTGGAGGCCGTCGATCTTGCCCTGGCCGGTTGCCTGCTGCACAGGAACGGCGTGCTGGAACAGACCGGCGCGGGCGGCGCGGTGCTCGGCTCGCCGATCAACGCGCTGGTCTGGCTGGCCAACGTGCTCGGGGCGCGCGGGGTGAGCCTGGAGGCGGGGCATGTCGTTCTGCCCGGGTCGGTCACGGCGGCGATTCCGGTCGCGGCCGGGGACACGGTGACGGCCACGTTCGCCGGCCTCGGCGCGGTGTCCGCGACCTTCGCGGAGGCGGCCCGGTGAGCAGGCTCAGCGCGGCGATCGTCGGGCCCGGGAACATCGGCACCGACCTGCTGGTCAAGCTGCTGCGCAGCGACGTGATCGAGGTTCGTTCGATGGTGGGGGTGGACCCCGCCTCCGACGGCCTGGCCCGGGCCCGTTCGCTCGGCGTCGAGGCCTCGGCGGGCGGCGTGGACTGGCTACTGGCCCAGGACACCCTGCCCGACCTGGTCTTCGAGGCCACCTCCGCCAAGGCGCACCTGGCCAACGCGCCTCGCTACGCCGAAGCCGGCATCAAGGCGATCGACCTCACGCCCGCCGCCGCCGGGCCGTTCGTGTGCCCGCCGGTCAATCTGGACACCCTGTCCGACGCGCCCAACCTCAACATGATCACGTGCGGCGGCCAGGCCACGATCCCGATCGTGCACGCCGTCACCCGGGTCGCCCCGGTCGCGTACGCCGAGATCGTCGCCTCGATCTCCTCTCGCTCCGCGGGACCCGGCACGAGGGCCAACATCGATGAGTTCACCCAGACCACGGCCCGCGCCATCGAGCAGGTCGGTGGTGCGGCCAGGGGGAAGGCGATCATCATCCTCAACCCGGTGAAGCCGCCGATGATCATGCGTGACACGGTGTTCTGCGCGATTCCCGAGGACGCCGACACCGGCGCGGTCAGCGATTCGATCCATGCGACCGTTGCCGAGGTGGCCGCGTACGTGCCCGGTTACACCCTCCGCGCCGAACCGCAGTTCGACCCTCCCCGCGACGTCTGGAATGGGATGGCCCGGGTCGCCGTCTTCCTGGAGGTCCGGGGCAACGGCGACTACCTGCCGCCATGGGCCGGCAACCTCGACATCATGACCGCGGCCGCCGCCCGGGTGGGCGAGCAACTGGCACTGAGGAGCGTGACCGCGTGAGCCAGACACCCGGCAGGATCAGGATCACCGACTCCACCCTGCGCGACGGCAGCCACGCGATGGCCCACCGCTTCACCGAGGAGCAGGTGCGCGGCGTCGTGCACGCGCTCGACCGGGCGGGGGTGGAGGTCATCGAGGTCAGCCATGGTGACGGCCTGGGCGGCTCGTCGTTCAACTACGGCTTCTCCCTCGAAGACGACATCGATCTGGTCGCCGCCGCAGTGGACGAGGCGCGGAACGCCAAGATCGCCGTACTGCTGCTGCCCGGTCTCGGCACCGTGGAGGACCTGAAGCAGGCACACGGCGCCGGAGCGTCGGTCGCCCGGATCGCCACCCACTGCACCGAGGCCGACGTCTCTCTGCAGCACTTCGCCGCGGCCCGTGAGCTGGGCATGGAGACCGTGGGCTTTCTGATGCTGTCCCACCGCATTGGCCCCGACGAGCTCGCCAGGCAGGCCCGGATCATGGTGGACGGCGGCGCCCAGTGCGTGTACGTGGTGGACTCCGCGGGCGCCCTGGTCCTGGGGGAGGCGCAGGCCAGGATCAGCGCGCTGGTCGCCGAGATCGGCCAGGAGGCCCAGGTCGGCTTCCACGGCCACCAGAACCTCTCGCTCGGCGTCGCCAACTCGGTGCTGGCGACGCAGAACGGTGCCCGCCAGATCGACGGCGCGTTGTGCGCGCTCGGCGCGGGAGCCGGCAATTCACCCACCGAAGTGCTCGTCGCCACCTTCGACCGGCTCGGCATCGCCACCGGCGTCGACGTGCAGGGCGCCCTCGCCGCCGCCGAGGACGTGGTCAAGCCCTTCCTGCACCGCCTCCCGTTCGCCGACCGCTCCGCGATCACTCAGGGCTACGCCGGGGTGTACTCCAGCTTCCTGCTCCATGCCGAACGTGCCGCCGAACGGTACGGCGTGCCCGCTCACGAGATCCTTCAGAGGGTCGGCGAGGCCGGATACGTCGGTGGCCAGGAAGACATGATCATCGACGTCGCCCTCCAGCTCGTCGCCGCACGCGAAGCCGTCTGAGCCACAGCCGATCCGGCAGCACGTGATCGCCCGTTCACAGGTCGAGGGCTCGGCTCCAAGCGTGGGACCGGCCCCTCGACCTCAGCCCGAACTGCGATGGCCACGGGGCGGATGCGATCACCTGGCCGCTTCGGCGCTTTGCGCCGCTCGGACGGCGTCATGGTGGTACTGCTCGCGAAGGATGGGGGCGCGGCGGAGCTGCTGGCGGCGATCCGGGCAGCCGCTGCCGGGGAGGCGCCTGTCGCGCCGAGGCTCGTACGTCGCCTGATCGACTCGTTCGTCCTCGCACCGCCGGTGACCACATCCGCCGAGCACCCGCCCGCCGCCGCGTCCAGGCTGGGGCGTCTCACCACCCGCGAACGCGAGATCCTCGCCTCGGTCGGCCTGGGACTCACCAACGCGGAGATCGCCGCGCGGCTGCAGCTGGCGGAGTCGACCGTCAAGACCCATCTCGGCTCGGTGCTGCGCAAGCTCGAGCTACGCGACCGTGTGCAAGCGGTCATCCTCGCGCAGACACAGGGGCTGACCGGCGACTCGCGGCGGACCGGCTGATCCCGATCGCGAGGGCGCAGGCCGCCGTGCCGACCAGCACGAACAGCCCGGTGTCACCGGCCAGGTACTCGCGCACCACCACGGGCTCCTCGGTCGAGATCGCGTACTCCAGCAACAGGGCGAAGGTGGCGTTGTGCGCGAAGTGGGCCAGCACGACCGGCCACACGCTCCCGGACGTGACACGCACGTACCCGAAGAGGAACGAGAACGCGATCACCGAGCCGCTGAACAGCACAAGCACCAGGCTTCGGTCTCCTTCGCCGTGGTAGTACGGCGTGAACAGGATGTACGGCAGGTGCCAGGCGATCCAGACCAGCCCGACCACGAGCATGGCCGAGCGCTCGCCCAGGAACGCGAGCCGTGGCTGCAGGTAGCCCCGCCAGCCGATCTCTTCCGCGAACGACAGGATCGGCCCGGTGACAGACGCGGCGATCACCGACTGAAGCCAGTCGCCCTGCGGCGCGGAGAACCGGCCGAAGCCGAGCGCGACCGCACCCGCAGTGGCGAGCAGGCAGACGCCGGCGGTGGTGGCGAGCGCGAGCGGCCAGGTCCGCAGGCCGAGCCGCCCCATACCGAGCCGGCGCCACCCGTCTCTGGAATACCCCTCCCGGGTGATGACGAGCAGCATGGCCATGACGACGAGCAACGGCGAGAAGGCGAGGACGAGCCCTCCGGCGATGTTGGCGGTGCCCAGCGAGATCGTGAGCACAAGGACGATGAAAACGATCGACGCAGCGCGATCAGAGAGCCGTTCGAACACGGACAGACCTTCTTTCGGGGAACTGGCCTGGCCAGTGTTCATGAACGCGTCGCCGCCGCCATCCACCGACGATCCGAATTTCCACCGCCCCCGGCCTGCCCCTTCCACCTGCGGGACTAGGCCGCTGGGCCCAGAAAGCCGGCGCTCTGTCAGCGTTGTGGGCTCGCGCCGGCGACGCCCTCCGGACGCCGGCCACCCCCTGTGCGCCGGCGCCGCGAGTCTCGACGCCGTGCTGGGCTGCGGGGACTGGGTTCTCATGGAGTTCTCAGGTGGATTTTGTGGCACTTTGAGCTGAGTTTTATGACTATGGGGCGATGGAGCACGTGCCGCAGGAGGTCGGTGCGGCCGAGGCTCGGGGAGCCGGGGCCGGGAGGGCTCGGCGGTTTGTCGCCGGGGGCGGCGTGCTTGTCGTCGTGGCGGTGCTGGCGTACTGGCTGGGAAGCAGCGGTGGGAACGGCGAAAGGGCCGTGCCCTCGCCGAGTCCGACGCCGACGCCCAGCGCGACGCTCGCGACGGCCGAGGTCTTCAAGAGGGTCGGGCCGTCGGTGGTGGTCATCCAGGCCGGGAAGTCGCTCGGAACAGGGGTGATCGCGGCCGAGGACGGGACGATTCTGACGGCGTACCACGTCGTCAAAGGCACCAAGGGCAAAGACGCTGAGGCCGTCAGCGTGACGTTCGCGGACGGCACCAAGGCGAAGGCCGTCGTCGTGTCGTCGAATCCCAAGCGCGATGTCGCGGCACTCAAGCCCGCGAAGCTGCCGGAGATCGTCGTCCCGGCGACGCTCGGCGGCGCCGTGGCCGTGGGCGCCCCCGTGGTGGCGATCGGCAATCCGCTGGGTCTGACCTACAGCGTCTCCACCGGCGTGGTGTCGGGCCTGAACCGGACCACCGAAGAAGGAGATCGCGACCTGGGCGGGCTCATCCAGTTCGACGCCTCCGTCAATCCGGGCAGCTCCGGCGGTCCCCTTCTGGACGCTCGTGGCCTGGTCATCGGGATCGTTGTCTCGATCGCCGATCCGGGAGGCGACGATGCGTTCGCGGGTATCGCGTTCGCGGTGCCGATCGGCGTGGCCCTGGGTGGTACCGAAGGCGACGGCCCGCCGGGACCTGAGATCTGACCGACTGATGCGTCTCGAGAAGGAAGACCATGACCTCGACCAAGTCCCCCGAGTCCGCTCACCCGCTCGAACAGGTGCTGTTCGAGGTCAAACGCACGATCGTCGGGCAGGACGTGCTGCTGGAGCGCATGGCTGTCGCGTTGATCGCCGACGGTCACCTGCTGGTCGAGGGTGTGCCGGGGCTGGCCAAGACGCTCGCGGTGCGGTCGCTGGCCGCGGCGATCGCCGGGAGTTTCCAGCGCGTCCAGTTCACTCCTGATCTGGTGCCGGCCGATCTCGTGGGTACGCGGGTCTACCACCAGCATTCCGGGGAGTTCAAGACCGAGCTGGGCCCGGTGTTCGCGAATCTGCTGCTGGCTGACGAGATCAACCGGGCCCCCGCCAAGGTGCAGAGCGCCCTGCTGGAGGTGATGCAGGAGCATCAGGTGACGATCGGGCGTGAGACGTTCCGGGTGCCTGAGCCGTTCCTGGTCATGGCGACGGAGAACCCGATCGAGTCGGAGGGCACCTACCCGCTGCCGGAGGCGCAGGTCGACCGTTTCATGATGAAGGTGGTCGTCGACTATCCGACGCAGGCCGAGGAGCAGGCGATCGTCGCACGGGCACTGCGTCCGCCGGAGCCGCCGCAGCCGATGGTGACGGCCGAGGATCTGATCGCGATGCGGGCCCGCGCGCAGCAGGTGTACGTCGATCCGGCGATCGTCGACTACGCCGTACGGCTGGTCGCCGTGACGCGTTCCCCTGCGACGGGCGGGCTCGGCGAGCTGGAACGGTATGTCACGTACGGGGCGAGCCCGCGGGCGTCCATCGCGCTGGTCACGGGCGCGCGGGCGCTGGCGTTCCTGCGCGGGCGCGACTACGTCCTGCCGCATGATTTGTCCGAGCTCGCGCTGGATGTGCTGCGGCACCGCCTCGTGCTGTCGTACGAGGCCCTCGCGGACGACATCGACGCCGACACGATCATCACCAGGGTGCTCGGGGCTGTCCGGGCGCCCGACGTCGTCCTGCAGAACCGCTGAGCTGCCATGGCCACCGCCCCCGAAAAGCTCCTGCTCCGCCTGGAGTGGAAGGTCGTCCGCAGGCTGGACGGCCGGCTCCAGGGCGCCCACCGCACCACACACCGCGGCTCCGGGATCGACTTCACCGGGTTGCGCGCCTACAGCGACGGCGACGACGCCCGGCACATCGACTGGAACGTGACCGCGCGGCTGGACGAGCCGCACCTGCGGGTGTTCACCGAGGATCGTGAGCTGACGGTGTGGCTGGTGCTCGACCGGTCGGCGTCGATGCTGGCGGGCCGGCCGGGGCGCGGCAAGCATGACGTGCTCGCCGAGCTCGCGCTGGTCCTGGCTCGGTTGTTCGGGCGGGGCGGCAACCGCGTGGGTGCTCTGCTGTTCGACACCGGGATGCTGCGTGTCGTGCCGCCCGGCACGTCCCGGCGGCACGCGTTGCGGATCGGCGCCGAGCTGCAACGCACCGCCGAAACGGCGCGTGGTGGCGCCACCACCGACCTGGCGGAGATGCTCGATGCGGCCGGACGGCTCGCGCGCCGCCGCGCGCTCGTCGTCGTGCTGTCGGACTTCATCGGCGACGGCGACTGGGAACGATCGCTCCAGCGCCTGGCCCGGCGGCATGAGGTGGTCGCCTTGCGGATCGTGGACACCGCGGACGACGTGCTGCCGGAAGCCGGGCTGATCGTGGTCGAGGATGCCGAGACCGGCGAGCAGCTCGTCGTCGACTCCGCCGATCCGCTGTTGCGAGTCCGCTTCCGCGAGGCCGTCGACGCCCGCGATGCCCGGCTCGCGGCGGGCATGCGCCGGGCCGGGGTGCCCGTGCACCGCATCGACACCGACCGCGATCTGGCCGAGGCACTCGTCGAGGTCGTCGCCCGAACCCGGGACCGGTCGCCATGACCGTGCTTGTCGAGGTCATCAACGGACACGGAGGGGGCTCATGACGCTGTCCTCCCCGCTGCTGCTGGCTGTCGGACTGCTCGTCACGGCGGCGCTCGTCTGGGCGAGTGTCGTCTCGGCGCGCCGGCGGACGGCAGCGCTCGTCGCGGCCGGTGTCGCCGTGCCGGGCGGCCGCCGGGCGTACCTCGGTACCGGTCTGTCGATCGCCGGCGTCGCCGTGCTCGCGATCGCCACCGCCGGACCGGCGGCCATGGTGCCGGTCCCGCGCGCCGCGGGCACCGTCATCCTCGCCATCGACGTCTCCAACAGCATGGGCGCCGACGATGTCGCGCCCACCCGGCTGGCGGCCGCGCAGCGGGCGGCCCGCGCGTTCGTGGCGGCGCAGCCCGACAGCGTCGACATCGGAGTCGTCGCGTTCGAACGGGGCGCGCTCACCACCGCACGGCCCGACGCCGACCACTCCATCGCGCTCAAGGCCATCGACCGACTGAAGATCACCGGCAGCACCTCGCTGGGGACGGCCATCACGGCCTCGCTGACGGCGATCACCGGCAAGCAGGTGGCCATCGGCCGCGACGGCGCCGCGCCCGACGTCGGTTACTGGCCGTCGGCGACGATCGTGATGTTCTCCGACGGTCAGAACCAGGGCGGGGACATCGAGCGAGCCGCCGAAGTGGCCCAGAAGGCGGGCGTTCACATCCACACCGTCGGGGTCGGCACCACGGCCGGGGCGACGGTGCAGGTCGACGGCTACCACCTGCAGACCTCGCTGGACGAGGACACCCTCACCTTGATCGCGCAGACCACCGGCGGCGCCTACCACCCCGCCTCCGACACTGCGCAGCTCGACGGGATCGCCGACACGATCGATCTGCGGCTCACCGTCTCCGACGAGCCGCTGCCCCTCGCCGGCGCCCTCATCGGGCTCGCCCTCGCGCTGCTCGCCGGGGGAGCGGCGCTCACCGTGCTCCGGTCTGGACGGGTGATCTGAATGTCGTTGTCATGGCCGTGGGCGCTGCTGTCCGTCCTGATCATCCCGCTGATCTTCGCCGTCCGCTGGTGGGCGCGGCGCCGCCGGCGGCGGGCCGCCGTGCGGGTCACCTCGATCGCGCTCGTACGCAGCGCCCTGCCCGGCGGTACGCGCTGGACGCGGAAGATCCCCGCGGCACTCTTCATCGCCGGGCTCGCGCTGCTCGCGGTCGGGGCCGCGCGACCGCAGGCGTCGGTGCCCGTACCGATGACGTCGGCGACGATCCTGCTCGCGCTCGACACCTCCGGCTCCATGTGCTCCACGGACGTCGACCCCAACCGCATCACCGCCGCCAAGAAGGCCGCGGCCGACTTCATCGAGTCGCAGCGGGGCGGGCCGCGCATCGGCCTGGTCACCTTCGCGGGCACCGCGGGGCTGCTCGTCCCGCCCACCGACGACACCGACTCGCTGATCGAAGCGCTGGACGGCCTCACCGTGTCCCGCGGCACCGCGATCGGGCAGGCCATGCTCACCTCGATCGACGCGATCGCCGAGGTCGACCCGTCGGTCGCCCCCACCGGGGCGGACCCCGGCGACGCCGGCGGGGGAGGGTACGCCGGGGCCGCGATCGTCGTGCTCACCGACGGCGCCAACACCCAGGGCGTCGACCCGCAGACCGCCGCCCAGGAGGCGGCCCTGCGCCGCGTCCGCGTCTTCACCATCGGCTTCGGCACCACGAACCCGGCCCCGATGGTCTGCGACAACTCGCAGTTCGACGGCGGCTTCGGCGGCTGGGGCGGCGGCTTCGGCGGGCGCGGCGGATTCGACCGCGGCCGGAACGTCCGCATGATCGACGAGCCCTCGCTCAAGCAGATCGCCCAGACCACCGGCGGCTCCTACCACCGCGCCGAGAACGCCGACCAGCTGCAGAGCGCTCTCAACGCCCTTCCAGGCAGCTTCACCGTCATCAACCAACGGGTCGACACAGCCGCCGCCTTCGCCGCCGGTGGCGCCATCCTCATCACCGCGGCCCTGTCCCTGTCGCTCTGGTGGAACCGCCCCCGGACCCCGACCCGCTGACGGCACCTGCAGCCGGTCAAGCCGAGCGCGGCAACGTCAGCGGAAGCCGGTGCGATCGCCGGAAGCAAAGGCGCGCGGGATGCGGCGTCATGAGGCGAGGAGGGCGGCGGTGGCCGGCCAGCCCTCGCGGGCGCTGGGGTAGTGCGGGGCCCAGCCGGTGGCCGCGCGGCAGCGGGCGTTGCTGACCCGTAGTGAGCGGGTCAGCGAGGTGAGGCGGTCGCCGAAGAGGTAGGCGGCGCGGCCGGGGACGCTGAGCCACAGGCGGGTCGCGGCGGCGCGGGCGAGGGTGTGGGCGTACTCGCGCTTGGTCAGCGGCTCGTCGTCGACCACGTTGTACGTGCCCGCGGGCGCCCCGAGCGCGGCGACGACGGCTTCGGCGGCGTCGGTCAGGTGGATGGAGGAGACGTAGCCGTCGGGGTGGCCGAGCACCATGCCGACGTGGTGGCGGGCCTGGGCGTACATCTGCTCGCTGTGCGCGGCCCCCGGTCCGTAGAACCAGCCGAACCGCAGCACCACGCCCGCGCCGCCGCCCTCCCGGCCGAACCGGTGCGCGCTCGACTCGGCGGCGAAGTTGCCGCGGGTCATCGGGTAGCGATCGACGGGCGCGTCCTCGTCGATCCAGCGCGCGCCCTGGTCGCGGTAGACCATGCTGACCGACTCCTGGACGACCCGGCCGACGCCGGCGGCGAGCGCGGCGTCCACGACGGCGGCCGAGCCCTCGGTACGTACCCGGTTGTTCTGGCGCTGAGCTCCGACGCTCATGAACTTGCTCATCGGCGGGATCGCGCTGGCCAGGTTGATCACCGCGTCGTGCCCGGCGAAGGCCGAGGTCAGCGCCTCTCGGTCGAACAGTGACACCGTGACCGGAGTGGCGCCCTGGCCGCCGAGGGCGGCCGCCTTGTCCGCCGTGCGGGCAAGAGCTGTAACCGTGTGCCCCGCGGCGAGCAGGGCAGGGACCGTGTGGCGGCCGATCGCGCCGGTGCCGCCCGTGACGAACACTCGCATAGAAAGAGAGTACTCTCTCACTATGGCGAGATCGACACCGGGGGTCACCCGGCAGCGGCTCATCGACGAGGCGGTGCGGCTGTTCTCCACCCGCGGCTACGCCGAGACCTCGGTCGCCGACATCCAGGCGGCGTGCGGGCTGACCACCGGTTCGGGTGCGCTCTACAAGCACTTCCCGTCGAAACGGGCCCTGCTGGAGGAGGCCGTACGGCAGAACATGGAGGCCATTGCCCGGCGCGCCGCCGCGGCCACGGCCGAGCGGCCGGCGGACGAGGACGGGCGGGCGGCGCTGGAGCGCATGGCACGGGTGGTCTGGGAGTCGCTGGAGAGCGACCGCGATCTCATCCGCATCATGCTGCGCGAGTACGACGGGTTTCCCGATTTGTTCGAGCGCATGTGGGAGGGGGTGCTGGCAAGCGTGTACGCCCAAGGGGCCGCCTGGATCGCCGCGCAGAAGGCACTGGGCAAGGCCGACGTCGACGATCCGGAGGCGGCCGGGGCCGTGCTGCTGGCGTCCCTGACCTACTACCCGCTGCTGCGGGCCATGATCGGCCACACACCGGGCGGTCTCGACCCGGAGCGGTTCCTCGCCGCCTGGGTCGAGACCGCGGCGGCCACCCTCCAGCTGCGCTGACGGGCGGCGATCAGGACGTGGGCTCTCCGTCCGCCGGGCAGCCTTCCTTCTGCAGGATGGTGCGGACCAGGGTGTCGGGCATCGGCGTCTCGCTGACGACCAGGTCGGCCTTGCCGTACTCGGACAGCCCGCCGCCGTGGACGTACATGGAGTCGGGCACGGTGGTCCTGAGCTCCGCGTCCGCGCCACGATCGCCGGACTTCCTGACCGCGAACCCGCTGATGGCCAGCCCGAGTCTGGCCAGACTCTCCCGCACCTCGCTCACGCGGCGGTTGTAGAACGGGGCGCAGTGCAGGGGTTCTTTCGGCGCGTGCAGCATGCCGACGATCTCGTACTCCTCCCCGGGGCGGGCCGCACGGCCGAGCGTGATGTCCGCCGAGCCGGTGAAGTCCTTGGCGATGGTGAGGCCGATCGGGCAGGTGCGCCCGAGGCCGCACCCTCCGGGCCGGTCGATCGTCTTGATCTTGTCGGCGTACGGGAAGGGGCCCGAGCGCCAGCCCGGCGTGTCGGTGGCGATCTCGCCGACGAAGCTCGGGGTGGCGGGCACGACCCTGAGCGAGACGTCGATGCCCGCGCCCCGCAGCTGGCTCTCGTACACCTCGGGGGCGGCACGCCGGCCGTACGTGCTCAGGTCGATGTCATCGGCGGCCAGCTCGGCCGCCAGGCGCTTGCGGGCGCGGTGCAGGCGCTGGCGGACCGCCATGTGCGAGCAGCCCAGCACCTTGGCGATCTCGGTGGTGCCGAGCCCTTCCCAGCCCACCAGCGACAGCAGCTCCCTGTCGTCGTCCGACAGGCGCGAGAACGCCTCGCGGGCCCCCTCCGGCGCGCGGTCCGTCGCCGGGTCGGCGTACGCGGAGTGCTCCTCGCGCAGGCGCCGCGCCAGGGCTGTGCGGCGCAGCGCGCTACGGCGATGGTTGGCCAGAGTCCGCCGGGCCGTGCCGTACAGCCACAGCCGGGCCTCCTCGCCGGCCGGCACGTCCGCCAGCCTCCGCCAGGCCGTGGTGAACGTCTCGGCGATCACGTCGGTGGTGTCGTCAGGGTGGTCGGTACGACGCCGGACGTAACTGGAGACGGCCGCTTCACTGGCGGCGTTCCCGGTCCCATTGGTCGAGGAGCCTGGGGAACTCGCGGCCCATGAAGGCGTACATGTCGCGCATCAGCTCAAGGCGGGCCCGGCCCTTGGGGTTGTCGCCGACGGCGCCCAGCCCCTGTTCGGCGAGCTGCGCGAACGCGGTGAAGTCGGCCATCTTCGCCCGGAACGCCCGCCCGAAGACGTCCTCGGCCAGCCGGTAGTGATCACGGCGGCCCCTGGGCGGGCGGAAGCGTTCGACGAGCCCGCCCCGCTCGAGCTGCCCCAGCGCGACGCTCATGCTGCTCTTGGCCACGCCCAGGCTCTCGCACAGGCCCGGGGCGTCGGCGGAGTCACCCGGGTCGACCAGCAGCAGGCCGACGACCCGCCCGGCCGTCCGGCTGAGCCCCAGCCGCTCGAAGTACAGCCCCGCGCTCTCCACGAACTCCTCGACACTCGCCACCCAGGGATTCTATCTTGTTCGGATCGTTCCGAACACTTAGGATTGTTCTGTGCTCACCATAGCCATCACCGGCGCCAATTCCGGCATCGGACTGCGGGCCGCCCGCATCCTGGCCGCCGCCGGTCACCACGTGCTGGCGCTGTGCCGCGACCCCGGCCGGGGTCGCGGGGGGGGGGGGGGCCGCCCCCCCCCCCCCCCCCCCCCCCCCCCCCCCCCCCCGCCCCCCCCCCCCCCCCCCCCCCCCCCCCCCCCCCCCGCCGTTGCCCAGGTGCCGGTGGCCTCCTCCAGTACCCAGCGAGG
>NZ_JBITHZ010000044.1:0-93464 GCF_044458585.1 Nonomuraea sp. NPDC050451
AGAGGAGTACGAGGCTCTCTACTACGCTCAACACCAACCCAGCGAACCCGCCGGAATCAACCGTTGAGGTCTCCATCAAAGTCGGGGCGGTTCACTCTGAATCACGAACGTGCTTGCGCCGGATTCCGTTCGGTTTCACACTGCATCGTTGATCTTGGAAGGTGTGTCTGCCTGCCTCGTCGGCCGGGATTTTCCTCTGGCCCCGGTATGCCGCCACTCAGTTGATCAGTGGGTACGGCGGCGGGGCGCCAGGACCTCGGTGACCTTGGCGATGGCGTCGGCGCCGGGTTTGACGTAGCGCATGGCGGTGCGGGGGTTCTTGTGCCGGGTCTTGCCCATGATGAGTTGCAGCGGGACTTCGGCCTCGCCGAGGTGGGTGGCGGCGGAGTGGCGCAGCTGGTGCAGGTCGAGGCCGGCGTAGGTGTCCAGCAGGACGCGGGCGCGGTCGTAGCCGAGGCGTGCGCGGCCGGTGTGCGGGCAGATGTCGGCGGTCGGAGGTCTTCGGGCGGGGACGGGGCGGCGTTCGGACAGGAACAGCGGGCCGTGGGCGCGGGAGGTGCCGTCCGGGAGGCGCAGCAGGCGGGGCAGCAGGTGGGCGGTGCCGCGCTCCCAGTACACCCATTCGACGTTGCCGCCCTTGGAGCGGACGGGGGCGCGCCGGTGTTCCAGGTCGAGGTCCTGATGTTCAGCGCCAGGATCTCCGCCGCTCTGGCCGCGGTCTCGTAGAGCATTCGCCAGAGCGTTCGCTCGCGTAGTGGGATGTCGCGGCGCGAGAGCAGCCGGTGGATCGTGGTCTTGGCCACGGCGCGGGTCTCATCGGCGGTTTCCTTGCGGCGTTCGGCCTCAGCCGGGACCAACGGGGCGGCCCAGTGCTTCTTGGTCAGGCACCAGAGCAGCCAGGAGGTGATGGCGGCTTGGTTGCGGTTCCAGGTGGCTGGCGCGCTGGCGCCCCACAGCTCGGCGAGCGCGGCGCCGATCTCGGCGACCGCTCATACAGATATGGCTTGTAGGCATCCAGCAGCGTGATGCGGTGCGTGGCAGCCACCAGCAGTTCCTCCAGACCGGCCGCGCGGGCGTAGCGGCGCACGGCGTAGTAGTCGAGATTCAGGTCCCGGCTGATGCCCCTGAGCGAGCGGCCCTGGGCCAGCAGCTCCTGAACCTCGGCGTATCGCCTCCTGGTCCGGGCTACCACGGCGCGTTCGCGGCCGTGGACGTCCAGGTAGCCGTCCGGCGGCTCGGGCGGGGTCGCGAACTCACCCTGGTTGCCGGGCAGGTCGGCATACGCATGCTTGACGCAGCCGTGGTGCGCGCCGACCGTCTTCTCCACGGCTTCGGTCAGGTTGTTCCAGACGTGCCAGCGATCAACAACCTGCCGGGCTTGAGGCGCTCCGGTGCGGGCGGCCTCGGCGTAGGCACGGGCGTGATCCCGGGTGACGATCTCTACCTCCGGGTGAGCGGCCAGCCAGGCGGCCACCGGGCCCGCCTTCCGGCCCGGGAGCACCTCCACCGGACGCCGGGCCTCCAAATCGACCACGATCGTGGCGTAGATGTCGCCCTTGCGCAGGGCGACATCGTCCACCGCCACGGCCCGCACCCTCCCAACAGGCGGCTCGGGATGCGATCGGACCAGCCGCAGCAGGGTGTCCTTGGGGGTCCCGGTAGCAATCAAGAAATTTCCAACGAAATAGCCCCTGAACTGGGGAAACGGTTGCATTTGACGAGTTAGTGATCACTGCCGCTACGTTCGTTCCGGTTTCGTCCGGTACGGCAGGTAGAGGTGGTGCGTTTGTCCGAGAAGATGTTCTCCGAGGAGCAGCTGGAGCAGCTGCGCTCGTACCCGGAGATCGCCAGCGATGAGTTGATCAGGTATTTCACGCCGACGGCGGCGGATGTGGCCTTCGTCGACCCGGGGAAGGGCCGCGGGCCGGTCGACCGGCTGGGCATGCTGGTCCAGCTGTGCACACTGCCCTGGCTCGGGTTCGTACCCGACGACGTGACCGCCGCGCCGGCCGCGGCGGTGGCACGGGTGGCCGAGCGGCTGGGGGTGACCCCGGCGGCGCTGCGGCTGTACGGCAAGCGCGATCAGACCCGCTCGGATCATCTGAGCCTGATCGCCAAGTATCTGGAGTGGCAGACAGCTCCGGCGGGCAGCCAGGCGATGAAGGAGCTGGAGCAGTTCCTGCTGGACCGGGCAATGGAGCACGACTCGCCGACGCTGCTGTTCAACCTGGCGCGCGAGTATCTGATGGCGGCCAAGGTGATCCGGCCCGGCGTGCTCATCTTGGCCAAGATGGTCGGCGCGGCGCGCAAGGCGGCCTCTGATCTGACCTCGCAGCTGGTGGGGCACCTGCTGACCGCTGAGGTCCGCGCCGACCTGGAACGGATGCTGGTGGTGGATGCGGGGCTGGGGATGACTCGGCACGGATGAGGCGCTGGTCGAGCGGGCCAAGAAGGGTGAGGCCCGGCAGCTGGTGATGGACGTGATCCTTCCGGTGCTGGCCGATCCGTCGATCCCTGATGATGAGGTGGGCGGGATGCTGCGCGAGCGGATCGGCATGCAGCGGCTGCGGGAGATCACCTCTGATGCGTGGACGCCGCTGCCCCGGGACCACGGCCGGCTGTCGGAGCTGGAGTCCTCCTACACCTACCTGCGCCAGTTCACGCCGAACGTGCTGGCCGCGATCGACTTCCAGGGCGGGCCGGGCATGGCCGAGCTGATGGAGGCAGTGTCCATGTTGAAGGAGATGAACCGGCTCGGCGGCCGGAAGGTGCCCGCGGGGGCGCCGACCGGCTTCGTGCCTGCCAAGTACGCCGACCGCCTGACCAAGGCCCGCAAGTCCGGCGAGGACACCGCCTACCGCCACTTCTGGGAACTGTGCGTGATCTTGTGCCTGCGGGACGGACTACGCAGTGGGGACGTCTTCGTGCCCGGCTCGCGCCGCTACGCCGACCCGGCCACCTACCTGTACACGCCCGAGCAGTGGGCGCTCCGGCGCGGCGAGTACTGCCGCCTGGTGGGCAAGCCGCCGAACGCGGCCGATGCGCTGGAGCAGGGAAAGGAGGAACTGCACGCCGCCCTGCAGGAGCTGGAGCAGACCCTGGCCGGCGCCGCGCCCGATGACACCGGCATGGTCCGGCTGGATGAGGACGAGCACCTGGTGGTGCCGCCGCTGTCGGCCGAGGACGTACCCGCCGAGGCCAAGGCGCTCAAAGACGAGCTGGCCGCGATGCTGCCGTTCGCGCCGATCGCCTCGCTGCTGATCGAGCTGGACGCGCGCACGCACTTCCTGGACTGCTTCACCCACGCCGGTGGGCGCAAGCTCAGCACGTCCGTGGAGACCAAGCGCAACATTCTGGCCGTGCTCATCGCGATGTCCACCAACCTGGGCCTGGCCCGCATGTCGGAGGCGTGCGGGGTGTCCTACGACGTGCTGGCCTGGACGATGGAGTGGTACGTGCGGGAGGAGACGCTGCGCGAGGCCAACACGGTCATCGTCGACCACCACTACGGCCTGGAGCTGGCCAAGGTGTTCGGCGGTGGCACCATGAGCTCCTCCGACGGCCAGCGGTTCCCCGTCCGAGGCAAGACTCTGACCGGCCGGAACATGGTCATTCACGGTGGTCAGGTGCTGTCCACGTACACCCATGTCTCCGATCAGTGGTCGACGTACGGCACGAAGATCATCGTGCCGACGGCGCGGGAGGCGCACTTCGTCCTGGACGACTTCCTGGGCAACGCGACCGACCTTCCGATCGCCGAGCACGCGACCGATAGTCACGGAGCAACGTTGATCAACTTTGCGTTGTTCGACCTGGTCGGCAAGGCGCTGACCCCGCGGTTGCGGGATCTGACCCGGGTCACCCTGGTGCGGGACGAGACTCCGACCGAGATCGCCAAGCGCTATCCGCGTGCCGGGCCGCTGCTGGGCGCACGCTGGAATGAGGACCTGGTGGCCGGCTGCTGGCCGGACCTGCTGCGAATGGCGGGGTCGCTGAAGTACGGGCAGGCCACCGCCTCGCTGATCGTCGGCAAGTGGTCGGCCGCTTCGCGGCAGAACACCCTGGCCGCCGCGCTGAAGGAGTGGGGCATGCTCAGAAGGACCGTTCACCTCGCGAAATATCTGTCGGACCCGGCCTTCAGGCGGAAGATCTCCCGGCAGCTGAACAAGGGGGAGAGTCTGCATGCGCTGCGCCGCGACCTGCACTACGCCCAGCAGGGCGCCATCACCCGGCCGCACCTGGAGCAGCAGACCGAGCAGGCGTGGTGCCTGACCCTGCTGACCAACTCCGTGGTCGCCTGGACGACAGAATATTATTCCAGAGCGGTGCTGGAGCTGCGCTCCCAGGGCCGGGAGGTGAGCGACGAGATCCTGTCGCACATCTCGCCCGGCCACAGCGACAACATCAACTTCTTCGGCGTCATCAATGTTGACGTGGAGGCGGAGCTGGCCAAGCTCGACACCAGCGGCTGGCGGCCGCTGCGGCCCGCGCAACTTCGCGAGCTGGGGCTGACGCCCTGACAGGTTCTGCGCCGCGCCTTCTGCAGGGAGAGGGCGCAGGCGGTTGATCGTAGGGGTGGCTTGCGCCGGGCGCGGGCCACCCCCTGGGTACCTACGGCCCGTTCTGGGTGAGCGCGGCGATGACGTGGAGCATGCCGTAGCCGGCCGTCATGGTCTCGGCGTCGAAGGCGCCGGTGCGCCCGCTCCGGGTGAGGCCGGCCAGGAGAGCGGCCAGGTCCGCCGTGCGCGGCTGTGCAGGTCGACCTCGAGGCGGAGCGGCTGTGGCACCGAGGCCGGTGCTGTGGTGGCGTGCGATCGCATCGCCTGGCTGGCGCCGCGCTGCAGGCGTTCGTGCGCTTCGTCGGGGTGCATGCCGTCGGCCGCGTGCTGGCCGAGACCGCGTTTGACCGGCACGGTGCGGCCTGGGGCGCCAGGGCTTTGAACTCCGCGTATGCCGCCTCATCGCCGCTGGCCAGCACGACGGGCACGCCGTAGGAGCCGGCCAGTAGCGTGTTGATACCGATCTCGCCGTGCGAGGTGCCGTTGATGCGGACGTCGAGGACGGCGTCGGCCATGGTGTGGGCGAGCACCGCGCCACCGGTGCCGGCGCGGGCGCGGTAGCCCACGAACATCGCCGCCTGGGCACCGGACTGCAGGCCCGCCATGCCCCGAGATCCTGCACCCGCACGCCTGCGGGGGAAGCGATGAGATGCGGTGCGGTCGGCTCACGGGCAGAGCCCGGCCTGTCGGCCCTGCAGGGTGGGTCAGAGCCAGCGCCGCACCTGAGCTCGGTAGCGCTGGTAGTCGGCGCCGAAGCGGTCGAGCAGGTAGGCCTCTTCGGCGCGGATCACCCACCGGTAGGTGGCCAGCATGCACAGCGGTGCCACGATCAGCGGCCACCACGACCCGGCGCAGAGGCCGGCGCCGACGAGGGCGAGCGACAGTCCGGTGTACATCGGGTTGCGGCTGACCCGGTACGGGCCGGCCACGACCAGCCGCGACACCGGCAGGTGCGGCGCGAGCGTGGTGCGGTGTGCGAGCACGGTCACCACACCGGACAGGCCCAACCCCAGCCCCGCCACGACCAGAACCACCCCGGCGTAGGTGAGCCCCGGCAGCGACAGCGGCAAGGGCAGTACCCACTGGTGCATCGCCAGCGCCGCAGCCAAGGAAAGGCCGTACAACAGCGGCGGCGCCTTGACCTGCACCGCGGCGCCGCGGGCTCGGGCCGGGGCGTTCATCGCCGGATCCCCACCGAAATCGAGCAGCTCTGGTCGGACGCAGCGACGGCGATGCCCTCGACGAGGTGCTGCGGTGACACGATCTTCGGTTTCATCCCGACCTCCGATGGTAGTTGCGCTGTGTTCGTGCAGTGATCCTGCGTTGTGCGCAGTGATAGTGCGCGGAAAGCCTCAGTGCGCGGCTTGCGTCCGAGCATTCGTTCGACGAAGTTGCGGGCCCAGACGACCTCGTTCTCCCGCTCGTATTCGAGGAACTCCACTCACGCTGCAGCGGCGGCGATATCCAGACTTTTCATCCGCGCCCTGTTGGTCATCATCTTGGCGAGCAGCCAGCCGGCGATCGGCAGCCGGGCGAGGCGGATCATCACGGACCGAAGCAGCAACTCGGCGCGGTTGCCTGGGGTGAAGAAACCGCGCATGCTCACACCGCTGCCGAGGTGGTGGTCGATGAACGGGCGCAGGCGGTCCTCCCAGTCCTGCAGCGCTCGTGGCACGTCGTGCGGGTGGCGTTCCAGCATGGTGCCGAGCAGGTCCGCCCCGGCCAGGCCGGTGGATGCCCCCATGCCGGAGTAAACGGTCAGGCACCACGCGGCGTCGCCGACGAGCACGACTCGGCCGCGGTGCCAGTGGTCGAGGTGCACCTGCTCGGCGGAGTCGAACAGGTGGTCCGGGGCCTTTTCGAACTGGTCGAGCAGCCAACCGAGCGTGGAGCCGGTGGGCTCGGGGCCGTAGGCGGCGCGCAGCGAGTCGATGGCCGGCCGGGTGAACTCGGCGTCCACGTCGTCGGTGCGGTAGGAGAACAGCACCGACGGCGGACGGTCGGCGAACGAGAACACCCACACCGATCGGCCCGCCTCGCCCATGTACAGCCCGTCCTGTAGGCGGTAGCCAGGTACCGGCTCGGGCAGGCTGTACACGGCGATCATGTAGTTCAGCCGACGGATCGGGCTCTGCTCGGGCTCGAACGCAAGCCGGCGCACCGTCGAGCGCAGTCCGTCTGCCCCGACCACCAGGTCGAACCGTTCGACGGTCGTCGTCTCCGTCGTCAGGTCGCGGATCTCGACGTCCACCCCGTCGAGGTACTGGTCCAGCGCGATCGGCACGGTCGAGTACCGGATCTCGACCTCGTCGGGCAGGGCGGTGAAGGCCGCGTCTTCGATGTCGCCCCGCATCACCATTCGAGACCCGCCAAACACATCGGCGTAGCCCACACCGCGGCGGCGCCGGCCCGTGCGGTCGATGTCGTAGCTCACGCCTTCCGGAGCGAAGCGATTCGGCACCGCATCGGCGATGCCCAGCCGTTCGGCGGCGGCGAGCCCGGTCCCGAACAGGGCGATGAAGTATCCGCCGCGGCGCCGCTCGGGGGCCTTCTCCAGCACCACCACGTCCCAGCCCGCGCGATGCAGTCGCAGCGCGGAGGCGATCCCGCTGATCCCGAGGCCGACCACCAGGGCCCGCTGTCGCGATGTCGTGTTCTTGTCCATGGGATTGCGGTCCGACATTGTTGTGTCCTCCATCTGGTTGGGGTGGGTCGGCTATTCAGGAAGCCGAGGATGTGGAGTCGTCGAGGCGGGCGAGGAAGCCGAGGAGTGTGGCGTTGACCTCGGCGGGACGCTCCTGCTGCTTGCTTGCTGGGCATGGCTGAAACCGTCTGGAAACTGATCGGTTTCCAGATGGGAAAACAGGTCGGTTCCTCGCCGACGAAGGTGAGGCGAGCGGTGACGGGCTGAATGGGCGCGATGTTCTTCGCCGTCCTGGCCGCCGCCGCCCAGATCGAGCGCGACTACATCCGGGAGAAGACCCTGGAGGGCCAGGTGACCGCCGCGGCCAGGGGCAACCACGGCAGACGGCCGAAGGTCATCGACGACGACATGCTCACCTTCGCCCGCGCACTGAAGGACAAAGGCGTCCCCGTCCCGAGATCGCAAAGCAGCTGACCATCAAGACCGGTAAGAACGCCGGACAGCACCCCTCGGTCGCCTCCGTCTACCGCGCGCTCGCCGAAGCTTAGGAGACCGGCGCCCCGGCCGAGCCGGAGATCATCGCCCCGCGCCGGCCGACCCGGGTGGACCTCACCGGGCCCGGAAGCGGCACCACCGACGCGGTGGGCACGGTCGTTGAACAGACCGAGGACCAGGCGAACGACGTCGTGGCCGCGCTGCTCGCGCATGCCCGACACCAAGGGGAGCACGCGTGATCCTTGGTGTCGCACCGTACGAAGGGCCCCGGGGCACTCGGAGCCGAAGGCTCTGACCAGGTCGAGCCGTTCGGCCGCTGGCCCGATCCCCGCGAGGACGAGGGCCACGACGAGTCCGACGAGGAAGATCCGGCTCCGAAAGTTACTCAGGGGTTACTTGTCGCCTGGTTCGCCGCTCGTCAACAGCGCCCCTTGTTCGCCCGCCCCGACGCCTTGAGAGCCACCCCTCAGGCTGAGGACTCCGGTGTGGCGTCATGTTCTGCTCCGGAGCGCTCGTGGTTCGGGGCAACCGCCAGTTCGCGCAGGCGAGTATTGTTTTGCAGCGCCCACCGCATGGTCCGCGGTGGGCGCCCGAGCAGGGTTTCCAGTTGGTCGGTGACGACGTCGTACCCGCCCGCCGGCGACCAGCCTGGTCAGGGTCCTCATGCGCGCCGCCACGTGCTGGGCCGCAGTGTCGCCCAGGGTTTCCTGCAGGAAGGTCTCGTCTATGAAGGCCTCGTGCCAGGCCTCCAATTCCTCGGGGATGTAGGCGACCTGGCGTCCCAGCGCGGCTGCGTAGTCCTCAGCGAACCCGTACATGTCCTTCAGCTCCGGGCCGGTGAGCTCGTAGGACTTCGAGATGTGCGGTGCGGGGTCGACCAGCATCTTCACGCACACCTCTGCCACGTCGTGAACGGCGATGGGCGCGAGCCGCTGGTTGCCGAAGGGCAGGCGCAGTTCACCGTTGCTCAGCGGGCCCAGTGGCAGCCAGGTCATCAAGGGGTTCTCGACGAACAGGGTCGCACGCACGTTGACGGTCGGGATGCCGGACCAGTCCAGCACCTGCTCGCAGACCCAGTGCGCCCGCTGCTGCGGTGACCAGTCCGTGACCAGTCCGCCGAGCCAAGAACGCCGCTCCTCATCCGATGTGGTCATCTTCTCGAGCGTCATGTACGACTGCTCGTAGTCGGACATGTTCACGAAGACCTCGATGTCGCCCTGGGCTCGCGCCGCCGCGGCCATCAGGGTGAGGGCATCGGCGTAGTACGGCGACAGGCTCATGCTGAAGTAGATGCGCCGGACACCCTTCAGCGCGGCGGCCACGTCCGCGAATTTGAGCAGGTCGCCGACGAAGACCTCGGCCCCGGCCTCGCGCAACGACTGCGCGCGTTCGTCGTCCCGTCGCACGAACGCGCGCACCGGGTGGCCCTGTTCGAGCAGCATGTCGACCATCACCCTGCTCACAGCACCGATTTGGCCGCCGGCGCCGGTGATCAGAATGGGATTGCGCTCCGACATTGTTGCGTCCTCCATCTGGTTGGGGTGGGTCGGCTATTCAGGAAGCCGAGGATGTGAAGTCGTCGAGGCGGGCGAGGAAGTCGAGGAGGGTGGCGTTGACCTCGGCGGGACGCTCCTGCTGCCTGCTTGCTGGGCATGACTGAAAGCCGTCTGGAAACTGATCGGTTTCCAGATGGGAAAACAGATCGGTTCCTCACCGATGAAGGTGAGGCGGGCGGGTGACGGGCTGAGATCTCAGGGCTTCAAGATCATCCTGTGGCCCCTTGTGGGATTGCCTCGGCGATCCCCTGGAGGGCCGCGTCGGTGTCCGCGATGGCCAGCATCCTGTTGATGTCGGCGCCGGCCAGTGCGCCGGCCGCTGCGGAGGCCCCGACCTGGGCGACCAGATCGGTGACGTTGCCGGCCACCCACACACCCGGCACCTCGGTGGTGCCGGCCGTGCCGGAGGCGAAACCGCGGCCCTTCGGCAGGTCCCGCACCGGCAGGCCCAGACCTTCCAGGCCCTGGGTGCGGGCCTGCAGCTGCGCGGCGACCGCGAGGACGCGGCGGGCCACGACCTGGCCGTCGGCCAGGCGCACCCCGGCGAGGGCACCGTCCTCGTCGTCGACGACCTCGGTGACCGGGGTGTCGATGACGCGGATGCCGCGGGCGGCGAAGCGGGCGCGGCTGTCCTCGTCCAGGTCAGTGCCGTGGGTGAAGTAGGTCAGGTCCTCGGTCAGCTGACGGAACAGAAACGCGTGGTCGATGGAGACCGGACCGGTGGCGAGGATACCGATGGGCTCATCGCGCACCTCCCAGCCGTGGCAGTACGGGCAGTGCACCACACTGTGCCCCCAGTGCTCGGCGAGCCCGGGCACCTCCGGCAGCACATCCGTGAGGCCGGTGGCCACCAGGATGCGGCGAGCGGTGATGCGGCGGCCGTCGGCCAGGGTGACGGTGAACCGCAGGTCCCCGTCCGCCGACGGGGCGGCAGACTCGGCCGAGACCACCTCGCCGAGCACGACGCGTCCGCCGTACTGGCGCACCTGCTCCCGGCCTCGTCGAAGGATCTCGGACGGCGGGGTGCCGTCCAAGGCGATCAGGCCGTGCACGGCCTTCGCGGGCGCGTTGCGCGGGGAGCCGCTGTCGATCACGACGACCGAGCGGCGGGAGCGGGCGAGGATCAGTGCACCGTTCAGCCCCGCGGCGCCCCCGCCGATCACCACCGCGTCGACGGTCCCCTCGGCCAGTGCGTCGCTCGCGTACGGAGAAGTCGTCACAGCCATGGCCTCCTGCCTTTCCTTATCAGTCATGGTTCGGTCAACCCTTCGAGTTCTGGGTGGTTGGAGGGGGGTCAGCCGTTCAGGAAGCCCAGGATGTGGTCGGCGACCGTCTTGGGCTGCTCCAGGTGCGGGAAGTGCCCTGCGCCGGGTACGACGATGCGTTCGAAGCCGTTCGTGAACAGGTCGTCCATGCCCTCGCTCACCTCCGCGGAAAAGCAGTTGTCGTCGGCACCGTGGAGGTAGAGCGACGGGACGGTGATGGCACCGAACGCCCGGGCTTCCAGGGCTTGGGCCGCCTCGTCCGCGGGCGGCGGCGTGAACAACTGGCGGTAATAGCCCAGGATCTCGGTCAGGACTCCCGGAGCACCCAGGGTTTCCTTGAGCGCGGCACGCTCCGCGTCCGGCAGCTCGTAGCCGGGTGACCATTCCCGCCAGAGCCGGTCGATGAAGGCGAAGTCGTCGAGCTCGACGGCCGCCTCCGCCATGGCTGTCTGGAAGAAGAACATGTACCAGCTGCGTCGCTGCTGGTCACCGTCAGTGACCAATGAGGTCATCAGTTGACGGCCATGGGGAGCCGCCATGGTGACAAGCTTGCGGACACGCCTCGGGTCGAGGCTCGTAGCCGCGTACGCCGCCGCGGCTCCGAAGTCGTGGCCGATGAGATCCGCCTGCTCGCGCCCGAGCGCTTCGATCAGGGCCAGGACGTCCTGGCCGGTCGAGGCAATGCGATAGGAACCGTCGGGAGCCGCGCCGCCGGGCCAGTATCCGCGCTGTGCGGGCGCGACCGCCCAATACCCTTCCTGCGCAAGGCGGTCGAGGATCCCTGCCCAGCTGGCGGCATGGTCGGGAAACCCGTGGAGGCACACAACGAGCGGCCCGCTGCCGGCCTCAAGGATCGGAACCTCCAGCACGCCTGCCTGAACCGTCCGATGGCGGACGCGGTCGGTCGCCTGGGACCCCCTGGCTGGGGAGTCCTCGCCAAAGGGCGGTCGCTGGGTCACCTGCGTCATGAGTTCAACCCCCAAGCCGCCTTCGCGGCGTCGCGGTCCGGCAAGCCCGGACCAAGTAGCAAGTACGGCTGACGGCGACCAGGACGCTGACGCCGATCACGGAGCCGATCTGCTGGACCATGTTTGAGCGGAATCGCTTAATTGCCCATCGATGTGCAGACTAGTTTATTGCCCATCGATGTGCAAATATCGCGATGACTCTCTCCTCCCACCCGCCTTCGAGGTACCGACGTGACCAGCCGACCAGCACGAACACCGACGACGAGGCCGAGGCGGTCTCCGGCCCGGCCCCACGAGACGCCGCCCCCTCCTGCTCCGACTTCGACCTCGACTTCGGCGCAGCGTCGGGACGCGCGGGCCACCCGTGCCCGGATCCTCGACGCTGCTCGGCGGGAACTGACCCGCGACCCCGACAGCAGCCTGGAGGACATCGCCGCCGCCGCCGGTGTGGCCCGGCGCACCGTGTACGTCCACTTCGCCAGCCGGACCGCGCTCGTCGAGTGCCTGGCCGCCGAGGCCGCGGAGGCGATCCGGCGCGCCGTCGCGGGTGCCCCGGCCCCGACCCCCGACGCCGTCGCGGACCTGGCGCGATTCGTCCTCATGATGTGGCCCGTCGGCGACCGCTACCGCACCCTCATCCGGCTGGCCCGCGGCCAGGACCTCGCACGCGCACGCGTCGACGAACTGCTGACCCCCGCCCGCGACATGGCCACGAGAGTCTTCGCCCACGGCCGCCGACAGGGCGTCTTCCAGACCACCGTCCCGCCCGACCCGCTCGCCCGAGCCATCGAGGCCCAACTGCTGGCCCTGCTCGACTGCGTCGACCGCGGCCTGTGCCCCGACGACGGCACCGGCGCCGCAACCGCCGCCCTCATCGCCGCCGGAGTCGCCCCGGACACCGCCGCCGCGAAGGTCGATCACGTACGGAAGACCGGGTCGCCCCCGAGTCCCGTCTGAAACCCGTGCCCGCACCCCCCTCGCACTCACACATGTCCGCCCCCAACTCCCTGCCCCCCGAAGCCCTTTGGAGGAGGGCCGATGTACCGGCCCCGCCCCGAGCACGACCGTGACCAGGAGTGCGAGTTTTCGTACTTGTACTCGTACTCGTACTCGTACTCGTACGAACCCGCCGACGGCTCCGACCGCCCGCTGCCGGTGACCGAACTCGCCCTGCGGATGGACGGGTTGATGAAGCCGGACGACGACAGCGAGGCTCGGACCCGCTCGGCGGAGGCGACCGTCTTCCGTCGTACGCGGACCTGTCCGACGCCCTGGGCCTGGAACTGACCCCGGGCTACGGTTCCGACCGGATCCGCGCCCGCGTCCTGACCACCCTCGGCTTCGAGGTCACCGCGACGACGACCGTCTCGGCGGCCTCCGGCGACCGCGTCACCTTCAAGGACTTCAAGGTCGCGGGCCGCGTCGCCCTGCCCGAGGCCGGTGAGAGTTGCTCGGCCAGGTCTTCGCCGAGCCGATCGCCGCGGAACATCCCCGGCGGCCTCCGACTGCGCTCGGTCACCACCACGGAGCAGGGCCTCACCGCCCACTTCTCCGGCAAGTCGGTCACCTTCCGCCGCGACGACGCCCGGGACACCTCGTCGAACGGGTCGGCCGGAGAGAAATCAGGCGCCGGGGGCCGGAAGAGCCGTAGCCATCGCCGACGCAACCTCCTCGACCACCGCGCTCGCCCGATCCTCCGGCACGCCGGCCGCGATGAGGGTGGCCGTGGCGATCCGGTGCCCGTCGTCCTCCAGCGCGCCGGTGTTGACGGACTCCACCAGAGCTACGATCAACGCCATCAGGCCTGCGCTCTGCACGGCCGGCGGCAGATGGGAGTGGAAGACGCCGTCCCGCTGCCCGCGCTCCAGGATCCCGATGGCGGCCTCCCGGGCCGGCGCGAGCACCTCGTCGAGGCGCTCGGAGCCGAGGTCCCGCCGGGTGAGCGCCAGCAGCATGCGGTAGCGGTCGCCCACGGGCCACATCCGGAGTACGAACCGCGCCAACGCCCGCTCGGCCGACTCCGCCGGCTCCCCCGACTCCGGCCCGGCCTCCACCGTGCTCCGCAACGTCTCGGCGGCTTCCTCGGCGAGCGCCTCCAGCAGCGCCGCCCGCCCCGGGAAGTGCCCGAAGAGGGTGCGCCGGACGACCCCGGCGGCCCGCGCCAGCTCCTCCAGCGTGACATCGGGGTTCCGCCCCAGCTCCTCACGGGCCGTGGCCAGGATGCGCGCCCGGTTGGACCGCGAATTACGGCGCAGCGGCTCGCGGGCCACGTGCTTGCTCACGGAGAACCTCGCAGCATCAAGGGACGGACGAACGGCCCTCCATTTTGTCACGCCGAGCCGAAGCCTCCGTATCACGCCTGCGGGCGGCGGCCCTCCAGGTCTTTACCCGCGGCCACCGCGGCTTGCCCGAACGCGACAACCTCTGCCGCGAACTGGTGGCGATCGGCACCGAGCACGACCTGCCCGTCTATCGCGTCACCGGGCTGCTCAACCAGGCCAGCGCCGCCGCCGGGGCCAACGACCCGGCCACCATGCGCCGCGCGACTGCGAAGGCCCTCGACCTCGCGCGCACCTACCGGCTGCCCGAAGCGATCGGCGTCGCCGAGGTGGTGCTGGCGACCCTGGCCCTCATCGAGGGCCGGTTCGCCGACGCCGAACGGCTCTACACCGAGGCCGCCGACGGCATGCGGCGCGCCGGATCCCTGCACGCCGTCGGCTTCCTCGGCCTCGCGCTGGCCGCGATCTGGGTGAACAACGGCACGCTCGGCGAGCACCTGGAGGAGATGCGCGCCTTCCACGAGGCGTTCGGCCCGATCGCCTCCGACCTGCTGGTCCTCGCCCTGCACGCCAACGGCCTGATCGACGAAGCCCGCCGGGTACGCATCTCGGACCCGATCCGGCCCGACTACTTCTTCACCTTCCTCACGACCGTCCGGGGCGATGGCCGCCATCGCCCCGGACGACCGCGCCGCGGCCGAGGAGATCTACGCGACGCTGCTTGCGCGCTGCGACGGCCCTCCGCCGGACGCCACGAGCCTGTCCGTGGAGCTGCGCCCGGTCGCCCGCACCCTCGGCGAGCTGGCCGTCTTCCTCGGCCACGACGACGAGGTCGCCGCCCACTTCGCTCAGGCCGCCACCATCGCCGACCGGTGGAACGCACCTCATTGGGCCGCCGAGGCCCGGTCGCGAACGACCACCTAGCCACTACCCATGGCGCCGCACATCTGTGACACAGAACTTGCATTATCTGTCACACTCACCCTTACCGGCCCATGTCCGCCCAGCTCGGCATCCGCCGCCACGACGGCGACTCGGCTACATTATGTGTCACATCGCCCTGGAGGAGGTCGCCCGTGTCCGTCGTGGCCTTCCCCGGCCCGCCGACCGACCCCGCGACCGGCTCGACGGTCGCCGCCGCCGTCGACCGTTTCCTGGAGTCCCTCACCGCGGCCACCACCCGCACCGGCTACGCCGAGACCCTCGCCCGCCTGACCACCGTGGCCGGGCCGCAGCATCCGGTCGCCACACTCACGCCCGAGCAGTACGCCGCGGTGATGGACCAGTGGAAGAGCGCGGCCGCCGCCACCTGGAACCGGCACCTGTCCGCGCTGGTCTCCTTCACCACCTGGGCCCAGCGCCAGGAACTGCTGGTCACCAACCCGGCCCGGAGGCTGGAGCGTCGCAAGCCCGCCCGCCGCGGTGATCGGGCCATCCCGGCCGCCCGGCTGGAGAAGCTGTTCACCGACCCCGCGCACGCGCTGCGGGAACGGGTGCTGTGGCGGCTCCTGTACGACACGGCCGCCCGGGCCGAGGAAATCCTCACCCTCAACATCGGGGACCTCGACCTGGAGTTCCGCCGCGCCCGCGTCGTCTCCAAGGGCGGCGCCCTCGAGTACGTGCACTGGGCCACTCCCACCGCCCGGATCCTGCCCCGCCTGCTGACCGGCCGCACCGCCGGGCCGGTGTTTCTGGCTGACCGGCGCGCCCCCACCTCCGGCCGCCGGGCGCCCGCAACCGGCGACGTCTGCCCCGTAACCGGCCGGGGCCGGCTGTCCTACCCGCGCGCCGAATACCTGTTCAAGACCGCCACAGCCCAGCTCGACCCGCACCGCCAGGGATGGACTCTGCACCAGCTCCGTCACTCGGCCCTGCAGCATCTCGCGCAAGCCGGCCGCACCGCGCCCGAGCTGCAGGCCAAGAGCCGCCACCAGCACCTGGCCAGCCTCGGCCGCTATGTACAACTCGGCGAGGAGACCTCCGCCCGCGTCACCGCTGAAGCCGACCCCATCCAACGCCGACGTCCTCGCTGAAGTTTGATCGTCGCTCCATGATCCGCACCGTAAGCGAATCGAGACCTTAGCCGCAGAGACCGGGCTATCCGCAGGTCAGACGCTATTTCGTTGAAAATTTCTTCATTGCTACCGGGACCCCGAGAACGCCGAGCGGGAGTGTTCTTTTTCAGCGAAGTTTGAGCATTGTCACCGAAGATTGGTGAACACTAGGTTTCTCACCGAAGTTTGAGTGACCGCTGAAGCTTGGCTGCCTGGGGAGACGGTGGAAGAACCGTTACAAACCTACAGCGATCCCGCGCTCACCGCCTTCGACCTGGACTTCTTCGATGGCACCCAGCATCGGCGTATCGGGTTGGGTGCCGGGTGGAGCGTCCGGTTCGAGAGCGTGCCGCCCGTGCGCGGATTCCGTTGGAACAAGGGCGATCGCAGTTTCCCTGGCTGGTATTACGCAGCGACCACCGGCGACCATGTGGGCTACGAGTCGTGGCTGGAGCGGGACTGGCTGATCCTGCTGGATTTCACCCCGGATGTGGTGGGGATCGCCTCGCAGCCGTTCTGGCTGCACTGGCGCGAGGGCGAAGAGGCACGACGGCACGCGCCTGACTATTTCGTACGGCTGGCTGATGGCCGTGCCCGGGTGGTCGATGTCCGTGCTGAGGACCAGGTCGACGAGCGGACCGCGGAGGCGTTCGCCGCGACCGAGCGGGCCTGTTCGGCGGTTGGCTGGGAGTTTGTGCACGTCGGCGTCCCGGATCCGGTGTTCATGGCGAATCTGCGGTGGCTGGCCCGTTACCGGCACCAGCGGTGCGGCCGTGAGCGGGACGTCGCTAAGCGCTTGGCCGAGGTCTTCCGGCAGTCGCGCCCGCTGCGCGCGGGAGCCGAGGAAACCGGGAATGTCCTGCGGGTGTTGCCGATGCTGTTCCACCTGCTCTGGACCGGGGCGCTTCACGCTGATCTCGGTGGCGCCCTGCTGGGCAGTGCCACTGTGGTGTGTATGTCCGACGGGACGGGCGACGGGATGACTGGCGGGCTGGAGCGGGCGAGCCGGGGTCACGGCCGATTGCTGCGTCCAAGGTCAGGCACACGCGGTGAGGAGAACCAGATGCGCAGGCCGACGAGGCCGACCTCGATCGGGGTGGGCGAGTGGGTGCGGTTCGGCGGGCAGATGCGGGCGGTGCTCGCCGTGTCCGCCCAGGCGGTGACGCTGACCGACGAGGACGGCTCGCCGCGGAAGGTTGCGCTGGCGATGCTGCTGGGCGATGAGAGCTTCGAGGTGCTCAGCAGCCCGGTGCGGATGCCGCTGCCGCCGGTCTCGCTGCTGGAGGCGCTGCCGGAGTATGCGCGGGCGAAGGCTCTGTGGTGGGAGGGCCACATCCTGGAAGTTCTCCACGGCGTCGATCCCGCCGCAGGTGAGGATGCGGCTCCGCGGGCCGAGTACGACCCGGCCCGCCATTCGCTGACCGCGCGGGAGCGGGCCAAGGCCGCTGAACTGACGGCTGCGGGCTACCGGGTCGGCGTGGGCACGGTCGGCAACTACCGCCGTCGCTACCTGGCCGAAGGGCTGCTGGGGCTGGTAGATCGCCGGCCGGTGCGCAAGCGACCGCGGTTCGGGAACACCGATGACGCGGTGGTCGAGGCCATGCGGCAGGCGATCAAGGAAGCTGAGGATGACTCCACCCGAACCGGGACCTACCTCATCTGGCGGACCGGCGAAATCTTGAAGGAGACGGGTAAGTCGGTCGAGCTGCCCTCGCAGACCACGCTTTATCGGCTGGTGGGCAAGCTGTCTCAAGGCAGCCTCATCTCGGGCACGGCTCGCACCCGCCGCTCGCGCGCTCATGGGGCGAAGGCGCCGTTCGGGCAGTGGACGGTGTTCGCGCCGGGCGAGGTGGTGCAGATCGACTCCACCCCACTGGATGTGCTGGTCCGCCTCGACGACGGGGTGGTGGGCAAGATCGAGCTCACCGGCATGATCGATGTCGCGACCAGGACGGTGACCGCGGCGGTGCTGCGGCCGACCACGAAAGCGGTTGATGCCAGCGTGCTGCTGGCCCGCACCCTCACCCCCGAGCTGATGCGGCCAGGCTGGGTGGACGCCCTACGGATGTCGCGGTCGGTCCTGCCCTACCGTCGGCTGCTGGACATCGACGAGCGTCTGGAGCACGCGGCCGCCAAACCGGTGATCGTGCCGGAGATGATCGTGTGTGATCACGGCAAGGCGTTCATCTCCCGCAACTTCCGCGCCTCCTGCCGGTTCTTGGAGATCGACTTCCAGCCCACGCACAAGGCGGCCCCGTTCCAGAAGGGGCACGTGGAGAAGATGCTGGATTCGGTCGGCACTCTCTTCGCGCAGTTCGTGGCCGGCTACACCGGCCGCAGCACCGACCACCGCGGCCGCAACCTGGACAAGCAGCCGCTGTGGTCGCTGCCGGAGTTGCAGGAGCTGTTGGACGAATGGCTCGTTGCCCAGTGGCAAAACCGTGAACACGATGGGCTGCGTGACCCGCTGCTCCCGGGCCGGTCGTTCACGCCCAACGAGAAGTACGCCACCCTGGTCGAGGCCTGCGGTTACGTCCCGGTCGCGCTCAGCGCCGACGACTACATCGAGTTGCTGCCCGCGGCCTGGCGGGCGGTGAACGACTACGGCATCAAGATCAAGCGGCGCACCTACGACGGGCCGAATCTGATCCGTCGCCAGCACTCCGGCATCACGGAGAAGAAGGGCTTGTGGGAGGTCCACCACGACCCCTACGACATCTCCCGGATCTGGGTACGCAACCACCACGGCGATGGGGAATGGATCGAAGCCACCTGGAAGCACCTGCGCCACACCCCGGTCCCCTTCGGCGAACTGGCCTGGGACCACGCCGCCCAGAGCCTTCCCGAGGGCACCGAGGCAGAGATCGCACAAGCCGCCGCAGCCCTGCTGACCCGCGCCCATGCCGGCCCGCCGGAGACGGAAAACGGCAGGGCGAAGCCGAAGCCGAGCAAGCACACCCGCCGCGACAAGCGGGTGGCCGCCCGCACCAAGGCCAGCCCGCCCCTTGCGAAGCCACCGACTGCCGCGCCGGACACCGCTCCACCGCCGCCGGAGGAGGAAGAACCGCTGGCCAAGGTGATCCCGCTGGGCCTGTTCGATCCCCTCGCCGACCCCTGGAAAAGGCGATGACACAACCGCACGGCACACTCACTTCTTCCGGCGACGGCCCGCAAGAACCGGACCGCCATCTGACAACCCTGCCCGGCTGGCGGGCCTTCGTCGCGGACCAGCCGCCCATCCCTGAACTCATGAGTGACGTCGAACGCGATGCGCTCACCACCACCGCACAGACCCGCTATGACGAGGCCCGGATCGACTATCACACCCGACTGCTGGTGGTGGCGACCTCGACGGTCCAGCGCACGGTCACCTGCGGGCGCCGCCTGCTACTGCTGAACCGGCACGCGGTCAGCGCCCGCCGCGGACTGATCGTCTCCGGCCCGGCCGGCACGGGCAAGACCACCGCGATCACCCAACTCGGCCGCTCCCACGAACTGCTGGATCGGGCCCGCCATCCCGGGGTGAGCGATCGACCCGGTCGTCTACATCACCGTCCCGCCCGCCGCCACAGCGCGGATGGTGGCGGTGGAGTTCACCCGATTCCTCGGGCTGCCCATCCGCCCGCGCTCGAACATCACCGACATCCTGGAGTCGGCCTGCGGGGTGTTGACCGACGCCCGGGTGGGCTTGGTCCTCGTCGACGAACTGCACAACATCTCACTGTCGACCAGGGCTGGAGCCGAGGTCTCCGACACGTTGAAGTACTTCTCCGAACGCATCCCGGCGACGTTCGTCTACGCCGGGATCAACGTCGAACGCGAAGGCCTGTTCGACGGCACCCGCGGACAGCAGATCGCCGGACGCTTCACTCTGATCCCCACCGCCCCGCTCCCCTACAACGCCGAATGGCAGGGCCTGGTCGCCACCCTGGAAGGCTCCCTGCGCCTGCACAACCACAAGCCCGGCCGCCTCACCGGCCTGGACCGCTATCTCCACGACCGAACCAGCGGCATGATCGGCTCGCTGTCTCACCTGATCCGCGGCGCCGCCCTGGACGCCATCTTGACCGGCAGCGAGAAGATCACCAAGGAGAGCCTGAAGGCAATCCCGCTCGACCACAGCTCCGATGCCCGGCTGACAGGCCCGCGATGACAGACGAGCGCCTGCCCTCCCGGCTACCCATCGACGCCCGCCCCCGCCACGGAGAGAGCATCGACTCCTACATCGATCGCTTGGCCCGCGTCAACCACCTCAAACCCACAGCCCTGCGCACCTACGTGCGGACCCCTCCACGTCGCATAGGACGATTCAGCTGGGAACGTCTGGAAGCAGTCGCCGGCCGCGACGCCTCTCTCCTCCGACGCATCCTTGGGCGGGGCCGCTGCATCGGATGCGACGGATATCTCGTCGCCTCCCGGGTCACCACCCCGCTGGCCGGACGCTCGGCTCGCTGGTGTTCCCACCAATGCCGACAAGCGACCCGTCCCAGGCGCGATCCCAGACCGGCTCCCGACCCCTGGCCGCCCATCACCTCCACCTGCGAGCAATGCGGAAAATACATCGGCTCGGACAACCGTCTTCGCTGGTGCTCCAGCATATGCCAGAACGCCTTCCTCAAGAGGTTCCGCCAACGAGCCTGCTGGACCTGCGGCACTCCACTCCCCATCGCCAAGGGGCGTTCACCGAAATGGTGCTCAGAGCGCTGCCGCTGGACCGCCAACCAACAGCGTCTGGTCACTCAACGGCAGAAGGCCAACACCGGCGATCATCCTCCCTCACCACTCAAACTTCGGTGACAATGCTCAAACTTCGCTGCAAAAGGTCAGTCCTCGCTGAAGTTTGGGATCGTCGCTCCATGATCCGCACCGTAAGCGAATCGAGACCTTAGCCGCAGAGACCGGGCTATCCGCAGGTCAGACGCTATTTCGTTGAAAATTTCTTCATTGCTACCGGGACCCCCCTTGGCGACCGAGCATCCCGAGTCGAGCCGCCGGCCGGGCACCCGCCCGGGCGGCCATGCCCACCGCCACCGACGTCAGCATCTGCCTGAGCAGCGGGGTGAAGCGGGCGTGCGGGCTGGTCAGCCCTTCCACCTGCTCGGCGAACGTCGCCGCCGCACACCTGGCGTTCATGCACTTGAAGCGCCGTACTGTCACCGCCAGCACGGTCTTGACCCCGCTCAGCGCGGCATCGGCCAGCCGCCGGACATATCGGTCATGCACCCGACCCGACGCCACACCGCAGTGTGGACAGGTCCCCTCGTCGGCTCGGCACCGGGCGGGCAGAGTCACCATCCCCGCGACCCGCTCCACGACCTCGACCACGATCCCCGCCCAATGCGAGAGTAACTCTTCAACACATCCCGGAACGCACTCCGCAAACGATCAACTACCAGATCGTTCCACGTCCCAAGATCAGCGACAGAGCCCGTTTGCTTGTACATGACTCGGCACTGGTAGCCGTACGCCGACATCATTGAGCACTGGACCGTCCTGAGCGATGAGGTCGGCCTGGCCAGTGCGAAGCAGGAGGGCACTCGTCTGGCCTTTGCGCTGTTGCTGAAGTACTTCACGCAGCACGGGCGGTTCCCGCGCGGGTGGGCGGAGTTTCCTGACGAGGTGGTCGACTACGTCGCGAAGCAGACCAAGACGTCGGCCAGATGTGACGTTCGTTGCCTGACTAACCCCCGTCCGGCCGGGCATGACCCCCTTGCGCGAGAACGGCGCACGACCGATCCGGCCGAGGGGGGACGGCGATGGGGCGGCAGGTCTGGCCGCGGCTGCGCGTGGCCGACTCGCACGAGACCCGTGACACCTTGCAGTGAGGCCCGCTGCCGAGGTCGCCCGCTGGGATCGGGACGCCCTGGAGCCGACCCCGCCCGCTGGGCGCACAAAGCGCACCACAACCTGTGAGGGGATGAGCATGGTCGACCGCGAACAACTGCCCGCGCCCGTCGAGGGGCTCGTAGTCACGCACTTTCTGACTGTCCGGGACGTGGCCCGCTCGCGCGCGTTCTACGCGGACGTCCTGGGCGGCGAGGTCGTCCTTGAAGAGAACCCGGCGATCGTGAAGGTCGCCAACACGTGGATCATCATGAACCCCGGCGGCGGCCCCACCCCGGACAAACCGGACGTTACGCTGCGGGCGCCCGAGCCCGGCGACCCGGTGACCGCCTTCATGAACGTCCGCGTAGCCGACATCGCCGCCTTCCACACGCACGCGACGACGCTCGGCGCCCGGTTCCTCACCGAGCCTATCGACCGCAAGGCCGAGATCCGCTGCTACATGCGCGACCCGGACGGGCACCTCATCGAGGTCGGCCAAGCCACCGGCATGCTGCACGACGTCTACGCAGACCCGCCCGCCTGATCCCGTCCGGCCGGGACGGGCGTGAGCGGCGCATGAGGAGGCGCTGCACGCGGTCGGCTACCGGGTCGCGCTCGATCCCGACGACGATCAGGTGCTGCGAGTGTGGCCGATCACGTGACCTGGTGAGTTCATCCGGCTGGAGGGTCGAGCTCAGCGGGGACGGCGGCGCTGGACGGGGTCGGCTTCGGTGGTGATACACGCGGAGGTCTCCTCACCCAGGCGGACGTATCTGGAGTTCCGTCGGGCCCGCGTCGTCTCCAAGGGTGGCGCCATTCAATACGTGCACCGGCCCACCCCACCGCCCGGATCCTGCCCCGCCTGCTGACCGGCCGCACCTCGGGGCCGGTGTTCCTGGCCGACCGGCGCGCCCCCTGCCTCCGGACGCCGAGCGCCGGCCACAGCCGACATCGACCCCACCACCGGCCGGGGGCGGCTGTCCTACCCTCGCGCCGAGTACCTGTTCAAGACCGCCTCCGCCGAACTCGACCCGCACCGCCAGGGCTGGACCCTGCATCAGCTCCGGCACTCGGCGCTGCAGCATCTCGCGCAAGCCGGACGCACCGCACCCAAGCTTCAGGCCAAGAGAGCCGCCACCAGCATCTGGCGAGCCTTGGCCGCTATGCGCGGCCCACGAGAGGGGCACGTGACATGTGCCGTTCCTTGAGCAGCGACGCCGCCTACCTGCGCAGCGTCCTGGACTCCGTGCAAGGGCCCGTGGTCCTGGTCGGCCACTCCTACGGCGGCTCGGTCATCACCCAGGCCGCCGCTGGCGATCCCGACGTCAAGGCCCTGGTCTACATCGCCGCGTTCATCCCCGACGCAGGCGAGAGCGCGGGCGAGCTGGCCGCCAAGTTCCCCGGCAGCACCCTGGCCGAGACCCTCAACACCGCCTTCTACCCCCTGCCCGGCGGCCGCACCGGCACCGAGCTGACCATCAAGCAGGACAAGTTCCGCAAGCAGTTCGCCGCCGACGTGCCCGCCACCACCGCCGCGATCATGGCCGCCACCCAGCGGCCGGTCTCCATCCTGGCCCTGGAGGAGAAGGCCACCAAGGCCGCCTGGAAGGACATCCGCTCCTACGCTCTGATCGCCGGACAGGACTACAACATCCCGCCCAAGGCCCAGCAGTGGATGGCCGAACGCGCCGACGCCCGCACCGTCACCGTGGAAGACGCCTCCCACGCGGTCTCCGTCTCCGAACCCGCCGCGGTCACCGACCTCATCAAGCGCACGGCCCGCGACACCCGCTGAGCCACCATGGGCCACGACCAACGACAGCCCGCACTCGGTGGCCGAAGGCGGGCAGTCAACATAGATCACGACAGGCTCGGCGGTGACCGCGACACGCTCGAACTCCACCTCGGCGCCCAACGCCGGGTGCGCCAACGCGGGGATCTGCCGCGTTCAAGGCGTCGCGTCCCGCTCCAACTGGGTGAGCACCTTGTCGGTGATGGCGGCGAGGCTGTCGAGCTCCTCTTCGGAGAGCGAGTCGAAGACGAGTCTGCGCACGGTGCCCACGTGAGCCGGTGCCGCCTGCTCGATGGCCGCACGCCCTGCCGGTGTCAGCACGATGAAGGCGCCGCGCCCGTCGTCGGAGCACTCCTCGCGCTCGACGAGTCCGCGGCTCGCCATACGGGTGACATGGTGCGACAGCCTGCTGCGCTCCCACTGCAGGGCGCGGGCGAGGTCGGAGACCCGCATGCGGCCCTCGGCCGTGTCGGTGAGCCGGACCAGCACGTCGTAGTCCTGCAGGGACAGACCGGCGTCTGCCTGCAGCTCACGGTGGAGGGCCGCCGGCAGCCGCGCGTTCAACGCCAACCACCTGCGCCAGACATGCTGCTGCTGCTCGGTCAGCCACGGGCTCGCTGCGTCCATGGACAGAAGCCTACCCGGGAATACTTGACACATCACCTAAGTTGGATGCGTCATGTACGTGATGCGTCACCTAAATGGGTAACGCCCACTTGACCAGAAGGAGCAGAGCAATGACCACCGCCCACGCCATCCCCCCGCGCTGGCCGACCTGTCCGGCGTCTACGTCATCGACGCGGCGCACACCCGGATCGGGTTCGTCGCCCGGCACGCGATGGTGACCAAGGTCCGCGGCTCGTTCAACGAGTTCGAGGGCCGCTTCACCGCCGACGGCGCCGACCCGAGCCGGTCCAGCGCGAACGTCACCATCCAGGCCGCCAGCATCGATACCCGCAACGAGCAGCGGGACGCGCACTTGCGCAGCAACGACTTCCTCGCGATGGACGAGCACCCGCAGATCACGTTCGTCACCACCGGCGTCCGCCAGACCGGCGAGACGAGCCTGGAGCTGACCGGTGACCTGTCCATCAGGGGCGTGACCAACTCGATCACCATCCCGTTCGAGTTCGAGGGCGCCTCGACCGACCGTTCGGCAACCTCCGGGCCGGCTTCGAGGGCTCGGCCACGATCAGCCGCAAGGACTACGGCATCACCTGGAACGCCGCGCTGGAGACCGGCGGCGTCCTGGTCGGTGACAAGATCGTCCTCGAGTTCGAGGTCTCGGCGATCAAGACCGCCTGAAACGCACCCGGTTCACCACCCATAGAGAGGTCAGGCACCATGAGCGACATCATCCTTCCGGACGGCGTGGACATTCGCCGCGCCGCGGAGCGCTTCACGAGCGACTTCGGCTGGCTGGACTCCAAGCACTCGTTCTCCTTCGGCCAGCACTACGACCACCGCAACACTCGCCACGGTCTGCTGCTGGTCAACAACGACGACGTCGTCGACGCCGGCACCGGTTTCGACACCCACCCGCACCGGGACATGGAGATCGTCACCTGGGTTCTGGAGGGCTCGCTGGTCCACCAGGACTCCACCGGCCACAACGGCGTGATCTATCCCGGCCTGGCGCAGCGGATGAGCGCCGGCCGCGGCATCCTGCACTCGGAGAAGAACGACTCCTGGCGACTCGGCGGGGAAGTCCACCGCGACCCGGTGCACTTCATCCAGATGTGGGTCGTACCGGATGAGAACAACATCACACCCGGCTACGAACAACTGGAGATCGAGCACGAACTGCTCTCCGGTGGCCTGGTCCCGGTCGCCTCGGGCATGAGCAAGCACGACGGCGAAGCGGCGATCCGCATCAGGAACAAGTACGCCGCCCTGTACGCCGCCCGGCTCCAGCCCGGTCAGGCCGTCCAACTCCCCGAGGCCCCTTACCTGCACCTGTTCGTCGCGCGCGGCGCCGTCAGCCTGGAGGGGGCGGGGGAGCTGGTGACCGGCGACGCGGCCCGGTTCACCGCCATCGGCGGCCAGCGGGTGATCGCCACGGAGCCGGCCGAGATCCTGGTGTGGGAGATGCACGCCACCATCGCGGCCTGAGCCGGCACCCACACCGACTGCTTCATCACCCGACCCTCGGAGACCACCACATGATCATCGTGACCCACAATCACACCGCCAACCGATTCGAGGCCCACGACGGCGAGACGCTCGCGGGGTTCGCCGCCTACATTCGCACGGCGGAGCTTGTCGCCTTCGTCCACACCGAGGTCGATCCGGCCTATGAAGGACGAGGTGTGGGTTCCATGCTGGCGCGCGAAGGCGTCGAATCCGTCCGGGCGGAGGGCCTGCGGGTGCTCGCGGTCTGTCCCTTCATCGCGGGGTGGCTGATCCGGCACCCCGAGTACGCGCACCTGGAGTACCGGGCGGCCAGCAAGGTCACGGACTGAATCCCAGGCCATGCGAAAGGGACGACCCATGGACCGTCCGGTCGAAGACACGTTCCCGCCGCTGGGAGCGAAGGCCTACCACGGCGCGCGGCTGACAGGACGCTGACCCATCGAGCATCCTCTCGGCATGAGCGTGATCGCGATGCTTGCTGGGACTTGTCAGGCGCGTGCGGCTGTGGCGATGCCGCCGTCCTCCGCCACGGCAATGAGGTGTGCCAGTCGATGGAGATCGAGCACCATGTCACCGTGCCTCCGGTGGAGGGTGGGGTACCCCGTCGCGGTGCGTGGCCACAAGAGCTGCTGTCAGCGTGGCCGCAGCGGCGATGCCGATGGACAGGATCACCCCGCCGACGCCTAGGACGGGGGTGGCCAAGGCCAGCACCAGCACGATGACTGCCCCGGTAACCATCAGGTTCGGATGTGCCAGGCCGGTGTGTGTCAGTCGGCGCAGCCAGCACATGACCAGGAGGAACCCGGCCAGGGGAACCGCCACGGCGAACGTCGCGGTCGTCGCGGCCACGTGGGCGCGATGCACGGCCACGTCAACGGCGACCTGTAGGCCTGCGCCGAGTGCGGCGACTGCGGCGAACAGCAGGTAATGGGCGTAACCCCAGAGCAATGCGATACGCGGCGTGCTCAGGGCGGTGTCCGGGCCCATGAAGTAGATCCACCACATTGTGAACACCAGGATGAGGCCGCCAGCGGCTATCAGCAGCATTTGCCCGGAAACGCCGTGTTCGGACAATGCGGATTGGATGCTGGTAAGGCTAGCGAAGATGACCTCGCCGAGGACGATGATGGTGAACAGCCCGTAGCGTTCAGAAATGTGGCCAGGGTGCCAAGACGTGGCCGTGCCCCGCAACTCGGCCCACATCGGCACCAGTAGTTCGGCGATCACGAGCACCGCGAGCCCCGTGTAGTCCCATGGATGCGGCAGCGCCAACCGAACAAGCCAGCCTGCCTGGACCACCATGATGCCGACGGTGTACCGGATCCCCGCCGGGCGGCCGGTGGCGTCTTGCCGAGCTACCCGCAGCCACTGGGCGACCAGCGCCACGCGCATCACCACATAACCAATGGTGATCACGGTGAGGTCATAGGAGGTCGCGGCGGCGGGCACCCCGGCCGCCAGTACCAGAGCACCCGCCATCTGGAGCAGAGTCAGCAGCCGATAGGCAACGTCATCGGTGTCGTAGGCCGAGGCGAACCAGGTGAAGTTCATCCACGCCCACCAGATCGTGAAGAAAACCATCGCATAGCCCAACAGCCCGACGCCGAGGTGGGCTTCGGTCACGTGGTGGTGCAACTGGGCGGCCGCCTGCGCCACCGCGACCACGAAACAGAGGTCGAACAGCAGCTCCAGCGGGGTAGCAGCGCGGTGTGCCTCGCGCGGATCCCGCGCCCGCATCGTGCGGAGCCATCGCCTGGCCCGAGTCGGGTTCGCCGATCGCTGATCGCGCGTCATCCGTTCCCCTTACGATCGTCAGAGTGGGAGGCCGCGTACCCGGTCCGCCTGACCGGTGTCGATTCGGCCGGCCTTCCCGCCGACGACGGTAAACATCGAGGCGGTGCCCATGTGTCGTCATGGTAGTCCGCGACCAGGGACCGTCCGTCGTCGGACTGGGAGAGGACGTCCATGCGACCGTGCGAGGTGGGCGTTGCCCCTTTCGTCGAGAGGCGACCTGCGCACCGGTACGCACTCGTTGAGCGCCCGCCCTCCCTGGAGGGCGGGCGCTCTCGTGTGTTCAGGCCTTCGCGTCATGCGGGTCCGTGACGCCCCCCGGACAGGCCAGCGCGTGAACATCGAGCCCCGTCAGCCGGGCACCCGCCTGATAGGCGCTGTCAAGGAACTCCAGCACGGCGGCGACCGGATTACCCATCGCGCGGACATCGTCGTACCGGAGTACCGCCAGGTGGCTGCCGCGCGCGGCGATCCACTCGGCCTGCTCGGGACGGAGCGGCTCCCGCTCCAGCCCTTCGGGTTCCGGCGCGGTGTAGGAGTAGAAGGCCGGCCACGGCCGCTCCTCGTCGCCGAACCAGAACCCTGAGCTGATGACCTCCCAGCTGTACGCCTCGCGCGTCACCGGATCGGTCTCCGGCGATATGGGCGCGGCGCGCCCGGTGTACCGGGTGACGGCAATGTCGAACGTGTGCCAGAAGTGGTGCACGGGGCTGATTTTGCCGGAGAAGTCCGCCGCGAACCGGTCGAGGAGCTGCGCCACCTGGGACAGGATCCGCCAGTACCGGTTGATGAGCACCGGGTCGTAGCGCGCGTGCAGGGTGTCCTCGGCGAACGGCGTGTCGTCGCTCAGGTCGAACGGCACCGCCCAGATCTCCGGCCGGATCCCCAGCCCCGCCAGCGTCTCGAACAGCCGCTCGTGGAACGACGCCACTGACCGGCCGATCAGGCTGAACTCCGCACTGCGGCCGTCCAGCACGTCCACCACCAGGCGGTGGCGTACGAGGTCGAAGTCGATACTGAACAGCGGCTGCTCACCCAGCCCACCCATCGGCCGGGTGGTCAGCCCGCGCCCGGTCAGATGAAAGGGCACGTGCCACCAGTGGTTGCGCCGGTTGCTCACCGACAGCCGGATCTTGCCGACAATCTGCGTGAACCGGTGAAAGGTCTCCTTGGCCTCGGCCCACTCCGCGAGCGGCATGGCAGGGAAGAGCTCCATGACCACATCGTAGCTACCGTGTGTAATCGAACGGTCTCCAAAGGTCGCGCGCGGAGAAGACGGCCACCCCGTGGTCGTGCGCGAGCGAGCGCAGGAGTTCCTGGCTGGACACCCGGCGCTCGGCATCGACCTGGGCACTGACCTGCACGATGTCCATCAGTGGATGAGACGCGGGCGCAGTTCGGCGCACAGAAGCGGGTCGTAGCCGTCGCGGTTGAAGGCGTCGATCAGCTCAGGCGCTGGTGCTGTGGCGGGCGGGAGGGTGCTGGTGGGCATGGGGACTCCTGGCGAGATCACTGGTGGAGGTGGGTAGCCGGTGATGGCCAGCAGGATGGGCGCGGCAGGGGTGGTGTGCTGGCCGGAACGTCGGCTCATGTTCACAGCGGGGAACCATTCGGATGTGTACCGCAGAGCCGGTGCGTCAGCACTTCGCGGCGCTTGTGCACACGGTTCAGGATGGTGGCGGAGATCCCCGCCCCGACCAGGGGCGCAAGCATGTATACCCACAGAAGGTCGAGGCGGCCGGACGCCACGGCCGGTCCGAACTGGCGTGCCGGATTGACCGAGCCTCCTGTTGCCGTACCGAGCAGGACGATGGCCGAGCCGATCAGGAGGTATTGCAACGCGCTGGACTGATCACCAGCACCCGCCACGCCAACATGGTGATCCACCAGATCACCCGCCTGGGCACCGGCCTCCTAGCTACTTCGCTTGACAACCCCAGATAACCATCGGGAGGAGGACGCCGACCCAGCGGACCTGAGTTCGGTCAACTTGGCCTACGTGAAAGAAGAGATCATCATCCTCTGACCTGCTGGAAGGGTCCGACAACCCAAGATAATCGATGCGCCCGCGCATGAGCGGCCCCAGATTCGTGTGCCCTCTGATTAGATGCACCTCTAATTTGACATGCCTCTAAGTTGTCGGGCATCCTGCCGACGAGCTACTTAGACAGCCTTCAAAACAGCGCGGACCGGTACGGCCCGCGCAACACTGAGGAGAAGCACCATGAGCGGATGCTGCGGTCCCACCGCCGTCGAACTGGAGCCCAGCCGCCAAGCCGCACAGCCCGGTGACCTGCCCATCGTGGTCATCGGCGCCGGCCCGATCGGGCTGGCCGCGGCGGCCCACCTCGCTGAGCGGGGCCTCGACTTCGTGGTGCTAGAGGCGGGTGAGCAGGCGGGCGCGTCGGTTGCCCAGTGGGGCCACGTCCGGGTGTTCAGCCCGTGGAAGTACAACATCGACTCCGCCGCCCGCCGTCTGCTGGAAGCCGACGGCTGGAGCGCGCCGGCCGCCGAGTGGCTGCCGACCGGAGCCGAGCTGATCGAGGACTACCTGGCGCCGCTGGCCAAGCTGTTCGGCGACCGGATCCGCACCGGCGCGAAAGTGAGCGCGATCAGCAGGCTCGGCTACGACCGCGTGCGCACCGCCGGCCGCGAGCAGGCGCCGTTCCTGATCCACCTGGCCGACGGCAGCGAGCTGCACGCCCGCGCCGTCATCGACGCCTCCGGCACCTACGCCACCCCCAACGTGCTCGGCGCCTCCGGCCTGCCCGCCCACGGCGAGGCCGACGCGGCGGATCTGGTCGACCACGCGCTGCCCGACGTACTCGGCGCCGACCGCGACCGCTACGCCGGCAAGCACGTCCTGGTCGTCGGCGCCGGCCACTCGGCCGCCACCACCCTGCTCGCCCTCGCCCAGCTGGCCGACACTCCGATCACCTGGGCGATTCGCGCGAGCAACGCCAGCCGCGCCTACGGCGGCGGCGAGGCCGACGCGCTGCCCGCCCGCGGCGCGCTCGGCACCCGCCTGCACGCCCACGTCGAAAGCGGCCGCATCCGCCTGGTGACCGGCTTCTTCACCCACGCCATCGAACGCGACGGCGAGCACGTACGGGTGATCAGCCGCGACCCGTCCGGCCACGAGCAGAACGTGACGGTGGACCAGATCGTCAGCGCGACGGGTTACCGCCCCGACCACGCCATTGCCGGCGAGCTGCGTCTGGACCTCGATGCGGTCCTCGGCTCCACCCGCGCGCTCGCACCGCTGATCGACCCGAACGCGCACTCCTGCGGCACGGTGCCGCCGCATGGCGCCGACGAGCTCGCGCACCCCGAGGACGGCTACTACGCCGTGGGGGTCAAGAGCTACGGCCGGGCCCCGACCTTCCTGCTGGCCACCGGGTATGAGCAGGCCCGCTCCGTTGTCGCGGCGCTGGCGGGTGACTGGGAGGCCGCCCGGGACGTGCAGCTGGAACTGCCGGAGACCGGCGTGTGCTCCTCCAGCCTGGCCGAGGCCCAGGAGCAGCGGGTCGGCCTGGCCACCGGGATCAGCGGCGGCCTGCTGGGCACCCCGCTGCCGCTGGCGACCGCTGGGGTCTCCCAGGGCGGCGGCTGCTGCGGCTGACCCGCATTCCGAGCACCCCCGCCTGCTGCCGCATCCCCTTCAAGGAGAACCTCATGCCCGCCGTCGATCCTCTCGCCGCTGCCTCGGTCGGCGGCGAGAGCGGCCCTCTTGTCGCGCCGGGCCGCCCTGCGGGCAGCGGGTGGCGGCTGGTGGCAGCGCTGGCCGTCACCCAGACCATCGGTTTTGGCGTGCTGTACTACAGCTTCTCGGTGCTGCTCACGCCGATGAGCCGCGACCTGGGCGCGAGCGCCTCCCGCGTCTCGCTGGCGTTGACGACCTCGGTGCTCGTCGCGGCGCTGGGCGCGCCGGTGGCGGGCCGCCCGCAGCGGCCGCGCCCTGATGACAGCGGGCTCGGTGCTCGGCACGGCAGCGTTGCTGGCCTGGTCGCAGGTGCGCACCGTGGCCCAGTTGTACGCGGTGTTCGTGGTGATCGGCGTCGCCTCGGGCATGGTGCTGTACGAGGCGGCCTTCGCCGTCATCGTCGCCCGCTTCACCGCCCCAGCCCGCGCCACGGCGCTGCTGGCGGTGACCGTCGTGGCCGGGTTCGCCTCCTCCATCTTCATGCCGCTGACCGGCGCCCTGGCCCAGGCGTACGGCTGGCGTCAGGCCCTGGTCATCCTCGCCGTGCTCTACGGCGCGGCCGCTATTCCGCTGCACGCCCTGGCCGTGCGCTGGCCCCGCGCGGCCCGGACCGCGCCGCCGGCACCGGCTCCCGCCTCGGCCGCCGCCTCCGTGCCCGGCCAGGCCCGGAGCGGGGCGGGTGAGCGGGCGGTCCTGGTGCGCACCGCCACCCGTCAGGCGGCTTTCTGGCTGCTGGGAGCCGCCTTCACCCTGCACGGCACGGGCGTGGCCACTGTCTCGGTCCTGCTGATCACCTACCTGATCCACCTCGGCCACCCGCCGCTGCTGGCCGCGAGCGTGGCCGGGCTGCTCGGCGTGCTGTCGGTCACCGGCCGGCTGATCACCACCGCGCTGCAGCGCCGCCTGCCCGCCGCGCTGATCGCCGCCGCCATCTTCGCCCTGCAGGCCATAGCCGCCGCCACGCTGCCGCTGATCGGCGCCACCACCGCCGGCGCGATCGCCGCGGTGCTGCTGTTCGGGCTCGGCTTCGGCGTGGGCACCATCACCAAGCCGCACCTGCTGACCGAACGGTACGGCACCACCGCCTACGCCGGCCTGTCCGGCCGCCTGGCCCTGCCTGCCACCGTGGCCAAGGCCGTCAGTCCGGCCGCCGCCCTGGCCGTCGCGCACGCGGCCGGGTACGGCTGGGTGATGGCCGCCGTCACGCTGACCTGTCTGGTCGCCGCCGCCTCGCTGGTCGGCTATCACCGCCTATCATTTAGACGAACGTCGAACCACCCGCCAGTCTCGGAGGCTCCCGCATGACCGCCACCGCCCTGCCCCTCGTTCCGAACAGCAAGGACGCGCAGGGCGCGGTGTGTTGCGCGCCGATCGCCCGCCAGCCGCTCGGCGAAGGCGAGGCGGCCGAACTGGCCGTACTGCTCAAGGCCGTGGCCGACCCGGTCCGGCTGCGGCTGCTGTCGATGATCGGCTCCCACGCCGGCGGCGAAGCCTGCGTGTGCGACCTGACCGACGCCTTCGAGTTGACCGCTCCCACCATCAGCCACCACCTGAAGGTGCTGCGCACCGCGGGGCTGATCGGTAGCGAGCGGCGCGGCACCTGGGTCTACTACTGGATCGTCCCTGGCCAGGTGGCCCGGCTGGGCGCGCTGTTCACGCCGCTGGCCGAGCCCGCCCGCCTTTGATGCGTCCGGGGCTCACCGGTTCGGCGGTGTGTCGGCCTGAGCGGTGAGCGCGGCGATGGCCTCTTCGGCTGGGATCGCGGTGATGACCGCTCGGTTGTTCGAACCTGGCAGCAGGCGGATGGTGCCGCCCGGCTGGGGAGCGGCAGCTTCGGCGGGGTCGGCGATGCGCGCGGCGAGGTAGCTGACACACCGGTACATGCCCAAGGGGATCTGGCGTCCACCCAGCTGTGCGTGCAACTCGTGCATGACGGCGACGGGAGATTCACCGGCGGCGAATGGCGGGCCGGCGGCGGAGTGGATCGGGAAGTCCACGTACGTCCAGGTCGCCTCGACCGGGCCCTGCAACAGCCGGGCCAGCCGCACGATCTGGGCAAGCTCCTGGCTGGATGTCCTGCCCGGCTCCGGAATCACGATGCGCTGGTAGCTGTGAGCCTGGATCACCTGCATGGCCTCCAGGATCTTCAGCTCCCGCCGGGCCTGCACAGCCAAGTCAGAATCCTGCGCCGGCCAGCGCGGCGGATAGGCCCGGCCACCACGCACCGCCAGCACGACGGTCGTTCCCGGCACAAAGTCCGCGAGCAGGCGCATCGCTGGCAGCGCCTCGGCGGGCGTCTTACCGGGCAACTCGGCCAGGTCCACCACAGGCCGCAGGATGTCGCGGTCGCCGGCGTTGAGCAGGAACCGCAAGCGCAGCAGGCCGCTCGGGTCTTGGCCTTCCAGCCAGATGCCGAAGCCGTCGACGCCGCGTGAGGCGCGCACCTGCACCAGGTCCAGCGTGTGGAGCACGGTGTCGTCGGGGCCGATCAGACGGACCTCCAGATCGGGACGATCACCGGCCGCGCCGGCAGTGACCATGAAGCTGAGCCTGCCGGGGCCGGACTCGCCGGGCAGGCCGGGCGGTCCCGAGGTGTGGGCGATGGCGCCGTCGATGTCGACGAAGGGGGCACCGTAGCGCAGGAACTCCTCCACGGCCTGCTGCTCGGCCGAGTCGATGGGGACCTGCAGTTCGAAGGTGCCAGTGATCGGGCGCAGGCTGAACGACTCCACCGCCCGCGCGACCAGCCGCATCACCAGGTAGTGCCGCTCGTTGAGCTGCAGGTATCGCACGAAGGCGATCAGAGCGTGGTTGTCGGCGTCCGCGTCCCAGGGCAGTTGCCTCACCCGCCCCTCACGGACCTCGAACTCGTACCGGTAGAACGGATCGACGTCGGTCAAGGCCGTGGCCAGCCCCTCGTAGCGCTCGATCGCGGCCGCCAGCAGATTCTCCGCCGGAAGCTGCGCGGGCTCAGGCATGGGCCGGGCACCCTGGAACGCCTGCGCCATCAGATGCTGAATCCGCTCGCCGCCGTCGCCGAAGTAGTAGGCGATCAGCGCCGGATGGTCGGCCGCCATGGCATCGAGACGGTCGCGGTCCATCCAGGCGATGCGCAGGCCGCTGCCCGCGGTCAGCCGTTCCAGCCACTCCAGCCGCTCGTGGGTGGGATTCCACGGCATGACCAGCGTCCACGAGCGGACCGCAAGCACGGGCAGCGTCTCGGCGACGAAACGCCGCCAGGACTCCTCGACGTCGCTCGCCTGCCGGGCGGTGAGCGGCCTGCAGTAGCGCTTGACCTGGTAGATGTCGTAGCCGTCCGGGTTGGCGATGCGGATGTCCACGCCGCGGTCCCCACGGGAGGGAGTGATCCGGTTGCCGTGCGGGTTCCTCAGCAGCAGCATCGCCGCGACGAACTCCTCCACCGTCTCGCCCGGTAAGCGCTCCCAATTCACCGGTGTCATAGACCCGAGCAAACCATCCGCTACCGACAGTCACCCGGCGATCTTCTGCCGCGGGTGGCGTACACGTGGCCGTCTTGACGGGCCGGAAGGCGGGTGCACGTGGGTAGCTTGACGCCCGCATTCATCTCAGTCAAAATTGACTCAATTATGATTGAGATATCAGATGTGGAGGGGCGGGCCGCCGCCCATGCCGCACTCGGAGACCCGATCCGGCTGGCGATGATCGACGACCTGCTCCTGGGGGACCGCTCACCCGGCGAGCTCGGCGAGGCGTTCGGCCTGTCGTCCAACCTGCTGGCCCACCACCTCAAGGTGCTGCAGGAGGCCGGGCTGATCGTGCGGGCGCGCTCGGAGGCCGATCGGCGGCGCAGCTACGTCCGCCTGGTACCCGCCGCACTGGCCGGCCTCGTCCCCGCACCGGCGCTGCCGGCGACGGAGCCGACGCAGCGGGTGGTGTTCGTCTGTACCCACAACTCCGCCCGCTCCCAGCTGGCCGCCGCGCTGTGGCAGCGGCGCAGCCGCCTGCCCGCTACCTCGGCCGGCACCATGCCCGCCACCCGCGTGCACCCACGCGCCCTGTCCGCCGCCCGCCGCCACCACCTGCACCTGAACCCGGCCGCCACCGCTCACATCAGCGACACCGTCCGCGACGGCGACCTCGTGGTGGCCGTCTGCGACAACGCCTACGAACACCTGCCCGCCCGGCCACCATTGCACTGGTCGGTGCCCGACCCCGTGCCCGCCGACACCGACGACGCCTTCGAACGCGCCTACACCGACCTGTCGGGCCGCGTCGACCGGCTCGCCACCGCCCTGGCCCCAGCCACCGGCACCGGCGAGCATCACCGTCTGCCCAAGGACACGCCATGACGCAGCCCGCCTACCGCCGCTCCGACCTGACCATTGACCAGCAGCACGCCCTGCTGACTGCCGCCCGCACTCTGGCGGGCGAGTTCGACGGCACCTTCGGCGCCGAGACCATCGACCGGTTCCTGCACACCAGCTACGACCAGTTCGCCGGCCGCGCCACCGTGGCCAACTTCCTGCCCCTGATCGCCGAGCGCTTCGCCCGCCAGCGGCTGCGCGCCCTGGCCCGCGTCGAGGGCAAGGACAGCTCCGGCACGCCGATCGTGCTGTTCTTGTGCGTGCACAACGCCGGCCGTTCTCAGATGGCGCTCGGCTTCTTCACCCACCTGGCCGCAGGCCGGGCGATCGGCTGGTCCGGCGGCTCGGAGCCGGGCGAGCAGATCAACCCCTCCGCCATCGAGGCGATGCGCGAGCGCGGCATCGACATCACCGGCGAGTACCCGAAACCGTGGACGCACGAGATCGCCCAGGCCGCCGACGTCATCATCACGATGGGATGCGGCGATGCCTGCCCCGTCTTCCCCGGTAAGCGCTATGAGGACTGGGCTCTGGCGGACCCGGCCGGGCAGTCGGTGGAGGCGGTGCGGCCCATCCGCGACGAGATCGAACGCCGGGTACAGACCCTGCTGGCCGAACTCGGCGTCCCGGCGGCTGCGGGCAGCTCGTGAGCGCCCTGGCCCGGCGAGCCGTCGCCGAAGCAGTCGGCACCGGTCTGCTGGTCACCTCGGTGATCGGCTCGGGCATCATGGCCCAGCGGCTCTCGCCCGGCGACGTCGGCCTGCAACTGCTGGAGAACTCCACCGCGACCGCCTTCGCGCTGACCGCGCTCATCCTCATCATGGGGCCGGTCTCCGGAGCCCATTTCAACCCCGTCGTCTCGTTGGCCGACTGGCTGCTGTCCCGCCGCACCGGCGACGGCCTGGCCGGGCGCGCCCTGCTGGCGTACCTGCCCGCCCAGGTCGCTGGCGCGCTCGGCGGTGCGGTGCTGGCCCACCTCATGTTCGAGCTGCCCGCCGTCACCGCCTCCACCCACCAGCGCACCGGCGGCGGGCTGTGGCTGGGCGAGATCGTGGCCACCGCCGGGCTGATCGCCCTGATCTTCTCCCTGTCCCGCACCGGCCGCGCCGCGCTCGCGCCGCCCGCCGTCGGCGCCTACATCGGCGCCGCCTACTGGTTCACCAGCAGCACCAGCTTCGCCAATCCGGCCGTCACCCTCGGCCGCACCCTCACCGACACCTTCGCCGGCATTGCCCCCGCCTCCGCGCCCGGCTTCATCGCCGCCCAGCTCGCCGGGACCGCGCTCGGTCTGGCTCTGATCCGGCTGCTGTATCCGCAGGCGAGTCCGCTGCCGGTCCCAGGAGCCGAGCACCTGGCCGCCGACTCCGCAGCGACAGCCCGGACATGACGAAGGCCCCGGCCGTCAAAGAGACGGCCCGGGGCCTTCAACGTGTGCGCACCGGTGTGCGTGTCGCCTCTCGGCGAAAGGCGCAACGCGGCTCCAGCCGAACGGTAGTCCGCGAAGGCGAAAGGTGAGGCCCGGGGACACTGAGCACACCGGCCACGAGGCATACAACCACCGCGGGACCGCCGATGTTCCCGCCGACGATGCCGAGTGAGAGTCAGGCTCCGGCCACGGTGCTGCGACGCTCGATCATCAGCACGTCTCGCCAGACACCGTGGTGGCAGCCGACGCGCTCACGGGTACCGACCACCCGGAACCCGAGCGCCTGGTGCAGGGCCAGGCTCGCGGCATTCTCAGGGAAGATGCCGGACTGGACGGTCCAAACGCCCGCGTCCTCGCTGGCGGCGAGGAACGCCACCAGCAGTGCTCGGCCGATGCCCTGAGCCTGACACCCCGGGTGGACGTAGATGCTGTGTTCGACCACTCCGGCATAGACCGGACGGGCCGAGACCGTCGAGGCGGCCACCCAGCCGAGCACCTGGCCGGTATCGCCATCGGTCGCCACGTATCGCAGGTGCGGCAACCGGCTCGTCGTGAAGGCCTCCCAGCTGGGTGCGGTGGTCTCGAAGCTGGCCTGGCCGGTGTCCAGCCCGGCCTGGTAGATGGCCAGCACCTGTTCGGCATCGCTCTCTCGCATCGGCCGGATTTCCAGGCCGGGCCCGATGGCGGGCTTGACGGCCTGGACGATGGCCGAGTGCACACCGTCGCCGTGGTCGGCGGTCGGCGTGATGGCGATGTGGACGAAGCCAGCCGTGGCCAGCAGGTCCCGGTACTCCTGCACGGTGAGCGATCCGGCGGCGCAGCCGATGCGCTGCTCGGCCCGCTGCCGCGCCTGCTCGTCCAGGACGTGCGCGGCGACAACGTCGCTGACGCCGAACCGGCCGCCGGGTCGCAGCGCTCGGAACGCTTCGGCCAGCACCGCCGCCTTGTCGCCGGACAGGTTGATCACGCAGTTGGAGATGACCACGTCCACCGCCCGGTCCGGCAGCGGCACCCGCTCGATCGTGCCGTGCAGGAACTCCACGTTGGCCGCGCCGGCCTGCTCGGCGTTACGCCGGGCCAGGCTCAGCATGTCCGTGCTGGCGTCCACCCCGTACACCGTCCCGGACGGGCCGACGCGGCGCGCTGACAGCAGCACGTCGATGCCGCCGCCCGAGCCGAGGTCGAGCACCGTCTCGCCGTGTCGCAGCTCGGCGACGGCCACCGGGTTGCCGCAGCCCAGGCTGGCCCGCACCGCCCCCTCGGGCAGCACGGTCAGGTCGTCGTAGCCGGCCGCGCCGAAGCCGCCCTGCTCGAACGCGTCCTGCCCGCAGTCGGCGACCGTCCGGCCGGCGTCCGCGGCACGGGCCAGGGCGGAGTAGCGGTCGATGATCTCGTCATGCGCCATGGCGACGCTCCTTCACTCGCAGGTGGGCGCGGCCGGCACGGGGTTGCCCATGACCACGTCGGCGGCGGTCGGGAAACAGCTCACGCAGTTCTCGTTGATCCGGTACAGGCTGGAGGTGCCCTGCCGCTCGACCAGCACGAACCGAACCTCGGCCAGGATCTTCAAATGGTGCGAGACGGTCGACTGGCCCACCCCGGACACGGCCACGATCTCGCCCACGCTCATCGGCGCGCGCCGGCGGGCCAGCAACGACACGATCTGAATCCGGGTGGCGTCGGCCAACGCCTTGAACCAGCTCGCGTACTCCTCGGCCTCCGCACGCGGCAGCGCCCCTTCGTCCTTGTTCATCGTCAATCGACGATATTCGATGGAAGTGGAAAGGGGAAGCTGCTGCCGGACCTTCGGGACGGGATCGGATTCGGCGTTACGCCATGAGGGGGCTTGCATCCGGTACCTGGGTACAGGTTTACCGTCGGGGTATGACACACAACGTCGCCCTTGACCTGGGATGGGCTCCCTCAGCGTGCACCCTGCCCACCGCCGAGCAACCGCTGCGGGTGGCCGAGTTCGACGCCTTGTTCGCCGACGCGGTCCAGGCCCTCGCCCGGCCCGAGCCGACGCGGCTGCGGCTGGAACTCGCTTTCAGCCCGGCCCACGCCGCCCGGGCCGCCGAGCTGGCCGCGCGGGAGAACGGCTGCTGCTCCTTCTTCACCTTCACCCTGACCATCGCCGACGGCAGCCTGGCACTGGAGGTGACGGTCCCGGCCGCGCACGTCGAGGTGCTCGACGCGCTGGCCGAGCGCGCCGGCGCGTCGGCGTGAACGCGGCCGGGAGCGGAGGTTGGTGATGGAGCGCATCACGCGTGAGGACTTGCTCGCGCTGCTGGAGCGCGGGGGCGTGCAACTGGTGGAGGCGCTGCCGGTCGACGCCTTCGCCGCCGAGCACCTGCCCGGCGCGCGCAACGTGCCCGATCAGGTGTCGGCCGAGCTGGCCGGGCAGGTGGCGCCCGATCGGGCCGCCCTGGTGGTGGTCTACTGCTCGGGCCCGTACTGCAACCGCTCGAAGATCGCCGCTGCGGCGTTCGCCCGGCTCGGGTACGCCGACGTGCGCGTCTACGCGGGCGGCAAACAGGATTGGGCGCAGGCCGGGCTGGCGTTCGAGGGCAGCCGCGCGGCCACCACCACGAGCACCGCCGGCGGCGCCTTCATCGGTGAGGCCGCCGGGGCGGGACGGCCGTCGTGAGGCAGGACATCGTGCTGCAGGACGGCCGGCCAGGGTGGGACGGGCCGTACCTGCGCAGCGGGCAGGTGGCCGAGCAGGCCGGGGTCAACCTGCAGACGCTGCGCTACTACGAACGCCGCGGCCTGATCGCCGAACCGGCGCGCAGCCCCGGCGGGCACCGTACCTACCCACCCGAGACCGTCACCCTGCTCACGGTGATCAAAGCCGCGCAGCGGCTCGGCTTCACCCTGGAGGAGGTGGCCGAACTCCTCGACACCGGCCGGCACGGCCACCGCACCCCGGACCTGCGCGAGCGCGCCCAAGCCAAGATCGCCGAAGTCGAGGCGAAGATCGCCGACCTGACCACCATCCGGACCGCGCTGCAGCAGGTGGTCACTGCGGGCTGCGACAGCCTGACCCACTGCACCTGCCCCGACTGTCCCCTCCCGTTCGCCGGCCTGGCCGAAGGCAACCGCGCCCCCCAACCCTCCCGAGGAGAACTGGCGACGTGAGCACCCACCACGACCACCGCGCATCCACCAGCGCACCCGCCGTGCCCGTCACCGCGCCGCTCACCGTACCGCTCACCGCACGCGGCGGCGGGCGCCGGGCGAGCGCACCACCGAGGGTGGCGGGCCGCCGCTGCGCAGCAAGGTCACCGCCGCGCTGGCTGTGCTGGCGTGCGCGGCGTGCTGCGCCCTGCCGGTGCTGATCGGCGCCGGGCTGCTCACCGGCGCCGGCGCCGCGCTGGCCGAACAGACGCTGCTCGCCGTGGCCGGACTGCTGATCGCCGCCGCGGCGGGCATGTGGTGGCTGCACCGCCGCCGCACCTCGCGTACGGCCGCCGGCGCGGCCACGGGCGCCGGCTGCGGCTGTGGTGGGAGCAGCTGCGGGTGCTGACCTCGAACGTGGCACGCTCCTGCCCGGCTCCGAGCCGGTCAGGTGGTGCCGGTACCGTCACCTCGGGCGATGGGCCGGCACGAGCGGGAGATGAGCGGTGACGCAGCAGGCACAGCCGACGCCGGGCCCAGAGGCGGGCCCAGAGGCGGGACCGGTGGCGGGGATGGAGCGGCATCAGGTCGCCATCTACGTGGGGGCGATCGCTTCCGGTGCCGTGGCGGGGTGGGCCGGTCCGGGGCTGGGGCCGGTGCTGGAGCATGCGATCAACCCGGTGCTGGCGGCTCTGCTGTATGTGACGTTCCTGCAGGTGCCCGCCGCCGAGCTGGTGCGCGCGCTGCGCGCGGGCCGGTTCCTGGTGGCCGCGCTGGTGGTGAACTTCATCGTGGTGCTGCTGACGCCGTGTGTCGACTACGTGATCGTCTTCTCCGGGTTGGCCGGGGGCGATGCCCGGCGGCTGCTGGCCGCCACCCCGCTGCTGCTGCTCGCCCAGATGATCGCGCTGCCGGTGCTGCTGGTGGCGTTCATGGGCGAGCAGCTGAGGCGCATCGTCGAGCCGGGGCCGTTCGTCGAGGCGTTTCTGGTGCTGATCGTCATCCCGCTGGCGCTGGCCTGGCTCACCCAGGCGTGGGCGGCCCGCCGCCCGGCCGGGCGCGCGGTCGTCGGGGTGGCCGGGGCGGCGATGGTGCCGCTGATGGCGGTCACCCTGATCACGGTGGTCGCCTCCCAGGTGCCCAAGCTGGACGGCAACCTGGCCGCGGTCGCCGCCGTGGTGCCGTTCTACGTGCTGTTCCTGGCCGTGATGGCCGCCGCCGGCCTCGCTGTGGCCCGCCTGTTCCGGCTGGACGCACCGGCCGGGCGGGCGATCGTGTTCACCGGCGCCACCCGCAACTCCCTGGTCGTGCTGCCGCTCGCGCTGGCCTTGCCGGACGCGCTGGCCATCGCCGCCGCGGTCGTAATCGCCCAGACCCTGGTGGAGGTGATGGGCATGGTCGTCTACGTCCGCCTGGTGCCCCGGCTGCTCCCGCTGCGCTGACCGGCCCGTCAGCGCCTGAACGGCCGGCAAGCGACGGGGGCCGCGCCCGCAGGGCCAGGCGCTCAGTCGCGGGTGACTTGACCGAACCGGCAGCGGCCGGACCGGCAGTCCTGCAGGCTTTCCACGGCGGCCCGCCGGGCCTTGGCCAGCTCGGCCATCTTGGCATCGATCCGCTCCACCACCGCCTCCAGCCGCCACCGCTCGCTGTCACAGGTGGCCCCGCCCGCGTCGTGCGCGGCCAGCGCGTCGACCACCTCATCCAGGGTGAAGCCCAGTTCCTGCAGCCCCTTGGCGAAACGGATCCGCTCCACTGCCGCGGCGTCGAAGATCCGGTACCCCGACGGTCTGCGCCCGGCGGCCGGGAGAACGCCGCGGCGTTCGTAGAAACGCACGGTGTCCACGCTGACTCCGGCCTCGCCGGCGACCTGCCCGATTTTCACGCCGCACCACCTCTTGACTCTGGAGTATGGTCCAGACTCTACGGTTGAGGCGACGGCGCCACAAGGCCACCGGCGCCCCCTTCACGAAGGAGTCCCCGTCATGGACATCCCACCCGCCTCCACCCCGATCGTCTGCGACATGACCACCGCCCCCGACACTCCCCAGCAGCGCCTGGACGAATACCGACACCTGTTCGGCCGGTACCTGCTCGGCAGGGAGAAGACCGCCGAGGGCATCCGCTTCCGGCTGCGCGCCGAACCCGGCGTCGAAGAGCAGGTACGCGACCTGGCCGCCCGCGAGAAGGCGTGCTGCGCCTTCTTCGCCTTCGGCATCCGCCTCGACGGCGAGCAGGTGCTCTGGGACTGCGCGGTCAGCGACAACGACGCCGCCCGCGCCCTGCTGGAGGAGTACTACCAACTGCCCGACACCGCCGACCAGAACCCTGAGGAGATGGAGAAGCGCCTGGCCGCCAAGGGCCTGCACTTCCACACCGAACCGGGCAGCGACGTGCACCGCATCGTCCACGATCCCGTCTGACCCGGCCCTCAATCCCGCCGGCGGCTCCGCCTTCCTCACAGGCTGGGCCGTCGGCCGTTTCATGCAGACGGGGAAATCTGCGTCCTCCGAACCCCGAGAGCCCGGTTTCCGGCCCTGCGCACCGCCCAAGAGATGTACGTGATAATGATCTATTATCACGTACATGAACGATCACGACGGCGCGACAACCAGGACAACCCTCCACCGGGACGCTGCGCGACTCCGGCACGTTATCCGGTACATCGCCGAAGGCGTCGTCTGGCGGGCGGCATGAGCGCCGCGCCGAAGATCACAGCCATTCGCGGCGGGCACGTCACGCTTGCGGCGGCCGCCGACGCCTTCCTCGCCACCGCGCGCACCGCCAACCCCAACACCCACCGCGCCTACGCCTCGGCCATCGACCGCACCACCGTCCTGCTCGGCCGCGACCGCACGCTCGCCGACGTCACCGACGCCGAAGTCGGCCAGGCGCTCATCGAGCTGTGGGGCGGACGCGCGCCGGCGACCTGGAACCGCAACCGCGCCGCCGTCACCTCCTGGCTGACCTGGTGCCAGACCAAGAAGCACTGGGCCGCCCCCTCGGTCCCGGCCGACGCCGAACGCCGCAAGGAAACCGCGGATGAGACCCGCGCCGTCGCCAAGACCACCATCCACCGGCTGCTGTCCCGCCGGGACATCCCGCTCCGGGGGCGAACGCTGTGGCGCATGCTCTACGAAACGGCCGCCAGAGCAGCGGAGATCCTGGCGCTGAACGTCGAGGACCTCGACCTGGAGCATCGGCGGGCGCCGGTCCGGTCCAAGGGCGGCGCCATCGAGTGGGTGTACTGGGAATCCGGCACCGCCCACCTACTGCCCCGCAGCCTCCGGCTCCCCGACGGCAGCACGCGCACGCACGGGCCGCTGTTCCTGTCCGAACGCCGCCCCGTCCCGGCCAGGCGGCCGGCGGCCGGCGACATCTGCCCGCACACCGGCCGCGCCCGCCTGGGCTACGACCGCGCCCGCGTCCTGCTGGACACCTACGCCGGGCTCGACCTGCACCAGCTGCGCCACTCCGCCGCCACCCACCTCGGCGACGCCGAGATCCCGCTGCAGCTCATCATGGGCAAGACCCGCCACAAGAACCCCCGCACCGCCATGCGCTACGTCAAACCCGGCGCCGAAGCCATCGCCAAGGTCACCGAGGTCCTGGCACCCCGTCGCCGTACCCACTGATCAGCGACATCTCAGGCAGGGCAGGGCACTGCCCCTTTCTCTCGTACTTGGTCTGGCCCCCGCGATGGGTGCGCGGCGGTGGAGCCGTGCGGCTGGTCGGGGACGGACGACCCGACGCTGTCGCGGCTGTCGGTTGGCACCGACGTGGTGTCCGTCTTACGACATGACTACGCCTGCGACTACTTCCACTACGCCGCCGACGGCATCGTGATCACCGCTTTCGACCCGACCGCTCCCGAGCATCGCTCCGGTGCCGACACGGACCGGCTCGCCGGCCTCATGCGCGAGTTCGGCCTGCCCCTGGAAGCGAGCTCGGACGACGATTGGGACCAGCAGTACGGCGACCTGTCCGAACACGGCCTCGCGCGGATGTTCGCGATGGCGGCCCGCCTCACCGACGTGACGTTCACCGCCGACCTGCTGAACGGACCACTCCTGGTGGGCGCGATCGCCGACTTGCCGCAGGAAGACCTACAGCGCGAGACACCCTGATAGGACGAACGGTGCACCTTCCGGGGTACCGGTCTCTCGCCTGTTCAACTGTCACGAGCTGTCGGCTCCGTGGAGCTCGATGGTGACCGTGCGTGTTGCCCGGCGGCGTAGCGGTTCCATGCGCCGCCACCTTCGTTGAGGAGCCGAGTGGTGGTCTTGGGGTGCCGGGACTCTACTTGCGAGTATTAGCGCTAAGCCGGGACAGCACGTGCTGTCCAGGGCATGCCCTGGACAAGGCCAGGGGCTCCCAAGGCTGCGGCGGGCCGCCACCCTGAGGGCTTCCGCCGGGGAACGCACGGTGAGGACGTAGTCGTCGTCGATGCCCTGCTCGATCAGCATGTCGAAGGTCGCCGCGGCCATGGGGGCATGGTGACGAGCGGGTGCGGGCTTGTGTCCTCGCTCGTTCGTCCTCAGCGCTGGGGCCTCCTGTTTCACCGACACCCCGATCGAGCGCGCCTGCTGGGCCTCAACCCGGACTCAACAAGGACTCAACGCGCGCCGGCCTACCTTTCCCATGTCCACGACGACCAGCGAAAGGAAGCACGATGAGACGTCTACCACTGATCCTGGCCGCCGGCGCCCTTACGAATGGCACGCTTCTCGCCCCCGCCGCCCAGGCGGCGACTCCGGCGACGGCCGCCGTCTCCGTCCAGCAGGTGAGCCAGCCCCGCTGGTTCACCATCTGGGACGGCGGCGGGAACACCAGGGGCATCGATACCGGGGCGATCAAGAGCCAGGCCAAGGTCCTGCAGATCGTCACCCAGTGCTGGAACGGCGGGGACGGCACCGCGGCCACGGCCACTCTGTATAAATGGGTGCCCGGTGCTTTCGGCAAAGGTGGTGGGTGGGCCAACGCGAAGCGCGACCGCGGTTACTGCGTGGGCGGGAAGATGTACACCCGTATCAACTGGGCGAGGGCCGGCGAGAAGTGGAGGGCCACCGTCACTCTCAGCCCCAAGTCCCACACGGTCAGGGTGTGGGTTCAGAACTACGGCTGATCGCCCACTGATCGGCAGCCTTCTGGGCCCTCCCTTCCCCGTTGGCCGACTACTGGCGCCCGAACCACCCCGTGAGGAACAAGTCCGCGAGATCCGGCGGTAAGGGCCCTCGTTGTGGGCTATTCAGGCAGGTCTGCGATCATGTCGCCGTGACCAGCCAGGGGCTGGAGGGCTACGGCCGGTTCGGGTCGCTGTCGCGGGTGGAACTGGAGCGGTTCTTCCATCTCGATGACGAGGATCGCCCGGCTGATCGGCAAACGACGTGGTGATCACTCGCGCCTGGGCTTCGCCCTCCAGGTCGTCACGGTTCGGCACCTGGGCATGTTCCTGGCCGATCCGTTGGACGTGCCGGTCGAGCTGGTGGACTACCTGGCCGAGCAGCTGGACATCGAGGACCCGTCCTGCGTCAAGCAGTACACCGAACGGGAGAAGACCAAGCTCGAACACGCCTGGGAAATTCAGCAGGAGTGCGGGCTGAGCTCGTTCGCCGCAGTGGAGTCCGAGCTGTCCGCGTGGATCGCCGATCAGGCGTGGGTGACCGGGGACGGGCCGAAGGCGATCCTGGAGGGTGCGATCGCGTGGCTGCGGGACCGGCGAGCGCTGCTGCCCGGCATCGCCACACTGGAGCGGTTGGTCGCCGAGGGACGGCAGGCCGCCGTCGGCGAACGAGAAGTTGCGCCGCTACCCGCGGGTGTCCCGCAACGCCGGCAAGCTCGCCGCGGCGGTCGCGGCAATCGACGAGCTGGTGCCACCCACCGACGCCGAGCTGGACGGGCAGCGGATGGAGGAGCTGGCCGGTCGGCTGGCTGGCGACGGTGCGGCCGTTCCTGCCGCTGTTGATGGAGACGGTGGAGTTAGGCGCGACCGGCGACGGTGTTGCGGTGCTGGCGGCGATGAGGACGCTAGCCACGTTGTTGACGGTGAAGTCGAAGCTCCCGGCTAGCTACCTGGACGCCCGGCAGGTCAACCACGACCTGATCACCGGGGGCTGGCAGCGGGTGGTGTACGCGCCGGGCCACCCGAACGGCACCGTCGATCGGGCGGCGTACGTGTTCTGCCTGCTGGAGCAGTTCCACCGGCACATCAAGCACCGCAGCATCTTCGCCACCGCGTCCTCCCGCCGGCGCGACCCGCGCGCTCATCTGCTGTCCGGCGCGGCATGGGATACCGCCCGCGGGCCGGGGATGAACGCGCTCGGCCTGCCCGAGCAACCGGCGCCGATGCTCACCGGCCACGCCACGGCGCTGGACGCCGCCCACCGCGAGGTGGCGTCCCGGCTGGACGCGGACACCCCGGCCACCGTGGACGCCGACGGCCGGCTGCACGTGGCCGCGCTGTCCGCGGTGCCCGATCCGGCGTCGCTGGTCGACGTGCGCCTGTCGGTCGCCGCGGTGCTGGGCGCGAACGTGCCCCTGGTGGAGGCCCAGGCGGAAATCGAGCCGGCGCAGGCGTGGGGTGGTGGGCTGGTTGCCTCGGTGGACGGGCTGCGGTTCGTCGTCCCGGTCCGGACCCTCTACGCCCGGCCGAACCCGAAGTGCTTCGGCCGCAAACGCGGCATCACCCGGCTCAACATGATCAACGACCAGGCCGCCGGCCTCGCGGCGAAAGTGCTGTCCGGTACCCCGCGCGACTCACTGCACGCCGTCGATGTGGTGCTACGCCAGCAGGGCGGCGTGGCGCCGGAGGCGATCATCACCGATACCGGGTCCTACAGCGACATCGTGTTCGGCCTGCTGCACCTGCTGGGCCGCCAGTACCGGCCCCAGCCGGCCAACCTGCCAGATCAGCGGTTGTGGCGCATCGACCCTGCCGCCGACTACGGCCCGCTGGACCGCGCCGCCCGCGGCCGCATCGACCTCGACCGGATTACCCAGCACTGGGAGGACATGTGCCGGGTCGCGGTGTCGATCCACTCCGGTGAGGTGTCCGCGCACGAGGTCACCCGGATGATCTCCCGCGACGGCAACCCGACCTCGCTCGGGCAGGCGATCGCCCACTACGGCCGCATCTTCAAAACCCTGCACATCCTCCGCCTGGCTGACGACGAGCCCTACCGGCGTGAGATCAAGTCCCAGGCCAACCTCACCGAGGGCCGCCACGACCTGGCGCGACGCGTGTTTCACGGCAAGAAGGGCGAGGTCACCAAGGCCTACTACGACGGCATGGAGGACCAGCTGTCCGCGTTGGGCCTCGTGCTCAACTGCATCGTGCTGTGGAACACCGTCTACATGGACCGCGCCCTGGCCGAGCTGCGCGCCCAGGGCTATCCGGTGCTCGTCGAGGACGTGCCGCGGTTGTCGCCGTTCGTGCGCCACCACATCAGCTTCGACGGGCACTACAGCTTTCACCTACCCGACCTCGGCGGCAGCCACCGCCCGTTGCGTGACCCGGACGCCGAAGACGACGCATAGGGCTTGCCGCTGGCCGGCCGGGATCGGCCGCTGCACTGGGCGATCAGCCAGACCAGCCAGATCCGCCCGATCTTTCCCCAGTACTACGGGGACCCCACCTCGACACCGAGGGTGTGCCCGACCCGAACACGTCCCCTGGATCGACCGACCCATCCGGCCTGACGAACGGCCAGGTGTCAGCGGCTTCACCGCTCAGAAATCCTCCGCCACGTCGTCAGTTCTGGTAGCCCCTCGCCACCTGCGGAAGGATTGACGACCATGACCGACGCCAGACTGCTGAGCGACGACGAGGCCGCGTTCATCGCGGCGGCCCGCTCAAATGACGCAGCACAGTTCGCGCTCATCACGGAGCGCTACCGGCGTGAGCTGCAGGTGCACTGCTACCGGATGCTCGCGAACTACGAGGACGCCGAGGACATGACGCAGGAGACGTTCCTGCGGGCGTGGAACAAGCGGGAGTCGTTCAAGGGCCACGCCGCACTGCGGACCTGGCTGTACCGGATCGCGACGAACGCCTGCCTCGACTTCCTGGAGAAGCGCAACGACCGCACACCCGTGCCTGCCGAGCTGCCGGGCGAGGGCTCGGAAGTGCACTACCTGCAGCCCTACCCGGACCGGATGCTCCCGGAGGACCCGCAGGAATCGGTGGTGGCGCGGGAGACGATCGAGCTGGCGTTCATCGTCGCCGTCCAGCACCTGCCGCCGCGGCAGCGGGCGGTGTTCATCTTGCGCGACGTCCTCGGCTGGCCGGCGTCGAAGGCCGCCAACGCCCTCGAGCTGACCGTCGCATCGGTGACCAGCGCACTGCAGCGGGCGCGCGTGACGATGCGCGAGCAACTGCCCGACCGCCGCCTCGACTGGCGGAGCCCTGCCACGCACGAGCTGTCGGATGACGAGCGCGGCGTGGTGAAGTCGTATATGGACGCCCACGAGCGCAACGACCTCGACGGGCTGATGGCCCTGCTGCGCGACGACCTGCGCTTCGCGATGCTGCCCGAGCCGGGCACCTTGATCGTCACGGCCAAGGACGCGGTGGACGGCTGGGTCTCCAATGGGCTCTTCCAGCGCGGCTACGACGACTGGCGCTGCATCGCCACGACGGTCAACCGCATGCCTGCCGCCGTGCTGTACCTCCGCACCCCCGACGACCCGGAATACCGTTTGTTCAACATCGCGGTCCTGCACATCGTCGACGGGAAGGTCGCCGAGCTCACCGGATTCGACGCCACCGACAAACCATGGCTGAGCCTGCCCGCGACGCTGTGATCAGACAAGTCCCCATCGTCGACGAGCCCAGCGCACGGGCAGGCGTCCTCATCTTCAGCGAGTCGGTCAACAGCTCACTCGGAACGCGAGGAAGGGCCGGGGAAGGTTCCCTCATCGCCGAGGGTCACGGTGAGCACGCCAGGAAGGATTTCGACCTGGCCTTACGGGCCGGGCACTTGGTCCGTGCTCATCGCCTCGTCTCGTATCGGGTCAGCACCACGCCGCCGGGAAACGTCCGCGTCTCGACCAGGTTTAGGTTCACCCAGCTGTCCAGCGCGGTGAAGAACGGCGTGCCGCCGCCCACCAGGACCGGTGCAGTGACCAGCACGTACTCGTCGATCAGCCCGGCCCGCATGGCCGCCCCGGCGAGCGTCGCGCCGCAGATGTCCATCGAGCCGCCGTCCTCGGCCCTGAGCCGGGCGATCTCGGCGACCGCGTCGCCGGTGACCAGGCGGGTGTTCCAGTCGACCTTGTCGATCGTCGAGGAGAACACCACCTTCGGCATGTCCCGCCAGCGGTGGGCGAACTCGATCTCCGCCGGTGTGGCGCCAGGCTGCTGGTCGGCGGTCGGCCAGTGGGAGCTCATCGCCTCCCACAATTTGCGCCCGTACAGCGCCAGGCCGGTCACCCCCACCCGGTCGGACCACCACTGGAACAGCTCGGCGCTCGGCGATGAGTCCGGTCCCTCCCCACCACTCCAGCCGAGGTCGTCGCCGGTCGCGGCGATGTAGCCGTCCAGGGTCACGTTCATGGCGAAGATCAGTTTCCGCATCGTGCCAGCCTCTCGTGAGTCGATCTCACACGTACAGACGGGCGCGGCGCGGAAACCTAATCGGTGCGCGATCTGTGTCCCGGGGGTTCCTCGCGCTCCGGACTCAGCACGGCGTACTCGGCGGGCTCGAGCACCACCGACCGGATCTCGATTTCACCCTCGCAAACGCCTGGTCACACAGCTACAGCGCCGGGCCCTCTCACCGCGCTGGAGATCGCCAAGCAGTTCCCGACGCTGGGCATCTCACTCGGCGACCAGCGGCCGCACGTGCGCCGCAAGATCCGCGAGTACCTACCTCTCTACCAGCGCCGACGCAGCTAAGCGTTGTTTTCGGCGCCTGCTGCTGAAGGGCCAGTGGGGTCCAGCACCTTGCGTGGGGCCGCTACTGGGCCACCGCGTAGTCCGGCCCGGTCATCGTCGGCCTCCAGCTCTGCGCCCGGCGGGGTCGCGTTCGGCCTGCCACCGGCCGAGCGCCTCGGCCGACACCCGGGCGTACTCGGCCAGTGATCGCACCGAGGTGTGCCCGGACAGCGCCATCAGCATCGGTGTGGAGGCGCCGTCCTCGGCGGCGTGCGTCAGGCCGGAGTGGCGCAGCTGGTGCAGCGTGTACAGCCCGCCCGGTAGGTCGGTGGTGTGCTGTTCGAACACCTCCGCTGCCCGTCGGTACGACAGCCGGGCACGGCTGGTGCGGGGGTCGACGTCGACCAGCGCCACCGAGGGGCGCGCCTTGCGGTCGGTGAGAAACACCGGGCCGGTCTTGCGCCCTGCCAGCAGCCGGGCGGTGCCGGTCTGCCACACGATCACATCGCGGGCGCGGTATCGGCGGTATCGGCGGTTTCGTGGTGAGGTGACGGTCGACGAGCTGGAGCAGTTCTTCCGCCTGGATGCCAAGGCGCGGGCGGTGGTGGCGGGCAAGTTGGGCTGGGTGGTGCAGTGGGGCACGGTCCAGATGCTGGAGACGTTTCTTGCGGACACTCCGTTGAAGGTGCCGGCAGAGGTGGTCGAGTTCGCCGCCGAGCAGGTGGAGGTCGATCCGGCGTGCGCGCCGGACTACCTGGCCCGGCGCAAGACCGCCTACGAGCATTCCTGGGAGATCCGCGACCTGCTGGGGTTGTCGGAGTTCGCCGGCCGGGAGCAGGACGTGCGGGCGTTCATCGCGGCACGGGTGTGGGCCTCGGCCGAGGGGCCGCGCGCGTTGTCCGACCGGGCGGTGGCGTACATGCTGGCGGCCGGGATCTTGCTGCCTGCTGGGATCACGACGCTGACCCGGCTGGTCAGCGAGGTGCGTCGGGCCGAGCAATCCCGGCTGTACAGGCTGCCGGCCGAGCGGACGCCTGCCGAGACCGCTGTGGCGCTGCGGGGCCTGCTCCAGGTGCCGGAAGACCGGCGGGTGTCGGAGCTGGAGCAGCTGCGGACCTCGCCGGTGAAGGCGTCGGGGCGGGTGCGGGAGCTGGACCGGGTCGCCGAGATCGGTGGGATCGGGGCCGGGCGCGTCGAGACCGAGCCGGTACCGACGGTGAAGCTGGCGTCGCCGGCCCGGTACCCGCGCGCCCGCCTGTTGGAAGGCGAGGGATGGGAGGCCGCGCGGTCGCGGGTGCTGGTGGCGCTGGAGCTGGAGGAGGAACCGGCCGGGCATCTGGCCTCGGCACTGGAGGGGGCCTGCGCCCGGGTCTTGGACGGGCTGGGGAGCAACACTGCGGCGCAGCCCGTCGGCGGACGTCTGCAGGTGGAAAGCTCGGGCCGCTGGCCGAGCCGCCGCTGATGACCGCGTTCCGCGCCCTGATCGACGGGATGCTGCCGTGGGTGGACTTCCCCGAGTTGCTGCTGGAGGTGTTCGACCGGACCGGGCTGTCGGCCGACTTCACACACATCTCTGGCGCCGACTCGCCGATGGAGGACTTCGCGGTCATCCTGTGCGGGGCTGCTGGTGGCCGAGACGTGCAACGTCGGGCTGGTGCCGATCGAGAAGCCGAACGTGTCCGCGCTGACGCGCGCTCGTCTCCAGCAGGGCGACCAGGGGTACCTGCGCGCCGAGACGATCTCGGCGACCAACGCGCGCCGGCGGCCTCATCATCAGCGACAGACTCAGACAACTCGCCGAAGGTGACATCGATCGGGGAAGACAGCGACACGGGCACGGCTTTCCGATGGTCGGTTCAGGCTGGCGCTTTCGACCTTGGAAAACCGTGCCCGCTTGTCAAACCAGACACCCCGCCACACACAGACCTTCACCGCATCAGGCCGACATGAACATCAGACTCGCCGGGACCCTGGTCGAGACCCGGACAGCACGACCGGCTACCGACACGCCGGCATGGCCATTTCCCGCCATGCCAGCGGGCGGTGGATGTCCGACGAGAACGCCGACCACTCCCAGCTCCGCCGCAGATCTGTTCGCCATCTCGCCACATATGTGCAGGGTGACCACTGCTCAGGCGAAATCAGTTCGCGGGCTTGCCGAACCAGCGGGAGAGGTGGTCGTCCAGGTCCTGCTGATCCTCGCCGATCCAGGCGACGTGGCCGTCGGGGCGTAGCAGGACGCACGGGACATCCAGTTCCGCAGTGGGATCCGCAAGGTAATCGACCCGGTCTGACCAGCCGCCGACGGTCAGGCGTTCGGTGCGGTCCAGCAGCAGGCCACGGCCGCGATGTAGCAGACCGTAGAGGTGGCCCTGTTTCACGTCGATGTCGCGCAGGCGGCGGCCGAGCAGGTCGGGGCCTTCGCCGAAGTCGTAGCGGATGCCGATCGCGGTGATCTTCTCGATCAGATAGCGGTTCACCTCGTCGAAGTCCATCAGTTCGGTGAGCAGCCTGCGCACGGCCTGCGGGCCCGGTTCGGTGGAGTGCAGTTCCATCTGGGCGCGGGTGTTGTCCAGCACGTCCTCGGCGACCGGATGACGTTCGGCCTGGTAGGTGTCCAGCAGCGTTTCCGGGGCCCAGCCGCGGATCTGTGCGGCCAGTTTCCAGCCGAGGTTGAATGCGTCCTGAACGCCCAGGTTGAGGCCCTGTCCGCCGGTGGGTGGATGGATGTGTGCCGCATCGCCGGCCAGCAGCACCCGCCCGACCCGATAACGTTCGGCCAGCCGGGTGGCATCCCCGAAGCGGGACAACCAGCGCGGGGAGTGCACGCCGAAATCGGTTCCGGCGATGGTGCGCAACTGTTGTTTGAAATCCTCGAGCGTGGGCGGTTCCGCGCGGTCGCTGACTCCCGCGGCGGGGACTACGACGCTGTAGACCCCTTCGCCGAAGGGCCGGAGCCAGAATCGCTGATGGGTCCCGCCGATTTCGGTCACCTTGGCGGCGATCTCCTCCTGCGGCACGCCCACTTCCATCTCGCCCATCAGCGTCTCGGTACGTGAGGGCTCGCCGGGGAAGCCGACACCGAGCAGTTTACGCACCGTACTGCGCCCGCCGTCACAGCCGACGAGGTAGCGCGAACGCAGCTGTTCCCCGTCGGCCAGCTCGACGGTCACACCCTCGTCGTCCTGCTCGAAACCGGCCACCGCACAACCGCGCCGGACCTGCGCACCCAGTTCGATCGCATGTTCTTCGAGCAGATGAACGATGACCGGCTGCGGGATGCCCAGCAGATAGGCGTACGCGGAATCCAGGCCCTTGGGCGCGGGTTTGGGGATGGCGGCGAAGAAACCGCCGGCCGGACGCTGTCTTCCGTGCTGGAGAATGCGATCCAGCAGACCGCGCATCGCCATCAGCTCGAGACTGCGAATATGCAGACCGACTATGCGGACGAACGACACGGGCTCGGTTTCCTTCTCCAGAACGAGTACCCGCACGTCGTGCAGCCGCAGTTCGGCGGCCAGCATCGCACCGGTCGGCCCGCACCCGGCAATGATCACGTCGAACATGAGGGCCGCGCGATCGGCGCCGGAGGCCGGCGACCGGCGTCCGGAGACGTCGCCCACCGTGGAGTCACGCTCGACCCCGTCGTTCGACGACAGCTCGGCGGTGACCTGCTGAGAGTGCATAGGTGTTGCCTTTCGGGAGTGCCTTGTTGGCGAGGCGCTCCCGGCGACACCTACGTCAATCGCCCGACCGTGACAGCAAGGGGGAGCACCCACATCGATACAGCGTTCATGGGTCTCACCTCCTCGGTCGGTGTCACGATCAACTGCAAGCTACAAGTACGAGCATCAGCCCGTCCAATCCTTTTCCCAGCCACGCGATCACGACTCCGAACGGGCCCGTGCGGCTGCAGGGCGAATCCGGCGTGGCGGCCCGGCTGGTCACGGTCACGGTTGACGGGCTGATCCTGGCTGCCCTCGAGGCGGACCGGATCTCGGTAGGCGCTGCCCTGATGAGGTTCGCTCGTGGCCACGACGCAATTGGTCTTAGGCGAGCCTGACGACCAGCGCGATGACGACGCACAGCAAGACGACCCGAATGAATCGACTTCCGCGTTTGAGCGTGAAGTGGACGCCAAGTCGGGCACCCGTGGGGTTGCATGCGGCCGTGCCGAGCCCGAGCTCCGCGGCCGACGCGAACGCAAGATCCGCATCCCCGCAACCTGGCCCTGGGCCCACCAACTCGCCACCTGCATCGAGCTCGGCCTCACCCTCGACCCCACCGGCCAACCCAGCCGCACCGAGCGCTAAGAAGGATCTTGGTGTTGAGCGGACGTCAGCGCGCCCGACGGCGGGCGGCAGGGTCGGCTTCGGCGGTGACGCAGGCGGAGGTCTCCCCGCCGAGCCGGATGTGGCGGCAGAGGCTCCCGAGGCGCCAATGGCGGGACTTCGCCTGGAGCTCGGGAGCGGTTCTCCAGGCCGCAACGTGACCGCGCCGCCGGTGCGGGCCGGCCCCACATTCATTGACAGCCAGGTGCTGCAGCTGGGCGTGTTCGTCAACTGCGACCAGCTGCTGATCTCCAGGATCCCGACCAACCTGCTGGACAACACCCATCGCCACGCCACCACCGGCGTCACCGTCGCCGTCTAGGCTCAGGACGACACCCGAGCCCTGATAGTCGCCACCACCGACGTCACAGTCATCGTCCAGGCCGAGGCAATGCCAAGCCCTGGTAGTCGCCACCAGCGGCGCCGCTATCGCCACCGAACACCGCGAAGTGTCTTCGAGCGCTTCACCCGGCTCCCGGAGTCACGGGCCCGCGACCCGAAGGACACCGGCCCGGGCCGGCCACCTGCCACGAGATCGCCCACATCCAACAAGGTTCCTGACGATCGAGATCCTGGACCGAGGAGCGAGTCTGGTACTGCGCATGCCGTTCCTGGACTGACTGCAGGCCCCTCAACCGGGTGGCCCTCACGCCCCTGAGCCGGGCGTGGCGCGCAGGCCTCTCAGCCGGGCGTGGCCCGCAACCCCGCCAGGGCCACCTCGAGAACCCGCTTCCGCTGCTCCGCATCGACGTACTCGACCGTGCTGACGCCCGAGATCATCCGCAGGACGTCGTCGATCGAGACCTCCTGGCGTGCGGCGCCGGCCCGCTGTGCTCGTTCGAGCAGGGGCCCGCCGGCCGCGCGCATCGCCCTGCGTCCGGCCTGGAAGCCGTCGGTGCTGCGGTTGAGCGCGTCGGCGAAGGCCAGCTTGGTGCCGATGTACTCGACGAACCGGTGCAGCCACGCGACCAGCGCCTCCCACGGCTCCAGTTCGACGACGTCGTCGGCCGCCCGGCACAACGCCTCCACCTCCTCACGGTGGACCTCCTCGACCAGGTCCTCCCGGGTGGGGAAGTTGCGATACAGCGTGGCGATGCTCACTCCGGCGTGGCGCGCGACGTCCTCAAGGGAGGTCTGCGCACCCCTCTCGGCGAACGTGTCGCGGGCCGCCGCGACCAGGGCGTCGAAGTTGCGGCGCGCGTCCGCGCGCTTTGGCCGCCGCGACACCAGCCCAGGCTCCATGCCAGCGTCCACCTTCTCCTTTTTGGCAACCGTAGGGCTCTTGGCGGCCAGCACATCCAGCGCCATACGGCTCAGACGGAAGCACTGCTCCAGCTCCGCGAGCGAGGGCCGTAGCGGGCGACCCTGCTCGTCGGAGAGCAATTCGAAAGGTACGGCCGGGAAGGTAGGCCCAGCCGCCAGGCCAAATGACCTGCGGTTTCCGGTGGCATCTGCACTGGAGTCGCGTGCATGAGGGATCATGAAGCACAGGCCTGGATGACTGGCGCCACACCGAAGACATCGACGCCTTCCTGTCCCCTGGGCCTCGATCAGCTTCGCGGTCGCCGCGCAGGTAGTACTGGTCGACGTGCACCAGCCTCGCCCGCACCCGCACCGTCGCCTTCTCCAGGGCGACCTTGAACGGCGCCACCCGGTTCGACGAGGCGACCTTCGCCGACGGCGCGGGTTCTTACGGCAGACGTCCTCCTCGTCGGCGACTCCGACAGTCGGCCGCCCTCGCGGGGGCGCGTGGTGTCGGTGCCACGCTGAGACGAATTCGGCCATCTTGCCGCCAGGTCACCGGCACCGCGCGCAGCCTCGTTCGATCAGCCTTTTCCCGGCTGTCCTCCCACTCGGGCGTTTCGTCGCGGGACGTATACGGGACAACTATGGCCGGCGGCGTATACGCGGAGGCGTATACGGGACGATGACGACCGGCGGATGCGCCGGTGGCGTCTCAGTAAGATCCTTCAGGCCATCACCCCAGGTCAAAGGAGGAGCCCAGTGGTAACCCAGGTCGCCAAGGGGAACGGGTGCGTGACCGCTTTCAAGGCCGTCGTCGTGCTCAACACGCTGTCCGTGCTGGCCCAGGCCGTGACGGCGGGGCAGCTGATGAGCGGGGGCGGCGTGGGGACGCACATCATGGGGGCAGTCACCATGCACGTGCTGGGGCTGGTGCAGCTCGTCTCGGCCGTCCTGCTGTGGCGCCCGGGCCGCGGCGCGGGCTGGCCTGCGCTGGTCAGCCTGGCGGTGCTGTTGCTCGGCCTCGTCCAGTCCGCCGTCGGCGGCAAGGGTGTGGTGGCGGTGCACGTACCGCTCGCCATGGCCCTCTTCGGCCTCAGCGTCTGGCTCCTCGTGTGGGCCTGGCGCCGCTGAGCCCCGTCCCTGGGACCCGCCTGGTGCGGCAGGCGCTTGATCGGCCGAGTACAGCTCGGCGATCACGTGGACACAGGCGCAGCACAGGTCGAGCACGAGCGAATTGGGCGCCCAGGAGCAGCCGCCCTCACGGGCGGCATTGTCGGTGCAGCCGCACACTGGGCAGGCGCCCCCGGCGTCCTTCCGCTGCTCAACGTACCGCCGCGTTCGGCGGGACGACCTTCAACGGCACCGTCTGGTTGGGCGGGGTTGGGGCTTGGAGAGCGGGGATGGCGTCGGCGGCCCCCAAGGTGCAGCGGGTGTGGCCAGCGCGCTGGCGGGCGCGGACGGGTGGGAGACGGTACGCCTGGCAGCGGCCGCCGGGACCAAGCACCGCGGTTCGAGCCGTACCTCCTTTCAGGCCACGGTCGGCCATTCTTGTGATTACTCACCGTTACGTTGGGTGTGGCGGGCAGCTGCAAGCGTGGCGGGAGACGGCTCGGGCCTGGGGCAGCGGCGCTCGGAGTGTGGAGGAACGCAGATGGGCCCTCGCCGCGCTACAGCTGAGCTGGGCGAGCGGGCCTAGGGGTTGCGCGTGGTCACGCCTCGGCGCCGGAGTCCCTGAGCCTCGAGTGCGTCGTCAAGGGGACCCGAGCTTGCCCCCGGCGCGATACTGACACGTGCGCGGACCGGCTCAACTGGGGAGGTCGTCGCGCGCGCCCTCGATGCTCTCGCTGCCCTCAGGGACGAAACGCCGGGTGCGGACGTCGCGGCAGCCTCGGCCGCTCCTGTCGCGAGGGTCGCGGCGATGCCGTCGTTGATGCGGATGGTGAAGGTGCGCTCCAGTTCGGCGCGCGTGGCCGAGAGTCACCGAGAGCACAGTATCTCGGCGCTGATCGAACTGCTCAGACACGCCGACCGGGCGGCGTATATGGGCCTTCTGTAGCCCAAGCCGCCGCGCCGCCATCGTTCATCACAGCACCGAGATCGGAGCTTTCGTGCGCATCGGAATCATCGAGCGGGCCGGCACCGTGGTTCGCGACCCGCAGAACGGACAGATCTACGACCTTTCCGGGAACCCGTCCGCATACCCGGAGAACAGCGTGGTGGAGTTCGAGATCGAGTCCATCCGGATCTACCGGAGTGTGGGCGGAACCGTCAACGCGGCCAACGTCACCACCACGATCGGCAACCTCAGCTATCCCCTGGCCGACGAACTGCGCGGCGTCTATCCCGACGGAACCAGGGTGAAGTTCCGCGGCACCCGCGACCAGATCACCATCCTGGACGCACTGACCTGGAATCTCGAGAGCGGGGCCCGCCGGGTGGACGTGACCGACGCCACGCGTCCCGTGCCCCAGCAGCCGGGCGAGCTGGGCGTTCCCATCGAGCAGGACTCCGATGACAAGAGCGGCGACGCCCAGCACCAGCAGTACTACTACCTGGACAAAGGCCGCGCCTGGACGACCCGCGTGCAGACCTGCGCCGCGCTCGCGATGTGGAGCCGCACCGCCCGCCTCTCCTACCTGTCGCACGCGGACGCCGGCACGGATCCGGCGCTCGTGGCGGAGAACGTCGGCGATTATCTGGGGAAGGTGGTCGGCGCCGGGGCCGACCTGAACGCTCCGGACGAGCTGACCGTCATCATCCTGCTGGCCCTGGACACGCCGGGCAAGGACGACACCTCGCTCCAGGTCCTGTCGCTCTCACTGAACCACCTGACCACCGCCCAGGCCGCCGTGGTCTACCGCAATGCCCGGTGCCACATCATCGGGCCCACGGACTACGTGGTGGTCCAGCCGGGTGGGCCGCCCCAGGTCCTGCTCCACCGGGACACGCGGGCCGCCTACCTGCTGAAGAAGTACATCGCGTCCCCGACTCCCCAGCTGGTTGAGGAGATCATCAGGGCCGTCCGCGTTCTGCCCCGCGACTGGGACATCTCCAACACAGTGATCTACCATGCGCTGCAGATCGCCAAGGAACAGGGACACGAGGCGTTGTTGCCTTCGTTCGCCCTGTTGCTGGGCTGCAAGAGCGGCGAGGAGGTCCGGCAGAAGTTCTGGACGATCTGATCGGTGGGCAGGCCGTCGGGTCAGCTCCCGGGCCCGGCGGCCGTCAGATGCCGGGGGTGTTGTCCAGGCCGAGCCAGTCCGCTACGGCGGCATCGTGGAAGGCGCCGCCTGGAAGGGGTCCAGCCCAAGGGCGGTGGCGGTCAAGGCGGAAGTCTGGCTCAAGTGCTCGGCGTGGAGCGGGCTGACCCAGCAGCGGAGGTGCGTACGCGTTCGGTGACGGCGGCCAGGACGATCAGGAAGGCGGCCTGACCGGCGATGGGAATGCCTTACCGGCCTTGCACGGGGCGGGCCAGTGCAACTGGGTGCGGGGGAAGCGGTCGCCGCCGGGAGTGTTCGTGCATGGGTGGGGTGGCGGTCTCGACTGTCGACGGCTTGTTACGTACGTTCCCGGCGATCGGGCTCCCATGATCGTCCGGTATGCGGATGACCGCGGTTATTGAGCCGATCGAATCGCCGTGAGGAGGTCGGCCGTCGTCATGATGGCGTGCGCGTAGGGTCGGCCCGTTCAGCTCGTGAGCCGCGTGCAGCATCTCCGCGGTAAAAGCCGCGGTCGCGTCCCGTATCAGGGTCACGTGGTATCCGAGCTCCATGGCGTACCTGCCGGTCGACTCGATGCAGGTATTGGCGAGCACGCCGATGACGATGACATGTGTGATGCCGTGCTGCCGGAGCAGTAGGTCAAGATCAGTGTTGGCGAAGCCGCTCTGTGCCCAGTGCTCTTTGACGACGATGTCGCCGTCCTGGGGGACGAGATCGGGGTGCCATTCGCCGCCCCAGCTGCCTTTCGCGAAGGAATGGCGCTCCTGGATCCCGCGCTGAGTGGGATTGGGATGGCTCCAGTCGTCGTAGTCCCCGGGTTGCCACTGGCGATGTGGAACGACGAACACCCGGATGCCGGCATCCCGTGCAGCGGTCACCACCGCGCGTAGATTCTCAAGAAGCCCCACGTGCTGGGCGACTTCCTTCAATCGAGGCCAGATCTTCCCGCCCTCGGACAAGAAATCGTTGTAGGGGTCGACCAGGAGAACACCGGCCCGGCTGATCTCATACGATGTGCCGATCATCACGCAGTGGGCTCCATGTCGGGGCTGTTCACCGCGGTCAACTGGCTTCGTGCGGCGACTTCGTCATACATCGGTGTTCCCCGATCCCGGACCGAGCAGGGCGATGCGGTCAAAGTCTTGTCCCCCATCGTTCAAGATCGTTGGGGGTCTCAAATGGTCGACGGCGGCAATCTGCTTCCACGCCGCTCACGGTGTCGCGTTCAGACGTCGGCTTGGTCACACCGACAACGGTGGCGAGTCAGTTCACCCCGCCCACGACCGCCTTGCCTTCGCGCGCCGCCGCTGCATAGAACGCCACGAGGACCTCGAATCCGGCTCCGGACCCCCACCTCTCCCCCGCCAGGCCCTCCGCGACCGCCGTCACCTGGACGGGATCGAGTACGAACGCCGGGCCGTAGCCGAACTCGTACCCCTCGATGTCGTTCTCCCCGTTCTCGCCGGTCGCCGTCGCCAGCCACGGATAGCATCGCCGCCACTTGGTGGTGGCATGCTCGGCCTCGGCCCTGCCCTCCGCGATGGCGGTGAGGATTCGGTAGTCAGCTGCGAACATGTCGGTTTCTCGGGAGAAGCCGGCATGCGACTGGCCGTCGTTCACGAGGATGGTGCCGATCAGGGCGGGGTCGGCCCGTACGGACTCCAGCAGCGCGGCCTCGATCTTCGCGAGGTTCAGCCTCATCGACACGATCAAGAATCGTATTGCGCATACCTGACGATGAGGGGTTCCCCTGCCGTACTCACGAACGCAGCAGTTGCCGTACCCGTGCGGCCTCCCGGGTGAGGTGGTCGCGCTCCGGCACGCTGGTGGCGGCGCGGGAGGCCTCGGCATACAGCTCGGCGGCGTGCTCGAGATCGCCGGCGCGTTCGTGCAGATGTGCCATCACCGCGGCGTAACGGGGCAGGTCGGGATTCACGTCAGCCAGCGCCGCCAGGCCGGCCTGCGGTCCGTCGGCCTCTCCGACCGCCACTGCGCGGTTGAGCCGTACCACCGGGCTGTCGGTGAGGAGCAGCAGTTCGTCGTACCACTCCACGATCTGCACCCAGTCCGTCTCCGAGGCGCTCCGGGCGTCCGCGTGCAGGGCGGCGATCGCTGCTTGTGCCTGGTATTCGCCCAGCCGGTCGCGGGCCGGCGCGACCTGCAGAATCGTCACGCCCTCGGCGATCAGGCCGGTGTCCCAGAGCGATCGGTCCTGCTCGCCGAGCGGCACCAGGCGGCCGCCGGGCCTGTACGAGACGCGCGGCGCGCATGGTGCAGCAGCATGAGCGCGAGCAGTCCCGCGGCCTCGGGCTCGTCGGTCAAGGAGACGAGCTGGCGGGTGAGGCGGATCGCCTCGGCCGCCAGGTCGACGTCTCCGCTGTAGCCCTCGTTGAAGACGAGGTAGAGCACGCGCAGCACCGTCCCGAGATCGCCGGGCTGGTCGAGCGGCTGATCCGCTGCGCCATGGTCGCCTCGGGGACGAGGTACGCCAGCGCGATCTGCCGCGTGGTCAGGCCACCGACCGCGCGCAACGTCAAGGCGACGGCCGAACTCGGCGGCAGGGTGGGGTGCGCGCACAGGAAATAGAGCCGCAGCGTGTCGTCCGTGGCGAGCGCCGGAGGACACGCACGCGTTCTTGCTCAGCGTACGCAGGGTGGGGCGCGGAAAGGCACGTGAGACGATCTTCAGCCCGGCCCGCTCAGGTGGAGGCACCACCGCACGGGGGGCCAGGCTGCGTCCTGCTAGTGGCCGATCTTGTCCAACTCGGCGAGTTCCTCGTCGGAGAGCGCGAGTCCCGCGCCGGCGACGTTCTCGCGCAGGTGCGCCACCGACGAGGTGCCGGGAATGAGCAGGATGTTCGGCGACCGCCGCAGCAGCCAGGCCAGCGCGACCGACATCGGCGTCGCATCCAGCCGGGCGGCCACTGCAGAAAGCGCCGTGGACTGCAGCGGGGTGAAGCCGCCGAGCGGGAAGAAAGGCACGTAGGCGATGCCCTGGTCGGCGAGATCGTCGATCAGCTCGTCGTCCTGACGGTAGGCGAGGTTGTACATGTTCTGCACGCACACGATCGGCGCGATCGCCTGCGCCTCGGCGACCTGTTCCGCCGTCGCGTTACTCACTCCGAGGTGCCGGATCAGGCCCTGCTGCTGGAGTTCGACGAGGGTCTCGAAGGGCTCGGCGAGCGAACCGGGCTGGGGCCCCTGAGCGTCGCCGAGCCGGAGATTGACCACGTCGAGCGAATCGAGGCCAAGGTCCTCAAGATTCTCGTGGACGGCGCGGCGCAGGTCCTCGGGCTGCCGGGCAGGGGGCCAGCCGCCCTGCTGATCGCGGACCGCGCCGACCTTGGTCACGATGTGCAGCGATTCGGAATAGGGGTGCAGCGCTTCACGGATCAGCTGGTTGGTGTCGCGCGGTCCGTATGCACCGGCGGTGTCGATATGGGTGATCCCGAGGCCGGCGGCCTCGCGCAGGACGGCGAGCGCGCCGTCGCGGTCGGCGGGCGGGCCCATGACCCCGGGGCCGGCGAGCTGCATGGCGCCGTAGCCGAAGCGGGTGACGGTCAGATCACCCAGGGTCCAGGTGCCGCCGGGCAGTGACGAGGGTGTGTTCATGCCTGTGTCTTTCCTGCTGAGCTGGATACTACAGAGGGTTACTTGTCACGTGGTTCGCCGTTCGTTAACGGCATCCCTGGTTCGCGCCGGTCACCAGCGCGATCTTCGTTTCGCTCATGCCGTCGATGTTCGCTCGCGGACAAGCGGTGCCGCCAACACCGAGACGGTGCCCTGTCATACTCAGTAGGTATCACTGAGCTATGGTGTGGCCATGGACACCTTGGAGACCCGCGAGCTGAGGTACTTCGTGGCCGTCGCCGAGGAACTCCACTTCGGCCGCGCCGCCGAGCGCCTCGGCATGGCCCAGCCACCGCTGTCCCGGGCGATCCAGCAGCTCGAACGACGCCTCGGCGTCTCCCTGCTGAAACGCAATCGCCGCGGTGTATCCCTGACCGGCGCCGGAGAGGTACTGCTGCACGAGGGCCGCGCAGCCCTCGACGCGACCACGGCCGCCGCTCGCCGCACCCGTCGCGCCGGTGGCACCGACAGTCCGGGCGGCCCCCGCAACCGCCTGGTGCTGGCGGTGAAGGCCGGCGCGTCTCACGAGCTGCTGCACAAGCTTCTCGACGCCTACGCGGCCGAGCCCGACGCCGCAGAGATCGAGGTGCTACCGAGCGGCACGTGTGAGCAGGAAGACATGCTGCGCGATGGCCGCGCTGATGTGGCGCTCATGCACGCGCCGTTCAACTCCCTCGCTGGGTTCGACAGCGAGGAACTGATGACCGAGGGGCAGATCGCCATTCTGCCCGCCGGGCACCCCCTCGCCGCGCACAAGACTTTGTCCCTGGCCGATGTCAGCGACATCCCCGATCTTCCGCTCGCCCGCTGGTCCCGCCACGGCACGTACCCACCCGGTCCGGGCCCCGAGATCCACGACCAGACGCAGCTGGCCCAGCTGATCGCGCTCGGACGCACCGTGGCCGTCTTCCCCGACTCCGCCCGCGCATGGCTATGGGCCGAGCACACCGCCGTCCCCCTGACCGACGCACCCCCCGTCGTCACCCACATCGCCTGGCCCGCGCACAGCCGCTCCCTCGCCCTCGCCGGGCTGATCCGCACGGCCACACGGCTCTGACTCTCTCGTGCCTTCCACCGCCGCCGTCACCCTGATGACACAGGGTTGTTGGCGGGTCCTCGCAGGTCAGAGCGGGATGATCTTTTCAGGCTCTCAAGGCACGTTGCATTGAACGCATGTCCCGGGTGTTTCTGCCGCGTCCGCGACGCCGGCAGAGGTCGCGATCGGCGCTGGGACGTCCTCGAGCTCCCCTCCTGAGCATCTGGAGGCGGTGGCACCGGCATCTGACGGCTCGCGGGCGCTGTGAGGGACGGGTACTCCGCCGTCGATGTCATGGCGGAGTCCGACGGCATGCTGGTGGTCACCGCGGTCGACGATCCCGAGCTCCATGGACTGGGGTTCCGGCCAGCGAACGGCGGCGGCCTTGCGCTTCACGCCAGGAGCGCTGAACCGCCGTCTCAAGCGCCGCCACCGCGTGATCGGCAGCCTACCGAGCAAGAACGCGGGTAGCCACAAAAGCTTATGAGCGACGTGGAGACCGGCACCATAACCACCAAAGTGCCCGCGCGCCTTGATCGGCTCCCCTGGTCCCGATGGCACTGGATGATCGTCGTAGGGCTCGGCACCGTCTGGATACTCGACGGGCTCGAGGTCACCATCGTAGGCAACCTCTCAGGGCAGCTCGCCAAGCCAGGCAGCGGCCTGGAGATCACTCAGGCGCAGGTCGCGGGCCTGGCCGCCGCGCTTTACGTCGCGGGCGCCTGCACGGGTGCGCTGTTCTTCGGCTGGCTGACTGACAGGTTCGGCAGGAAGAAGCTCTTCCTCATCACGCTGGTCGTCTACCTGGCGGCGACCCTGATGACCGCGTTCTCCTTCCATGCGTGGTGGTTCTTCCTGTTCAGGTTCATGACGGGGTTCGGGATCGGCGGCGAGTACGCGGCCATCAACTCCGCCATCGACGAGCTCATCCCGAGTCAGCACCGGGGACGCATCGACATCATCATCAACGGCAGCTACTGGCTCGGCGCCGCCGGTGGCGCGCTGCTGACCGTGCCGCTGCTGAGCGACCTGCCGGTGAACATCGGCTGGCGCGTGGCGTTCGGCCTGGGCGTGGTGCTGGGCCTGGCCATCCTGCTGGTACGACGGCACGTGCCGGAGAGCCCGCGTTGGCTGTTCATCCACGGCAAGGAGAAGGAGGCCGAGGAGATCGTCGGCGGCATCGAGCGGCAGATCGGCGCCGACCTGCCGGAGCCGACGGAGTCGATGACCGTGCACCAGCTCAAGTCCATCGGTTTCATCAGGATCGCGCACACGATGGTGGCGCTCTACCCCAAACGTACGATCCTCGGCCTGTCGCTCTTCATCGGGCAGGCGTTCCTCTACAACGCGATCACCTTCGGGTACGCGCAGATCCTGGCCACCTTCTTCAAGATCGACACGCATGCCGGCTACTACTTCGCCGTCATCGCGGTCGGGAACTTCCTCGGCCCGCTCCTGCTCGGCCACCTCTTCGACACCGTGGGCAGGATCCCGATGATCTCGGCCACGTACATCGGGTCCGGGCTGCTCCTGCTGGGCACGGCCTGGCTGTTCAACCAGGGCATGCTGACCGCCGTCACGCTGACCGCGTGCTGGTCCGTGGTGCTCTTCGTGGCCTCGGCCGGGGCCAGTTCTGCATACCTGACCGTCAGCGAGGTCTTCCCCATGGAGACCAGGGCCCTGGCCATCGCGTTCTTCTTCGCGATCGGCACCGCCGCCGGCGGCATCGCCGGCCCGCTCGTCTTCGCCTCCCTCGTCGAGACCGGCGTGCCCGGGGACACGGCGCTCGCGTTCTCCATCGGCGGCATCGTGATGATCGCGGCGGGGCTGGTCGAGCTGCTGTTCGGGGTCAAGGCCGAGCGCAAGGGCCTGGAGGCCATCGCGATGCCGCTCACCGCGGCGACGTGATCGACGTACGTGGTGGGACAGCCACGCCGGCCGTGCAGGTGAGGAGGTCCTGCACGGCCGGCGGCACGGCGGGTACGGCGGGCTCGATCACCGCCGCTGACATCTCGGTCAGGATCCGGTGCGCTCACCGTCACTGAACGGCGGGATGTTGTGGTTGATACGGAACAGCTGGTTCGGGTCGTACTTCGCCTTCAGCGCGGCCAGCCGCCGGTAGTCCGCGTCGGAGTAGGCCCGCCTGACCCGTTCGGGAGCCGAGTCGTGGTCGAACAGGAACCCCGGAAGCATGGCGCCGGTGTCCCACCGCCGGAGCCGCTCCAGCGCCTCGTCGGCGACCTTGCGCACCGCGTCGGCCTGCTCGGCCGGAGCCGGCATCCGCAACCACAGGTGGAAGGCCGCGCCCTGGGTGCTGACCGCGTGCGAGCGGCCGGGCGCCCGGTTCAGCGCCCCGCCCAGATGCCGCAGCTCGACGCCGGGGAAAGGGCCCCCGGGCGTCGACGGGTCGATGAACGAGACCAGCTCCTCCACGGCCTCGTCGTCCAGTTCGTGCAACAGCGCGCTGCGCAGGTGCGCCATGACCGGGTTCTTGGGGTCCTGGTAGATCTCGGTGATCTGCGTGTACGGCCTGGCGCCACAGGTGTCCTTGTCCGGGCCGAGCGCCCGCAACGGCTCCACCAGCCGCGCCCCCTGCTCCTCCTCCCCCATGTAGACCACCCGGACCTGCACGAACGAGCAGCCACGGAACTCCTCGGGCAGCTGCGGCACGTCAGGGAAGCGCACCAGCGTCACAGAGGACGACATCTCCTCCGGCTGCTCCTTGACCCAGGCCAGGTAGGAGCCGAGCACGTGGGCGGCATGCCCGGCGTCCTCGACCGGGTAGTAAAGCTCACCACCGTAGATGGCGCGCAGCGGCAGCAGCTCGATCTCGGCCGCGACCACGACACCGAAGTTGCTCTTGCCACCCCGTACCGCCCAGAACAGGTCGGGCTCCTGGGCGGGCGAGACGGTCCGGAGCAGGCCGTCGGCGGTGACGATGTCGAGCGAGCGGACGTAGTCGGCGGCGAAGCCGTACGTACGGCCGGTCAGTGGGAGCCCACCGCCCGTCAGGTAGCCCATCACCCCGACCTGGCCGGAGGAACCGCACAGCGGCGCGAGGCCGTGCTCGGCCGCTGCGGTGAGCACTTCACCCCACCGCAGCCCGGCCCCGATCCTTGCGGTGCCGGCACGCGGGTCCACCGACAGCTCGCGCAGTTCCCCGGTGGCGATGAACACGGCTCCATCCGCAGGCACCGACTTGCCGTGCCCGGTCGACTGCACCGCAACCGGGAGCCCTGCCTCCGCCGCGAACTGGACGGCGGCGGCCACGTCATCGCCGTCGGCGGCGACCACGACCGCCGCGGGCCGGTGCTCGACGGTCAGTAACCAGCCGGAGCTGGCCTCCTCGAAGCCCTCGTCACCGGGGTAGAGCGTGCGCCCCCGGATCTGGGCGCCCAGGCTCACCACGTCATGCCAGGCCGCCGGCCCGCCGTCGAGGCGGTCGCCGGTGAACGCGGCCGAGGTGGTGCCGTCGCGGGTGTCTCCCCTGACGGTGCCGATCCCGCGATAAGCGCCCCCCTCCAGGTGAGCCTCGACCTGGATCTGCACGTGGCCCGAGCGGCCTGCGGCCGGAGTGAAAATCTCGGTGAGCTCGTAGGAGAACCGGCCGGGCTGGTCTGCCCTCCAGATCCCGGTGCCCACGCTGCGGGGGGTGCGCAGCGCAATTGTGCCGTCGGGCGCGAATGAAATGGTGAACGAGTCGGTCTGGTCGTCGCGGCGGATCAGACCGGTCCAGACTCCCACGGGGGTCTGGAGCGCGTCGGCCGCGGAGTTCGTAGCGAGCATGTCAGTTGTCCGCCTTTCCAGGATGTCAGTTATGCGTCTTCTCAAAGGACTTCGCCGCGTGGTCGGCCTCCGCAGGCATCCGGGTGCTGCGCAGCAGGGTCGCGGCCGTTGAGGTCTGGATGGTGGTTGTGCTCATGAGAGATCACGCCCCTAAATGTTGGACGGACCAACGTTGGCTCGCCCAACAGTACACCGAATCGTGGGTCCGGCCAACAAGTTGCTAGATTGTCCGCGTGAACACTCCGGAGGGACCGCCGCCGCAGCGGCTGCGCACGCTGCCGAGCAGGTTGACCAACCAGGCAGCACAGACCGCCAACCGGATCGTGGATCAAGCGCTCGCCCAAGCCGGCATTCGGCGCTACCACTACTCCCTGCTCGCCGCGCTGGAGGAGTACGGCCCAGCCAGCCAGGCCGCACTCGGCCGCCGTACCGGCATCGACCGCAGCGACATGGTGGCGACCGTCAACGACCTCGCCGAACGGCAACTCCTCGAGCGCGCGCCCGACCCGGAAGACCGCCGCCGCAACATCGTCACCATCACCGAGGCAGGCCGAAGGCAACTCACCGAGCTCGACCGGCTACTCGCCGCCGCCCAGGACGAGTTCCTCGCCCCGCTGCCCGAGGCCGACCGGCAGAACCTGATCGACCTGCTCACCCGCCTCGCCGATCATCACGGCGCCTCATGACCTCAGGGCCCCACCGCGCGGCGCCGCCGGTGCGGCTTCAATGGTTGGCCTGGTCGCGTACTGCGGCGACCCGTCCAGCCGCCGCCCGGTCCGGATACGGCTGACGATTCGAGCACCTCGATGCCCGCCGGACTCGCCGGCTACCTGGAGCGGAATTGAGAGGGTTCCGGACCGGTCTCGTGGGGATTCCTCGGGGCGCAGCGGGCGGCCTCAGCGCCTCACGACGGTCTCCCGCTCCACATGCGACAGCTTCTCAGGATTGCGCACGTGGTACGCGCCGGTGACGTAGCCGTTCTCGACCGCACCGCCACCACGCCGTCGATCTCCCCGTCGACTCGGACGAGCAGCCCGGGGCCACCATTGATCTGTACCAGCTCGACCGACCTTTCGGCGTCGCGCTTCCACCAGCCGACGGTCAGCAATCGAGCCACCTTGTCGACCCCGACAACGGGCCGCAGCAGGGCATGCTTGACTCCGCCGCCGTCACTCAGGGCGACGACGTCCGGCGCGAGGATGTCGAGCAGGCGCTGCAGATCGCCGGTTTCGACCGCCCGCTGGAACGCCTCCAGCGCTTCTCGGGTGTCGGCCGGAGAGACGGTGCCACGTGGACGGCGCGCGGCGACGTGCGCTCGTGCCCGGTGCGCGATCTGGCGTACGGCGGCCGGGCTCTTGTCGACGGCTTCGGCGATCTCGTCGTAGTCCAGGTCGAACACCTCGCGCAGCACGAACACCGCCCGCTCGGTGGGTGCCAGCGTCTCCAGCACCAGCAACATCGCCATCCAGACGCTGTCGGCCAGCTCGACGTCCTCAGCCACATCAGGCGCGGTCAGCAACGGCTCGGGCAACCACGGCCCGACGTAGGACTCCTTGCACCGGCCTAGCGTACGCAGCCGTTTCAGCGCCGGATCAGGTACGCGCGCGGGACCAGCACCGTGCCGAGGTCGACGCCCGCCCCCCACAGCCAGGTCTCCTGCAGGACGTCTTCGGCGTCGGCAGCCGAGCCGAGCATCTCGTACGCGACGGTGAACAGCAGGTTGCGGTGGGCAACGAACGCCTCGGTGGCCGAGTCCATGCGGCTGTCACCAGCGTCGCCATCGCTGTCGCCGCCTGGCGCGTTTCAGTGGTCCAGAGGCCCGTTCCACATGGCATTCCCAGGTCCTCAGGCGGGTGGTGGGGCGGTGACGGCCTGGAGGGCGGCGCTCAGCGCTCGGGCCTGTGCCGGCGACTGCGGGGCGTCGCCGAGGGGGATGGCGCTGTCGTCGTAGTGCAGTATGACCACGCCGTCCTGCAGGGTGACGGCGTGGAAGGCATCGCCAGGCAGCTGCACGCCGGGGTGTCCGTCGACGTCGGTCAGCGGCGGCACCACCAGGCCGGTGGCCGCTTGGGCGGCGGCGAGCTGGCGGCGTAGTGTCTGCGACTCGCGTTCGGCCATCTCCAGCCGGGTTTCGGCGGTGGCTTGGCCCAGGCGAGAGTGGTCCCGTTGGGCCTGTAGCCGGTCGCGTTCCTCCTCGAAGCGGCGCTGCCGCTCGGCCAGGTCGTCGCGTACCGCACGGGTTTCGGCACGGGCCTGCTCGGCGGCGGTACCGGCCTGGTCGAGCTGCTGCCGGATGGTGGCCAGGTGCGCGCTGTTCTGCTCCAGGTGTTCGTTCAGGCGGCGGATGTCGGCGCGGGCCTGGTGCAACTGACTGTCGCGCTCGGCCAGGTCGGCGGCGCGTTCGGCGGCCAGGTCGGTGGCGCGGGACAGGTCGGCGCCCAGAGTGCGTAGCTGCTCGGCTTGGCGCGTGGTCAGGGCCTGCTCGTCGTGTAGCTGGGTGGTGAGCTGGCCGATCTGCATGCCGAGGCGTTCGGCGTTGGCACGGGCTTCGCTGTGGATGCGGTCGCGGTGCTCCTCGGCCTCGCGCTGGGCGTGGAGGGCCTCCTGCCGGTCGCGTAGGGCCGCGTCCCGTTCCTGTTCGGCCGTCTCGCGGGCGGCGTGGGCGGCGCGCATCGAGGTCCGGGCCTGCTCGGCGTCCTGTTCGGCCTGCTGCACGCCCATCTCTGCTTGGGCCAGCTGGGTGGCGATGGCCTCCCATACCTGCATGAGGCGCTCGTCCAGCTGGTGCAGGTCCTCGCGTTCGGCGGCCAGCTGGGCGTCGCGCTGGTGCAGCCGGGCGCGGATCTGGCCGGCCTCGGCGGTGAAGGCGCTGACCGCGGTATGCGTGGCCAGCGCCGCGGGGGCGCTGTCGGCGCTCCGGCTGGCCTCGTTGGCGCACAGCTTGCAGCAGTACTTGCTGGGGCGGCCGCCCTTGCCGGGCTCGCGTTCGTGTTTGGCGCGGCCGCAGCCGGGCCGGGCGCATTGCCGCAGCGGGTCGTCGGTGTCGAGGGCGAGGCAGTCACGGGTGTGGCCGCGGCCGCCGCGGGGCGGCTGCTCCCCGCTCGGGCCCGTGTGTGCGGGGGGCTCTTCCCGTTCGATTCGGAGCCCGGCCGACGGCGTTGGGGGTTGGGCGGCCGGTGCGCCGGCGTAGCTCTGGGTGGGCCCTTGCTCGCTGGGGTCGAAGCTGATCTCCGTCACAGCGCCGAATTTAGCATCAGCACATGATGAACTCCGAGCAGTTTCGCATACCACTTATGCTTTTCTTTTATGATCACCGAGAAGGGCAGTTCTCAAAGATCATCCCTGCTAGGGTGGATCCCGTGATCGACTCCGACACGGCTCCCGGGCCGGGATCCCGCCCGCTCCCCGCAGCCGCCTTCCCCGCCTCCGCCGGACTGACGCCGGCCACCGCCGCGGCGATCGCCCCCGCCCGCGACCCGTACCTGCTCTACCTGGGACGCCTCGGCAGCGCCGATTCCCGCCGCGCCATGCAGATCTGCCTGGACCACATCACCCGCATGCTCACCGGCGACCGACTCGACGACGCCACCATCACGGGCCAGGGCCAGCCCTGGCACCACCTGCGCTACGAGCACACCGCTTGGATCCGCGAGCAGATCGACCAGATGGACTGGTCCCCCGCCTACCGGAACAAGCACTTGGCCGCGCTGCGCGGCGTGCTCAAGGAGGCCTGGAAACTCGGCCTGCTCAGCACCGACGACCACCAGCGGGCCGTTGCCCTGGCCCCGTTCACCGGCCACCGCGAACCAGCCGGCCAGCACGTCCCGGACGCCGTCATCGGCGCCCTCATCGCCGCCTGCGACGCCGACCGCTCACCCGCCGGCGCCATCACTGGCGCCGGGCTGCGGGACGCGGCCCTCATCGCCGTGCTGGACGCCTGCGGCCTGCGCCGCGCCGAACTGGTCACCCTGCAGTACGCCGACTACGACCGGGCCCGCCGCATGCTCACCGTCATCGGCAAGGGCGACAAACAGCGCCGCATCCCGGTCAACGCCTTCGCCGCGCGCCGCCTGGAGGCCTGGCTCGCCCGCCGCGGCACCCACCGCGGTCCGCTGTTCCCGCGCCTGACCCGCGGCGGCACGGTGCGCACCGCCCCCGACGGCCGCCCCTGGCAGATGGCCCCCCAGGCGGTGCGCGACATCCTCGCCAAGCGGACCGAACAGGCGGCCACCACCCCGGTACGACCCCACGACCTGCGCCGCACCTTCATCTCCAACCTCCTGCCGCAGGCCGACGCGATCATGACCGCCCGCCTGGCCGGCCACGCCAGCCCCAGCACCACCCTGCGCTATGACGTCCGCCCCGACGAGGAGGCCCGGGAGGCCGTCGAACGGCTCCGCGTGCCGCCTGTAGCGTCACTGCTGCAGGACACACACCCAGACCGGTAGTCCCCCATGAACCCCAGCGGTGCTCCACCATGCATGGAGACGGTGCATCGCGGGGCCGGCATCTGCTCGCCGATGATCGTGTTCCGGCGACCAGGGCGCCAGGGTGCCGGCCGGCGGGTCCGGCCGCGGCCTCGGTGACCTTGTCGCCGCCCAGTTCGGCGGTCGGCTTCAGGCGTTGAGCACTGTTGATCCGCTGAAATGACGTCGATCTCTACCCGACGACGGCATGCACATCAGCGGAGTGTTGCCGGTGGAGGCCTCGCCAGCACGGGGGCGCGCGGATGCAGCGGTGGAGCCACCCAAGAGCATCGGGCCTGCACGTGCCAGCCGTCGCGGCGGTAGCTGAGCATGAACTCGCCCAGCCTCAGCCCGCAGCGCTGTGCAGTGCCGGCCGAGCCGCCCGGCGGGGTGCGGTCCGAGCCTGCCGATCAGGCTCTCGGGCGTTCCCGCGGTGGTCTGTCGACCAAGCTGCACCTGGCGTGTGAGCAGGGGCAGCGGCTCCTGGCGCTGGTGCTGACGGCTGGGCAGCGCGGGGACGCGCCGCAGCTCGCCGCGGTCATGGCCGCGATCCGGGCGCCCCGGCTCGGCCCAGGACCCGACCCGAGATCGTCCGCGCTGACAAGGCGTACTCCTCCCGGGCGATCCGCGCGCATCTGCGTTCACGCGGGATCGGCTGCACGATTCCCGAGCCGGCCGATCGTGTGGCCACCCGCCGACGGCGGGGCAGTCGTGGTGGCCGCCCTCCAGCGTTCGACCCGGTCGACTACCGCGCCCGCTCGGCGGTGGGATGCGGCATCAACCGGCTCAAACGTCACTGCGGCGTGGCCACCCGTTTCGACAAGCTCGCCGTTCGTTACGAAACGACCGTCCACATCGCTGCCATCAAACGACTGGCTCACTCGCCTTTGAGGCACGCTCTAGCCGATGGGGGCGCAGATCACCGAAACCTCGACGGTGATCGTCTTGCTCTTGGGGTTGAGGAAGAACAGACCCCAGGCGTCAGCCACGCTCCCCGGCTTGTCGCTGGTGGTCTCGGGCGCGTTCACCTCGACGGTCACAGGATTCTCCAGGCTGTGGTCTCCGTGGTAGGCGTAGCCGCCGCCGATGGCTTGCTGCCCCTCCGGGCACACCACGTTCGTGGAGAGATAACCCTTGGGGACCTGCCTGCTCTCCTTCACAACGGTGACCGCGGGCCCCGAGAGCCGGCCCGCCGCCGCGACCCCGCCCCAGGCGAGCGCGCCGCCCGCCACCACACCTGCGACAACGAGCCCGAACCGCGAAAGCATACCCATGACCACTTCCCATCGATCGGTATGGGAGGAGGGTAGATCGGTCGTGTTGAGGATCTGTTGAGGATCCGTCAGACCGCTGACCAGGCAACGGTGAATGTGATGTCCAGGCCACCCTTGCGCGCCCGGCCGGGCGGTGGAACATCTGTCGTCAGGGGCCCCCGCTCGGGTCGGCGTCACCAGCCGCAAAGTAGCAAGATGCTATGTCTCGGGCACGGTACGTCGATATCACGGGTGTGGCATACCAGTCGGTAGCCGACCGGTTACAAACCATGTTTCTCCTGACCTTCGTTGGAGGTCCAGGAGAAAGGGTGCGGGACATGCGACGCGAATGGGAGTTAAAGGACCTGATCGAATGCTGGACGCTGGATGAGGAGGAGCTCGCGCTGCTGGCGAACAAGTCCGGGGCGACTCGGCTCGGCTTCGGCCTGATGCTGAAGTTCTTCGAGCTTGAAGCGAGGTTCCCTCGCCGGGTTCCACGACTTCCGCGAGCCGACGGTCGGTGATGAGGACAAGCTCACCGACTGGCTGGCCGCCAAGATCTGCCCGGTGGAGATGTCGCGGGATGGCTGCGCGGCGCGCTGCCGCGAAGACTGGATCGAGCCGCCGAAGACGACCCGGATCGAACGCGTGCTGGGCGCGGCCGAGGCGATGTTCGAGCGGAACTTCACCGCCACGACCGTGCAGCGCTTGTCGTTCGAGTCGGTCGGCAAGCTGGAAGAGCTGATTGTCGCCGAGGCTGCCCCGGCCAGCGCCCCGGTCGCCGGACAGGAGGCTCCGGAAGGGGACGCGCCGGAAGGGGACGGGCAGGCTCAGGTCGCGGCTGGCGCAAGTGGCGGCCGGCGCCCGTTCTTGCAAGAGCTGAAGGAGGACCCGGGGCCGCTGCAGTTGGAGACGCTGCTGGCGGAGATCGTGAAGCTGGAGCGGGTCAAGGCGATCGGGCTGCCTGCCGCGTTGTTCGAGGGGATCTCGGAGAAGGTCGTGGCGGGCTGGCGGGCCCGGGCGATGAAGAGGTACCCGTCCGATTTCGAGGCGGCGGCGCCGCCGGTGCGCCTCACCCTGCTGGCCGCGTTGTGCCAGGTGCGGCAGGCGGAGCTGATCGGACGGGCTGGTGGAGCTGCTGATCCAGCTTGTGCACAAGATCAGCGTGCGGGCGGAGAAGAAGGTCGAGGGCGAGCTCAACGCCGAGTTCCGGCGGGTGCAGGGCAAGAACGGGATCTTGGTGAAGCTCGCCACGGCGGCTCTGGAGCTGCCGGAGGAGATCGTCCGCAAGGCGTTGCATCCGGTGGTCGGCGAGCGGACGCTGGAAGACATCATCGCCGAGGCCAAGGCGAACGAGAAGGAGCTGCGCACCCGGGTGCGGACCAAGCTGCGCGGCTCCTACTCCCACCACTACCGGCGCGGCCTGCCCAAACTGCTCAAAGCGGTGAGGTTCCGCTCCAGCAACGACACCTTCAAGCCGGTTATGGACGCCCTGGACCTGCTCAAGCGCTACGACGGCTCCGACGCCGACTTCTACGCCGCCGCCGAGGCGGTGCCGCTGGAGCACGTGGTGCCCGACGATTGGCGCGACGCGGTCCTCGACCCCGACAGCGGCCTGGTGGAGCGGATCCCGTACGAGCTGTGCGTGCTGGTGGCGCTGCGCAAGGCGATCCGGCGCCGCGAGATCTGGGTGGAGGGCGCCAACACCTGGCGCAACCCCGATGAGGATGTGCCCGCCGACTTCGAGGACAACCGGGACGTGCATGACGAAGCCCTCTCCAAGCCCCGCGACCCGGCCGACTTCATCGCCGACCTGCAAAAGCGGCACGTGGCGGCGCTGGAGCGGCTGAACAAGGGGCTGAAGAAGGCCACCACGGGCGGGGTGAGCATCACCAGGAGGAAGGGCGAGCCGTGGATCAGCGTGCCGCCCCTGGGCAAGCAGATCGAGCCGGAGAACCTGGAGGCGCTGAAGGAGGAGATCACCCGCCGCTGGGGCGTGATCTACCTGCTGGACCTGATCAAGAACGTCGACCACGCCACGAAGTTCACCGGCGAGTTCACCTCGTTGGCCTCGCGCACGGTGACGGATGCGAAGGTGCTGCGCCGCCGGCTGCCGCTGTGCACCTTCGGGCTCGGCACGAACATGGGATCAAACGGGTCGCCGACGGCACCGCAGCGATCGAGGGGATGGAGGCTGACACCGAGGCCGCGCTGCGCCGGACCCGTCGGCTGTTCGTCAACCGCGACAACCTGCGCGCCGCGATCCGCACGGTGGTCGACAAGACGCTGGAGGTGCGCGATGTCTTGCTGTGGGGGCCGGGCACGGCGTGCGCGTCAGACTCGCGCAAGTTCGGCTCGTGGTCGGCGAACTTCATGACCGAGTGGCACCAGCGCTACGGCGGCGCCGGGATCATGGTGTATTGGCACGTGGAACGCAAGAACGTGTGCATCTACAGCCAGGTGCGCTCCACCACGGACTCCGAGGTCGCCTCGATGATCGAGGGCTTGCTCCGTCATCTGACCAGCGCGGAGATCGATCGCCAGTACACCGACACCCACGGAGCTTCGATCGTGGGGTTTGCGTTCTCGCACTTGCTGGACTTCAAGCTGCTGCCGCGGCTGAAGAACATCGGCTCGGCCCGCCTGTACCGGCCTGGGCTGGTCGAGGGCGAGGCCTGGCCGCAGCTGGAGGGCGTCCTGTCGGGCAAGACCATCGACCGGGAATTGATCGCCAACCAGTACGACCAGATGATCAAGTACGCGACGGCGCTGCGGCTGGGCACCGCCGAGGCCCATCAGATGCTGCGCCGCTTCACCCGCGGCGGCCCCAAGCACCCCACCTACCGGGCCATCGAGGAACTCGGCCGGGTGATCCGCACCGTCTTCATCTGCGACTACCTGGCCGAGGAGGAACTGCGCCGCGAAATCCACGAGGGCCTGAATGTGGTGGAGAACTGGAATTCGGCCAACAAGGACATCTTCTACGGTAAGGCCGGCGATCTGACCGGCGACGACCGTGAGCATGTCGAGCCCTCCGCCCTCGCGTTGCACCTGGTCCAGGCGACAATCGTCTACCCGAACACCCGGATGGTGCAGATCGTCCTGGCCGAGCCGAAGTGACGAAAGAAGCTCACCGACGCCGACCGGCGCGCCCTGTCGGCTCTGTTCTGGTCCCACCTGAACCTGTACGGCAAGTTCGAGCTCGACATGAGCAAACAGCTCGACCTCGGGCCGATGCCGGGCGCTGATGGGCAACCGTCAGCTGGCCCGCTCTGAGCGGCGAACGCTCTGGGGTGGCCTGCCCGGGTGCGGGCCACCTTCTGGTGCTTGAACGCGGCGAGCCGTGAGCCGTGTTTCATGGGCCTCGCCCAATGCCGCGAAGTTAACGATCATTGGATTGCGTCAAGAAGCTGGCGACGGCGACGGTTCTGAACCCGAAAGGGGCCTCGGGCGGTGGTGGAGCCTGGTAGATCAAGGCGATCTGTCGAGATCGTCGCTGAAAGCCGAGGTAGCGTTGCGCGGTCAGTCCGTCGTCACCCTCACTCGTCCCGTCATGGTTGCTGGCGATGTCTTCGCCCCAGGGCATCTGGGTGAGTTGACCCAGGTGATCCCGTTCGAGCTCGTCGATTCCGTTCTTGCTGGGGTGCCACCGGAATACGGCAGAAACGGGCCGCGCTCTTGATCACTGATCGTTAGACTCCTGGGGGTTCGCGCTGGTTGGTGGCGATTTCGGGGGTTCGGGTGACGTCGATCGACCGGACGGCGTACCCGAGGTTCGCGCGGGCGGTGTCGGCCAGGGAGCTGGCGGAGGTGTTTACCCCGTCGGTCGTCGAGGTGGAGTGGGCTCGCGGCAAGACCCAGGACGATCAGCATCTGCTGGCCCTGCTGGTGTGGCTGAAGACTTACCAGCGGCTGGGCTATTTCCCGAAGCTCAAAGACGTCCCTGCAGTGCTCTCCGAGCACATCCGAGAGACGATCGGCCTGCCGGAGGTGGCGCTGGGGGATGCCGCGGAGCGGTCGGCCAAGCGGCATCGGTCGTTCGTGCGCACGCGGATGGGCGTCACCTACGACGCGGCCAGGGTGCGGGAGGTAGCCGACGAGGCGATCCGAAAGGCGGCCCAGGCGAAGGACAACCCCGCTGACTTGATCAACGTGGCGTTGGAAGAGCTGGTTCGCGCGGAATGCGAGCTGCCCGGCTACACGACGCTGGATGAGATGACCAAGAAGATTCGCACCGAGGTGAACCGCGGGTTCTTCGCACTGGTGTCTGGCCGGGTCGACGCCGGGGCCCGGGCGAGGTTGGCCCGGCTGCTGCTGGTCGGACCCCATCACCCGGCGCAGCGAGTACGACGGGCTGAAGGACGTGGCGCAAGCCGCGTCGCTCAACAAGTTCAGGGGCCGTCTGGCGTTCCTGCACGAGTTGGACGGCCTCGGACCGACCGAGGTGTGGCTGGAGGGGGTCCCGCCGGGGAAGATCGCGCATTTCGCGGGCGAGGCGCGGGTCACCGACGTCGCTGACCTGCGGAAGGTGCTGGATGAGGACAAGCGCCTCACATTGATCGTGAGCCTGCTGCACACGGTGCGGACCGGGGTGCGCGACGACGTGGTCACGATGTTCTGCAAGCGGATCGCGACGCTCCACAAGAAGGGCCGCGACCAGCTGGAGGCACTGCGGGAGGCGCACCGGGCTGAGTCCGAACGCCTGCTGGGGGTGTTCGGGAATGTCCTGAACGGCGTCCGCGAGGCGACCACACCCGCCGAAGGTGATGTGGTCGGTCCGCAGCCGGACAACTCGGGCAGGGACCCTGCGGGCAACGGACTCCGGATCCGATGATCTGGCCGAGCGCGCTGGCCGCCTCGTGCTGAAAGCTCTGGAGGAGGCCGGCGGCCTGGACGCGTTGGCAGCCGCGCACGAGGCGGTGTCGGCCTATCACGGCAACAACTACCTGCCACTGCTCGACCAGCACTACCGGTCCCATCGGTCGGCGCTGTTCACCCTGGTCGAGTCGATCGACCTGGAGTCGACCAACGCTGAGCGCAGCGTGCTGGATGCGGTGGAGTACCTGCAGGCTCAGCGGCACGCCCGGGCGGCGTTCGTCCCCGACCGGATCAGCGTGGAGCGCGCGGGCCCGGACGGCGCCACGGCCGCGGTGGAGCTGGTGGCGGACGTGGATGCGTTCGCCTCCGCGATGTGGCGGAAGATTCTCAAGGATCCGGACCGGCCGGGCCTGTTGGTTCGCCGTCACCTGGAGGTGTGCGTGTTCTCCTACCTGGCTTCGGAGCTGAAGTCGGGCGACATCGCGGTAGCCGGGTCGGACTCCTACGCCAACCTGCACGACCAGCTCATGTCCTGGGAAGAGTGTGAACCGCTCGGCGCCGAGTTCTGCGCCGAAGCGGGCCTGCCGACCAACCCCCGCGAGCTCACCCGCCACTACCGGCAGCTCCTGGCCGACACCGCCGCCGAGGTCGACTCCGGTTACCCGGCCAACACCGACCTGACCCTGGAGGGCGGGCGCCCGATGCTCAAACGCCGCAAGGGCGCCGAGCGGAGCAAGGAGGCGCTCAAGCTCGAGGAAGCCGTGCACGAGCGGCTCCCGCAGCGCGACCTGCTCGACATCCTCACCCGCACCGCCTACCAGACCGGTTGGACGCGGCACCTCGGCCCTGCCTCGGGCTCCGACCCGAAGATCAAGGAAGCGCTCGGCCGGTACGTGCTGATGGTGTTCACCTACGGGACTCTGCTCGGCCCGGCCCAGGTCGCCGCACACATGCGTGGCAAGATCAGCGCCGCCGAGATCGCCATGACTGCGAACAAGCACTCCACCAGCGACAAGATCTTCAAAGCTTCCACCGACGTCATCAACGAGTTCAACAAGCTCGACATCGCCTCGGTGTGGGGCGACGGCAAGACCGTGGCCGCCGACGGCTCCCAGATCGAGACATGGGAGAACAACCTCCTTGCCGAGTCCCACATCCGCTACGGAGGCTACGGAGGCCTCGCCTACCGGCACATTTCCAACACCTACGTCGCGCTGTTCAGCCGCTTCATCCCCTGCGGGGTGTGGGAGGCGGTCTACATCATCGAGTGCCTGCTGAAGAACGCCTCGGAGATCCAGCCCGACACCATCCATGCCGACACCCAAGGCCAGTCGCTGCCGGTCTTCGGACTCGCCGCGCTCATGGGGTTCGACCTGCTGCCCCGCATCCGCAACTGGCACGACCTGATCTTCTACCGGCCGACACCGGGGACCCCCTACCAGCATATCGACTCACTGTTCGGCGACGAGGCGATCGACTGGACCTTGATCGAGACGCACTGGACAGACTTACTCCGCACCGCGATCTCCATCCGGGAGAACCGGCTGTCCTCGGTCACCCTGCTGCGCCGGCTGGGCAACCACTCCCGCAAGAACCGGCTCTTCCGGGCCTTTCGCGAACTCGGCCGCGCCGTCAGGACGATCACGCTCTTGCGGTATCTGTCGGACCCCGACCTTCGCGAGCAGATCACCCAGGTCACCAACCGCAACGAGTCCTTCCACAACTTCGCCGACTGGCTGATGTTCGGCGGCCAGCTCATCGGCCACAACGACCCCGACTACCAAGAGAAGATCATCAAGTTCAACGAGCTCCTGGCCAACTGCGTCATCTACTCCACCGCCCAGGACATCACGGACGCCGCCAACGCCATCGCCGCCGACGGCCACCCCGTCGACCTCGATGACCTGGCCACCATCTCGCCCTACATCACCCAGGTCATCCGCCGGTTCGGCAACTGGATCCTCAACCTCACCCCGCCGGCTGCAGATCCCGCCACCCGCCTCGACCTCGAGTCCCAGGTCCTCTTCGCCCCATAGCCGAGCGGCGTCTGTCGGACGAAGTTCCGGGACGGTGTCGATGTCACAAGCACCTCTGCACAGCAGGGGATGGGGCATCGTCTGCAACCGAGCTGGATTCGTTGTCAGCGCTTGAGGGCTCGGTACTTCTTGAGCAGCATGGTGATCTTCGCGTGGTCCGCGGCGTCGTTCAGCTCGGACAGCAGCTCGTCAGGGCAGAGTTCGTAGTGGTCTCCCCACCACCGTCGTGCCTTGGTGTCCCAGATCCGGTACCCGCCGGGAACGCCCTTGGCCACGTACCGCCTTCTACTCACCAGCGGGCTTCGTGCAGGTCGCTGCGATGTCTTTGAGTGAGTCGATGAGGATCCGGCCGGGGTAGGCGACCAGCGCCTCGATCACCTGCCCGTGCGTGAGCGCGGCTAGATCACGCACCGGACAGGCCTCATCAATGATGTCCCTGATCTTCAAGCGGGAAGAGAAACCCGCTATCACCGGCAACGCCCCGAGCAGCTTCTCCGCCGACGCAACCCCGAACCGCGCATGTTGTCTCACACGCCAGCAGCCTGCCGCCCACCGAACACACCGCCAAGCCGCCGCGCGAAAGATCCTAAACATCCACATGTGCGGAAACCGGATCTAGTGTCCCGGTTTTGAGTTTCGTCATCTAATGAAGGGATGGCGGGCAAACCACGACGTCCGCTCGTGCTGAGCACGGACGAGCGGCGGATGCTGCAGGGATGGGCCACACGCGGTAAGACCGCGCAGGTGCTGGCCCACCGGTCACGGATCATCTTGCTGTGTGCCGAGGGCTTGGACGACACCGCTGTGGCGCGGCGTCTGGGCATCACCCGGGACACGGTGGGCACCTGGCGCAACCGATTCATCGATCGCCGGCTGGACGGTCTCAGCGACGAGCCTCGGCCGGGTGCGCCGCGCACGCTCACCGATGCGCAGGTGGAGGAGGTGGTGGTCCGCACGCTGGAAGAGGTGCCCGAAGGAGCGACGCACTGGTCCCGGCGGGAGCTGGCCGCCCGGGTGGGGATCTCGGCCTCCAGCGTGCGGCGCATCTGGCAGGCATTCGGCCTGCAACCGCACCTGGTGGAGGAGTTCAAGATTTCCACCGATCCGCTACTGATCGACAAGATCCGCGACGTGATCGGCCTGTACTTGTCCCCGCCTGAGCACGCGGTGGTCTTCTCCGTCGATGAGAAACCGCACATCCAGGCGATCGAACGGTCGGCGCCGGTGCTGCCGATGGTGCCCGGCACGCCCGAACGGCGCAGCCACGACTATCACCGGCACGGCACCATCGACCTGTTCGCGGCACTGAACGTCGCCGGCGGCACGGTGATCGGCAAGTTATCGCCCCAGCATCGCGCGGTGGACTTCCGGGACTTTCTGGAGGAGATCTTCCACCAGGTCGAACCGGGCCTGGAGATCCGCGTGATCTGCGACAACCTGTCCACCCACAAGGCCCCGGTGGTCCATAAGTGGCTCCTCGAACATCCGACGGTCCACCTGCACTTCACCCCCCACCTACTCGTCGTGGATCAACTAGGTCGAGCGATGGTTCGCCGAACTCCAGCGCCGCCGCCTCGATCGTGGCGTGTTCTGCTCCCTCGACGAGTTGACCACCGCGCTGCTGGAATGGCTTGAACACTGGAACGAAAACGCCCGCCCGTTCACCTGGACCAAAGACGCCGACCAGATCATCGGCGCCATCGGCCGCTACTGCGCTCGAATTTCTAGACCAGGACCCTAGCGGCGTACCACCGATATACCTCCGATATACCCACCGTTGCTAGCGTCGGCAGCGCATGGACACGCATTCCAGCTAGGCGAAAAAGGGGTATCGATGCCACCCGTTTCCACCCTCGACTTCGATGTTCACGATCTTCCGATGGACGTGTTCGACCTCACCGTCAGCGGGCTGGAGGTGCAGACACTCACGCTCGGACGCGGCTACGACATCGTGGCGTCCTGCACGATCACCAAGTGCGTCGGACCCAGCGGCTGCGTCTGCGGCTGCGGCGGCGGCCCGGACAAGCCGCACGCCGACCCCGATGACGACATAGACGAGGAGTAGCGGACAGCACCGCGGGCCGTGCTGCGCGCAGGACGGCCCGCGTTTCATCGGGTGAGGTGAAGGATGTTCGCTGCTCCATTGATCCGGTTGGCCGGCCTGCCGACCACCGTCCTGCGGGAACTGCGTTTCCACGAGGTGGGACTGGCCGTGCGTGACCGGCTCTCGCTGCGGCGGTGGGTGCGGGCCGAGGGCGCGACGCTGAGCGATGAGCTGTACCCGGTGATCGCACGCGCGGCGGCGCACCCCGCGAGGCCGCTGCTCGTCGGCCTGCGGCGGGCCGTCTATCAGGGGCGCAGGCCGACCGCCCGCGAGTGGAGCCCGGCGACGCGGGAACTGCTCGGCCGTGACCTCTCGGACCGGGTGGAACGCTGGGTGGCCGCCTGTGACGAGTGGCGTGATGGTGGACGCGACCTGGACGAACGTGTCGGATCGGAGACGGCGGCCCTGGAGAGCCGGTTGCGTGACCTCGTTTCCGCTCCGGTCTTCCGGCGGGCGCTCCTCCAGGCGAGCCCCGATCTGTCGGCGGATCTGGACAAGTGGCTGGTCGACCCGGGCCGTGGTACCCGGCGGCTGGCGCCCGCCCTGGTCAAGTACCTGGTCCGGGCCGCGGCGAAGACCAGCCCCTTCAGCACGTTCATGGTGACGGGACGCGGTACGTGGACGGACGACGACGTGGCGGTCCGCCAGTGCGCCGAAGGTCTGCGCGGCGCGGCGGGCGTCCTCGACCTCGGCCATGTCGCGCGGTCGGAACTGCACGCGGCACTGGTCACGAGTGGACGGCTGCGGCGCGCCATGATCATCCGGGTCAATCCCAGCGTGGTTGGCTCCGGCGACCGGCTGCGCTTCCTGGGTCCTCCTCCGGCGGAGGCGATGGTCACGATCGACGCCACCCCGGCGATCAGCGCCTGCCTGCAACTGATCCCCGACGCCGCGATCACCTTCGGTGAGCTGGCAGGCAAGCTGGAGGCGGCGGGAAACGCTCAGCCCGCCCGGGTCGCGGCCTTCCTCGACCATCTCGTCGAGATCGGACTGCTGCAGCTCATGCCGCAGCCGGCCGGGCAGATCACCACACCAGGCGAGGCGGGGCGCTGGTTGCGCTCGCTCGGCGCGGAGTTCGCGCAGGAGGGCGCGCTGCTCCTGGCCGTCGACGAGGCCGTGCGGGCGGCCATACCGGTCGAGGACGTCGAACTGCATCGGCGGCGGCTGGATGCGGTGGGCCAGGCGATGGGGAGCCTGTCCGGCCACTTGGGGCAGCCGATCACGAGCCAGACCTTCGACACGGCCGTAGCCGGAGAACCCCTGGCCGAGTGCGGGCGTCTCGCGTGGCAGCCGGTGCTGGCCGACCTGCAGGTCATCCGCCGGTGGTTGGCGCTGTTCAGCTTCGGCCAGGACTTGAAGATCGCGCTCAACGCCTGGTGGGGGCAGCGGCCACCGACTCCTTTCCTGTCCTTCTACCACGAGCTCGTGAAGGAGATCGCCGGCGGTTCCCCGGCAGGCAAGGAGATCGGCCGGCTGTGGCATTCGTCAGGAAGCGGGCGGGCGAGCGTGTTCGAGCGCATCCATGAACTGCGCGCGCTGCGCCAGGACGCGGCCGGCCTGCTGTGGCGTGCGGCCGGACCTGACGGGGTCGTCGCGATCGAGCCCGGTGAGCTGACCCTCGCGGTGGCCGGATACCCGCGCTGGCTGGACGACCTGCACGCGGTGGGGGTGTACGGGCAGCCGCTGGCGGACGAGTCAGGCCCCACGTTCGTGATCAACAACATCTTCACCGGGTACGGCAGGGTCCACAGCCGCCTGGACCACCTGACCGGCACCCGCACGGAGCCGTGGGCGCAACCGCCCGGCGACTATCCGGTGTTCGCCGCTCTCGGCGGGTCTTTGGGAACCTCGTTGAACGTCAGGGAGCCGTGCGCGCCGTACGAGATCACCTATCCGTGGCACGGCGACGTCCGGCCGGGGACCGATCGGACCGATCTGCACGACCTGTGGGTGGAGCGGGATCCGACCCGCGAACTCCTGCGGTTGCGGTCGGGAAGGCTCGACCGGCTGGTCCGGCCGCTGCATCTCGGCAACAGCGCCCCCTGGACCCTGCCGCGCGCGGCGCAGCTGCTCGTTCGGGCATTCGGCGAGGAGCCGCCCGAGCCCGTGATGGGCATCGCGCCGCGTGGACAGCGCAGGTCCGGGCCCGAGGTGACGGTGATCCCGCGGGCGCGGGTGGGGCGCGTGGTGGTGCGCCGGGCGAGCCGTCACATGACGCCGGCGAACATCCCGGCGCGGCGCGCGAACGAGCCGATGGCCGAATACCTCCTCCGGCTGACCGCGTGGCGGCTGGAAGCGGGCATCCCGGAGACGTGCTTCGTCAGAGGCTTGGCCAGCGGGCGTTCCTACGAGAACAAGCCGCTCTACCTGGATTTCGCCAACCCCTTTCTCCTCCACGCCTTCAACGAGTTGCTGCGACAGCCGAACGAGGTGGTCCTCTTCGAGGAGGCACTGCCCGATCCGATGCGGGCACCCGAGAACCACGGCGGTGAGCACGTCATGGAGATGGTGATCGACGTCGCGGCGTGGGGCGATTGACGTGGGCCACCACGAGTGGGTGAGCGCGCATCTCTTCTACCACGGCGACCAGGATCCCCTGATCGTCCGGCTGATTCCCGCGATCGTGGCGGAGCTGGCGGACGGGGGCGACCGCCCGGACGTCTTCTTCCTGCGCTACTGGGAGGCCGGTCCGCACGTACGCCTGCGCGTGAGAGCCGAGCCGGCGGAGCACGACCGGGTACGGCGCGTCATCGAGGCCAGGAGCCGCGCCTTCTTCCACGCCTGCCCCTCCGCCGTCGCCGTGCGCCAAGAGGAGTACGAGACGAGGGCCGCTCTGCTGGCACGCGGGGAAGGGATGGCGGGCTTCGCCCGCGAACTGGCGCAGAACAACTCCGTGTCGTTCATTCCCTACCGCAGGGAGAACCGGCGCTACGGGCGGGTCGCGATGGGGGCGGTGGAGAAGCACTTCGTGGACTCCAGCAGGATCGTCCTGTCCATGCTCACGGCAGGGGTTACGCCCGAGCAGCGGGTGACCGCCGTCGTGGCGATGTACCTCATCGTCTTGCTGCGGCTGAGGGCCGGTGCGTTGCCGCGGGGGGATCACGCCGATCTTTTCGCGCGGCAACGCGACGTCCTGCTCCCCTTGGGGCGGCGCATGCGGGCGCTGGTCGAGCGGACGGATCGGTTGCCGCCGGGCGACGGCCTGGCGGGCTGGGCGCAGACCATGGCGGGCCTGCAGAAGGAGCTGGAGCCCCGGCGGCAGCCGGCGGTGATGACTACGTGCGCGCACCTCGCGGCCAACCGGCTGGGGGTCGATCTGCTCACCGAGCAGTACGCCACCGCCCTGGCCGCGCGGACCGTGCTGGACCTTGGTGAGGAAGAGATATCGGCATGACATCGCAGATCGAGGAACGCGTCCGGATCCGGCCGGGTGTCTCGGGTGGCGTCACACCTGACCGCTGTTACTACCTGCTCAGCGGGCCGTACAGCACGGCGCTGGGCCGGCTGAGCACGGCGCAGCAGGCGCTGCTGCACCGGCTGGCCAGGGAGCCGGTCCCGGCGCAGGAACTGGTGGAGCAGGACCTGAGCCTGCTGCGGCGCGAGGGGTGGCTCCAGGCGACCGTGACCTGGTCGGGAACGGACGTCTACACCGTGGAGCCGGAAGGACCACAGCACCCGATCGCGGGTGAGATGCCCGAGGACCTGGTGCTGTCGCGGTACGCGGTGACCCGCAGGGACGGGAGCGCCATGGTCCTGGAGTCCCCGCGCTCCTGGTGCCGCGTGCGGCTGCACGACTCGCGCGCCCTGGCCTGGCTCGGGCTGCCGCGGCCGGCCGACGACGACGTCCCGGCCTTGCGCCGGTTCCGCCGCGACCTGTGGGCCGGTGGACTGGCGGTCGCCCGGGCCGGCGACGAGGACGACCGGTCGCCGACTTGGCGACCCCACGAGCTGTGGTTCCACCGACACAGCCGCAGGCCGTTGCCCGGAGTCCCGTACGGCAAGGGCGACTGGGCCGCCGGGAGGCCGGTCCCGCACGCGGCGCTCCGTGCGCCGTTCGACGGCGAGGTCGTCGAGCTTGCCCGACCCGATCTGAGCCGCGTACGCGCCGGCGACCCCGGGCTGACCACCGTGCTGGAGCAACGGCGCTCGCTGTGCCGCTACGATGCGTCGAATCCGATGACCGCGGCGGAACTCGGGGAGTTCCTCTACCGCTGCTCGCGCAACCGGGATGTCTTCCGCGCCGACGGCGCCGACTATGTGCGCCGGCCCTATCCCAGTGGCGGAGCCCTGTACGAACTGGAGATCTACCCGGTGATCCGGCAGGTCCACGGGCTGGAGCAGGGGCTGCATCACTACGATCCGCAGCGCCACCGGTTGGAGAGGATCTGCGGGGCCACCCCCGAGGTGCGGCGGCTCCTGCGCACCGCCGCGGCATCGACGGGGCACGAGGAGCCGCAGGTGCTCCTGGTGATCGCGGCACGGTTCGGACGCGTCATGTGGAACTACCAGTCCATGGCGTACTCACTGATCATGAAGAACGTCGGCGTCCTCTTTCAGACGATGTACCTGGTGGCGACCGCCATGAAGCTGGCGCCCTGCGCGCTCGGCGGTGGCGACTCCACCGCCTTCGCGGCGGCCACCGGCCTGGACGAGATGGACGAGGGCTCGGTGGGCGAGTTCGCGCTCGGATCCCTCCCGCGGGGAGCGGCGCGATGAGGCTGCGGATGCGTGACGACGTCTACCTGGCCCCGACCGGCGACGGCCTGCGCGTACTCACGCATCGAGGGCTGGCGCGGATCGACGGGGCCGCGATCGCGGGCTGGGTCGACCGGCTCACGCCGTTCCTCGACGGCAGGTACACGATCGGGGAACTGACCGCCGGGATGCCGCCCGACCGGGAGAAGGCGGTGAGGCGAGTCGTCGAGCTCCTGCGGACCTGCGACGCCCTCGAAGAGGACCGGGATGACAGCTACGCCGGCCGCGCCGCGGTGGTGGCGGGCGTCGAGCCGATGCTGGGACAACTGGTCAGGGCGGCTTCGGCGTCCGGATTGCGTGACATCACGGTACTGGACCTCTCCTCCGCCGCGGTGACCGATCTCCCCGCGGGCACCGACCTGGTGTTCTACGCGGGCGACGGGCCGGCCGCCCTGCCGCTGGAGCGCGCCTGCGCGGAGCGCGCGATCCCCCTCGCCCTGATGGTCGTCACGGGCGAGGCCACCTGGCTGCTGCCGCCCGCGGCGCCGGGATGGGACGACGCGAGGCGCCGGATGGGCGTCACGGCTGGGCAGGGCGGAACCACGCCGCCGGGAGCGGCAGCGAGCCTGGTCCAGGCCGCCTACCGGGAGCTGACCGGCGCCGTCCCGCCCGCCGAACGCGGCCTCCTGGTCAGGATCGAGCAGGGGACGTGGCGGCGCACGCGCCACTCTTGCCTGCCCCACCCCTTGGCACGCCCGGCGTCCCCGCGTTCCCGCGAGGAGTTCCTCCGGCGCGTGCGTGATCTCCTGGCCGGCGAACGTCTCGACCAGGAGTCATTCCTGCGCAGGATCGCCCCGTGCGTCGACGAGCGCCTGGGCGTTGTCAGGTTTGCCGAGGCAGACGCGCCCCAGGTGCTGGTGAACCTGTGCCGGGCCGTATCGCCGGACGGGGAGGCGGTGATCGGCGCCGGATTCGGCCACGAGGCGGCGCACCGCGACGCCGCCTGCCGCGCGCTGGCCGCCTACGGAGCGCGCACGGTGGATCCGCGGAGGCTGGTCGGATCCGACGTCTGGGCGCACGAGATCGACCGCCCGGACAGGGCGCGACTGGTACCGGCCGCCGATGTGTTCGGGAGCGGAGGCGCCGGGCTCGCGACCGGGGATAGCTGGGAGCACGCCCTCGGCAAGGGACTGGCCAGCCGGTGCCTGCAGATGATCATCGCCGGTCTCGCCGCGCGCTCCGCGCCTTTTCCGCGGATCGACCTCACCGCCGTCGACCTGCGCCAGGAAGGGCGCAGATGCCGCGAGGTGCTCTCCCGCCTCGACGAACTGCCCGACGTGTACGACCTCACCGGCCCGCTGGGCATCCCGGCCTTCGCGTACTGCGCCGGCGAGGTCACGATCGGCTACTTCACCGACCTGGACCCGGCCGAGGCGCTGGGAGAAGGGCTGAGGTCCACGCTCGTGCACCTGCAATCCCCCCGGTACGGCCAGGCGGAACCGCTGCCCGCCCGGTTGCGCGGCCCATGGCGGCGGACTCCGGCCCCGGCAGGAGACCTCGCGACGGCGGCCTCGCGGCTACGCGCCGGCGGCCGGGTGGCGCTGGCCGTGCCCCTTGATCATGATCAGGAAGTGGCCGCGATCATGCCCTATCTGACCCGGGTGGTGGTGGCTGATGCGTGAGGTGGCGCTGATCGGGCACGGGCTGATGCACGACGCCATCGCCGGTCGGCTGGCGGCCGACTGGCAGGTCGGCCGCCATGACACGGCGGCGCAGGTGCCCGGCGGCCCGCACCTGCTGATCGCGGCCGACGACAGCTGGAACACCGCTCGCACGGCGGAGGCCCGAGCGGTCTCCACCAAGCTCGCGGTGCCGTGGCTACGCGTCCGCGCAGAGCTCGGCCAGGTGGTGATCGGCCCCCTGGAGATCCCGGGTGAGGCGGGCTGCGTGTCCTGCGCCGAGCGGCGACGGCGCCTCGTCCGTGCCGACCAGGAGGGGCACCGCGCCATCTGGCGCAGGCACGGCCGGGTCCTGCGCGGGTGCCCGTCGTCCTGGCTCACCCCGCTCGCCGCCACGCAGGTGGCCGAAATCGTCGCGGCCCTGCTGTCGGAAGGGGACGCTTCCCGGACGCGCAGGGCCCTGATGACGGTGAATCTGGAGCGCCTGGACGTCGGCGTTCATCCGTTCCTGCCGGACGCGCTCTGCGACACCTGCGGTGACGCGCCGCAGGACACCGCCCAGCTGGCGGACCTGGTCCTGGAACCCCGGCAGATGCAGCGCGCAGGGAGCTTCCGTACGCGAGAGGTCACCGAGGACCTGGAAGAGCTGTACGTGGACCAGGAATGCGGGCTGATCGGCTCGATCTCGGAATGGACGGCAGGTGTCCTGACCGTCGCGTCGGCCAGAGTGGGCGGGCGCGGCGGCGAGGTCGTGGGCTACGGGCGCGCCGAGACGCGCACCGCCGGCAGGCGCATCGCCGTGCTGGAAGGACTCGAGAGGTACGGTGGCGCCCAGGGCGCGCGCAGGCCGGCGGTGCGCGCGAGCTTCGCCGAGGTCGCCGGGCACGCGCTCGATCCGCGGACCCTGGGCCTCTACCCGCCGGAACGGTACCGCCTGCCCGGCTTCCTGTACCGGCCGTTCGACGTGAATGAGACCTACACCTGGGTGTGGGGCTACTCCTTCGCGCGGAAGGAGCCGATCCTGGTGCCGCAGTCCTGCGCCTACTACCAGAACGGGCACGAGCTAGTCTACGAGATCTCCAATGGCTGCGCCCTCGGCGGCTCCCTCGAAGAGGCCGTCCTCCACGGCGTCCTGGAGGTCGCCGAGCGCGACGCCTTCTTGCTGACCTGGTACTGCAGGATACCCGCGCCGCGCATCGAGACGGCCGGGGTGTCCGATCGCCGGCTGCTGTGGCAGCTCGCGTCCGTGGAGGCGGAGACCGGGTACGACGTGTTCTTCCACGACATCAGCGTGGAGCAGCGGATCCCCTGCGTGTGGGCCATCGCCGTAAACCCGCGCGACGACGGCCGGGCGGCGACGATCTCCGCGGCCGGGTCCAGCCCTGACCCGGAACGCGCCATGGCCAACGCCCTCTCCGAGGTCGCCTCGAGCATCGCTCCCGTGGGCGAGAAGTACGCAGAGCACCGTGAACGGGCGCGGCAGATGCTGGCCGACCCCGGGCTCGTCAAGGAGATGGAGGACCACTCCCTGCTGTACGCGCATCCGGACGCCGCGCGGCGGCTCGACTTCCTCACCGGGGCGCCCGGCCGTCGCAGGCCGGCCGACCTGGGAGCCGTCACCGGTACGGATCTGACGGGCGTGCTCACCGAGATGGTCAAGCGCTATCTGGACACCGGGCTCGACGTGATCGTGATCGACCAGACCGGCTCCGAGCACCGGGCGGGCGGGTTCGCCTGTGTGAAGGTGCTGATTCCCGGCACCCTGTCGATGACCTTCGGGCACGACCACCGCCGTCTCGACGATCTCCCCCGGCTCCTGACCGTGCCGCGGCTGCTCGGTCATCGCGACCGGGACCTGGCGCCGGAAGAGCTCACCTCCGACCCCCACCCCTTCCTATGACGGCCACCGCCGTACTCCGGCGCATGCTCACCTGGTTCCGCCCGCATCGGTGGCAGGTGGTGGCCTCGCTGATCATCGTGGTGATCACCGTGCCCCTGGGAGTGGCCAACCCGCTGCTGACCCGCATGGTCATCGATCAGGGGCTGCTCAACGGCGACGTCGGGCTGCTCACGCTGCTGTGCGTGCTCATGGTCGTCCTGGGAGTCACGAGCAGCGTTCTGGACGTCGGCAACGTGGCGCTCACCAACATCGTCGGCCAGCGGGTGACGACCAGCCTGCGCGCCACCGTGTACGGCCGCGCCCAATCGCAGGAACTGGCCTTCTACACCGAGGAGAGCACCTCGGAGGTGCAGGCCCGGCTGGTCAGCGACATCGAGGGGATCGACCGGTTCGTCACCGGCACCGTCCACCAGGCGCTGGGCTCCCTCACCGCGCTGGTCGCCTCGGGTATCGCGATGCTGATGCTGAGCTGGCAACTGGCCCTGCTCTCCTTCTCGCTGGCGTACGTGCTGGCGCTGCTCAACCATCGCTTCGCCAAGCGGCGCCAGGACCTGGCCAGGCAACGGCAGCGCCACGTCACCTCACTGCTGCGTTTCGCCGCCGAGGATCTCAGCCTGGGCGGGGTGATCCTGGGCCGGACGCTGCGTCGTTCCGGCCGGCAGCTCGAACGGTTCGTCGAGGTGTGCAGGCAACTGGGTGAGATCACGGTGCGGCAGCGAGTCGTGGGGGCCACCGCCTATGTGATCATCGGCGCGTCGTTCGCGTGCGTGCCGCCCCTGGTGTACTGGGTGTCCGGTACGGCGGTCTCCGGACTGAGTACAGGGACCGTGATCGTCATGGTGATCCTGCAGATGCAGCTGTCCCAGCCCATCCAATCCCTTCTGCAATTATCCAGTGGCCTGCACGTCTCGCTGGCCAAGTTCGAGCGCGTCATCCAATACCTCGACCTGCCGGAGCCGCTGCCGATCGACGAGGGCCGCGCTCCCGTGCCGGGGGCCGGGATCAGCCTGACCCTGCGCGGGGTGGGCCACCGGTACGGCGACGGGCGGGACGTGCTCGGTGGCATCGACCTGGACCTGCCCGCAGGATCGGTCACCGTGGTCCGGGGACGCACCGGGTCGGGCAAGAGCACGCTGGGGTTGATCATCGCCGGTCTCCTGCGCCCGGCCACCGGAACCGTTCAGCTTGACGGCGCCGGCGACGCGGAGTTGCGCGACGTGGTGACGATCATTCCGCAGCACACCACCCTGTTCGACGCGTCGATACGGGAGAACCTGATGTTCGCCCGCGAGGCCGTGACCGAGGAGGACATCCATCGGGTGCTCGCCGCCGTCCGGCTGGACGACCTGGTGTCCCACCTTCCGCACGGCCTCGACACTCCAATCGGCGTGGAGGGACTCCAGCTGTCGGGCGGTGAGCGTCAGCGGCTGGCGGTGGCCAGGGCGCTGCTGGCCGACTGGCAGGTGCTCGTCGTCGACGAGGTCACCAGCGCCCTCGACGGCGTCACCTCGGACGAGGTGTACGACGCCCTGCGAGTTTATTGTGCGGGGAAGACCCTGGTGATCATCGCGCACCGGCTTCCACGTATCGACCCGACAGACCAGGTGGTGCTGGTGGACCGGGGCGCCGGGACCGTTACCCCGGGGTCGCGCGCGGGCTAGGGAGGCGGCGTGGTCATATTCGGCCGGAAATTAGCGCTAAGCACGAACACGCAGGTCAGCGAGGAGATTCACGGAGAGCGAGGCGGTTCTTCGCGAGAAGCTTGCCGAGGGCGTTGCGGAGTTGGTTGATGCGTTCCTGGGCGTCATGACCGTGGATGCCGATGGTGATGGTGGATTCGGTCGTGCTGATAGGTGGTGAGGCGGTCTTCGGTGGCGCTGCGTATGGCGGCGTGGATCTGTCCGCGGAGCCGGATCGCGGCCCGAGAGTTGTCGGTGTGGTCCAGGCCGTCGATGGTGAGGTAGCAGAGCAACGGGCCGGGGTCGGTGAGCGGGCCCTGCGGTAGGCCCGCCTCGACGCGTCGGCGGACCTCAGCCCGGTCGGCGCTGGCCATGGGTCGGCGGCCGAGCCAGTCGGGCCACCCGTCGGCACGAAGCGGCACGGTGGGCATAGCGGAGACCTGCTCTGTGGCACTCGGTGGTTGCGCGGCTGGGCTGTCACTGTGGCCGGGGGCAGGGTGGGTCGGGTTCGTGGTCATCGGGGGTCGCTTCACCGGTCGACGGTGAGGTGGCGGAGGGCTGCCTGTTTGTCTTCCTCGGTGGACTGGCTGTAGACGCTCAACTAATAACCCTTGAGTTCAGCTGGGCTTCTTGGGTCTCCCTAGCCCCAGGACCTGGGCTTCTGGGCTGGCGCTCCGACTTCTCCAGGTATTGATGAGATTTCAGAGGCTGCTGACGAAGACTTAAGTGCTCGTGGGGATGGGGCCGTAGAGGGCGGGTGCGATCTTGCGGATGTAGCCCTGGTGGGACCACTGGGAGAGCTTGACGCGGAAGCTGTTGACGTTGTCGATCCCGAGGATGGCGGCCAGTTCGCTGCCTCGCCAGGCGCGCCGGGGCTGGGCCGCGAGAAGTTCCAGGATCTTGCCGCGTCGGTCGGGGCTGGTCAGCTCCGGTAGTGGCGGCGGGTCTCCCCAGCGTCCGTGAGCTGGCCCGCCTGTCAGTTCGCGGGCCAGGCGGCGGGTCATCTGGTGGATGGCGGCCCACCAGATGAAGGCTTCGTGATGCTCGGGCTTGCGTTCGTAGATCCGCACCAGCTGCCGATAGCGCATCAGCCAGGCCAATGAGCGTTCCACGATCCAACGACGGGGCAGGACGACGAAGCCGCGCATGTCGTCGCTGCGCTTGACGATGGCCACCGTCAGGCGCAGGACATCGCGTGCCCAGGTGACCAGGCGCCCGGCGTAGCCGCCGTCCGCCCAGACCAGGGCGAGGGTGGAGAAACTTCTCCCGCAGCAGGGCCAGCAACGAGTGGGCGCCGTCGCGGTCCTGAACCGCCGCAGAGGTGACGAGCACGCACAACACGAGCCCGAGCGTGTCGGTGGCGATGTGCCGCTTTCTCCCCCTTGATCTTCTTCCCGGAGTCGTAGCCGCAGGCCGCGGCCCCGACGGTCTCGGCGGCCTTGACCGTCCGGTCGATCGACGCCACCCGAACCCCCGAAATCGCCACCAACCAGCGCGAACCCCCAGGAGTTTAACGATCAGTGATCAAGAGCGCGGCCCGTTTCTGCCGTATTCCGGAACCGCCGCATATCGCATCAGATGCGAACTGACGACACCTCGTGCCCCAGCGACTTGAACTCGATAGAGGACCTGCTGCGTGCACGCTTTCGGCCATCTGCACTCTATCCGTCTGAGTATCACTTGGAAGAGGAGAGGAGAGGCAGTAGAGGGTTGAGGCTCTGACCTGGGCCGCTAGACGGCGGTTCGCGTTGGATGCAAAAA
>NZ_JBITHZ010000045.1:0-92280 GCF_044458585.1 Nonomuraea sp. NPDC050451
ATGGAGACACCGTCGTTGGTGATCGTGGGGGCGCCCCACTTCTTCTCCAGCACGACGTTGCGGCCCTTGGGGCCCAAGGTCACCTTGACGGCGTCAGCGAGCTGGTTCATGCCGCGCTCGAGACCGCGCCGGGCGTCCTCGTCGAACGAAATCATCTTCGAAGCCATGTTCTCTCCTGCTCACGATGGGGGATTGCCGGGACGGCGCCCGCGACGGACGGCCCGCAGGCACGCGGACCTCGCCGTCCCGGCGGTTGGCACTCTCCAGGGATGAGTGCCAGGCGTGCCCCGCACTCTACCCACAACTTGCGTGCCACGCACATAGTGCGCGCCACGCAATATCGGATAGAGTCATGCCATGAACGACGACGCCGTGGACCTCCGGGCCCGCAACAAGCAGGCCACCCGGGAGGCGATCAGCCATGCCGCCCTGCGCCTGGCCATCGAGCAGGGGCCCCACGGGCTGGCCCTCGTCCGCGTCCATGACATCGCCACGGCCGCGGGCGTCTCCCCCCGCACGTACAACAACTACTTCTCCAGCAGGGAGGAGGCGATCTGCGCCTTCCACGCCGACCAGGCGAGGCGCGCGGGGCAGGCGCTGCGGGCCCGGCCCGCCGGAGAGCCGCTGGACCAGGCCGTCATCGCGGCCGTGGTCGAGCTCTACACCGATCCCGAGCCCGACCGGGCCGGGCTGCGCATGATCATGTCGACACCGGCGCTGGAGGGCGAGGCGCTGAAGACGTTCACCATGGCGGAAGGGCCGCTCGCCGAGGCGATCGCGACGCGTACCGGCACCGACCCCGGGCGTGACCTGTTTCCCGCCGTCGTGGCCGCCGCGGTGGCGGGCGCCATCCGGGTGGCGGGGCGGCGCTGGCTGGAGCCCGGCAACACCGACTCGTTCGCGGCCATCCTGCGCCGCGCCCTGTCCGTCGTCCTGCCTGCCGCGCCGCCCGAAGGGCCCCGCGGGTAGGGGCGCTCAGTGCTGCGCCGAGGCCAGATCCAGCCGGGCGGGGGTGCGCCACCAGACGGCCACGGCCGCCAGCAGCATGAGGACGCCGCCGTACAGGCTGGTCGTCCGCAGCGATTCGGTGAAGGCGAGCATGGCCTGGGCGGCCAGGTCGGAGGAGCCGAGCGCGCGGGCGGCCGCCAGCGCGCCGCCGAGCGACTCGCGGACCGCGTCGGTGGCGCCCTCGGGCAGCTCGGCCCGGTAGAGGGCGGCGGCCAGGCTGCCCAGCACCGCGACGCCGAAGGTGCCGCCGATCTCGTACGAGGTCTCCTCGATGGCGGCCGCGCTGCCCGCCTTGTCCGCCGGGGCGCCTGACATGATCACGGCGGAGGCGATGGCCAGCGAGCCCATGCCCGCTCCGATCAGCAGGATCGACACGGCCACCCACAGGTAGGTCGTCGGGGCGATCCAGAGCACCACGAAGCCGAGCGCGCCGATCACCAGCCCGCCGGCCAGCACCGTACGCGCGCCGATCCGGGCGGCCAGGGCCGGTGCCAGCGGCGAGAGGACCGCGGAGCCGACCGCCATGGGCAGCATGGCCAGGCCCGTCTGCAGCGGCGAGTAGCCCTGGACCAGTTGGGCCCACTGGACCATGAGCAGCATCATGCCCGCCATGGCGATCGAGGTGGTGAAGGCGGCCAGGGTGCCGGAGGTGAAGGCGCCGCCGCGGAACAGCCGGATCTCCAGGAGGGGGTCGGAGCGGCGCAGGCACCGCCGTACGAACCAGGTCAGAGTGATCGCGGCCAGGACGGCCGCGACGGCGGTCCAGGCGTCCAGGCCCTCGGTGGCCACGTGCTTGATGGCGTAGACCAGGGCGATCATGCCGACCATCGACAGCACCGTGCCCAGGGCGTCCCAGCGGCCCGGGCAGGGGTTGCGCGACTCGGGCAGCAGGAGCAGCCCGGTGACGACGGCGACGGCCATGATCGGTACGTTCACCAGGAACGCGGCGTGCCAGCTGAAGGCCTCCAGCAGCAGCCCGCCAACGATCGGGCCGAGCGCCCCGCCCACCGCCGCCATCGCCGCCCAGACGCCAAGCGCGGTGGCCCGCTCGCGGGCGTCGGTGAACAGGTTGCGGATCATCGACAGGGTCGACGGCATGATCGTCGCACCGCCGACGCCGAGCAGCGCCCGTACGGCGATCACCTCGGCCGGGCTGTCGGCCCACAGCACGGCGACGGAGGCCAGGCCGAAGAGGGCGAAGCCGGAGATGAGCATGCGCTTGCGCCCCCAGCGGTCGCCCAGCGCGCTGACGGCCACCAGCAGGCCCGCCACGACCAGGGAGTAGATGTCGATCATCCACAGCAGTTCGACCGCGCCCGGTCGCAGGTCGGCCGAGATCTGCGGGAGTGCCACGTTGAGGATGGTCATGTCCATCGTGATCAGCAACAGGCTGGCCGACAGGACGGCCAGCGCCGCCCAGCGTTTGGGGTTCAGCTCGGTCACGGTGTTCGTCATGAGGGTCCTCCGAAGAAAAGGGGCGACGGGGGTGGAGGCGCAGGGTCACGCGGCCGGCCCCGGCGACCTGGGCGATGCCGGTCGTCGGGGTGGCTGGGCACGTACGGGGGGTGGAGGACGCCTGCTCGGGCTCCCGCTTCAGCCGGCGTCGGCGTCCTCCGCCGCCACCAGCTTGAGCAGGCGGTCGTGGAGAGCCTTCCTGACCGGCTCGGGCAGGGGGGTCGTGCTCGTGGCCCGCCACATCCACAGCCCGTCGACGGCCAGCTGGGCCAGGAGCAGGTCGATGTCGCGGGGGTCGGTCGAGGTGGGTGGCGGGGTCCAGCGGCCGATGAGGTCGTCCCACACCTCGGCCAGCTCAGGCGTGGTGACCGACTCGACCATGAACGCGAGGTCCGCCTTGCTCGCCGAACCGTGCGTGCCCACCCGTACGTAGGCCTCGACGGCCTCCTGCGGCGACGCCTCCGCCAGCGGCTTGCCCAGCTCGGCGACGAGCTGGGCCTCCCACGCGTCGGTCAGATGCCTCTGGATCGCCACCAGCAGCTCGTCGCGCGTGCGGAAGTGGTACATGAGCCCGCCCTTGGTCACGCCGGCCTCCTCGGCCGCCGACTCCAGGGTCAGGGCGGTGATGCCGTCGCGCTCCGTCACACGGATGGCGGCGTCCAGGATCCGGGTCCTCTGGCTCGGTCGCATACCCGTAACTGTACCATCCAGAAGGTACAGTTACTCACCGACGCGGCAGCCCCGAACGCCGCGGCCGGACATTGGGCGCAGCCACGCAACCGACGAGATCACCCCGGGGCGCCCGGGCCTGCACCGCGCGCGTACTGGCGCAGGCTCGGGCGGAGTCGAGGTCAGTCGGGGCGCAGGGCCTTGAGGGTGAGGTCGACGAGGGCGTCGGCGTACTCGGGCGTGAGCGGGCCCGAGCGGTGCAGCCAGCGCTGGAACAAGGGGGCGTACAGAAGCTCCAGGGCCAGGTCGAGATCGGCGTCGTCGGCGACCTGACCGGCGCGCTGCGCGCTGCGCAGCCGGGCCTTCTTGGCCTCGTCGACCGGCCCCGCCAGCTTCTCGCGGTACTGCGCGGCGAGGTCGGGGTCGTTGATGATCTCCGTGTTGAGCGCCCTGATCGGCGCCTCGAACCCCGGGTCGGCGAACTCGGCCACCGTCGCCCGCATCACCAGCTTGAGATCGGCCTCGATGTCGCCCGTGTCGGGCAGCGCGATGCTGTCGCCGACCTGGCTGAGGGCGAGGAAGGCGTCGAAGATCACCGCCCCTTTGGAACGCCACCAGCGGTAGATCGTCTGCTTGCCGACGCCCGCGCGGGCGGCGATGGCCTCGATCGAGACCTTGGCGTATCCCATTTCGGAGACCAGCTCGCGGGCCGCCTCGAGGACGGCCTGCCGGGAGCGCTCGCTGCGGCGGGCGGGGTCGGGTTGCTTGGACATGCGGCTCAGCATAACAGTCAGACGAGACGACACGTTCCGTCTCGATTTTGAACCCCGGCAAGCACTCGGGTCATACGCGTCACTCGACAGTGTGCGCGAGGATAGCGGTGGCCCGGGTCCTCGTGCACCTCCGGCGGCAGCGTGCGCACGACGATCATCAACCGCGCCCCCGGGATCCGCTCGGCGATGATCGCGCCGTGACCCGGCTTGACCGGCTCGTGGCTGCCCTCGATGACCAGCGTGGGCGCCTTCACCGCGCTCGCCTGTTCGGTGAAGCGCCGGGCGCCGCGCGAGCGAGCGCTCCGCCTGGCACCAGCGCACCCGCGAGGGCATGGCCATGAAGACGAGGCCCCAGGGTTCAGCCAGTCGGAGTCTGGGACGCGAGGTCGATGCCGGCCGAGCGCATCCTTGCCTCGACCAACACATTCAGCCGAGCCCAGGCCGGCTTCTGCTCTTCTCCGTGGTGGCTGAGCAGGCTGTACCGGATCGCGCCGTCGGTGCGGGCCTGGAGTCCGGCCGGGACGGGCAGCAGGGAGGGGTGGGCGAGATAGTAGTCGGCCAGGGCTGTGGCGAGTTCGTCAACCCGGGGGTCGTCCGGCTCCCACTCGGCGGCACGCCACATGCGCTTGATCAGGGAGACGTAATGAGGGTCGTCGAGGGCGCGCTCGACCCGGGAGACATAGTCGTCGAAGCCCTCAGGCACCAGGGCCCTGATCAGCACCAGGCCCTCACGGGCCATCGTCACGTCGTCCGGGGTGAAGCCGAAAACGGCGGCCGCCTTGTCCAGCTTCGCGAGAAGGTGGTAGGGCAGCAGTGCCCGGTCGCCGGTGGCGAGCCGGTGCAGCATGTCACGTCGCGCGATCAGATCGTCGATCCGATCGTTGAGGCGCCGTTCGACGTCGACGAGCGCGGCGGCGAACCGGTCAGGATCGGCGTCGAGTATCGCCCCGATTTCGGCCAGCGGTACGCCGGCGGCGGCCAGCGTGCGGATCTGGACCAGCCGCAGCAGGTCGGCCGATCCGTAGCGCCGGTAGCCGGAGCTGTCGCGGCGGGGTTCGTCGATCAGGCCGTGCTTGTGGTAGTGCCGCACGGTCTTCACCGTGACGCCGGCGAAGGCCGCCGCCTGGCCGATCGTGATGCCGTCCGTCATCTGCTCAGCGGGCCTCGTGATCGTGGGGTGCCGGCGAGTTCGCGAGCCGCGTCGGCGACGGCGCGGAAGTCCTTGCGCAGCATGTTGCCGTGGTTGCCGGCGACCTTCGCGCTCACCTTGATGTTCGGGTTGCGGGCGAGCACCGGGTCGAGGGTGGCGCGCATCTGTTCCATCTCCTCCCGGCTGCCTCCGAGGTTGGCGCCCGTGGCGACCACGTACCGGACGGGGAAGGTCACACCGTCGAGGACCGGGCCGAGGGCGGCGCAGATCTCGATGAGTTCGATGTTGCTCTCGGCGTGCTCCTCGACGGACATCTTCGCGCACAAGTGCAGGGGACGCAGCACCGGAAACAGCCAGCCCCACCGGCGGAACAGCCCCCGGATCCGTTCCGGGGTGACGGTGTCGGTCCAGCCGTGCGGATACGCGCCGTCCACGGACACCACCCCCAGGACGCGGTCCGGATTCCGGCCGGCCCAGTGCAGCGCGACCGGCGCGCCGTAGGACCAGCCGACCAGCAGCGGCCGGTCCACGCCCCTCGCCGCGAGGACGGCGTCGACGTCACGGACGTTCGCCTGGAACGAATAGTCCGCCGAACGCCTCGATCGGCCGCGGGCCCGCATGTCGTAGGTGATGTGCCGGTAGTCGCCGCCGAGTTCGGCGATGACGCGCCGCCAGTACGACTGGGTGGCGAACTGGCCATTGAGGTAGACCAGGCAACGGCCGGGCCCGCCGGTGTCGGTCACGGCCAGCGCGGTGTCGTCGACCGGCACCATGCCGGTCCAGGTGGAGCTTAAGTCGGTCACCCGATCAGCGTGCACCCTGACCCAAGGTCAAGGTCAAACCCCCCAGGGTGACACCCCGGCAACGGTCACGGGGTGACACTGGGGGACCGATGTTCCGCACCGGGCGGCGCGCCCACGTCGCCCTCGGCGCCGCATCTGGGTGGATCACAGGCGACGACGCGGCCAGGTCGTCAGCCGGGGAGCCACCCTGCGCCCTGCGCCACGCTCATCTCTCTTGGAGATGACAGTCATCGCTGATTATCGCTTTGAGAGAGGAAGCGTGCGCGCAGGCCGGCTGTTGGAGGCGACACGAGGGATCCCGAAGCCCTCGATGAACCGCTTTCATCCCTGAGAGGTTCCTGTGACCGCTTCCGTCCAACCCCAGACCGGCCAACGGATCGCGTCGCCGGCGGCCGCGCCGTCAGGATGGCTCGTCGCGCTCCTGGCCGTCGCCACCGGAATGACCGTCGCCAACCTGTACTACGCACAGCCACTGCTGTCCGCGCTGAGCGCGTTCTTCACGATCAGCACGGCCGCCGCCGGCGGGCTGATCACCGCCACCCAGATCGGCTACGTGGCGGGCATGCTGTTCCTCGTCCCGCTGGGCGACCGCGTCGAGAAGCGGCGGCTGGTCACGATCCTGCTGTCCGTCACCACACTGGCGCTGCTGGTGGCGGGAACCGCTACCAGCTTCCCGATCCTGCTGGCCGCCTCACTGATCGCCGGAGGAACCTCGGTCGTCGCCCAGATCCTCGTCCCCTTCGCCGCGAGCCTCGCCCCCGACCACGCCCGCGGGCGCGTCGTCGGACGGGTGATGAGCGGCCTGCTCACCGGCATCCTGCTGTCGCGCACCCTGAGCAGCCTGGTCTCCCAGGCGGCCGGCTGGCGCGTCGTGTTCCTGGGCTCGGCCGTCCTGATGGCCGTGCTGGCGCTGGCGCTGCGCTCGGCCCTCCCCCGCCACGCCCCCAGCACGAACGCGTCGTACGCCCGGCTGCTGCACTCCATGGTGCTGCTGGTGCGTACCCACCCGGCGCTGGTGCGGCGCGGCGTGTACCAGGCGGCGATGTTCGGCGCGTTCAGCGCCTTCTGGACCACGGTCTCGTTCGTGCTGACCGGCCCCGGCTTCCACTACTCGGGCTTCGGCGTGGGCATGTTCGCCCTGGTCGGAGCGGCCGGAGCGGCCGTGGCCCCGTTCGCGGGACACTGGGCCGATCGCGGGCTGGTGCGCCCGATGACCGCCGTGGCGATCGCCGCCGCCGCACTGGCGTCCGGGCTCGCCGGACTCGGCCGGCACAACATCCTCCTGCTGGCCGTCGCCGCCATCCTGCTCGACATGGCCGTGCAGACCACGCTCATCCTCGGCCAGCACACCATCTACCGGCTGGACGCCGGCGCACGGGCACGGCTCAACAGCGTCTACATCGCCACGTTCTTCGCCGGAGGCGCCTTCGGCTCCCAAGCCGGCTCGATCATCTACCACGCCTACGGCTGGACCGGCGTCACCGTCCTGGGCGCCGCGCTGCCCGTCCTCGCCCTGCTCTACTGGGCCACCGAAGGCCGCGCCAGTGCCCGCACCGCGTCGTGACCGGGCGAGGCGGGCCGCGTCCCCGGATGAACGATCACGTCCGACACGAAAATCACCCAAAGCATCAGTAACTGGCAGAATAAGGTCGCCTGCTTGGACAGCCGGTTGAGAGGCGCGGCAGGCATCGGTACGACGGGGGACACACCATGGATGAGCCGATGGTCGCCACCGGTCGGGGTTCTTCCTGGCCGGGGGTGCGCATCGACGGCGCGAGCGAGGGACGCGGGATCCCGCACCCGCCCGGCCCCCCCGCGGCGCTGGTAGGCCGGCGGGCCGAGATCGCCCACATCCTGGACGCGATCGACGGAGGCCGGAGCGAGCCGCGGACGATGCTGCTGCTCGGGGAGGCCGGCACGGGGAAGACGGCGCTGCTGGCGGCCGCGGCCGACCACGCGCGAGGGATCGGAAGCCTGGTGCTGACCTCGCGCGGCTGTGAGGCCGAGGTGGAGCAGTCGTTCGCCGCCCTGCACCAGTTGCTCGTTCCGCTGCTGCCCGAGACGGGCGATCTTCCCGAACACCAGCAGGAGGCGCTGAAAGCGGCGTTCGGGATCGTCGCCGCCACCCGGCAGCACGACCCGATGCCGCTGCGCCTCGGAGTGCTGAACCTCCTGGCCGGCGCCTCCCGGAGCCGGCCCGTCCTGCTGATCGCCGACGATGTGCAGCACTTCGACCGCGACTCGCGCGACGTCCTCGGTTTCGTGATGCGCCGCCTGGCGACCCACGCCGTGACGGTGCTGCTCGCGGCACGGGGCCACACACCTCCGGACGGCCTCAATCCGGACCTGCCCGTGCTGTCCCTGGCGCCACTGAGCCGCCGGGCGGCCGCGCACCTGCTGGACGCCCAGCCGGAGCCGCCCACCGGCCGGGCCCGGATCGGCCTGCTCGAGCAGGCCGCCGGAAACCCCCTGGCCATCATCGAACTGTCCCGAGCCGTACGAGCAGGGCAGGCGGTGCCCGGCGGCGGGCTGCCGCAGACCCTGCGCATCCAGGAGATGTTCGCCGCCCAGCTGCGCGCCCTGCCGGCCGGTACCCGGCGGCTGGTCCTCTACGCGGCCGCCTCCTCGGACCACGAGGACCTGGAGACCATCATGGCCGCGGCCGGCGCCGGATCGGATCTCGGGGTGTGGGCGCCCGCGGAGGACGCCGGTCTCATCACCATCGCGGGCGCCCGGGTCGCCTTCCGGCATCCGCTCGTGCGTACGGCCTCGTATGACGGAGCCCCGGCGCACCTGCGCCGGCAGGTGCACACCGACCTCGCGGCCGTCCTCGACGCCGATCCCGCGCGCCGGGCCTGGCACCTGGCCGCCGCGTGCCTGCGGCAGGACGAGTCCGTCGCGGCGGCGCTGGAGGACACCGCGGAGCTCGCCGAACGGCGTGGCGGCTTCTTCGCGGCGGCACGGGCGCTGGAGCGGGCCGCCGAGTGCAGCCCGGGCGCCGCGGACCGGGCGCGGCGGTACGCCAAGGCGCTGCGAGCCGCCCAGAACGCCGGCGACCCCTCGTGGGTACGCGAGCTGTACGACAAGGTCACCGCGCTGACCGGAGACCGAGACCTGCTGGGTGTCGCGGCCTGCGGCGCCGGCATCGCCCTGTCGCTGTCCGGCCACCAGCGGCAGGGGTTTCAGGTGCTGATGAGCGCGCTGGAGCCGGATCCGCCCAAGGACGGCATGACGGTGCTCGCCCTGGCCGCCGTGCTGCAGGCGGTCGCCTTCCAGTCCGGCCTGCCCGAGGTGAGGCGGCCGATCGCGGCCCTGCTCGACGGGCTCGAGGCCGGGAGCCGCGACACGCCCTACTCCGAGCTGACGACGAGCGACGCCTTCGAGGCGGTCCGGGCCGTGGCCCTGGCCGGTGCCGACCCCGTCCGGGCTCCCGAGCTGCTGCGGCGGATCCGCCGCCGCACCAGCACGCCGGAGCCACCGACCGGCGTCGCGGACATGACCCGCCTGCACGCGGCCGGCGCGATCGCCTGGTACGCCGACGAGTCCGAACTGTGCGTGGAGTCATTCCGGCAGGCCTACGCCCTGCTCACCGCGTACGGCTCCATGGGCAACGCCGCGCCCACGCTCGCGGCGATGGGCTCGGCGCTGATCGACACCGGACGGTGGGCGGAGGCCGAGGAGCATCTGGAGGAGACCGCGACGCTGGCGGCCGTTCAGAAGCTGAGGCATCTGGAGATCGACGTCGAGGCGCTGCGGATGACCCTGCGAGCCCTGCGCGGGCAGCCCGACGACATGCCGGCCGACCTCGCCTGGACGGCCGTGGGCCTGGAGGAGAACCGTGCCACCCATGCCCGCCTGCTGCGCGCCGCCGGCACGGGCGCCGCGGCGGCGGGCGACTTCGACGCAGCGTTCCGCCACTTCCGGCTGCTGTTCGGCGAGGATGGCGTACCCCTGCACTATTTCCTGTCACCCCGGTCGGTCGTCGACCTGACCGCGGCCGCCCAGCGGACGGGCCGGCAGGAGGAGGGGGCGCGCGTCGTCGCGGCGGTGCGCGCCGCGCTCGGCGAACGCCCGACGACCCGGATGACGCTGCTCGTGCACCACGCCGCCGCGCTGACCGGTGACCCCAAGGACGCCGAGCACCACTTCCGGCTCGCCACGGTGAACCCGGCGGGGGAACAGTGGCCGCTGGCCCGGGCGCAGGCCCGGCTCCACTACGCGCAGTGGCTGCGCAGGAAACGGCGGCCCCTGGACGCCCGCCCGCTCCTGGCCACGGCGCTGGAGTCGTTCACCCGGCTCGGCGCCTGCGGCCTGGCTGACGAGGCGCGCGCAGAGCTGCGGGCCAGCGGCGTCGCCGCCGCGCCCGCCCAGGCTGACCCGCTGGCGGAGCTGACCGCCCAGCAGCGCCAGATCGTACGGCTGGCGGCGCGGGGACTGCGCAACCGGGAGATCGCCGAGCAACTCATGTTGTCTCCCCGCACGGTCGGCTCCCACCTCTACAACGTCTATCCGAAACTGGGCGTCAGCAGCCGTCACCAGCTCCGCGACCTCTTCGACGACCTGTGACCACCGGCGCATACGATCGGCACACTCGGCGAGCGAAAGGTGAGGGACGTGGGAACTGACCCCGCCACGGACAGCGGCGCCTGCGAGGGGCCGGCCGTCGTCCTCGATCCCCTGGTCCAGAGGCTCGTCGACGCCTCGGCGGCACCGCCGTACCTGCATCAGCTCGGCCCGGTCGACGGCCGGCAGGCGCTGCTGGAGACCCAGGATCACCAGCGCGACGACTTCGACGTGGAGGCCGGGTTCCAGGTGGCGCCGGTGGGGCCGTCCGGGCTCGCGGGCTTCTGGGTGTTCCGGCCGGCCCGGCCGACCGGCCCCCTCCCGGTGGTCGTCTACGTCCACGGGGGCCGCTGGATGCTGGGCGACGCCCGGACCCACGCCCGGATGATCTGCGAGCTCGCCGCCGCCAGCGACGCCGCGTTCGTGGTCCCCGAGTACACGCGGACGCCCGAGGCACGCTACCCGGTCGCCGTCGAGGAGTCGTACGCGGTGCTGACCTGGGTGGCCGAGCACGCCGCCGACCTGGAGCTGGACGGCCGGAGACTGGCGGTCGCCGGCGACTGCGCGGGCGCCACCATGGCCACGGCGCTCACCATGATGGCCAAGCGGCGCGGCGGGCCGCGCATCCGGGCCCAGCTGCTGTACTACCCGATGACCGACCCGCGCTGCGACACCGCCTCGCAGCGGCAGTTCGCCTCCGGCTACCTCCTGACCAGAGCGGCGCTGGAATGGTACTGGCAGCAGTACACCGACGACGAGCACGAACCCACCGCCGCGCCGGCACGGGCGACCACGGCGGACCTCGCGGGGCTGCCGCCCGCTCTGATCGTCTCCGCGGAGGCCGACGTCGTCCGGGACGAGGGCGAGCAGTACGCGCGCCGGCTGCTGGAGGCGGGCGTGCCCGTCACCTCGGTCCGGTACCTGGGAACCGTCCACGACTTCGCGTCGCTCAACCCGTTGCGGGACAGCCCGCCGGCGCTGGCCGCCGTCCGGCAGGGCGGCCTGTTCCTCAAGGACGCCCTGGCAGCCCGGCGCTGACCTCAGTCAACTTACTGATGCGTCCAGGCGGCCGGATTGCGATGCTGACCTGTATGTCCGATATCAAGCCCGTTCTCGAAGAGGCCGCACAGGCGTTCACCGAGGCGACCAAGAACCCGCCGTTCCTCTACGACCTCGGCCCGGTCGAGGGACGCAAGGCCGTCGACTCCGTCCAGGACGGCGACGTCCCCGTGCCGGACGCCGACATCGAGGACCTCACCATCCCCGGCGGCCCGTCGGGCGAGGTCTCCATCCGGATCTTCCGGCCGGCCGGCGCCCAGGGCACCCTGCCCGTGGTCCTGTACATCCACGGCGCCGGCTGGGTGTTCGGCAACGCCCACACCCATGACCGGCTCGTCCGGGAGCTCACCGTACGGGCCCAGGCCGCGACGGTCTTCGTGAACTACAGCCTCTCCCCCGAGGCGAAGTACCCCACCGCGATCGAGGAGGTCTACGCCGCGCTGCAGTGGATCTCCGAGCACGGGGCCGAGCATGACCTCGACCCGGCCCGCATCGCGGTGGCCGGCGACTCGGTCGGCGGCAACATGACCGCGGCGACCACCATCCTGGCCAAGCGGCGCAACGGGCCGAAGCTGGCCGCGCAGCTGCTGTTCTACCCGGTCACCGACGCCAACTTCGACACCGGCTCCTACGAGCAGTTCGCCACCGGCTACTTCCTCAGCCGCGACGGCATGAAGTGGTTCTGGGACCAGTACACGACCGACCCCGCCCAGCGAGCGGAGATCACCGCCTCGCCGCTGCGCGCGAGCCTGGACGAGCTCGCCGGGCTGCCGCCGGCGCTGGTCATCGTGGCCGAGGCCGACGTGCTCCGCGACGAGGGTGAGGCGTACGCCGCCAAGCTGCGCGCCGCCGGCGTGCCGACCACGGCCGTGCGCTACCAGGGGATCATCCACGACTTCGTCATGGTCAACGCGATGCGCGACACGTACGCCGCGAAGGCGGCCACCCAGCAGGGCGGCGAGTTCCTCCGCGACGCCCTGCGCGCGTGAGCGCCCCCGACAGCGTACCCCTGATCAAGGAGACCTCCCCATGACGGAAAGCACCACCCCCACGGTCGTTCTCGTGCATGGCGCGTTCGCCGACGCCGCCAGCTGGACCGGTGTCATCGCCGAACTGCAGGCGCACGGCATTCCCGTGGTGGCCCCGCCCAACCCGCTGCGCGGCCTGGCCTCCGACGCGGCGTACATCGCCTCCGTGGCCGCCCAGATCGACGGCCCCGTCGTGCTGGTCGGCCACTCCTACGGCGGCGCGATCATCACCGTGGCCGGCGCGACGGCCAACGTCGTCGGCCTCGTCTACGTCGCGGCGTACGTGCTCGAGGACGACGAGAGCCTCGGCGAGCTGCAGGGGCGTTTCCCGGAGTCGCCGCTGGGCGCCAACCTGCGTCAGTCGGCCTACCCGGTCGAGGGCGCCGAGCCTGCGGTCGAGGTCACGATCGCTCCCGAGGCGTTCCCGGAGATCTTCGCCGCGGACGTCCCCACCGAGGTCACCAAGGTTCTCGCGGTGGCGCAGCGACCGCTGGCCGCGGGGGCGTTCACCGAGACCGCGGCCACGGCGGCCTGGCGGACGAAGCCCTCCTGGGCCCTCGTCGCCACCGCCGACCAGGCGATCAACCCCGAGGTCCAGCGGTTCGGCGCCAAGCGGGCGGGCGCGATCGCCGTCGAGGTCGAGGGCGCCTCGCACGCCGTCGCGGTGTCCCGTCCCAAGGACGTGGCCGACCTGATCCGCGAGGCGGTCCGGGCCACCTCGGCCTGACGTACCCGCAGGCGGCGGGGATCAGGTGATGTGCCGGAGCAGCGCCGCGACCGCCGGCGGCGCCTCTCCGCGGGGCCGGACCACCATGACCTTCCACCTCGGCGCGTGCTGGGCGAAGCGGTGGACGGTCAGGTCCGGGAACCTCGCCGCGATCGACTCCGGCATGATGCACACGCCCAGGTCGTGGCGGACGAGCTCGGACGCCGCCACGATGTCGTTCACCTCGAACGTGGTGGCGCGCTCGACCAGGGCCGCGCGGAACGCCTGGTCGACCGAGTGCCGGATCGCCCAGCCGGGCGCGAAATCCACCAAGGGCAGGCGGGCCGCGTCGGCGAGCGTCACCGGCCCGTCCCCGGCCAGTTCGCGTCCGGCCGCACTCACCAGCACCATCTCCTCCCGCGACAGCAGCCGGGTCACCAGGCCCCGCTGCTGCTGGCGGTCCAGCGCGACCACCGCGAGGTCCACGGCGCCCTCGCGCAGCGCCTGCCGGATGTCGACGACCGCGGCCTGCCGCAGCCGCACCACGACGCCGGGATGCTCCTCGCGCAACCTGGCCAGCGCGCGATGCAGGTCGGCCCAGACCCCCTGCATCGTGCCGACGGTCACCCGCCCTCGCAGCTGTCCCCGTACGCCGTCGACCACCGTACGCGCCTGCTCGGCGGCCCGCAGCGCCGCCCGCGCGGCCGGGATGAAAGCCTCACCGGCCGCGGTCAGGGCCACCCGGTGGGTGGTGCGGTCGAACAGCGGAGTCCCCAGGTCGCGCTCCAGCGCGCGTACCGTGCTCGAGACGGCCGACTGGACGACGTGCAGACGCTGGGCCGCCGCCGTGAACCCGCCCTCTTCGGCGACCGCGACGGCCACCTCCATCTGACGCAGCTCCACATCGCCCTCCCCGGCCACGGACGGTCATCTCGAAAGGAGATGACGCTCGCCATCGATTATCACCGGGCGCGGCCGGATCGGCCTCAGCGGAGGGGGTCGAAGTCGGCCAGGGCAGCGGGTTGCTTGCCGGTGGTGATCTGTTCGGCCAGCAGCCGTCCCGTGATCGGGCCGTGGGCCAGGCCCCACATGCCGTGCCCGCCCGCCACGTAGACGGTGGGAGCCACCGTCGCGCCGATGAGCGGCCGTCCGTCCGGGGTGACGGGGCGGGGCCCCACCCAGACGTCGGTCCGCTCCTCCCAGTGCACACCCCGCAGCAGCGGACGGGCGGAGGCGATGATGGCCTCCAGCCGGGCGGGCACCTGCGGGGCGTCCGGATCCCGGAACTCCATGGTGCCCGCCACCCGCAGCCTGCCCTGGTACGGCGTGCACGCCACACGTACGCCGGGCAGGTAGACGGGGCCGGGGACGGGATGGTCGACCGGCACGGTGAAGGAGTAGCCGCGGCCGGCGCGCACCGGGACGCGCACGCCCCACTGCCGGGCCAGCCGGGGCAGCCACGCGCCGGTGGCGAGCACCACCGCGTCGGCGGACAGGACGGTGCCCTTGGCCGAGCGGACGATCACCTTCCTGTCATCGGTACGCACCTCGTCGACCTCGACGGCGTACACGGTCGCGCCGCGTCGCATGACGGCCTTGCCCAGGGCGTGCACGAAGGCGCCCGGGTCGACGTAGCGCTGGCCGTCGATCCGCACCCCTGCCCTCAGTGCGTCGCCGGCGAGCGGGACGTGCTCGGTGAGCCGGTCGCCGTCCAGCACGGTGTGGTCGACCCGCTGCCCGACCGCCTGGAGCCTGCGCAGCTCGCGCAGCAGCCCCTGGGCCTGGTGCGGCGTGCGGAACGCGGCCGTGATCGGCGCCGCGACGACCGGGGCGGACACGCCGTCGGCGGCGAGCACCTCGTAGGCCTCGACGCATTCGTCGTTGAGCGGCACGTTGGCGCGCGCGGCGCGGGTCCAGGACCGCCAGTGGCTGTTGGCGGCGAAGCGGGCCAGGAACCTCCACAGGCCCGGGTCGAGGCTCGCCGGCACGTGCAGCGGCGCGGCCGGGTTGAGCAGCGAGAGCAGGCCGTAGCGCAGGACGGCGGGCTCGTTCAGCGGGATGGCCAGGCCCGGCGCGATCCATCCGGCGTTGCCCCAGGACGCGCCGGCCGCCACTCCCCCGCGGTCCACCACGTCGACCTGGACGCCGCGCTCCTGCAGGAACCACGCGGTCGACAGGCCCACGATGCCCGCGCCCACCACGATCACCGATCGCGGCCAGTTGCCGACCATGCCCAACCTCCAACGGGACGAATGACGGGGTGTCGCAGTCAGCATGGCCCTGGCGGCGGCCGGCGGCGTTGTGGGCGAGCGACAATCGCAGCGCCGCCGTTGTCGATCCGGCACAACGTGTCAGTGGCGGGGCTCGTCCTCGATCGCGGCCAGCATGATGATCATGGCGAGACGCTTGCGGCCGTCGTTCAGGTCCAGCGGAACGAGCTCGTCCATCTTGCGCAGCCGGTTGCGCACGGTGTTGGGGTGCACTCCGAGCCGCTCGGCGGCCAGGGCGAGGTCGCCCTGGCTCATCAGCCAGGCCCGCAGCGTGGCCACGAAGCGCGTACCGTGGCCGGTGTCGTGCCGCAGCAGCGTGCTCACCGGCCCGCGGGCCGGAGTCCGGCCGGTACGCGCCGCCGCGCGCAGCCGCCGCAGCAAGATGTCGTCCCAGGACTCGTCGTAGGCGGGCGGGACGGCGCCGGGCCCGGCGCTCTCGTGCAGCGCCAGGCACTCGTCGGCTTCCTGGCGGGCGGCGGGCAGTTCCGCGACCTCGGCGGGGGCGCCGATCCCGGCCGCGACGCGTACCTGAGCGGGCAGTTCGCGGTGCAGGGCGACGATCCACTGCCGGGCCGCATCGGCGTGCTCGGCCGGGATCACGGTATAGAGCGTGTCGCCGAGCAGCGCGCTGCGGCCGGGCCTGGACCAGCCGAATCCGGTGGTCGCCTGCTCGAAGGCGAGCAGCAGCGCGGCGTGGCGATCAGGGGTGTGCGCACGGACGGCGATGACCCGCATCGGCTGCGGCGCCAGGCCCAGCCGGCTGATCACCGTCTCGGCGTCGGAGCTGCCCTCCAGCAGCCGGATGACCAGGTCCGACTCCACCTGCCGCTCCAGGTCGGCGCTGGCCCGGGAGCGCAGCAGGTGCAGCGCGACGGTGCGCGCGCCGTCCGCCAGCGCGCGCAGATGAGCGCCGGTCAGCGGGCGCTCGCAGGTCACCCACACCCAACCGAGCAGCTCGCGGCCGGCCCGTGCCGCCACCGCCATCCGCCCGGTCAGGCCGTGCCCGGGATCGGCGGGGACGAACACCGGCTCGTCCGTCGCGGCCAGCCGGGCGAACACTCCCTGCTGCTGGAACAGCTCGCGCAGCCGGTCGGGGACGCGCCGGGCGAGGATGGTCTCCAGCCGGGCCGGGTCGCCTGCCTGCTGGGAGCGGGAGTAGGCCAGCACCCGCGAGTGCCGGTCCTCGATGGTCACCGCCCCGCCGATGACGTCGGCCAGGCTGTCGGCCAGGGCGAACAGGTCGGTCGGGCCGCGTCCGGAGGCGGTCTCGCGGCTCTCCAGCACCAGCCCGTACACCACGCCGGCGAGCTGGCTCCACGAGACGGCGGGGTCGGCCAGCAGGACGGCCACCCCATGCCGGTCGCCGAGCGCGGCGGCGTCCCGCTCGACATCCGCGCCGCTCCCGCCTCCCGCACCGCTCCCGCCTCCGGCACCGCTGCCACCTCCGGCACCGCTCCCGCCTCCGGCACCGCTGCCACCTCCGGCACCGCTCCCGCTTCCGGCGCCGGTGGCGGCGGGGCGGACCAGGACCGCTGTGGCTCGGGACGCGGCGGCCCACTGCACCGCCTCGGCGATCGACGTGGCGCCGACGGCCAGGAGCAGGTCACCGGCGGCGTGGCGGTCGGTGGCATCGGGCATCGCCACGCTGCGCAGCCACGCCGAGCGTGCCTCGGGACGGCCGCACAGCCGCACGCCGTACCCGCCGAGCACGTTCACCAGGCGGTCCAATGTGATCATGTTCAACTCCGGGTCGGCGGAAGGGAGCGGGCTGCCCCGCTCCCTTCCGGGGTGTCAGGCGGCCTCGTGCCGCCGCTGGCAGTCGATGCAGTTGCGGGCCAGCGGCCGGACCTTGAGCCGTTCGAACGGGATGGCCGCCTGGCAGCCGGCGCAGCGGCCGTAGATGCCGGCCACCAGCCTGTCGTAGGCCTGGGACAGCTCGGCGACGGCGCGCTCGGCGGCGGTGATCGAGATGACCAGCTCCTGCCACGTGTCGTCGGCGCCGCTGCCGTCCTGCTCCTGCGCCCGCAGCCCGTCCAGGTGCCGCCTGCGCTGCTCCAGCTGCTGCTGCAGGTCCTGGCGCAGCGACTGGAGCTGCACGCTGCTGAGGTGTGAGGTCGCGTGGTCGTCGGTCATGATGGAACGTCCTTTCTGCGAAGGGAACAAGTCAGCGGGCGCTCAGGCCGAGGCCTTCGGCCAGAGCCGGCTGCAGGCACAGGCGCATCAGGCCGCGGATGGTGGCGTGCTGCGGCCGGGGCGCCACGTTGATCGGCAGCCGCAGCGCGGCGCGCAGGCCGCTCAGCAGCTGCTCCTGACGAGCGCCGCCGCCGGTGACCACCAGGCCCCGGGAGCGCGAGGCGGTCGGCAGGCGGCGTAGCAGGGCCGCCGTCATGTCGACGACGCTTTCCAGCGCGTACGACGGCAGCCCCGCGGCGGTGGTGGCGCTGAGCTGGAGGGCGACCGCGTCGACGACGGCCCCGTCACTGACGGCCACGGCCTCGACGATGCCCGCCCCGACGTCCAGCACCAGGCAGGGCCGGGGATCGAGGACGTCCAGGCCGACGCCGACGGCGGCGGCCAGCGGCTCCTCCACCAGCGTCACCTCGCACCCGGCGATCTCGGTCACCGCGGCGTGGACCGCCCGGCGATCGCCCGGCGACGCCGCCATCGGCACCCCGGCCAGGACCCGCGCCGGCGGCCGGCCGTCGTAGAGCCGGGTGTCCCGCAACACCAGGCGCACCAGCCGAAGGCAGGCGCCCGGGTCGGCCACCATGCCGTGCCGGATGGGCCGCACCACATCCGGCACACCGGAGGCTCGACTCATGATCGCCGACGGCCGGTCGGCGATGGTGTGCCCGCTCAAGGCCAGCGATCGGGTACGCGCGGTGCCCAGGTCGAGCGCCACCAGGCGCCGCGTCGAGCTCATTCCGCACTTCCACGTGCCGCCGGGCGGGGCCGCATGACAAGCGCGGCCGGCCCGGGCCCGCGCACGGATCTGACGAACGGCATGACGATGATCAGCTCCTAGCCGACGTCGAGGGAAAGACAGGTGGCCCTGTCACTTCTCCTGCCACAGGGATGATCGGCGGACGTCTCCAGGCGCGACGGCACGCAGGAATCCGGCGTCGGCGGACAGCGTGGGCGCGCGGTCAGACTCCGTGGCGCGTGTGGCCGCAGAGCCCGACGGGGAAGACGTCGGCTAGATGAGCGGCGGGCTGCGCGATCCCGCGGTGCGGTGCGCCAGCTGCTGAGGATCGCGGAGCGCGTCCGCGTCCGAACCCGCTGACGGCAGCAGCGCCAGATGGGCGAGCTCGCCGTGGCGTTCGCCACGCAGCGGTGGCCACAGCGACAGCACGTGGTGCTCGCGGACGCCGCTCGCCTGCGGCGGCAGGCTAGAAAGGTCGGTGTCCCATCCGCCCAGGCTCCACGCCGGGCCGGAGAACTCTTGCACAACGACGGGACCACTCGCCCTGCCCGAAGCGCCGGTCAGCATCAGCGCCACCAGGGACAGCAGGACCAGGACCATCACGCCGACCAACGCGATGGACCTTTGTGGTGTTCTCCACGGTCCCGTCATAGGGCCGACCATAGCCCACACCACCGGAAAAGGCATGTCAGGCCATCACCGGCGGCATATGCGCCCGCGTCAAGGCACAACGGCCGGCACTTCCCCACCGTGACCAAGGACCTGGCCGTCACCCGCACCGAAACCACGGCCATCGAGCAGGCCCGGGCCGGCGCCATGAAACATCTGGGCGGGGTACGCGGGGACGAAAAGCGGACGCTGTGTCGGGCAGTGCCCCGCGTCCCCGCCTCTGTGAGCTGTCAGGCGTCGAAGCTGCGGCGGGCGCCCTCGATGTGACCGAAGTACTGGTGGGTCCAGCCGCAGATCAAGTCGACCGTGGCGCGCAAGGCCTGGCCCGGCTCGGTGAGGGTGTACTCGACCCGTGGCGGCACGGTGGGGTACACCTTTCGCTCGGCCAGGCCGTTGCGCTCCAGCATGCGCAGGTTCTGGGTGAGCATCTTGTGGCTGATGCCCTCGACCTCGTCCCGTAGCTCGCTGAAGCGCAGGGTGCGCTCACCGAGAGCCTCGATGATCAGCAACGCCCACTTGTTGGCGACATCCGAGAAGATCTCCCGCGCCAGGGAGTCCGCCCGCCGCAGATCCGCTTCATCGGTCGAGCCGCTGAACTGCTTGGTCACCATCTGGTTCCCCAGTCACTGGAAAGTTCGTTCTTCCACGTCAACAAACACTCTCCTATGGTTTCTCAGTAACTGCAAGAGACCACGGGAGCGCTGTCCGGCGGACGCGGGCCCATGGGCCGCACATCGTCTGCCTTGCGCTCCCCCGACGTAATAATGACCGATAGGAAATCTCATGGCTGTCTCGCTCATCAACCCTGACAAGCATGTCCGAGTCCCGATCTATCACCACGTCGCGGTGGCGACGGGTAGCAGGCAGGTCCACATCGCGGGACAAGTCGCCTGGGACGAGAACGGCGAGCTCGTGGCACCGGGCGACCTCACCGGACAGGTCGCCCAGGTCTACCGCAACGTCGCCAAGGCGCTCGACGCGGCAGGAGCGACGTTCCACGACGTCGTCCGCTTCACGTGGTACGCCGCAGGCTGGAAGAGAGAAATGTACGACGCCTTCAACGCGGGAATCGAACAGGCGGCCCTCGAGTTCGATATCGCCACGCCGCCGCTCGCGCTGATCGGGGTCGAGATCCTCTTCGAGCCCGGCATCCTCGTTGAGGCCGAGGTCACCGCGATCATCGATTGAGGGGCGTAATGCGCTGCGCAGGTCGCACACCGGGGCGCGTCCACCACCCGCGCTCTCGAACAGGAACGCGGCTTCTACGACCGCAGCGCCCTGTGGCCCGCTACCCCCAGCTCTACAGCCGCAGTGGGCGGGACGGGCGCCAGCGCCGGATTCATTTCTCGGGACCCGCTTGAGCGGCAGGCGTGTCCTCGGCCGTGGCAGACCAGCTCATCAGGAGCTTGAGGCCGTCCTCGGAGGCGCTGCCGGGCTCGGCGCTGTAGGCGATCACGGTCAAACCGTCGTCGCCGGGCAGCTCCATCGCCTCGTGCGCCAGGTCCAGCTCGCCGACGTCGGGGTGCCGGATCCGCTTTCTCCCGTCCAGGTAGACGTGCACGTCGTGGTCGGCCCACAGGGTGCGGAAGGCGTCGCTGCGGGTGGCGAGCTCGCCGACGAGGTTCGACAGCTCGCGGTCGTGCAGGTTCCTGCCGGCCTCGACCCGCAGCGCCCCGACGCTGTTCCTGGCGATGCGTTCCCAGTCGACGTAGAACCGTGTCGCCCGGGGGTCGAGGAAGATGAACCGCATGATGTTCACCGGTTCCACCGCGCCGGCGTACATCTCCGAGAACAGTGCGCGACCGAGCGGATTGGCCGCCACGACGTCGAAACGGTCGTTGCGCACGAACGCGGCCACTCCGGTCAACGCGTCGATGATCCGCCGCACGCTGGGCCGTACGGCCGGCTGGACAGGCTTGCGTCGTCGGGCGGTGGCGGTGTTGGCCGCGCGGGCGAGGTCGAACAGGTGCGCCCGCTCCGTCTCGTCGAGCTGAAGGGCACGGGCGACCGCGTCCAGGACGCTTTCGGAGACTCCGCCGAGGTTGCCGCGTTCCATGCGGATGTAGTACTCGACGCTGACCCCGGCGAGGATCGCGACCTCGCCTCTGCGCAATCCGGTCACCCGGCGCTTGCCACCGGCGATCAGGCCGGCCTGCTCAGGCGTGATGTTGGCGCGCCGAGACGTGAGAAAGGTACGCATTTCAGCGCGGTGGTTCACATGTCCAGCGTAGGTGTGCCGCAGCGCGCCTGGGGGTCACTGTCGGTACCCCTCTCAGCGGTGCCTCCCACATCGCGGCCGTAGCCGGTTGCATGGTGACGGCCCACTTCAAGGACCGACCGATGCCGAGCGCTTCGGCCATGGGAGGAAGGCCCGCACTTGCGCCGTTCGCGGTCGAGGGGCGTCCCGTGCCGCCGGCAGCCGGGTGATCCGCTATCTCTTTCCCCGTACGGGTCCCTCCCATGAAGGAATCCGCACCTGGTGCGGGCAGTGCCCGAGAGGCGCTGGTCTGCGTCGTCATTCCACAGAGGAGACCGTGACTGTCATGAAAGCCATCGGAATAACGGAGTTCGGCGGCCCTGAGGTGCTGCGCGTCCTGGATCTTCCGATGCCCGAGGCAGGGCCGGGCGAGATCCGGATCCGCGTACACGCGGCCACCGTGAACCCCGTCGACGCCATGGTGCGCCAGGGAATGGCGTTCGTGCACGACGCCGAGCCGCCTTACGTTCCGGGTATGGAGGCCGCCGGTGTGGTCGAGCAAGTCGGCGACGGCAAGGACCGGGGCCTGAGTGTCGGCGATCGCGTGATGGCCGTCTCGGTCGTCTCCGGGACCCACGGCGCGTACGCCGAGCATCTGGTGGTACCGGCCGAGTCGGTCGTCCGGATTCCGCGCGGGGCGAGTGAGGTCGAGGCCGCGACCCTGCCGATGAACGGCCTGACGGCCCGCATGGCTCTGGATCTGCTGGCGATTCCCGCGAACGGCACCGTCGCGATCACCGGCGCGGCTGGAGCGGTCGGCGGCTACGCCGTGCAGCTGGCCAAAGTGGACGGTCTGCGTGTCGTGGCCGACGCGGCGCCGCAGGACCAGCAGCTGGTCAGCGACCTGGGGGCGGACGTCGTGCTCCCCCGCGGGGCGGACTTCCAGGAGCTGGTGCGCAAGGAGGTGCCGAACGGCGCCGACGGGCTCATCGACGCCGCTCGCCTGGGCGAGGCCGCCGCCCGGGCGGTGCGCGACGGCGGACGGATCTCCGGTTTCGGGGGCCGGGACAGCACCGGCGAACGCGGCATCCTCACCAAGGCCGTCTACGTGCCCGCGTACGCGCGTGACGCCTGCTACGACGCCGGCGACGGCAACATCTTCGTCGACGGCTACTACCGCGGCACCGCCACCTCAGGCCGCGAGGTCGAGGTGCGGTTCACCCACCACTGGACCGTACGCGACGGCAGGCTCGCCGTGCTGCGCCAGGTGGCTGACAGCCACGTCGCACGCGAGACCGTCGGAATGTGACGAGCGTCCCCCGATGGCCTTGGCACAGGTCTCGGCGGCCGAGCGGAAGATCACCGCACGGCGCCGGGACGACGTCAACGCTCTGCCAGGCGTCGGCTCGCCAGTGGGTGCGGCGGTCGCTTCCGGCTTGGTCGTCAGGACGATGGCCGGTGGCGGGCCGTCGTCGTGGGTGGGACCGGTGAAGCCGATGGCCTGCGGCAGGTGCGGGCGGTGGCCGCACCTGCCGAACGGCCGGCGCCGGCGATCGACGGCCACTACGCGTGACCGGCGGTGCCGTCAGTCATGGTCGTGGCAGGAGCTTGAAGGTGGTGGCTCGGGCCTGGGCGGCGACCATGGTGGCGACATAGGTGCCGCCGTAGCGGCGGTACTTGGTGCGGTAGGCCGCGTCGATCCGGTCGTTGACGCCGGGATCGTTCTCCTCGGCCAGGGCGACGTCCTTGTCGATGCCGCCTGCGGTGATGTGGGCGTGGTGGCTGGCTCGGGCGGTCCGGTACCAGGTGCCGTCGGTGCCCCGGTAGGAGCGGATGTAAAGATCGTCGCCGTCACGGACGATCCAGATGGGCACCGGCGTGCGCGGCGTGCCGTCGTCGCGGACGGGCGCGATCTGCAGCTCGTCCGCTGTGCCGATACGGGTGAGCTCGTCGCTGGTCCATGAAGCCATGACGAAGGTCCTTTCCTTGCGGTGGTGACGGTCGGTCACAGGCCGGTCATGCGTTCGAGGTGTTCGGGGTAGCGGGCGCCCTGGATGTCGATCTTGGCTGCGGCGGTCTCGATCTGTTCCAGGTCCTCGGTGGTGAGCTCGACGCGGGCGGCGCCGATGTTCTCCTCCAGGCGCTCCAGCCGCCGGGTCCCGGGGATCGGGACGATCCAGGGGTGCTGGGCCAGCAGCCAGGCCAGGGCGATCTGGGCGGGTGTGGCGCCCTTGCTCCGGGCGATGGCGCCCAGGAGGTCGACGAGTGCCTGGTTCGCCTTCCTCGCCTCTGGGGTGAAGCGCGGGATGCTCGCGCGGATGTCGGTGCTGTCGAAGGCGGTGGCCTCATCGACCTTGCCCGTGAGGAATCCCTTGCCGAGCGGGCTGTAGGGGACGAAGCCGATGCCGAGTTCCGCCAGGACGGGGAGGACCTCCTGTTCGGGCCTGTGCCACCACAGGGAGTACTCGCTTTGCACGGCGGTCACGGGCTGGACGGCATGGGCGCGGCGGATGGTGCCGGCGGCTGCCTCGGACATGCCGAAGTGCCGGACCTTTCCCGCCTGGAGCAGCTCCTTGACCGCTCCGGCGACGTCCTCGATCGGCACATCGGGGTCGACGCGGTGCTGGTAGTACAGGTCGATCACCTCGACGCCCAGCCGCTGGAGCGAGCCGTCGACGGCCTGCCGGATGTGCTCGGGCCGGCTGGACAGCCCGATCTGGCGGCCGTCGGCGTCGAAGGCGAATCCGAACTTGGTGGCGATCACGACCTGATCGCGCACGGGGGCGAGGGCTTCACCGACCAGCTGCTCGTTGAGGAACGGCCCGTAGACCTCGGCGGTGTCGAAGAACGTGACGCCGCGCTCCACCGCTGCCCGGACAAGCGCGATCATCTCCTGCCGGCTGCCCGGGTTGGGGCCGTAGCCATGGCTCATGCCCATGCAGCCAAGGCCGATCTCCGAGACCTCGAGGTCACGTCCGAGAATTCGGGTGTTCATGGCCATCTCCTCCGTTGATCGTTCACCGCTGCCGGCCGGTTCGGCGGTCGTCTGTCGCACCGCAGCGGCGCAGGCGCCCTCGCGGGTGGAACAGCGCTACGACGCCGCCAGAGCGGTCATGGAAAATGAGGTTGCGGTCGGGCTGACCGTGTCCGCGTCCGGCACGCACGACCCGGCACCAGCCAGCAAACCCCTGATGAGACGGATGCAGGAAGTTCCTGCTGTTCCCTGTACTGACAGAACACCCCACAGCAGTAAAACCCGGCCTACCCTGGGAAGACATGGACAACCGCAGTGAGGTCCGCGAGTTCCTGGTCTCGCGGCGAGCCAAGATCACCCCGCAGGAAGCGGGGCTGCCCGCCTACGGCGGCCACCGGCGCGTGCCCGGGCTGCGCCGCGAAGAGGTCGCCATGCTCGCCGGCGTCAGTGCCGAGTACTACGCCCGCCTGGAACGGGGCAACCTCAGCGGCGTCTCCGAGAGCGTCCTGGAATCACTTTCCCGCGCCCTGAAGCTGGACGAAGCCGAACGCGCCCACCTGTTCGACCTGGCCAGAACCGCCAACGCCGGGCCCCGCGCCCGCCGCCGCCCCGCCCAGCAGGAGATCCGGCCGGGTATCCAGCGCCTGCTGGACTCCATGACCGACGCGGCCGCCTACGTCCGCAACGGACGCCTGGACATCATCGCCGCCAACCGGCTCGGCCGGGCACTGTACTCACCCGTCTTCGACGATCCCGTCAGGCCCGCCAACCTCGCCCGATTCCGGTTCCTCAACCCTCGCGCCCGCGACTTCTACCCCGACTGGGACGAATCCGCCCACACCACCGTGGCCCTGCTGCGTACCGAAGCAGGACGCGATCCCTACGACCGGTCCCTGACCGACCTGGTCGGCGAACTCGCCACCCGCAGCGAAGAGTTCCGCACCCTGTGGGCCGCCCACAACGTCCGCCTGCACCACACCGGCGTCAAGAACTTCCACCACCCCGTCGTCGGCGACCTCAGGCTCCCCTTCGAAGCCATGCCCCTGCCCGCCGACCCCGGCCTGACCCTCACCGCCTTCAGCGCCGAACCCGGCACAGCGGCCCACGACGCGCTCACCCTCCTCGCCGGCTGGGCCTCCACACTCGAACAGCAGACGAACGGAACCGACAAAGCGACCAGGACACCTGATCTGCGCCGGACATGAACCGGTCCCGCCTGCCCGCCGGGCCGGTCATCGCTCGACGCCGGCGATGACCGTCGCCACCATCTTGCGGACGGCGGCGGGCTCCGGCGGGGCGCCCGTCCGGTCGGCGAACAGCAGGTGGCCGGTCCCGATCAGGGTCGGAGCGAGCGTGTCGACGTCGGCGTCGGCCGCGATGCGCCCCAGGTCCCGCTCCGCGCGGAGGTAGGAGGCGATCATGACGCAGGCCTCCGTCAGGACCGGGACACCGGCCGGCCAGGTCCGGCGCAGCCGGGCGCGCAGCTCGTCCCGGAAGGTGACGAGGGCGACGATCGACACGGCGACCGACCCGAACAGGGCCGTCAGCGAGTCGGAGAGGTTGCCGGCGACGGTGCCGGTCCCGGCGGACTCGCGCAGCGCGGCGGCCTGGGCGTCCATCCGGTCGACGCGATCGAGCACGAACTCGGCGAGGAAGGCGTCGAAGTCCTCGAAGTGCCGGTGCAGAACGCCCTTGGCGCAGCCGGCCTCGGTCGTGACAGCCCGGCTGGTCAGTGCGCTCGGCCCGTCACGCAACAGAATCCTGTCGGCGGCGTCGAACAGCTGCTCACGCACGTCGCGGAGGGCCACCCCTGTCGGCACCGCGCATCCCGCCTTCCATTTTCCGTCAACGCCGGGTTGACGAGTGGGCACATGCCCATCCATAGTGGGCGTATGCCCATTATATCTCGGCCGGCAGGCTCTCTTCCCGAGCCCGAGCCGCATCAAGCTCGGGAAATGGCGGAATCGTTCGGCGTGGACGCCGAACGCTACGACCGGACCCGGCCCCACTACCCCGACGCCATGGTGACCCGGATCGTCGCCGGCAGCCCCGGCCCCGACGTCCTCGACGTCGGCTGCGGCACCGGCATCGAGGCCCGGCAGTTCCAGGCGGCCGGCTGCAAGGTGCTCGGGGTCGATCCCGACGCGCGGATGGCCGACTTCGCGCGGCACGAAGGGCTCGAGGTCGAGGTGTCGACGTTCGAGACCTGGGACCCCGCCGGCCGCGACTTCGACGCGGTCATCGCCGGACAGGCCTGGCACTGGGTGGACCCGGTCGCCGGTGCGGCCAAGGCGGCGCAGGTGCTGCGTCCCGGTGGACGGCTGGCCGTGTTCTGGAACGCGTCCCACACCCCGCCCGATCTCGCCGAAGCCATCGCCGCGGTCTACCGCAGGATCATGCCCGACGCGCCGATCTTCCAGCGCGCGCTGTCCGACTCGGACGCGTACGCGGCGCTGAGCGCCAAGGCCGCCGACGGCATCCGGCAGGCGGGCGCGTTCGGCGAGGTGGAGCGGTGGCGGTTCGACTGGGAGCGGCCCTACACCCGCGACGAGTGGCTGGACCTGCTGCCCACCACCGGCGTCCACACCCGGCTCCCGGCGGCCACGCTGCAGGAGGTGCTCGCGGGCGTCGGCGCCGCCGTCGACGCGGTGGGAGGCGGCTTCACGATGCGGTACGCCGCAGTGGTGGTCACCGCGGTGCGCGGCGCCTCCTGATCCAATGCGGGTACGCGCTTCGGCGACGGCCGGACGGGGAACGTACTCAGCACACTCGGGGAGCGCACGGTCGGTGAAGTCGCCGCCTCCTTGATGGCGGGTTGACGAGGAGAAGACGCATGTCCCCCCGCCGTATCCATCTCGTCGGAAGCTATCCTGCCGCGGACGCCCGCCAGGCCATGACCATCATGGCGAGCACGGCGGGCCCGTATCTCAGGACGCTGGCGGACGGGGAGGTCGGCGCCCGCCGCAACTGGATCCTCCACGTCATCAACGGCCTGCGCGAGCATCCGGACATCGAGCTGCGGACCGACGGGAACTGGTCCGACTACGACGACCGTCCGGTCTTCAGGGTGAAGCCCGGGCACCGGCTCACCGCCGCCTCCCTGCGCCCCGGCCACGCGGCCGCCGCCGGGGAGAGCTACGAGGTGTTCAAGGAGATCCGCGCGGAGCACGGGCTGAAGGGCGTGTCGTTCCAGGTCGGCATCCCCGGCGACCTGGACCTCGCGCTCTTCTCCTTCGGACCGGCGGGGGTGTTCACCCGCCGCGGGGCCTTCCGGGGCGCGCTCGCCCGGGAGATCGCGGAGATCTCCCGGTGGGGCGGCCGGGACGTGCTGTTCCAGCTCGAGGTGCCCGCCGAGCTGGTCATGGTGGCCGGCACCCCGCGCCCGCTGCGGGCGGCGGTCGCGCGAGCATTGGCCCGCGGCATGGTCAAGCAGGCCGCCGCCGCGCCGCCGGGCGCCCGCTTCGGTGTCCACCTGTGCGTCGGCGACCTCGGCAACAAGGCGCTGAAGCAGATGGACGACGTCGGACCCGTGGTGTCGATGGTTAACGCACTCCTGAGGGCCTGGCCGCGGGGCCGTCCGCTGGAGTTCGTCCACGTTCCGCTGGCGGCGGGCGACCGGCCCCCGCCGGTGGAGACGGGCTTCTACCGGAGGCTGGAGTCCCTGGCCGCGCTGCCCCAGGACATCAGGTTCGCCGCCGGCCTGGTCCACGAGGCCCAGGAGGAAGCCGACCAGCGCAGGATCCTGCGCACCGTGGAGAGCATCCTGTCCCGTACGGTGGACGTCTCCCCCGCCTGCGGGCTCGGCAGACGTTCCGCCCAGGACGCCCGGCGCGTCCTGGACAGAGCCGTCGCCCTGGCCGAGTCATGACGCCCCTACGCTGACCACCAGCCCGCGGATCTCGTAGCCGCCGATGTCGTTGTTGAAGCTCACGCGCGGCGCCGCCGCCATCCGCACGCCGTCCATGGCGAACAGGCGGCTGAGGAAGACGTCCGTCTCCAGGATGGCGATACCCGCTCCCGGACAGCGGTGCGGCCCGTCGCCGAAAGACAGCGCCGCGCCGCTCGTGCCCCCGTCGATGGCGCGGCCGGGGCAGACCGACAGCGGCTGCGAACCCACGGCTCGGGGATCGGTGTTCGCCGCGTCGACGAACACCTCGATCACCGCGCCCGGTGGCACCGTGACGGGCCCGTCGTCGCCGGCCAGGTCGAGGGCGGCGGTGGTGCGCCGGCGCAGCCGTCCGACCACGGGCTCGAGCCGCAGGATCTCGTGCAGGACGGCGAGGCGGCCGGGCTCGTCGGCCGCGCGGTAGCGCTCCAGCAGCGCCTCGTCGGTGAACAGGTGCCAGGCCGCGACGCAGATGAACTCGCGCGTGGTCACCATGCCGGCCGCGGCGAAGGTCAGGCACTCGCCGAGGATCTCGGCGTCCGTGCACCCTTCGGAGATCAGGTGCGAGATGAGGTCGTCGCGCGGCTCGCGGCGGTGCGCGCGGATCGCCGGGCACACGTCGGCCAGGTAGACGCTCAGCCAGCTGACGTTCTGCCTGACCAGCCAGTAGATCCCGGTCAGGCTGGTCAGGCCGGGCCTGCCGAACTTCTCGGGGAAGAAGCGTTCCAATCTGCCGCGGATCCCGGGCCTGCTGGACGTGAGACCGATGATCGCGCTCGCCACCTCGATCGCCATGCCGAAGCTCAGCTCCGACAGGTGCGCCTCCCCCGTCGCCCGCAGCTCGGCGAGCCGGCTCTCCGCGACCCGCGCCATCAGGTCGCGATACCGCTCGTCCACCCTGCGGGGCGTGAAGAACCGCGCGGTCTGGCGGCGGTCCTCGCGATGCTCGGGCCCGTCCCGGTAGAGGACCGGCCGCCGGATCCTGGCGGGCAGCTTCTCCACGGTCTCGATGCCCAGCCCGGCCTGGACGGTGTCGTCGCTGCGCAGCACGGCGCGGGCCTGCGCGTAGCCGTGGACCTCCCACGTTCCGTCGTCGGCGCGCCGGACCGGGCAGGACCCGGGTGGGGCCGCGCTCCGGATCTTGCGCGTGTCTCCGCTGTGGTCGTTCACGCCGGCACGTCTCCCTTGATCGTCCACCGCCGTTGACCATGCTCGTCCCCGTCCGGCGTGAGATCAAGGGAACGGGGTGCCCGGGAAATACCGGATGTCATGGTTCGACTTGACTGATGATCTTCGATGCACCAGATTGTTCGCGACTTTTCGGACCGTTCCCAAGGAAACCCATGAAGCGAGCCATCATCGGTGCCGCCGTGGTCGCGGGCGTGGTGCAACTCACCGCCACGCCCGCGCAAGCGGCACCCAAGATCGACCCGGTCAAGGCGCTCAAGGCCGAGTTAGCCGGCGGCAGAGCCGTCAACGTCCAGTCCACGGCGAAGGTGACCTACACGCGCAGCCTGGTCGTCACCTCGGGGCTGGAGGGCACGATCGGGTTCGACCGGCGCGGCGCGGCCGCGTCCGATGTGGCCCAGACCCTGCAGTACAGCAAGGACCTCCTCCGCAGCGTGAAGAAGTCGAAGCCGGAGGAGGTCGAGGCCCTGCAGCAAGGGCCCATCAGGATGATCTCCACGCGGGACGTGAGCTACGTCTCCGGCCCGGTGGTCGATCACGCGTTGCCCCAGGGCACGAGCTGGGTGCGCTACGGGCGGGTCATCCCGCCGCCGAGCAACCTGGTGCTGGAGATCCTGGAGCCCGCCACGCTCAAGACACTCCTGTCCCACCGCACTTCCTGGCGTGACGGGGTGCTGAAGGGCTCCATCAAGGCCACCAAGCTCGCGGCGGTGTCCCCGTCGTTCGTGTCGCGCTTCGGTACGCGTTCCAGGAGCGGCCGCGACGGCAAGATCGCCTACACCCTGTGGTTCGGCGGGAACGGCCTGGTCGAGCGGCTGTCCGCCAAGGCCGTCCTGCCCATCAACGACGGCTCCGTGACGGTCGAGTCGAGCACCCGCTACTCGGACTGGGGTCGGGAAGTCACCGTTCTCCTGCCTCTGCAGGGAGACGTGCTCGACCGGGAGCAGCTCGGGAACAAGGTGCCGGCCGAGGTTCCGGGGATCTGGAGCTAGACAGCGGCCGTTCGCCCGGCCGTGCCTCATGGGGGCCGGCCGGGATTTCCCAGCTCCGGAGCATGCCCTCGCGGGTGGTATGAAGTTGATTGAGTGCTTTGTCCTGAATTACCGTTCATCGCACCCCCAACCTCCTGTCCCCTGCCAAAGAGGCTGTTCTCCCCGATGTCCGGATATATCAGGAAAAGCTTGGCGGTGGCGCTGGCCGTCGTCCTCGCCTTGACCGTCGCGTCCCCGGCGGGCGCCGGCACCGCCGCCGCACCCAAGCGGCCGAACATCATCTTCTTCCTCGTCGACGACATGTCCGCCGAGCTGCTCCCGTACATGGACACGGTCAAGAGCCTGAGCCACGACGGCACCACGTTCACCGACTACTACGTGGCCGACTCGCTCTGCTGCCCGTCCCGCGCCACCATGTTCACCGGCCAGTTCCCGCACAACACGGGCGTGCGGACCAACCAGGGCTACGACCACGGCGGCTACGGGGCGTTCGCGAAGCACGAAAGCAGGACGTACGCCGCCTCCCTGCACCAGGCCGGATATCGCACGGGCTACCTCGGCAAGTACATCAACGAGTATCCCGCGGGCCCCGGCTACCACGTCCCGGCCGGCTGGGACGAGTGGCACGTGACGGCGAGCGGCGGCTACAACGAGTTCAGGTACAAGCTCACCCGCTACGTCAAGGAGGAAGCGGGCGGCCGGCGGCCGATCGACGCCTCCGGGGGCGAATACCTGGTCGACGAGCTGGGGCAGCGGGCGGTGGGCTTCATCGAGCGGTCCCGCCGGTACACCCCCGGCGAGCCGTTCTTCCTCCAGGTCTCCCCGTTCTCGCCGCACAACAGGGTCAACGTCAAGCCCGGCGACACGGAGCCGCGCTTCCCGCCCGCGCCGCGCGACCGGCCGAAGGACCGCTTCCCCGCCGGGGAGTTCCCCCACGGCGACTGCGGCGGCCCCGACTGCGACTCCATCGACGTGACCACCCTGCCGTCGTTCAACGAGGACACCGCCGACAAGCCCTCCTGGGTACGGCGGGCGCCCATCGGCCCGAAGATCACGGAGAAGCTCCGCGAGGACTTCCGCGACCGGATCCGCATGGTGCAGTCGATCGACGACATGGTGCAGCGCGTCCTGTCCGCGCTGACCGAGCAGGAGAGGCTGAACACGTACGTCGTGTTCACCAGCGACAACGGCTTCCACCTCGGGCAGCACCGCCTGGTGCGCGGCAAGGCCACGGCCTACGACCACGACGTACGGGTGCCGCTCCTGGTCAGGCGTCCGGCCTCGGGGCCGCGCGGCGACCTCGTGAGCCACGCCGTCGCCCAGAACGTGGACCTGTTCGCGACCTTCCTCGACATGGCCGGCGTCGGCGCGGCGACGCGTGACAGCCGCGACGGCCGCAGCCTGCTGCCCCTCATCCAGGGCCAGAACGTCACCGGCTGGCGCGACGCGGCGCTGGTCGAGCACGTCAAGCCGAACCCCCACGCGCCCGGCCAGCCCGACCCCGACGCGGACGCCATGAAGAAGGGCAACTCCCGGCCGCCCAGCTACTCCGCCGTGCGCACGGCCGGGGAGCTCTATGTCGAGTACAAGGGCGATCCGACGCCCGAGTACTACAACACCGTCACCGATCCGCGCGAGGAGTCCAACGACCCCGGCAACGCCAGGACGGCCGCCCTGAGGAAGGTCCTCGACGGCCTGAAGAAGTGCGGCAAGCCGGGCGCGGTGGACTGCTGGTCGGCCGCTCACCTGCGCTGACCCTCGTCCCGTGGGGGCGTGGCGGGCCTTGCCGGCCGCGTGCAGGAGGTCGTGGGCGGGCGTGCTGACCAGCGGCTAGAAGGCGAAGCCGCCCGGGCGGGCGTTGCGGTCGGCGATCAGGCCGGCCAGGGTGGCGACGGCGATCTCGGGCGGGGTGCGCGAGCCGATGTTGAGCCCGATGGGCCGGTGCACCCGGGCGATCTCCTCCGGCGGCACGCCGAGGTCGGCCAGCGCCCGTACGTGGGGCGCGGTGTGGCGGGCGCTGCCCATGATGCCGACCCACCGGACGGGGTACTTGAGCACATCGCGAAGGACCGGTCCGATCTCCTCGCGATGATGGTCGGTGAGCACCACGTCGGCCGTGGCGTCGAGAAAGGCGCCGAGTTCGGTCACCGCCGTGAATCCCTCGAGGCGACGCTCAGGATCGGGCTCGAAGAGGATCGGGCGGAAGCCGAGCTCGGCGCCGAACCTCAGCAGGCACTCGGCCACCGGGGAGGCGAAGACGGCGACCAGCGTCCGCCCGGCAGGCTCGGCGGGAGCCTCGCTGTGGGCCACCGCACACGCCGGGTCCTCTGCATCATGGGTGTGGGCCATAGTCGCAGTCTGACACGAAGCGATGGGCTCGTCCCCGAGCGCGGGTCCGGTGAAGCGCCACCCGACCCGCGGATTGCCCGAAATATCGGCTCTTGTTCTGGTGGGAGATCGCGGAGACACTGCGGACGGAGACACGCTGGAGACAGGCTGGGAGGCCCCGTGAGATGGCGTGCCGCGATCGTCGCGCTGCTGCTGACGCTGACCATGGGAGCGGCCGAGGCCCCCAAAAGCTCCTATGAGATCTGGCTGGTCGACCAGTCCGACACGAACGGCCTCGCCCACGGCGGCACCGTCCACGTCTACGACGGCGGCGACGTCACCAGGCGCCTGTCCGCCGCCCGCCCGGTCCACGTGATCGACCTGGGCGGCGCCACCTCGTCCCTGTGCCTGGCGAGCACCGGGCGGAACCCCGTCAGGCCCCACATGATCGTGTTCAACAAGGCCGGCACCCACGCGGCGCTCGCCTTCGTCGCCAGCGGCCACGTGGTCGTCTTCGACGCGGCCTCCCGGCGGCCGCTCGCCTGTCTCGCCACCGAGGCCGGGGCGGGCGGCGCCCGGCAGGCGCACGCGCTCTGGCCCACCGAGGACGACCGGTACCTCGTCGTCGCCAACCAGAACGGCAAGAAACTGGAGCGGATCCGCACCGACTACGCCGCCGGCGCGTTCACGCAAGAGCCCGCGGCGACGCTCGACCTGGCGGGCTGCACGACCCCGAGCAGCGCGCCGTGCCAGTCCCCCGGCGTGCGCCCGGACAACGCGCCGATCTGCCCGTTCATCGCCTCCGACAACGGCCCGGTCTTCGTCAGCCTGCGGGGCGGCGGCATGTTCGTCGTGGACTGGCGCACCACGCCGATGAGCATCGTGGGCGAGTACGACGGGGATCACGTGCCCGCGAACGGTTGCGGCTTCATCGAGGCCAAGGGCGCGGTCTTCGGCGACGGAGGCGGCGGCACCCCGGCCAACCTGGACCAGTTCAGCGTCTTCCGGGTGCCCCGGGGCGGCTACTCCGCCTCGAACCCGCCGAACACGCCTCCCGTGGAGCGGCTCTACGACGACGACTCGCCGGAGCGCGACGCCCACGGCACCGCCGTCGGCGCCCGGGAGCGCCACGTCTGGGTGGGCGACCGCGACGGCAACGTGGTGGAGGTCTTCGACGGCGGCACCGGCGCCCACGTCGGCACGATGCCGCTGGCGTCGCCGTTCAGCGCCGACCCGACCGTGGACCTGTTCGCCTCGTCCCCTGACCACGCGTGGGTGTTCGCCTCGACGCGCGGCCCGAACCCGCTCTCCGGCGACCCGCACTCCTCGCACGGGACCGACCCCGGCATGCTGATCATCCGCATGACGGACGGCGGTCGCACCGGTCAGGTGCGCGGCCTGATCCCCATCACCAACGTCGACGCGACCGGCGCCGAACGCGCCGACGCCCACGCCATCCGGGTCCGCCGCCTGCCCTCCGCCACGTAGATAGGCTTCGAAAATGGACGCCGACCCCAGGATCGACCGTACGAAGCCGCATTCCGCCCGGGTCTGGAACTACCTGCTCGGCGGGCACGACAACTACGACGTGGACCGCGAGGCCGGGGACACCCTGCTGCGCGTGTTCCCCGATTTCGCGCAGGTGGCCACGCTGCAGCGCGAGTTCCTCCGGCGAGCGGTGACCTACCTCGTCACCGAGGCGGGCATCCGGCAGTTCCTCGACATCGGCTCGGGCCTGCCCACCGCAGACAACACGCACGAGGTGGCACAGCGCCTCGCCCCCGAGTCCCGCGTCGTCTACGTCGACAACGACCCCCTGGTGCTCGTGCACGCCCGCGCCCTGCTCGCCGGCACCCCCGAGGGCAGGACCGCCTACGTCGACGCCGACGTGCGCGACCCCGACACCATCCTCGCGGCGGCGGCCGAGACCTTGGACTTCTCCCGGCCGATCGGCCTGATGATGCTCAGCATCGCCGGTCAGATCCCCGACGACGAGCTCGCCGCTGGCCTCGTCCGCCGGTACGTCGCGGCGCTGCCGCCCGGCAGCCACCTGGCACTGTCCGACGGCGCCGACGTCAACCCCTCGCTGGTGGCGGCGGTGAGCTCGTACAACGAGCGGGCCGCCTTCCCCTACACGCTGCGCAGCCCCGAGCGCCTCGCCGTGCACTTCGAAGGGCTCGAACTCGTGGATCCGGGCGTGGTCTCCACGCCGCTCTGGCGACCCCCGGCGGGCGCGCCGCCGCAGCCCGCGACGATCAACGCGGTCTGCGGCGTGGGACGCAAACCCTGACGTACGGGCGGTCCGGCGGGGCTGCGCCGGACCGCCGCGCGGGTCAGGTGAGCTGGATGTAGTCGAGTTCGGCGTATCCGGTGCCGCCCGCGAAGAACGGCGAGCCCTTGGCCAGGCGGATCACGTTGTACCCGGCCCGGAGGGTGACAGTGGTGCTGACGGTGGCGCCGAACTCGCCCCACGCCGACGTGGGCGGGTAGCTGACCGTGCTCCAGGCGCCGCCGTTGTAGGCCAGGCCCTGGGTCGCGGTGGCGCCGGTGCCGTTGGCGTAGCCGATGGTCATCGTGTACGAGCGCGCCGCGGGCACGTTCACCACGAAGTCGACGTAGCTGTCGGTACGCGGCGTGCCCGAGTTGTCGATCCGGCCCACGTAGCCGCCGCCGGACGCGCTGGAGGCGCTCAGCCGCTGGGCTCGGAAGACGGAGGCGTTCTCTGCCTCGTAGCGCTGCTGGTAGGAGGGCACCCCGCTGATCGGCTCGACGACGATCTGGTAGGCGCTGGTGGCCACCATGTTGGGCACGGACACGCTGAGCTGGCCGCCGCTGACCGTCCGGGTCGTCGTGGAGATCACCGTGGGGGCGGTGACCGCGGTGAAGCGGCCGCTGGACGGGGTGGAGGTCAGCGTGACGCGGACGCTGGAGCCGAGCGCGCCGAGGCCAGTGAGGTTGACGGTGTTGGTGCCGGCCTCGTTGCCGAACACCACGTTGACGATCTTGCGGGTGCCGTCGTAGGAGGCGAACCCGTCCAGGCCCGTCGTCGTGGTCGTCGTGGTCGTGACCATGTTCCCGGCCATGTCGCCGTACCACTTGTACAGCCACCAGGTGCCGGTGGGCTGATTGTTGTTGACGACCAGGCCGTTCATGGTGCCGTACTCGTACCAGAAGGCCCGGTGCGCGGACTCCACGCCGCCCCGCTCCAGCTTGGCGACGTAGCCGGCGATCCGGCCGGGCACGTCGACCTCACTGGTGGCGGCGTACTCGTTGATGGAGATGCGGCGCGGGCTGATGCCGAGCGAGGACTCCAGGTTGCGGTAGTCGGCGATGTCGGAGGCGATCCTGGTGGGGTTCTGCAGCTCGTGCCAGCAGATGATGTCGGGCAGGGTGCCGGTGTTCTTGGCGTTGGTGAGGAACGACTGCATCCAGGAGCGGTTGTAGGTGGCGGTGCTGGGGCCGACGATCGGCGTGAGCGTGTCGAGCGCGCGCACCGCCCGGTACGTACGCACCCAGGCGTCGTTGAAGTTGCCCGCCGCGGCGGTGTTCCAGGTGTAGTCGGGCTCGTTCCAGAGCTCCCAGCCGATGACGTTCGTGACCGTGGTGGCCGACAGCCGGGCGTTGACCATGGTGTTGACCTTGGCCAGCCAGTCGTCCCAGCTCACCCACCTGTACGGGAAGTCGGGATAGATGTCGGGCATCCGGATGAACTCGCCCGCGCCGACCCGGGTGGCCTGCGGGGCCACCAGCAGGGAGTCGCCGCCGGGCGGCTGGCCGTTGGGGCGCTGGCCGACGCCGGGCGCGGGCTGGGTCAGGGAGTTGACCTTGATCGGGAGGAGGGTGGAGTCGGCCGGCCGGGAGTTCTCGGCCAGGCCGTACAGGCCGCCGGAGGCGACGTGGGTGACCGGCCGGAACGGCTGCGCGACGTTGACGGTCAGCGTCGCGCCGGCGGCCGCGGCCGGGGGTGAGGCGGTCACCAGGGCAGTGGCCGTGGTGACCAGGGCTAAGGCGAGCACTCGGAATCGGGACATCGTGTCACTCTCCTTCGATGGGCAACCAGACACGCATGCTCGACGGGCCGCGACGGGCCCACGAGTGGTACGGCCGCAGCGGCACGTCGAACCACTCGACGTCCGCCGCGGAGGCAGCCGCGGCGCCGGAGTAGGCCCACGGCCGGTCGGGGGGCGCGGCCAGGCGGCCGCGGACCAGCACTCCGCCGGGCTCGGCCCGGGGGACGGATCGGGGGTCGATCGCCAGGGCGTCGAGCCCGCCGGGATGCGGGAGGTCGTGGGACTCGGCGCACAGGACCTCCGGGCCGCGCTCGACGGCGACGCAGCCGCGTACGGCGTCGATGCGGGGGTCCGGCCAGGTGAAACGGGGCTCCATCGGCAGTTCGAGCGTGATCACCTCGCCCGCCCGGAACGCGCGCCGCACCGTGGCCATGCCGGGCTCCACCGGCCGCGCCCGCCCGTCCGCGACGAGCGTGGCCCCGGCGGCCCAGGCGGGGACCCGCAGCGCGAGCGTCCAGAGCCCGTCGTCCAGGATCCGGACGCGGACGGTTCCGCTGTCGGGGTAGGCGGTCTCGACCTCCACCGCGATCTCCCGCCCGTCCGGCAGCTCGGCGCGGATGGTCGAGGGGGCGTACTGGTGGAGCTGCAGGCCGTCGTCGTCGGTGGTGGCGAGGTAGCCCTGGAGGCCGGCCAGGGTGCGGGCGACGTTGGTGGGGCAGCAGGACACGTCGAACCAGGCGGCCCTGACGCCGGCCTCGGCGCGCGGGCTCACCTCGTCCGGGTCCGCCGGCCGGCCCGGGGTCCGCTGGTGGAGGGGGTTGGCGTAGAAGAACGCCGTTCCGTCGGAGCTCGGGGAGGTCGCGACGACGTTGTAGAGCGTGCGCTCGATCAGGTCGGTGTAGCGGACGTCGCCGGTGGCGAGGTGCAGGCGCCAGGAGACCATGATCGAGGCGACGCCGGCGCACGTCTCGCAGTACGCCCGGTCCGGCGGCAGCTCCCAGTCCTCGCCGAAGCCCTCGTCCTGGTGGCGTGAGCCCATGCCGCCCGTGATGTACGTGCGGCGCGCGACCGAGCGCTCCCATTGCCGCTCCACGGCACCCAGCAGCTCGTCGTCGCCGCGCTCGACGGCGACGTCCACGGCGGCGGCGGTGAGGTAGAGCGCGCGGACCGCGTGGCCGCGCCACACGTCGGCCTCCCGGATCGGGATGTCGTCCTGGAAGTAGGCGCGTCCCAGGGGGATGTCCCTGAGCGTGCCGTGCCCGCGGCGGTCGAGGAAGATCCGCGCCTGCTCGACGTAGCGCTCCTGCCCCAGCGCCCGCCCGAACTCGGCCAGGCCGACCTCGATCTCCGGATGCCCGCAGATCCCGGCCCGGCCGTCCGGGCCGAACGTGCGGCACACATGGTCGGCGGCCCGCCGCGCGACCCGTACGAGGTCGTCCTCGCCGTGCGTGCGCAGCCGGGCCACCGCGGCCTGCAGGAGGTGGCCGGTGTTGTAGAGCTCGTGGCCCATCTCCAGGTCGCTGTAGCGCGGCTGCTGCGTGCCGTGCCCGAAGCAGGTGTTGAGGTAGCCGTCCGGGTCCTGGGCGCGGGCGATCCGCCCGGTGAGGCGCTTGATCGCCGCCTCCGCGCCCTGGTCGCCGGTACGGGCGCTCTCCCAGGCCAGGGCCTCCAGGAGCTTGTAGACCTCCGAGTCGGAGAAGGACCAGCCGGGCCGGTCGGGCGCGGTCGTCCCGTCGGCGACCCGATCGAAGTTGGCGAGCCAGCCGAGGCGCTCCATCCACGACTCGCAGTGGGCGAGCGTCGCCGCGGCGTTCACGGCCTGCCGGCTCCCCCAGAACCCTCCGGTGATGGAGACCTGCGCGAGCCCGAGAGGGCGTACCCGGCCGTGGGACGGCAGCACGGGGCTGGTCATGTGGTGAACCTTTCGACGAATTGCTGATCAGTCCTTCACGGCGCCCGCGGTGACCCCGGCGGCGATGTAGCGCTGCGCGAGGACCAGCAGGAAGGCCGCGGGGACGGACGCGATCACGGCGGTGGCCATGATCGAGTTCCACTGCGTGGTGTTGTTGCCGATGTAGCGGAAGATGCCGAGCGTGATCGGGATCACGTCGCTGTTGCGGTTGAGGGTCGAGGCGAAGATGAAGTCCGACCACGCCCACAGGAACGCGAAGAGCGAGACCGTGATCACCGAGTTGCGGCTCAGCGGCAGGATGATCGACCGGAAGGTGCGCCAGGTGCTCGCCCCGTCGATCTGCGCGGCGGCCATGAGCTCTCCGGGGATGCTCGCCATGAACGCCCGGAAGAGCAGCACCCCGAACGGCACGGCCAGCGTCGAGTCGGCGACGATCAGGCCGGGTACGGTGTTGAGCATCCCGAGCCTGATGTAGATGGCGTAGAAACCCATGGCCATGACGACGGCCGGGATCATCTGCGCGACGAGGAGCAGGAAGTCGATCCCGCGCGCGCCGCGCGGGCGCAGCTTGGCCAGCGAGTAGCCCGCGGGCAGGGCGACGAGCAGCGTGAGCGCGACGGTGCCGAGGCCGATGAACAGGCTCGTGGCCAGGGCCGGCAGCTGCTGGGCGAACGCCGCCGCGTACCCCTCGAACGTGGGGTTCCAGGGGAACCAGTGGGGCGGGTCCGCCCGCATGTCGCCCGTCCTGGTGAGCGAGACGTTGAACATCCAGTAGACCGGGAACAGCATCACCCCGACGAGGACGACGCCTGCCACGGTCTTCCAGGTCTTCATGCGCGCTCCTCCTTGCGCTGCAGGTGCACGTGCAGGAGCCCGGCGGCGAAGGCGATGAGGATGAGCAGGTTGCCGACGGCCGCCGCCGGCGAGAAGTCGGGCTGGCCGGTGCCGAACGCCTCCCGGTACGACCAGATGGCCAGCGTCGTCGAGGCGTCCGCCGGGCCGCCCTTCGTCATGATCCAGATGATGTCGACGACCTTGAGCGTGTAGATCAGGCCGAGCAGCAGCGTGATCGCCGAGACCGGGCGCAGCAGCGGGAAGGTGATGCGCCAGAAGCGCTGCCACCCGTTCGCCCCGTCCAGGCCGGCGGCCTCGTACAGGTCGGCGGAGATGTTCTGCAGCCCGGCGTACAGGATCACCAGGTTGAACGGGATGCCGAGCCAGATGTTGGCGATCGTGACGGCCAGCAGCGAGGTGTCGGGAGAGGTGAGCCAGTTGATCTGGCCGATCCCGAACGCCTCCAGCGCCGCGTTCACGATGCCGTTGTCGCTGTTGAGCATCCACGACCAGGTCGAGGCGGAGACGATCAGCGGCAGCAGCCACGGCACCAGGAACATCGCGCGCAGCACCGCCGACAGGCGGAAGTTGCGGTGGAAGAAGACCGCGAGGGCCAGGCCGAGGGCGTACTGCGCCGCGATGGACACCAGCGTGAACAGGGCCGTGTTGCGCAGCGCCCGCAGGAAGGTGTCGTCGGACAGGATGTCGCGGTAGTTGTCCAGCCCGGTGAACTCCGGGTCGCCCCGCACGAACGCCCGCGGCGTGTAGTCGTGCACGCTGAGGTCGATGTTGCGGTAGAGCGGATAGGCGTAGAAGACGAGCAGGTAGATCACGAGCGGCGCGAGGAAGGCGTAGGCCGTCCACTGCCGCGAGCGCCCCCGCCGGGGAGCCGCGTGCGCCGCCCTGCCCACCGTCACCGCCCCGCTGCTGAGAGAGGTCATCGGATCAGCCGCCGGTGGCCTGCTTCGCCTGGGCCTGCGCCTGCTTGAGCGCGTCGGCGGGGGTGGCCGAGCCGCTCAGCGCCTTCTGCACCCCGGTCCACAGCGCCTCGGAGATCTTCGGGTACTTGGTGCCGAGGTTGTCGCTGGTCCGGCCCTTGGCCGACTTCACGGCGTCGACCCACGGCTTCAGGCTCGGCTCCTTGGCGAGGATGGCCTGCTGGCCCTCGGCGGTGGAGGGGATGTAGTACGCGAACGTCGTACCGGTCTCCACCAGGCCCTCGGGCGTCGTCATGCACTCGAGGATCTTCTTGGTGGCGGCGTAGCGCTTGGTGTCCTTCTGCACCGGGACCGTGATGAACTCGCCGCCCGTGGGCGTGGGGGCGGTGCCCCCGTCCATGCCGGGGATCTGCACGATGCCGGTGGGGAAGCCCGCCTTCTTGGCGCTGTCGATCTGCCAGGTGCCGTTCTCGGCGAACGCGAACTCCCCGGTCAGGAACTGCTCCCAGGTGGTGTTCTGGGAGTTGCTGATGACGGAGTTGGGGGCGGTGCCGTCCTTGACCCACTTGGTCCACAGGTCGAGCGCCGCGACGGCCTGGGGCGAGTCGAGCTGGGTCAGCTGCGCGCCGGAGCCCCAGAACCACGGCAGGAACTGGAACGAGCCCTCCTCCGTGCCGATGGCCGAGAACGTGATCGGCTTCTTGCCCGCGGCCTTGACCTTCTTCAGCGCCGCGTTGAGCGTGGCCCAGTCCTTGATCGAGCCGGGGTCGACGCCGGCCGCGTCGAGGATCTTCTTGTTGTAGTAGAGGGCGAGGGTGTTCGCGCCGATGGGGATGCCGTACGTCTTGCCGTCCAGCTCGCCGGCGGCGATGAGGTTCTTGTCGAACCGGGCCGTGTCCAGGCCGAAGTCGGCCATCGTGGTGAGCATCCCGGCGTCCGCGAGCGTCGAGACGGCGGGGTTGTCGAGGAGGATGACGTCCGGCGCGTTGCCCTCCTGACCTGCGAGCAGCGCCTGGTTGGTCAGCGCGGTGGTGTCGTAGGCGGTGCGCTGGATGGTGACGCCGGCCTGCTTGCCACAGGTGTCCACCCGCTTCGCCCAGGCGGAGGACGCGTCGTGCTGCGGGTACGGGTCCCACCAGGTGTAGGAGCCGGCGCCGCCCGCGGAGGCGGAAGTGGTGGTGGAGCCGCCGCCCTGGGGAGCGGACGCGCAGGCGGACAGGGCCAGAAGAGCGGTTCCGAAGACCGCCGCCTTCGCGGAAACCGACGTGCGGTTCATCGAGGCCTCCAATGTTAGCGCTCACAGCCGAGCGCGGCCGGAAGGTGTGTGGATCGGGCCCGCGAGCTAGCGGGCGGTCGGGGACGCGGTGCTTCCGCGCGAGACCAGTTCGGGAGAGATGAAGCGCACGACGAACGGCTCGTCGCGGGCCGCCGGTGACTCCACGCGGCGCACGAGCTGGCGTACCGCCATGGCGCCGAGCCGGTCGGGCGCGCTCTCGATGAACGAATAGGGCAGGGAGAAGGTCGCGGCGAACTCGGCGGAGTAGCGCCCGATGACCGAGAGGTCCTCGGGCACCCGCAGGCCCCGCTGGTGGGCGACGGAGGGCAGGGCCGCGGTGGCCGCCTCGTTGTTGAGCAGCAGGCCGGTGGCCGAAGGGTAGGTGTCGAGCAGGGCGTTGAGCAGGCGGCCGACCGCGGGCTGGCGGGACTCGCCGTACACGGCGTGCAGGGTGACGCCGAGCTGGCGGGCCCGTTCGAGTGCGGCGTCGCGCAGGCGCCACACGTACGCGCCGCCGCGCTCGACGACGTGCTCGGGCTGCGAGATCAGGATGAGCTCGCGGTGGCCGAGCCGGTGGAGGTGCTCCACCATGGCCCGGCCGGCCTCCTCGAAGTCGAGGTCGAACACGTCGAGCCCCGAGCAGTCGCCCGGCAGGCCGACCAGGGCGCCCGGCTGCGGCGCGGCCCGCAGGATGGGCAGCCTGGGGTCGACCTGCGCGATGTTCATCAGGACGACGCCGTCCACCATGCGCGAGTCGGTGATGCGCCGCAGCGCCCGCACGCCGTCGGCCTCGGTGACCAGCAGCGTGTCGTAGCCCAGGTCGCGGGCGGTGTTCGTGACGCCCAGGATGTACTGCATCATCGCGGGCGCGAACTCGTCTTCGTGGAACTGGGCGAGCAGACCGAGGACCTTGGTCTGGGATGTGGCCAGCGCTCGGGCGCCCGCGTTCGGCGTGTAGTCGAGTGCCTCGGCGGCCGCCAGCACGCGGCGGCGGACCTCCTCCGAGATGGGCCGCTTGCCCGACAGCGCGTAGGACGCGGTGCTGCGGCTCACCCCGGCCTCCCGGGCCACGTCTCCGATCGTCGCCACTCTCACCTCCTGTACGTAGTTGAACCGGTTCGACAGTTGCGTCATGAAAACCCTCGGATCGCCGACCGGCCGGTGCCTTTTCCTGGGGATCAGCAGGATCGATCGGCCCGCGGCCGGTCATGGCCGGGAGCGGGCTCCACCTGCGGGCCGCCGGAATCAGCGAACCGGTTCAACGATGTGGCTCGACTGTCGCGCCGCCGGTGAGCGGGCGTCAAGAGTGAGGACGGCCGGCGATATCGAATCGTGACATGCCTGAAATGCCCATTGACGTGTGGGGCGCGGCTACGTAACCTACGCGAAACCCTCAGTTGCGTTCACCGATCACCCTCCCTGAGATTTTGTTAACGCTCACACCTCCCAGGGACATCGTGATGACCACCAAGGCCATGTGGGCCGGGCTGCTCCCGGCCGCCCTTGTCGCCGCCTTAACCACGGGCGTCGCGGATGCGCGTACCGTGGATCCGCCCCCTCCCGTGCTCGTCTACACCTTCGACTCCGACGACCTCGCCACCGGCTCGATCACCGACTCCTCCGGCAACGGCCTGAACGGAACGCTGGTCAACGGCTCCACCGCCGCGCTGGTCGACGGCGCGGGCGGTGGCCACGCGCTGAGCCTGCCCGGCGGCGCGCCGACCTCCGACGGCGCCTACGTGCGGCTGCCGCTGGACGCGATCAAGGGCAGGACCGACCTGACGGTGTCGGCGCGGGTGAAGTGGGACGGCACCGCCGCTCCCTGGCAGTGGATCTACGCGCTCGGCAAGGACACCAGCCGCTACCTGTTCAGCACGCCGTACAACGGGGACGGCGTGCTGCGCACGGCGGTCACCACCTCGGGCGGCGGCGGCGAGGCCAAGGTCACGGGCTACGCCCCGCTGCCGGCCGGCGCCTGGAAGACGCTGACGGTCACCCTCGACACCGCCGCCAAGCGCGTCACCACCTACCTCGACGGCGCCGCCGTGGCCTCGGCCGCCACCACCATCAGCGCCGCGCAGCTCATCGACGCCGCCACGACCTCGGCCGGGTTCATCGGCCGCTCGTTCTATCAGGACCCGCTCTTCGACGGCGCGATCGACGACTTCCGCGTCTACGCCGCCGCGCTGTCGGCGGAGCAGGTGGCCGCCGTCACCGGCGGCCGGCCGCCGACCCCGACGGGCATCGCCCAGAGCGCCTTCTCCGTCCGGACGACCATCGGCACCGCGCCGGCCCTGCCGGCCGCCGTCCGCGCCACCTTCAGTGACGGCTACGACCGCGAGCTGCCCATCGCCTGGTCGCCCGTGGATCCCGAGGACTACGCGGCTGCCGGGACCTTCACCGTGACCGGCACGGCCGGCGGCAGGCCCGTCACGGCCGAGGTCACCGTCATCCGCGAGGGCCAGCTCGTCATCGACCTCGCCAAGGACACCGGCCCCTTCCACGGCGGCGCGTCCGGCACGCTCTACGGCCTCTACGGGCCGGGGGTGCCGACCAACAACCTGATCGAGGGAATGCGCCTGCGCACCGTCTCGACCAAGGCCCAGGACGGCCCGCAGCACCCCGGCGCCGACGCCCTGGAGGTCGTCAAGCCGCTGGCCGACAGCACCGACGGCGACGTGTACATCTACATGACCGACATCCACCGGGGCTTCCCCTACCAGTGGCCCGGCGGCACGCCGCAGGAGAAGCTCGACCTGTACAAGGAGAAGATCGCCAAGCAGGTGGACCAGGTCCTCCAGCTCGACCCGAAATATCAGGACAACGTCGTCTTCGTGCCGTTCAACGAGCCCGAGGGCAACATGTTCGGCACCGGCGAGTGGAGCTACAACCGGGTCAGCTGGCTCAGCGACCCGCGCGACTACTTCAAGGCGTGGGACGACGTCCACGCCCTCATCAAGGGCAGGATGCCGGCCGCCCGGATCGCCGGCCCCAACACCAGCGTGCTGTACTCCCAGGTCAAGGGCTATCTGGAGCACGTCGTCGAGGCCGGCACCGTGCCCGACGTGATGACCTGGCACGAGCTCAGCCACCCCGAGCAGGTCAGGGCGAGCGTCAAGCGCTACCGCGAGATGGAGGCCGAGGTCTTCACCGGCACTAAGTACGCCGGGAAGCGGCTGCCCATCAACGTCAACGAGTACGCCTTCAACTACCACACCTCGGTGCCCGGCCAGATGATCCAGTGGGTGTCGGCCATCGAGGAGTCGAAGGTCGACGCCGACATCGCGTACTGGAACATCGACGGCAACCTCAGCGACTCCGCCGTGCAGGCCAACCGGGGCAACGGCCAGTGGTGGCTGTTCAACGCCTACGGCGGCATGAGCGGCCACACCGTGCGGGTCACGCCGCCGTACCCGGGGCAGAACTACACCCTGCAGGGCGTCGCCACGCTCGACCCCGGCAAGAAGCAGGCCCGCGCGATCTTCGGCGGCGCCGACAGCGCCGGGCACGTCCGCTTCGAGAACGTCCCCGCCGGGGTCTTCGGCCGCGGCGTGCACGCCTGGGTGCGGGAGATCCCGTGGACCGGCCAGGTCGGCGACTCGGCGCAGCCGGAGATCATCGCCGAGCGCGACGTCGCCGTCAAGGACGGCACCGTGGTCTTCGACTTCGGCGCCGGTGACCTGCCGAGGCTCAAGGAGTCGTCGGCGTACGAGATCGTCCTCACCCCCGCGGGCTCGGGCACCGCGACGGCGGCCGCGCCCAAGCTGTGGGAGGGCTCGTACGAGGCCGAGGACGCGAAGTACACCGGCGGCGGCTACAGCCGCAACGGCCCCGAGGGCTCCCCGTCGGACGTGTCGAAGTTCTACACCTCCGGCCGTTACGACGTGGGCGGGCTGCGTACCGGCTCGGACGGCGTGCTCGACTTCACCGTCGAGGTCCCGCGGGCCGGCCGCTACGACCTCAGCGTGTTCGCCAACTCGCTGAACACCTTCGACCGGGTGCGCGAGCAGGGGCCGACCAACGTCTTCGTCCGCGTGGACGGGGGCGCCGAGCAGGAGCTGTTCCTGCCGCTGGGATACAAGTGGGTGGTGTGGGACCACGCCGACACCACCGTGGAGCTCACGGCGGGCAAGCACGTGCTCTCCCTGGCCGCACGCAGCCTCGACGGAGCCAAGGCCACCAAGGGCGACGCGATCGTCGACCGGATCAGGCTCTCGCTGCCCAACCCGGAGGCGGCGACCTCGATCTACGAGGCCGAGCTGGCCGACCTGCGCGGCGCCCGCCCGTCCTACTCCGCGCACGGCGCCGGGCTCTCGGGCTCCGGCGTCGTCACGGCCCGGCGCGACCAGTCGGCCACCTTCTGGGTGTACTCCGCCCAGGACGCCCCGGCCACCCTGGACCTCAAGCTGCTCGGCTCCGGCAAGGCGTCGGTGACGGTCAACGGCGTGCAGGTGCTGGACCGCGCCCGGCGCGGCGACTCGGCCGCGGCGGTGTCGCTGTCCGGCGGCGTCAACAAGGTCACGGTCACCGGCAGGTCCGGCACGTCGCTCATCGACCGGCTCGACGTGCGGCCCGCCGCCGGCGCGCTGCCGGCCACCGTGTACGAGGCGGAGTCCGCCCGCCTCGCAGGGACGGCGAAGGCGTCGCCGCTCTCGCTGGCCAGCGGTGGGAGCGCGGTCACCGGGGTCGGCGGCACGCCCGGCAACGCCAACACGCTCACCTTCGACGTGCGGGCGGCGGCCGCGGGCACGTACGCCATGCGCGTGCGCTACTCCAACCCGGAGCAGTCGGCCGCCACGCACTACAACCCGGACCCGCTGGCCAGGCACGCCGACATCTCGGTGAACGGCGCCGCCGCGCAGCGCGTCCTGTTCCCCCACACCTTCCACGAGAACAACTTCTGGGAGCTCACCGTCCCGGTGCGGTTGAAGAAGGGCGAGAACACGGTGCGCTTCTCCGCCGAGGAGCTGCCGAACTTCGACGGCACCACGTACGCGTCGGAGACCTTCCCCGGGGTGCTCCTGCGCGCGCAGTACGCCCCCGTGATCGACAAGATCACGCTCGCCCCGTACAGCGGCTGACCCCGCACCGGTGCCGCCCGCGCCCCCGGATCTCCGGGGCACGGGCGGCACCGTCCTTGAGCCACGAGGCGGGCCGAGCCGATCAGCGGGACGGCGATACCAGGCCCGCGTCGTAGGCCGTGATGACCAGCTGGATCCGGTCGCGGGCGGCGAGCTTGGTGAACAGGCTGGCCACGTGCGCCTTGGCCGTGCCCGGGCTGATGTGCAGCTCGGCCGCGATCTCGGCGTTGGACAGCCCGCGCCCGACCAGGGTCAGCACCTCGCGTTCCCGCCCGGTGACCCCCGCGAGCTCGCAGGCGGCCGGAATGTCGGGCCCCGACGCCCTCTCGCCGCGGCGCTCGCTGGAGATCACCCGTGCCTATGTCTGCGCCTTCTTCGACCAGCACCTGAAGGGCCGCAAGCAGCCGCTGCTCGACGGCCCGTCACCGACCGCCCCGGAGGTCACCTTCCACAACCCCTGAGCCCCGTTGGAGGCTCGGCCTTCGGGCGCAGCGGGAAGCGCTCGGCTTCGGGCACGGTCACCACGAGGACCGTGGCGCCGACCGGGTAGGGGGCCGGCCAGCCCGCGCTCAGCTCGCGCCCCGCGTGCCGTACCAGCGCCACTCGGTGAGCCGTGGGCGATCGGAAAGAGCGGTACGCCCGGTCGCCCACAGCAGGATCTCCCAGGCGTCACCGTCAACGGCGGCGTGGTGGGGAAAGAGCCTCTTCAGGACCCGTTCGCACAGCTCCCCCGGCGGCGACCACTCCAGATTCAGCCCTTGAGTGATGTCATGCGTGTGCACGAGGACCTCGACGACGGCCATGGCGGCAAAGCCCTCCGGGTCCGAGGGCCCGAAGACGTGGTAGGCGACGGTGTCCGAGGGGGCGGTGCGCAGGACGGACGTGAGCAGGCCTCCGCACGCCTCCACAACGGTCAGCAGGCCCTCGGCGCCCCCGGCCCGGTCGACGAAGATGACGTTCGCCGGGCCACCGTTTCGGTCGCTGCTCGTCCGGAACGGCAACAGCGCGGACGTCGGCGGCTTCGCGAGCCCGAATCTCGCCGCGTAGGTGAACAGGTCGTCGGCCAGATGCTCGAGCGTCTCCCAGCACGTCCACTCGAGCGTTCCCGCCTTGGCCTCCCAGGCATCGGCATCGGCGTCCCTCAGGGCGTCGATAGCCAGGGCCACGACCCGGCGCACGTCCTCTCCGTCGACTGCGGCCTCCGCGCTGCGCATGAGGAGGATCGTAACAACGACCGGCGTGGGGCCGGTCGGCGATCCGGACGTCCTGAAGGCCGGTGGCCGGTCAGTCCCGGGTCGGGGTGAGGGCGCGCAGGGCCTCGCGAAGGTCGGCGCCGGAGCCCGCCCCCACGACCCCGCCCTCGCGGTCGACGGCCACGGCGGAGAAGACCGGGCCGGTCGGGGCGTCCAGGTCGCAGGTGAGGGTGATGGCGTGCCCGTCGAGCAGCATGGCCTCGGCGCCCGTCCTGGACGGGGGCGCGGCCCGGTTGATCAGGTCGCGGGCCGAGATCAGGGCGGCCACCGGGGTGCGGTGGCGGCCCAGCAGCGCGGGGCTCTCGTCGTACGGCTGGGTGACCTGCCGTACGAGGTCGCCGAGCTTGGCCCGGGCCGTCGAGAGCGGCACGAGCGGGAGCCCGCTCAGGATCCCCGACACCTTGGAGAGCGGGACGAGCGCGGCCCACTCCCAGCGTTCGCGGGTGATCAGGATGGTCTCGCCGTTCCTGGCGGCCTTGACGATGGTCCCCCAGCGGGCGCGGGCCTCCTCGACGCCGAGCGGGGTGCCGTAACGGGCGTGCAGTTCGGCGTAGGAGGGCGGCTGGGGGACGGATTCGTTGATCACCCGAGGAATGGTAAGGCGCCTTACGGAATATATGCAAGGCGCCTGACAAAATCCCGAAAACCGGTCAGGCGCGCTTCGCTGTGGAGGCGCGGACGATCAGTTCGGTGGCCAGCTCGACGTGGTGGGAGTCGATCTTCTCGCCGGCCGCCAGCCGCAGTGCCGTTCGCACCGCCACCCCGCCCATCTCGCGCAGCGGCTGGCGGACGGTGGTCAGCGGCGGGGAGGCCATCCGGGCCATCTGGGTGTCGTCGAACCCCACGATGCTCAGATCCTGCGGGATGCGCAGGCCCCGCGCCCTGGCGGCCTCCATGACGCCCAGCGCGCTCTCGTCGCAGCCGGCGAAGATCGCCGTCGGCGGCTCCGGCAGGTCGAGCACGGCCGCGCCGTACTCCAGCCCGTCGGCGTAGCGGAAGTGCCCGGAGCGTATGTACGGGGGCGGCACCGGCACCCCTTCGGCCTCCATGGCCGCGCGGTAGCCGTGCAGGCGGGCCTGGTTGCAGGCGGCGGTGGCCGGGCCGCCGATGTAGGCGATGCGCCGGTGGCCGAGGGACAGCAGGTGCTGGGTGGCGGCCAGCCCGCCGGCGAAGTTGGTGGAGCCGACGCTGGTCACGCCGGCGTACGGCAGGTGGAGCGGGTCGATCACGACCAGCGGCAGCTGCGCGCGGGACAGCGCGGCCAGCTGCCTGGTGGTCAGCTGGTCGCACGTGACGCAGATCAGCGCCCGGCGCCCGGCGGCGGCCAGGTCGCGGGCCCATGCGGCGGGGTGGTCGATCTTCTTCCTGACGCTGACGACGACCCCGACGCCGAGCTCGGCCCCGGCCGCGACCACGCCCTGGATGATCTCCGTGGAGTAGGTGCTGAAGTCCCCGTCGAACTGCACCTCGACGGTGTCCGTCGCGACGGCCCCGTCACCGGCCGGGGCCCGGCGCGGCGACGGCGCGATGTAGTCGTGCTCCCGCAGCAGCGACTGCACCAAGGAGCGGGTGGTCGGCGCCACGTCGCTGCGGCCGTTGAGCACCTTGGAGACGGTCGCCACCGACACGCCCGCCGAGGCCGCGACCGTGGCCAGCGTGGCGCGTCTAGAACTGGACGGCATCGTTTCCCCCTTCCGGCTCGACCGACACGGGCGTGTCCAGGCGCCGGTCGTGGCCGACGACCCGGGCCGGACCGGTCAGCCGTACTGTGCCCCGGCACGGCAGGTCGGCCGCCGACGTGCCGACGAGCACCTCGATGTCCCCTGGCTCCACGATGCGCCTCAGATCGCGGCCGGTGAAGGCCGTCCGGTCGGCGTGCACCCGGAAGCTCACGCGGGCGCTCGCCCCGGGTTCCAGCCGGACCCGGGCGAACCCGGTCAGCTGCCGGACCGGCCGGGTGACCTGGGCGATGACGTCGTGCAGGTAGAGCTGGACGACCTCCTCGCCGGCCCGGCCCCCGGTGTTGCGCACGCTGACCGCCACCCCGAACTCGCCGTCGGTGGCCACCTCGGCGTCGCTGATCCGCAGGTCGCCGACCTCGAAGCCGGTGTAGGAGGTGCCGTACCCGAACGGGAAGAGCGGGGTGGGATCGAGGTTGCTGATGCCCTGGCTGTCGGCGCCCAGCGGCGGCTGCAGGTACGTGCCCGGCTGCCCGCCGTGCCCGCGCGGGATCTGCACCGGGAGCCTGCCCGACGGCTGGACCCGGCCGGACAGCACGCCGGCGATGGCCGCGCCGCCCTCCTCGCCGGGCATGAAGGCCTGGACGAGCGCCGCCGCGCCCGCGTGCACCCGGCCCAGCGCGTACGGGCGGCCGGAGACGACGACGGCGACGACCGGCGTGCCCGTCGCGGCCAGCTCGGCCACCAGTTCCTCCTGCACCCCGGGCAGGCGCAGGTCGTCGGCGTCGCAGCCCTCCCCGGAGGTCCCGAGGCCGAACAGCCCGGCGAGGTCGCCCACGGCCACCACACACAGGTCCGCCCCGCGCGCCGCTTCGAGCGCGGCGGCGAACCCGGAGCGGTCTTCGCCCTGCACCTCGCAGCCCCGCTCGTGGACGATCTCGGCCTCCGGCAGCTCGGCCCGCAGCCCGTCGAGCAGGCTGGGCGCCTCGATGCCGAGCCCGAGCCCGGGATGGCGGGGCAGCACGTGGTTGGGGAAGGCGTAGCAGCCCATGAACGTCCGCGGGTCGTCGGCGCACGGCCCCACGACCGCGATCCGGCGCAGCCCGGGACGCAGCGGCAGCGCGTCGCCGGCGTCGAGCAGGATGACCGACCGCTCGGCCAGCTCGCGGGCCAGCGCCCGGTTGCCCGGCGAGTCGAGGTCCACGCCGTCGGCGCCGGACACGGACGTCTCGGGCGTCCAGTCCGGGTCGAGCAGCCCGAGCTGCACCTTCTGGGTGAGCAGGCGGCGCACCGCCCGGTCGATCAGCGACTCGGGGAGCTCGCCGCCGAGCACGCGCTCGACCAGGTGCGGGCCGAAGCCGAGCGTGTCGGGCAGCTCGACGTCGATGCCCGCGGTGAGGGCCTGCACGCCCGCCTCGCCGGTGTCGGCGGCGACGCGGTGCATGCTCGCCAGGAACGGGATCGACCAGTAGTCCGACACGACCGTCCCGGTGAAGCCCCACTCCTCGCGCAGCACCTCGGTCAGCAGCCAGGGGTCCGCCCCGGCCGGCACGCCGTCCACGTCGGAGTAGGAGTTCATCACCGACCGCGCGCCGCCCAGCGCGATGGCGGTCTCGAACGTCGGCAGGATCATGTCCATCAGCTCACGCCGGCCCATCGGCACGGGCCCGTGGTTGCGGGCCGCCCGGGAGGCGGAGTATCCGGCGAAGTGCTTGAGGGTGGCGATGATCCCGGCGTTCTCCAGTCCGCGCACGTAGGCGGCGCCGAGCATCGCGACGAGGTACGGGTCCTCGCCCATCGTCTCCTCGACCCGGCCCCAGCGGTAGTCGCGCACCACGTCCAGCACCGGCGACAGGCCCTGGTGCACGCCCACGGCCCGCATGTCCCGGCCGATCGCGGCCGCCATCCGCTCCACCAGCTCGGGGTCGAACGTCGCCCCCCACGCGATGGCCGCCGGGTAGACGGTCGCCCCGAACGTGGTGAACCCGGTCAGGCACTCCTCGTGGACGATGGCCGGGATCCCGAGCCGGGAGCGCTCGACGACGGCCCGCTGCAGCCTGACCACCTCGGCGGCGCCCTCCCGCGCGGTCACGGGGGCGCTGCCGTGCACCCGGGTCAGGTGGCCGAGCCCGTGCGTGATCGCCTCGTCGAGGGGGACCGTGCCGGAGGCCGCGAACACGTCCTGCATCGGCGCGACGTTCAGCGTCTCGGCGTCCTGTGCCGGCTCGTGCTGCATGTCGTTGCCGATCCACCGGCTGCCGAGCTGGCCGACCTTCTCCTCGAGGGTCAGCTCCGCAAGGAGGGCCTCGACTCGGTCGGCCACGGGAAGCGCCGGGTCCTGCCACGGGCGGAGCACGCCGTCCATCGCGGGGGTCCGATCCAGAGCCGTCATCTGCTCTCCTTAAAGCCGATTCCCGCCGTGAGTATTTCGAAATGTTTCGATGTCGTCGAGTGGCCTACGAGCAAGCGTCCCCGATTACAGACGACCAGATGAACGCCGCGCCTGAGTACTTTACACACGCGCTGCTCGGATGGGCAGATTCCCGGATACGACGGTCTTGACAGGCCCATGGTCGAAACCTAAATTGACGGACCACGCGGTATGTCGCAAATGTTTCGACGAGCTCACTCAAAGGAGACGTGACGAGCGGCATCGGCAGGCGCCGCGTCCCCGGCCGCCCGCCACCACCATCCGACGATCAACGAGCCGCGCGGCCAACCCCCCGGCGTTCAAGTACGGAGATCAGCGTGGAGAACAGGTCAACTTCTCGCCGCACCTTCCTCAGCCTCTCCATGGGCCTTCCCCTCGGAGCCGCGCTGACCGCTTGCGGAGGCTCCGGGCCGACCCAGGCCGGCGCCGGTGGCGGCGGTGGCAGCACGAGCACAGGCGGCGGTGCCGGCAAGGCCACCTACTGGTATCTCACCGGACAACCGCAGGAAGGTGTCCGCACCCGAGCCGTCGAGCGCTTCAACAAGGCCAACCCGAGCGGCCAGCTCGCGACCACGATGTTCCAGAACGACGCGTTCAAGACCAAGATCAAGACGGCGATCGGCGCCGGCGAGGCCCCCACGATCATCTGGGGCTGGGGCGGCGGCGGCCTGAAGAGCTACGTGCAGGCGGGCCAGGTCGACGACCTCACATCGTGGTTCGACCAGAACGCGGCACTCAAGGACAAGCTGTTCCCGTCCTCCTTCGGCGCGGCCACGGTCGACGGCAAGATCTACGCGGTGCCGGTCGAGGCCGTGACGCCGATCGTCCTGTTCTACAACAAGAAGGTCTTCGAGAAGGTCGGCGCGCAGCCCCCGCAGAGCTGGGGCGACATCATGGACCTGGTCAAGAAGTTCAACGCCGCGGGCGTCGCGCCGTTCTCCCTCGGCGGCCAGTCGCGCTGGACGAACATGATGTGGCTGGAGTTCCTCTTCGACCGCATCGGCGGCCCCGAGGTCTTCCAGGCCGTCTTCGACGGCGAGAAGGACGCCTGGAACAACCCGGCCGCCATCGACGCCCTGACCAAGATGCAGGACCTCATCAAGGCGAACGGCTTCATCAAGGGCTTCTCCTCGATCACCGCCGACTCCAACGCCGACCAGGCGCTGCTGTACACCGGCAAGGCCGCGATGATGCTGCACGGCGGCTGGACGTACGGCAACATGCGGGACACCGGCGGCGACTTCGTCAAGGGCGGCAACCTCGGGTACATGAACTTCCCGCCGGTCGACGGCGGCAAGGGCGACCCCAGCGACACCGTGGGCAACCCGGCCCAGTACATGTCGATCTCCTCCAAGGCTTCGGCCGCGGAGAAGGAGATCGTCAAGAAGTTCTTCGCCACCGAGATGAACTCCGACGCGCAGAACAAGGACTGGGTCAGCAACGGCTTCGTGCCGATCGTCAAGGGCGCCGACACGCAGTTCGGCACCGACCTCGACGGGACGTGGCAGCGGTTCGTCTACGACGTCGCCAGCAAGGCCAAGTCCTTCCAGCAGTCCTGGGACCAGGCGCTCAGCCCGACCGCGGCCGAGGTCCTGCTGGACAACATCTCCAAGCTGTTCCAGCTGTCGATCTCGCCCCAGCAGTTCGCCACGAGCCTCAACGAGGTCATAGGCAAGTGACGGTCCCCCCGATCTCCGCCAGGGGAAACGCGCCCCTGGCCGCCGTGCCCGGCGGCCAGGGGCGCGGCCTGGCCTGGCTGGCCGTGCCGGCCCTGCTGTTCTTCGTCGGCTTCGGCGTCATCCCGCTCATCGGGGTCTTCGTGCTCAGCTTCACCGCCTGGGACGGGCTCGGCGAGATCCGTCCGGCGGGCTTCGACAGCTGGCGCGCCGTGCTCTCCGATCCCGGCCTGCCGCACGCGCTGTGGGTGACGTTCCTGGTCATCGCGATGTCGTGGGTGGTGCAGACGCCGGCGAGCATCCTGCTCGGCACGTTCCTGGCCGGCTTCCAGCGCTACCGCGCTGTGCTCTCGGTGATCTACTTCATCCCGCTGCTGCTCAGCTCCGCCGCCATCGCGATCACCTACAAGGCGCTGCTCGACCCGAACTTCGGGCTCGGCGCCGGGCTGGGGATCCCGATCCTCGTGCAGGACTGGCTGGGCGAACCCGTCCTCGCCTTCAGCGTCGTGATCTTCGTGGTGTCGTGGCAGTTCATCCCGTTCCACTCGCTGATCTACCAGGGTGGCGTGCGCCAGATCCCGCGCTCGATGTACGAGGCCGCCGAGATCGACGGCGCCGGCCGGGTCCGCATGTTCTTCAGCATCACCCTGCCCCAGCTCAAGTACACGATCATCACGTCCTCGACGCTGATGGTCGTGGGCTCGCTGGTCTTCTTCGACCTCATCTTCGTGCTCACCGCCGGCGGCCCGGGGGACGCCACCCGGGTGCTCGCCCTGGAGATGTACAAGAGGGGCTTCCAGGCCAACCTGATGGGTCCGGCCAGCGCGATCGCCGTCATCCTGGTCCTGGTGGGCCTGGCGCTGGCGCTGCTGCTGCGCCGCCTCGGCGGCCGGGACGCGAGCCACAGCCAGCTGGAAGGTGCCTGACATGACGACGACCCTCGCGAAGAACACCTCGCAGGCGGCGGCGCGGCACACCGCTCCCGGTCCCAAAAGAGTGACCCGCCGCCCCAACTGGCTGGGCGGCGCGGTCGCCTGGTTCTGGCTGGCGGTCGTGGTCGTGCCGATCTACTGGATCGTCATCACCAGCTTCAAGTCGCAGAGCAACTACTACATCGAGAACCCGCTCCTGCCGCCGTCCGAGCCCACGCTGGACAACTACCGGCTGGTCATCGAGTCGGACTTCATCCGATATTTCATCAACAGCGTCGTCGTGACGGTCGGCGCGGTCGCGCCCGCCGTCGCGGTGTCGTTCATGGCGGCGTACGCGATCGTCCGCAGCGGCAAGGGACGGTTCCTGCGCTGGACCAACTCGGCGTTCCTCATGGGCCTGGCCATCCCCCACCAGGCCACGATCATCCCGATCTACCTGATCATCATCAGGCTCGGCCTCTACGACACGCCCATGGCGCTGATCCTGCCGTCGATCGCGTTCGCGATCCCGCTGTCGGTGCTGATCCTGTCGAACTTCATCAGGGACGTGCCCAAGGAGCTGTTCGAGTCGATGCGCCTCGACGGCGCCAGCGAGCTCGGCACGCTCTGGCACCTGGCACTCCCCCTGACCAGGCCCGCCGTGGTGACGGTGACCATCTACAACGCGCTGACGATCTGGAACGGGTTCCTGCTGCCGCTGATCCTCACCCAGAGCCCCGAGCAGCGCACGCTGCCGCTGGCGCTGTGGACCTTCCAGGGCCAGTACAGCATCAACGTGCCCGCGGTGCTCGCCTCCGTCGTCCTGACCTCGGTGCCCATCCTCATCCTGTACGTGGTGGGCCGCCGGCAGCTGCTGGCCGGCCTGACCGCCGGATTCGGCAAGTAACGAGGAGGCCCACGCCCCCGATTGCATAATCGGACTGCGGTCCGGTAACGTCTTCACACGTAACCGGACCGCAGTCCGACTTATTCCGGAGGCAATGACATGACCGCTCTCATCACCCGAGACGACCTCGCGGCCGCCATCGAGGCGGGCACCGTGACCGTGGTCGACGCGCTCGGCGGCGCGTACCACGCCAAGCAGCATCTCCCCGGCGCCGTCCCCCTGGCCCCGGCCGACGTGGACGCCCAGGCATCCGCGCTGCTGCCCGACAAGAACGCCGCGATCATCACGTACTGCTCCAACCCGGCGTGCCCGAACAGCGGCCAGGTCGCCGACCGGCTCACCGCGCTGGGCTACACCGACGTGCGCAAGTACCGCGAGGGCATCGAGGACTGGACGGCCGCCGGCCTACCCGTCCAGTCGTCCTGACCCGCCCTTCCGCTTACTGACCAAAGCTCCCCACCAGCGCCTCCACCCGGTCCCGCTTCGTGTACAGCTCCCAGAAGCCGTCCGCGAAGACGTCCGGGTGGATCACCTCCGGCTCGAAATCGAGCGGCACCGCGGAGGAGGTGATCGCCTGGTGCGGCACGCTGCCCTCGATCAGCGCGCCCACGTTGACCGCCCCCACGTACACGCCCTTGCCCCCGAGCTCGGCGTTGAGCGTGTGGAAGTAGTTGCGCAGCGCCGCCTGCGCCATGCCGGCGTTGCCGAGGAACGGCGTCGGGTAGATCCCCGACTGCCCCGCCGTGAACAGGATCGCGCCGTCGCCCCGCTCGACCATGTCGGGCAGGACCTGCCGCACCAGGGCGACCGCCGAGAGGACGAACCGGTTGAGGATCATCCGCGCGTTCTCGACGTCGACGTCGAGCGTCGCCGCGATCCCCTCCCCCATGTTCCCGCCGCCCGGACCGAACTCGGCGACGTCGATCCGCCCGTACGCCTCCTTGATGGCCGCGACCGCGCCGGCGAGCTGGTCGGGCTCGTAGACGTCGGCGGTGAATCCGGCCGCCTCGATGCCGTCGCGGGCGAGCTCGGCGACGAGGCGGTCGAGGTTCGCCCTGGTCCGGGCGACGAGCGCGATCCGGAAGCCCTCGCGCCCGAAGCGGCGGGCGAGTGACAGGCCCATGACCGGGCCGGCGCCGAAGATGGCGAGAGTTCTGGACATGACGGCTCCTTAATGCATTCAGCTAAGTTGACTGTTGTCCCAAGTTCTGCGCTGGAAGCATACGCACAAGTTGGGAGTGTTCTCAACTTCGCCTACGATGGTCCACATGCCGACCTCCGCCAGACCGCTGCGCAGAGACGCGCAGCGCAACCGCGACCTGCTGGTGACGGCCGCGAGAGAGCTGTTCGCCGCCCGCGGTCTCGACGTCCCCCTCGACGAGATCGCCCGCACGGCCGGGGTGAGCAGCGGCACCCTCTACAACCACTTCCCGAGCCGCGACGACCTCGTCGACGCCGTCTTCGCCGACCGCACGGCCACCGTGGTGCAGATCTCGGAGCACGCCCTGTCGATGCCGGACGCGTGGAGCGGGCTGGTGCACTTCCTGGAGCGGGTGTGCGAGCTCCAGGCCGCCGACCGCGGCTACAACGACCTCGTCTCACACCGGGGGCCGCAGCCCACTCCGGCCGGCGACCCTGCACGGGGCTACGCGATGATGTCGCGGATCATCGAGCGCGCGCACGAGGCCGGGGTGCTGCGCCCGGACTGCACGCTGGAGGACATGGCGTTCGTGACGTGGGGCATCGCCCGCACGGTCGAGGCCACCGCCGCCGTCCGGCCCGAGGTGTGGCGGCGGCATCTGGCGTTGATCCTGGACGGCTTCCGCGCGCCGGCGGCGCACCCGCTGCCGGAGCCGCCCCTGCGGCCCGACGAGCTGAGGCGCATCATGCGAGAGGTCTGCTGACCGGCGTCCTAACGCCAGACGACGTCGTCGAGGAACGCCTCCACCGCCGTCGTGACCCGCCCGAGGACCTCGGCACTCCGATGGAGCGGCCCCGGACGGCACATGCCGTCGAGCACGTACGGCATCAGCTCGAGGGCGCCGCCGCGGCGGGCGGCGGCCCGGCCCACGTAGGCGAGCAGCCCCGCCTGCGGCCCGAACCTCCCGCCGGGAACGACGACGACTGATCGCATGGCTCAAAGGTACGCGCGAGCGGGAATGCCCGAGGGAGGTCACGCGTTGACGCGAGCAACCGATTGAATTTTCAACCAAACAGGAGGGGTCATGCCCGCCATCACCGCTGACACCCTGGCCCTGCCCCGCGTCGCCACGCCCGACCCGGCCACCGTCACGCGGCGGCCCGTGCGGTCGGTGACGACCGCGCCCAGCGGGTTCGAGGGCGAAGGGTTCCCGGTACGGCGCGCATTCGCCGGCGTGCCGCAGTCCGCGCTGGACCCGTTCATCCACATGGACCAGATGGGCGAGGTCGAGTACGCGCCCGGCGAGCCCAAGGGCACCCCCTGGCACCCGCACCGCGGCTTCGAGACCGTCACCTACATCATCGACGGCATCTTCGAGCACCAGGACTCCAACGGCGGCGGTGGCACGATCACCGACGGCGACACCCAGTGGATGACCGCCGGATCGGGCCTGCTGCACATCGAGAAGCCGCCGGAGCACCTGGTGGTGTCGGGCGGGCTGTTCCACGGCGTCCAGCTGTGGGTCAACCTGCCTCGCGCGCACAAGTTCCACCTGCCCCGCTACCAGGACATCCGCGGTCGCCAGGCGGCGCTGCTCGCCTCGGCCGACGGCGGCGCGCTGCTGCGGGTGATCGCCGGTGAGCTGGACGGCCACGCCGGTCCGGGCATCACGTTCACCCCGATCACGATGGTGCACGCCACGGTGAGCCCCGGCGCCCGGCTGGAGGTGCCGTGGAACCCCGCCTACAACGCCCTGGCCTACGTGCTGGCCGGACACGGCTACGCCGGGGACGAGCGCACGCCGGTGCGCAAGGGACAGCTGGTCGTCTTCGGCCAGGGCGGGGCGATCACCGTCGCCGCCGACCCGGCGCAGCCGCAGGCCGAGCCGAACCTGGAGGTGCTGCTGCTCGGCGGCCAGCCGATCCGCGAGCCGGTCGTGCAGTACGGCCCCTTCGTCATGAACAACCGCGCCGAGATCCTTCAGGCGATGGAGGACTACCAGGCCGGCCGCCTGGGCGTCATCCCCGCCGAGCGCCTCCCGCACACCGGACAGGAGTGAACATGCCGATCGAGAAGCTGGCCGAGGAGTACAAGCGCGGGCGCCGGTTCTTCGACTCGCAGGACTACATCGGGGCCGCCCGCATCCTGGCCCAGGTGGTGGCCGCGGCGCCGGACAACCTCGCGGCCCGGCTGCTGCTGGCCCGCGCCTACTACCACTCGGCCCAGCTCGGCCGGGCCGAGGCCGAGCTCCGGCTGGTGCTGGAGCGCGACCCGGCGGAGGGGTACGCCTGCCTGCTCCTCGGTCGTACGCTGCAGCGCCAGAACAGGCCGAAGGACGCCGAGCCGTACCTGCGCATGCATGCCGCGATGACCGGCGAGTGACATGCGCGACGCCGAGCGCCGCCCTCCCTGGACGGCGGCGCTCCGGCCTGCAGTGATATCCATTCGAATATCAACAATCAAGGCATATCAGTCTTGGACAGCGCGAACGGCTCTGTGCTGTCATGACGCCCATGTCCCCTTCGAGCCCCTTGTCGAGCCTTGCCCGCCTGACCGGAGCGGCCGTGGCCGCCGGCACCGTGGTCGCCGCGATCGCGCTGCCCACCGTGGGCGGCACGGGCTCCCTGTTCGTCTCGGCCACCGAGATGCTCGATCTCAAGCCCGCCCAGCTCGAAGAGCCGCCCCTGGCCCAGACCTCGGTCGTGTACGACGCCGAGGGCGACCGCATCGCGCAGTTCTACGCCGAGAACCGCAAGGAAGTGCGTCTGGACCAGATCGCCGACGTGATGAAGACGGCGATCGTCGCCATCGAGGACTACCGCTTCTACGAGCACGGCGCGCTCGACCTGGAGGGCACCGCCCGGGCCCTGGCCAAGAACCTCAGCTCGGGCGGCATCGCCCAGGGCGGCTCGTCGATCACCCAGCAGTACGTCAAGCAGGTCCTGCTGAACTCGGCCGACACCGAGGAGGGCAAGAACAAGGCGCTGGAGGCCAGCTACGCGCGCAAGCTCAAGGAGCTGCGGTACGCGATGGGCGTCGAGGAGAAGTACTCCAAGGACGAGATTCTCCGCCGCTATCTGAACATCGCCTACTTCGGCGCGGGCGCCAACGGCGTGGAGGCGGCGGCGCGGCGCTTCTTCGGCGTCTCGGCCGCCGACCTGAACCTGGCCCAGGCGGCGACCCTGGCCGGCGCCGTCCAGAACCCCAACAGGACCGACCCCGGGCTCGGCAAGCAGGCCCGCAAACTGCTGCTGGACCGCCGGAACGTGGTGCTGGACCGGATGGCGCAACTCGGCCGGATCACCCCGGACCAGGCGGCGCACGCCAAGGCGGCGAAACTCGGCTACAAGGGCGTCGAGGCGCCCAACGGCTGCCAGGACAGCCGCTACCCGTACTTCTGCGAGTACGTACGTTATGAGCTGCTCACCAGCCCCGCCTTCGGCAGGACCGAGCGGGCCAGGAAGCAGCGCTTCGCCCGCGGCGGCCTGAAGATCTACACGACCCTGGACCCCAAGGCGCAGCGGGCGGCGGAGACGGCGATCAGGAAGCATGTCTTCGCCTCCGACCACCCTGTAGCCGCCGAGGCGCTGGTCGAGCCGGGCACCGGCAAGATCAAGGCGATGGCGGCCAGCCGCCCCTACGGCCGTTCGGCCAAGCGCAAGGAGATCTCCTACAACCCGGTGGCGGACAAGCGGCACGGCGGGTTGATCGGCTTCCAGGCGGGCTCGACGTTCAAGACGTTCACGCTGATCACGGCGCTCGCGCAGGGCATGAAGATCGACGACGGGATCAGCGTGACCAACGCCTACACCGCCCCGGGCTACGCCTCGTTCAAGAACTGCAAGGGCCAGAACATGGGCATCCCTTCCTGGACGGTCACCAACGACGAGGGTTCACCCGGTTTCAAGACGCTCGCGACCGGCACGTGGGGATCGGTGAACACGTTCTTCATGGCGCTGGAGCAGCGGGTCGGCCTGTGCGAGACGGTGCAGACGGCCAAGTCGCTCGGCATCAGGCGGGCGGACGGGGGGCCGCTGCAGGAGTACGAGACGTTCACGCTCGGGATCAACGAGATGGACCCGGTGACGGTGGCCACCGCGTACGCGGCCGTCGCGGCACGCGGCACCTACTGTGCGCCCATGGTCATCACCAAGGTGACGGAGGCGAGCACCGGTGCGGCGACCCCGTACGAGCCGTCGTGCCGCAAGGCGCTCGACCCGGAGGTGGCCGACGCCACCGCGCACGTCCTGTCCGGGGTGTTCACCAAGGGCACGATGAGCGGGGTCGGCGGCATCGGCCGCCCGGCGGCGGGCAAGACGGGCACCACGGACGGCTATGCCACGGCCTGGTTCGCCGGGTTCACCCCCGACCTGGCGGGAGCGGTCAGCCTGGGCGACCCGCGCGGCTCCCAGCGCTACAAGCTGACCGGCGTCACGATCGGCGGCCGCACCTTCGGCACGGTCGCCGGCGCCTCGGTGCCCGGGCCCATCTGGAAGGACACCATGATGGCGGCCCTGAAGGACGTGCCGGCCTCGGACTTCACCCCCGTGAACACGGCCCGCTTCGGCGGCTGCGGCCAGAGCTGCGCCCCGCCCCGCGAAGACCGCCCGGAATCGCCCCTGGACCAGCCCGCGGAAGCCGAGGACTGACCCGTTGCGGCGGCCACCGTCTCCTGCGAACGGCGTCAATGTCCGAGGAGCGAGCGCAGGGCCTGGGCCAGCTGGGCCGTCGCGTCGGTCGCCTTCTGGGCGCGCCAGGCGATGAACCGGTCGGGGCGGACCAGGACTGCCCCCTCCGGGCCGTGGCCGCGATGCCGGGTCCAGGTGGAGCGCGGGTCGAGGAGATCGCCGTCCAGGTGGCCCACGCGTACGACGTCCAGCGGCCAGGTGCCGGCGAGTTCGGCGGCCGCCTTGCACCAGTCGTGGCCGTTCTCCCCGGCGACGAGCAGGAAGCGGCCCGGCCGCGGGAGGTCGTGGACGGGCAGGCGGCGGCCGTCGTCGTCCTCCAGCCAGGCGTGCGGCAAGGGATGGCCGGGGCGGGCGCAGGGCTGGTAGAGGCGGACGGGGTCCGGGTTGCCGGGTTCGGGGGTGCCGTCGGGGAGGACGGCGGCCGAGGTGTAGGTGTAGCCGTACTCGATGTTGTGCTCGTTGAACTCCATCGACTGGGCGGCGATGGCGCGGCGGACGGCGCGGGCGTGTTCGGCGTCCTCGGGCAGGCCGCTCCACAGGCGGCGCATCCGCCGCCAGTTCGTCTCCGGGTCGGCGCCGGGGGCGATGCCGGCGGCCTCGGCGGTGACGATGTGGTTGAGGGCGTTCTCCAGGGAGCGTTGCACGTTGCGGGCGGTGACCGGCTTGCGTTCGGGTTCGTAGGTGTCCAGGAGGGGTTCGCCGGCGTGGCCGTGCAGGACGGCGGCGAGTTTCCAGGCGAGGTTGGCGGCGTCCTGGATGGCGGCGTTCAGGCCGAGGCCGCCGGTGGGCGGGTGGCGGTGGGCGGCGTCGCCGAGCAGGAAGACGCGGCCGTCGCGGAAGCGGTCGGCGACCACTCCTTCGATGGACCAGCGGGTGATGAGGTGCACGGTGAGCGGATGGTCCGGCAGGCCGAGGGCGGTGCGCAGGTCGGCGATCACCTGGTCGTCGTCGAGGCCGCGGGGGTCGTCGGCGGCGTAGTTGAGGTGGACGACCCATTCCTCGGAGTCGGGGCCCCAGCGGTCGGGGCCCATGGGGACCATGGTGGCGGCGCCGCCGGTGTGCGGGAGGGGCAGCCAGCGGATGAGCACCTCGGGGTCGCGGGCCCAGGCCGACAGATCGGCCGACAGGTGGACGGTGGCGATGCGGGCCAGGTCGCGGGCGCCTTCCATGCGGATGCCGAGCTGCCTGCCCACGGTGCGGCCGCCGTCGCAGGCCAGCAGATAGCGGGCGCGGACCTGGTAGGAGCGGCCGGTGTCGCGGTCGAGGACGGTGGCGGTGACACCGCCGGCGTCCTGGGTGAAGGCGGTCAGCTCGTGGTGGAAGCGCACCCGGCCGGGGGCCAGTTCGTCGGCGCGGCTCCTGAGGACGGGTTCGAGCCGGATCTGGGGCAGGTTGGTCTGGCGCTGCGGGCTGGCGGCGGCCCAGTCGGCTGACAGTCCGCCGCAGCCCCAGGACTCGATCAGGCCGAAGCGCCTGCCGTAGTCGTCGGCGGGCCCGGCCAGCCCGGCGTACCAGGCGGAGTAACGCATCTGCTCGGGCGGGGTGCCACGCCGGTAGACGGTCTCGGCGACGCCGAGGTCTGCGAGGATCTCCATGGTGCGCTGGTTGAGCACGTGGGCTTTCGGCAGCACCGAGGTGGTCGGCAGCGCGCTGACGAGCAGGTGGCCGACGCCGAGCCGGGACAGCAGCATGGAGGCGGTCAGGCCGGCGCCGCCGCCGCCCACGACGAGCACGTCGGTGTCGAGGTCAGGCATGGGATCTTTCCTTCAGGAGTGCGCGGGCGTTGTCGTGGTTGATCGCCGGGTCGTCGGCCCAGGTGTTGAAGTACGCCACGGCCGGTTCGGGGGCGAAGGGCCAGTCGCTGCCGTACAGGACGTGGCCTGGTCTGGCGAAGGCCAGCAGCGAGGGCAGGGCGGCGGGACCGGCGGACAGGGCGGTGTCGAAGTAGAAGCCGCTGAAGTCCTCCAGTGCCTGGTCCGGGTCGCGGCCGGTCTCGCCGTAGACCGTGATGGCCAGGCGGTGGGCGGCGTACGGGACGAATCCGCCGGCGTGGGACAGGATGAAGCGGATACGCGGGAAGCGCCGCGGCACGTCATGCTTGACCAGGCTGAACGCGGCGCGCGTGGTGTCCAGCAGGAAGTCCGCGGCGAACGGCGGGATGCCGTCGATCGCCGGCCCGGGTAGCTCGGCGGGGTGGACGAAGACGATCGCGGCGTGCTCGTCGAGCACTCTCATGAGCGGGTCGAAGGCAGGGTCGCCCAGGTAGACGCCGTGGCTGTTGGCCAGCAGCGTCACGCCGTCGGCGGACAGCTCGCCGAGCGCGTGCCCGGCCTCGGCGACGGCGACGGCGGCGTCGACGCCGTGCGAGAACAGCCAGCGGGCGTACGGCTCGGGGATCATGTGCTGGTGCACGTCGATGCGGCCGGTCATGGGTGTTCTCCTTGGTCGAGATAGCTGGCGCCGTAGACACGCCCGACGGTGATCTCGAGGATGACCCGGTGCATGCCCGCCAGGTCGGCGTCGGTCATCGGCTCGACCGGCCGTCCGCCGATGCGGGACCACACCGTGGCGGTGTCGGCGCCGATGCCGGCGGCGCGGATGCGGGCGGCGCCCTCCAAGGTCACCGACGGGTACGGCGCCGCGCCGCCCATGACGCACAGGGAGGCGCGGCCGGTGCGCTCCACGTCCCTGGACTTGGCGCGGCGGGGTTCGGTGGAGACGAGCAGGCGATCGCCGTCGAGGGCGAAGTAGACCACCGACTGGCGAGCCGTGCCGTCGGGCCGGGTGGTGGCCAGCACCCCGGCGGCGTGCCGGTCGAGGAAGTCGCGGACCTTCTGGTCGATCATGGGTTCACCGTGCGGTAGCGGATGAGATGGCGGTCGAGGGCGGCGGCCAGCTCGGGGTCGGGGCCGATCAGGGCGATCGGCCTGCCGTCCTCCAGGACGACGTCGGCCGGGCCGCCGGGGCTGAGCTCGGCGATGACCCGGCGGACGGAGTCGGCGACCAGCTCGGGCTTGAAGAGCTTGCCGACCGTGGTGGTGGGCAGCGCGTCGAGGATGTGGACGGCCTTGGGGGCGGCGGCCGGCTCGGAGGCGTTGGCCTGGGCCCAGGCCAGCAGGTCGGGCTCGGCGACCGGGCCGGTGACGGTCACGTAGGCGACGGGGACCTCGCCCGAGTGCGCGTCGGGACGGCCCACCACGGCCGCGCCCGACACCCGCGGGTGGGCGAGCAACGACTCCTCGATCGGACGCGGGTCGAGGTTGTGGCCGCCGCGGATGATGAGGTCCTTGGCCCGGCCGGTGAGGTGGACGTAGCCGTCGGCGTCCACGTGCCCGAGGTCGCCGGTGAGCAGCCACCCGTCGAAGATCTTGCCGGTGGGGTCGGGGCCGTCCGGGCCGAGGTAGCCGGGGAAGACGGCCGGCCCCTTGATGGCCAGCACCCCGCTCCGGCCGGGCGGGCAGTCGCCGGTCGGCCGGTCGTCGGCGTCCACGGTGACGGCCTTGATCTGCTGGTACGGCAGGCGCAGCCCGACCGTCCCGGCCCGCGGCGCGAAGGCGGGCGTGGCCGCGCTGGCGCAGGTGGCCTCGGTCAGCCCGTACCCCTCCAGCATCGGCACCTTGACCGTGTCCTCGAACGCCGCGCGGACCCGGCCGGGCAGCGGCGCGGCGCCGACCGCGCCCGCGCGCAGGCTGGAGATGTCCACGCCGTCGGGCACCGGCGGCAGGCTCGCGTACACGGTCGGTACGGCCGAGAACGCGGTCACCCGGTAGCGCTCGATGATGCGCCAGAAGTCCGCCATGAGCGTCTTGTCCCGGTAGCCGAGCGGGCCGAGGCTGACCACGCTCGCGCCGTGCATGAACGGCGCCAGCCCGGTCACGTGCACGGCGTTGACGTGGAACAGCGGCAGCCCGGCCAGCGCCACCCCGCCCCCCACGTAGGCGCCCGAGCAGCCGAGCGCCCAGGCCATGTAGACCTCCATGGCGTGCGTGTGCGGGGCGATCTTGGGGGTGCCGGTGGTGCCGCCGGTGTGGAAGTAGGCGGCCAGATCCTCCGGTCCGGGCCGGTAGGAGGTGATCAGCCGGTCGCCGGGCCGGTCGGCGCCGAGCCGTTCGAAACGGTCGCCGGCGACCAGCAGCGCGCGCAGTCCCGGCAGGCTCCGGGCGATCCGCAGCGCCTTGTCCTCCAGGGAGGCGGCCACGACCAGGATCTCGGCCTTGGTGAGGGTGAGGATGTCGACGATGTGGTGCTCGGCCAGCATCGGGTTGACCGGGTTGGCGACGCCGACGGCCTGGGCGCCCAGCAGGGCGGCGTAGGTCTGGCCGGAGTTGGGCAGCAGCAGCCCCACCGTCCCGCCCGGCGTCATGCCCAGGCCGATGTAGAGGTTGGCGGCCTGGTGCACGCGGGCCAGCAGCTCGCCGTAGCTCCAGGTGACCTCCGCTCCTTCGCCCAGCAGGTGCAGGGCGGGCGCGTCCGGAGCCGTGGTGGCGGTGCGGCGCAGCAGGTCGTAGGTGGAGGCGGGCAGGCCGCGCTCGGCCAGCGGCACCGCCTCCACCAGCGGCAGGTCCTCGGGGACCAGCACCAAGGGGCGGTCGCCATCGGTGTGGTGGCTCATGCGCTGTGCGCCCCCGCCATCAACGCGGCCAGGTCCTCCGGTTCGATGAACGACGGCGGCACCGGCGGGCCCCAGCTGTAGAGGATGCGCATGTCCTCGAAGACCTCCGGCTTCCAGACGGCCTCGTCGACGACGCAGTCCAGGTCGGAGTAGTACTCCGAGAAGTTGCCCGCCGGGTCTTTGAGGTACCAGAAGAAGTTCGAGCCGATGTGGTGGCGGCCCAGGCCCCATATGTGCCGCTCGGGGTGGCCCTGGAGCATGCGGTGGGCGCCGCGGCCGATCTCGTCGACGTCCTCGACCTCCCAGGAGGTGTGGTGCAGGTACGGCACCGGCGCGGGCTGGACCAGCACGTTGTGGTGGTCGGTGGAGCAGCGCAGGAACGCGGCGATGCCGGGCACCTCGTCGCTGATCCTGAATCCGAGGCCCTCGGTGAAGAAGCGCTGGCTGGCCTCCTGGTCGGTGGAGCCGAGCACCACGTGGCCGAGCTTGCGCGGCCGTACCGGCTGCTCGCGCAGCACGCCCGGGGCGCGGGCGTCCACGCGGTCGGCGCGGCCGGGCCCGTTGTAGACCGGGGCGGGCTCGGCGGCGCGGGTGATCCGGCCGGCGATCGACACCTGGACGCGGACCTTCGTGCCGGGGTCGGTCACGCGGCCGCCACCGTCCAGGGCCAGGCCCAGGCGGGCCAGGCCGGCCGTGATGCGGCCGACGTCGTCGGCGTCGTCCACGCCGACGCCCAGCTCGACCAGGCGCCGGGTGGGCGTGTTCACCAGGCGGAGCTGCTCGCCGCCGTCGGCGGTGGCGAAGGTGTTCTCGCCGGTCGGCCTCAGGCCGAAGTCGGCGTAGTAGGCGGCGGTCTCGGCGACGTTCGGCACGCCGATGGTGATCCGGGTCAGGCGGTGCAGTGCCATGGTCAGGCTCCCGTGAAGGTGGTGCGGAGGGTGCCGATGCCCTCGATCGTGCTGTGCAGGTGCTCGCCCGGCGCCAGGAAGCGGGCGGGGGTACGGGTGCCGCCGATCCCGCCCGGGGTGCCGGTGAAGATGACGTCACCGGGCAGCAGCGGGGTCACCGACGACAGCTTCTCGACCAGCGCGGGCACCGAGAAGATCATCTGGCTGGTGCGGGCGTGCTGCATGCGCTCGCCGTCCAGATGGCAGGAGATCTCCAGGTCGTCGGGGTCGGCGAACTCGTCCGGGGTGACCAGCCACGGGCCCGTCGGGCCGAAGCCCGGGAACGACTTGCCGAGGGAGAACTGCTGCGGCTGCGGCGGCGCGAGCTGGGTGAGCCGCTCCGACAGGTCCTGCCCCACCGTCAGCCCGGCCACGTGCTGCCAGGCGTCGGCCGCCGCGACCCGGTGGGCATGGCGGCCGATCACCGCGACCAGCTCCACCTCCCAGTCGGTCAGCCCGCCCTCCGGCAGCGTGACGACCGCGTCCTGACCGGTCAGGCAGGAGACGAACTTGGTGAACACCGGCGGCCCGGCACCCGGCTCGATCTTCGACTCCTCGGCGTGATCGCGGTAGTTGACCCCGATCGCGAACACCTGGCGCGGCGCGGGAGCCGGAGCCTCCAGCTCCGCCTCCGCGAACGGCACCGGCTCGGTGCTCCAGGCGCGCGACCCGGCCCAGGAGCGCAGGTCGTCCCAGCGCTCGAACAGCGCCTGCGGATCGGCGGGAAAGCGTCCGCCGCCGGCCTTCTCGATGTCGATCGCGCCGCCGTCGGCGAGGAGCACCGCCCGGCCGGCGAGGTTGGCAATCCGCATGAGCTTCCCTTCGTCATCGGCTCGTCACGCCGATTCAACGAAGGTTCCGTATCCGGCCGCTTGTGCTCACCGCCCAAAGAACGGGCCGGTGATTGGGCTCAGGGCAGGGTACGGGCGATCTCCAAGGCCAGGCGCAGCTCCAGCAGATCGTCCGGGAGGGCGTGCCCGAGCAGCTCCTCGGCCCGCTTGATCCGGTAGGACACGGTGTTGCGGGAGACGTGCAGCAGGTCGGCGGCGCGCTGCGGGCTGCGGCCCGAGGCCAGGTAGACGCGCAGCGTCTCGCGCAGGTCCGCCGTCCGCCTGTCCCCGCCGAGCAGCGCGCCCAGCGTCTCCTCGGCGAACCAGCGGGCCCGCTCTCCCCCGGCGGCCAGCAGGGACCGTACCCGGATGTCGGCATGGCGGCACAGCCGCACCTGCTCGCCGAGGAAGTCCTGCGCCTCCCGCGCCCCCAGGTGGCTGCGCCGGAACCCCGCCACCCCGTACGCGAGCGGCCCCACCGCCAGCCGCAGCCCCCGCGGCACCCGGATGTCCAGGGCGGGCGCGGCCGGCGCCGGCCAGGCCGTCCAGGCCCACACGTCCGACGGCCCCGCCTGCACGGTCAGCACTCCCTGCCCGCCCACCGCCCGGCCGACCTCCGCGGCGAAGCGGCGCAGCACCTCGGCCGGGGTGTCGAGCTCGTCGGCGGTCACCACGAAGGCGAGATGGTGCCTGGCCACCTCGTAGCCCAGGGTCCGGCTCGCCGTCTCCTGATCGACGCGCCGTCCGGCCAGGATGTCGTCCACGATCCGGCGCCGCGCCGCCTCCGTGCTGGCCTGCCAGCGGTCGCGTTCGGCGATGTACTCCTCGGCCATCCGGCTGGCGTGCGCGTCGGCGTAGGAGAAGAGCAGCTCGCTCACCCGGTGGCTCTCCGCCAGCCGCACCGGCCCGGGTTCGGCGTCGATGGCGTCCATCAGCCGCTGGTGCAGGCACGCGTGCCCGATCCGTACCCCGCGCAGCACCTGATCCAGCGGCACTCCGCGCCGTACCAGCTCGGCGTTGCCCTCCACCGCCTCCATCGGCACCAGCTCCGGGGACGGGCGGATGTCGAGCAGCAGCCCGGTCAGCCCGGCCAGCACGCTGGCCTCCACGGAGCGCCGCAGCGTCTCGAAGGGTGTCCGCCCGCCGCCGTAGGCGGGCACCTGCCGGATGACCTCCTGCGTCATCCACACGGCCGTCTCCACCGCCCACCCCGTCGGGCCCTCTCCGAGGGTGTCGCGGGCGACGAGCAGGGTGGCGGACGACGCCGCGGGCGGGTGCCCGCCACCCTGCGCCCGCAGGCCGAGCAGCCACCGGCGCGGCACATCATTCACACGGCAAGTCCTACCCCGGTCGCCGCTCGGCGTTCCCCTCGGGGGTCGTCGCGCAGGACCGCGGCGCCGCTCGCCCGCCGAGGACCTCGCCCCGAGCGGCAGGGGCTTGCGCGGTGTGGAGGTGATCGGCCACTATCGTCGACATGACTAGTGGAAAGGGCGGTCTCCGCCCAGCCCGTTGAGGCCCATGGAGCCGGCCGAGGAGCCGGCCCTCGACATCTCCGCTGATGCCCTGCTGGCGCGTCTCGCGCCTCTGCCGTACCCGCGGCGTATGCGGGCGCTGGCGCTCCACGCTCGCCGTCTCGTCGGCACCTCCCAGCTGCGCGTTCTCCTGGACGAGTTGTCCGTGCGGGATCGATACGCCCGGCGTATGGCGCTGCACGTGGCCATGGCCGCCCGCGAACTCCAGCACGTACAGGCGGTTCTCGCCGGGCCGGACATGGGGTTGCGGCGTGCGGCGCTGCGGGCGGTGCGCACTCTGCCCGTGCCGGATCCGGCGGTGGCCGCCGCGCTCCAGGACGCCCCTGCGGAGCTGCGGTTCGCTCTGTATCGCACGCTGGCACTCGGCCGCCGGCGCGCGCTGGCCGAATCGCTCCTGCCGGACGTCCACGCCCGATGGGGCGCGCGCGAGGCGGCGGCGTTGCTGCCGGCCTGCGGTGCCGAAACCGCCGCGCGGTGGCTGCCCGACGTCGCCCACACGGTGACGTCCTGGACGGCGCTGGCCAAGCGGCACCCGGGCGCGATCATGGCGGTGGCCGAGCAGGAGCTGGCGGGTGGTGCTCACCTGTGGAGCTGGTGGCGCCGCCGCGGTGCGGGCGTGGTGCTCGCGGCCCTCGCCGAGCCGGCCCGCATGCTGGCCCTGCTGGAACGGCACGACCTGGGGTACGGCCTGCGCAGCCTGCCCGCCACGGTCGTGAACGCGCTGTTCAGGGTGGACGCCGTACGGGCCAGGACGTTGTTCGCCAACCCCGTTGTGGCCCGCTGGGAGGGGCCGGCCAAAGCGGTGCTCCGTCACCTGCGGTCAGGCTCGGACGCGGAGATCCTGCGTCTGGCCTCGTCCGAACACCGGCTCGGCCGGGTGCTGCCCTCGCTGCCGCCCGGCCGCCGGGCCGCGATCTTCGAGGCGGCCGCCGCGCGGAGGGGAGGTTCCACCGGGCTGTGGGCGATGCCGTTGCTCAGATGGCTGCCTGCGGAGTCGGCGGCGGCCGAGGCCAGGCGCATGCTGGCCTGGCACGAGTCGGTGTGGCACTCGCCCCGCTCCCACCTGGACAATCCGGATATCCCGCTGAAGCTCACCTCCTACCTCCCCTACGAGGAGGCCGTCGGCCCGCTGCGTGAGGCCGCCGTAGGCGGGGACCCGCGGCGGCGCGGGCTGGCCAGGACGCTGCTGATCCAGTGCACGGCCCGCACCCGGGACCGGGCGGCGCTCCACGCGCTCCTGGCCGACCTGGCCCTGCGCACCGCCAATGAACAGGACCCGCTCCGCCGGGACCTGCTGGCCGCTCTGCGGGACGTCCCGCCCGCGCTGCTCGACGACTCCTGCGCGGGCACGCTGGAGCGCGTCGCCGCCGACGCCGTCGAGGCCCCGGACTCCTCCTCCGCCACCCGGGACGAACTGCGGAGCCTGGCCGCCCGGGTCCTGCGGAACCACGACCCGGCGACCGCGCCCGCGCTGACGGCGTGGGCGCTGGGTACGTACGGCGGGCTCGTGGCGCGGCACGGCGCGAGCGGCCTGCCCGCGCGGGAGCGCCGGTCCTCTCCCGTCCGCCGCCGCTACCGCGCCCACGGCCCGGTCGCGGAGCCGCACCGCCTGGACCGGGTGCTGCGCGCGGGTCAGGAGCACGACCTGCTCGCGGTGCTGCGGCCGCATCTTCGCGCCGCACGCGAGCGGGAGGACTTCACCCTGGCCGTCGCTCTTGCCCACGCGCTCGGCCGCCGCTCATGGGCGCTCGCCGAACTCCAGGACGACCTGCGCGCCGCCATCCGCACGGCACCGGAGCCGCTCGCCCGCGAGGCCGCCGACCTGTGGCTGCGCCGTCCTCATCGCCGCCCGCGAACGTCCCGTCCCACGACCGCCTCTGGGCTGGAAGGGCCGCAGTGGCCGGGAGGAAGCGGGGTCGGGTATGAAGGGCGGCCGCGAGGCCGAAGGAGCGAGCACGAGGGGTGGTCGCAAGGAAGCGGGATAACGCGGGAGGAGCGGGTCCTTCAGCTCGTTCGGGAGGATCCGTCCGCCGTGACGCTGCCCGGCGTCTGGCGGACCGTGGCCCGGCGGCGCACCGACCTCCTCCTCCCCCTGCTGGACGGCCGTCGCGACGGCCGCTTCGCCGATCCCGCGTGGGTGCCGCGGATCGACGGCGGTGACGCCGGCCGGTGGACGCCCGCCCAGTGCGAAAGGATCCGCGCCGAGCTCACCACCGCCGTCCATGACGAGGGCCTGTCCATCGCCGCGCGGCTGGCCGCCGTACAGGCGACCGGCCGGATCGGCGGCGGGCTGGACCTCCTGGCCGCCTGGGCGGACCGGCAGGAGACGATGCTGGCCGAAGCCGCCGTCACGGCCATGGCGCACGCCGGCGAGCCCGCCCGCGCGGTGCCCGTGCTCGTGGGCCACGCCGGCGGCCCGGCCTCCCGCGTCGCGGTGGCCGCGCTGGCCCGCTGCTGCCGTTCGACCGCCCCGTCCCTGCTCGGGCCGCTGCTGGAGGAGGCGCTGACCGCCCCCGGCAGCAAGGTGACGCTGCGCAAGCTGGCCGCCCGCCAGCTCGGCCGCCACCGCCCGCCCGGCGCGGTGGACGTGCTGCTGCGCGCGTGGGCGGACCCGGGGCTGCACCGGGATGTACGGGTGGCCGTCGCCTCGGTGCTGCGCACGATCCCCGAGGACCCGCGGACCCTGGACGCGCTCGGCGACGCCGCCGGCCGGTACGCCGGCGAGCTGATGCTGCGCACGCTCTTCCAGGCCCACCCGATGGAGTACGCCCCCGCCGCCCGCCCCCGTTACGCGGACCTGGTACGGCGGCTCGTCATGGCCGCCGACCTGCCCGGGGTGAGTTTCCGCGGGTCGAAGGCGTTCGCCCTGTGGGCGCACTGGTACCGGGGCGGCTTCGACGAGGTCATCGAGGCCGTGGCCGATCCGGGGACGACCGGGGGGGTCATGGCGGTGTTCCTGGGGCTGCTGCGGGCCGGGGCGATCCGGTCCCAGGCGCTGGACGTCCTGTCCAGGCTGGCCGCCGCCGTACCCGAGGAGGGCCTGCGGACACCGGCCAGGCAACGCGTGGACGCCATCACCCGGCGCCTGGTCGGAACGCGGGAGGAGACGGAGCCATGGCGGCGGCGGCTCGCCCGGGACGCGATGGACGTGCTCGCCGCCCAGCCCCTCCTGCTGCCCCAAGTTGTGGGGCTGGCCGTGGACCTGCTCCCCCGGGAGCCGGACGGGAACGACCTCGCCGACGCCCTGTGCGCGCTGGCCGACCTGCTCACGGACCGGCCGGTGCTCGCCGCCCGGACGGCCGACACAGTCGTCTCGGAGCTGTTCAGCGAATATAGCCGGGAGTCGCCACTGCCGATCGCGGTCGCGCTACCTGCGGCCCGGCGTCTGGCCGGCCGCGGCGACCTGTCCGGCGACCTGTTCGCGCTCACGCTCACCCAGGCGGGAGGACAGCGCACCGAGTGGGCGGCCCCGTGGGGGGAACTCCTCCGTGACCTGCGCGACTCCCCGCACCTGGAGGTACGCCAGGAAGCCTGGGACACCTCAGTGGACTGACTCCGAACAAGCGGAATGGTCGCTGTCACAATCTGATCGACAGCTCGTTGTGACCTCCACTCCGCCGGAGGTCTCATGCAGGGGGCGAACGGCACACCGCGCATCGTCCTCGCCGAATACTTCCTGGGCGAGGAGCGCGCCCTCGTCTTCGGCGTGACCCCGGGCTCCCCCGAGGCGGACCCGGTCACCGTCCCTTGCCGAGCGGATCCGGGCGGACTGGGCGGAACTGGGCGGCGGCCGTCCGGCGCTGGGCGCGCTGCTCCCCTCCCCGGACGGCAGAATGATGGCGATGACCGTCCCGCCCGCCATGCGCGTCTGCGTGAGCGCCGTCGCCCTGATCTGCCTCGCCGGCTGCGCCGCGCAGGCGCCCGGCGCCGGCGCCGCGCCGGCGCGTCCCACGGTGACCCCGCCCGGCCACCCCCTGGCCCAGCCGCCGCCGACGGTGTGGTCTCCGTCCCCGGCCCCGTCCTGCGCCGGCTCGGGACTGCTCCTGTACGCCGAAGCGCCGACGGCCGCGATGGGGCTGCGCGTCCAGACCGTGACGCTCACCAACTGCGGCGACACGGTGCGGCAGGTCAAGGGGTACCCGCGCGTCCGGCTCCTGGACGAGGACGGCGAGCCGCTGGAGGTGAAGATCGACCGAGGCGCTCGACGGGTCACCACCGCGATCCAGGATCCCGGGCCGAAGGCCGTGACCGTACGGCCGGGCCGATCGGCCGCCTTCACCCTGGCGTGGCGCAACACCTACGGCGGCACCACCCATCCGCCCGCGGTCGGCGCCACGCTCGTCGTCACCACAGGCTCCGGCCGGCAGCGCGTCAGCGGCCTGTTCGACCTCGGCTCCACGAACCTCCTGGGCGTCACCGCCTGGACACCCGTCACGGTCAAGCGATGAGCCCGGCCACGTGCGAGATGCCGGTGACGCGGAGCCCGGACCAGTTGGCCACGTCCAGGCGGGAGAAGTCGTACGTGTTCGACAGATCGGTGCCGACCAGCACCGCCGTCATGCCGCACCGTGCCGCCCCGGTCAGCTCCTCGTCACTGCCGTCGCCCACGTAGAGCGTGCGCTCCGGCTCCAGGCCGAGGCCGCCGAGGGCGTCCCGGTAGATCGCGGCGTCCGGCTTCACCTCGCCCAGGCTGCAGCTGAACGAGCAGTGCTGAAAGAAGGGGGCGAACGCGGAATCCGCCCATACGATCGGCACGTCAGGCGCGCAGTTGGTGACCAGGCCCGCCTTCACGCCCCGCGCGGACAGCCACGAGAGCAGCTCCACGGCGCCGTCCACCGGCTCCAGGCTCTCCTCGGTGAACTTCAGATAGAGCGCTTCGGCTTCCGCCACGGCCGAATCGGGAGCCCGGTGCCCAAGCTCGGAGGCGATCCACCGGAAGTTCTCCCCCACGCCGGCGAACCGGCCGCGCACCCGTTCGGGGAAACTCCGGGACCAGAGCTTCAGGCAGTCGTGCGCCGCCACGCCCAGAACGGCGGAGCAGGCCGCCATGGCGTGCTCGTGCTCACGCCGCCGGAACGGCTTGACCAGCGTCCCGAACAGGTCGAACAGGACTCCGGCGTACCGCATGATCTCACCCTACTGCCGATGGGATGTGGCCCTCCCTATAATCCGACTTGAAGATCGACCCGCACGATGCGGCGATAGCGAGGCGACCCTATGGGCCTGATCACGGCCCCGAGCCGTCCCGAGGACGACGACGGCGCACGAGGGGTGCTGATCGCTCCGGCGCTGGCCAGGGCGATCGTCGCCGTGGTGTTCTGCTGCTTCGCCGGGGTCGCCCTGCTGTGGGTGCTGGAGCTGGAGAAGAGCGGCGGCGAGATGGCGCTGGCCGTCACCCTCCTGGCGGCTCTGCTGGGCCTGCAGTACTTCTACTTCTGCCGCCCGGGCGTGGATCTGCGCTCGCCCGCGTCCCATGTCGTGCTCGCGGTGCAGGCGTGCCTGGTCTACCTTCCGCTGGGCCTGTTCGGGCAGGCGTGGGTCAGCCAGCCCTCGTTCCTGGCCGGGAGCGTGCTGCTGGTGCTCGCGCCGCGGGTGGCCTGGCCCGTGTACGCCGCCGTCGTGGCGAGCACGGGAGTCACGCAGCGCTTCTGGACCGACGGCACGTGGCTCGACGTCGTCTATGTCGTCGTGAACACGGCGACGGCCGGCCTGGCCGTGTACGGCCTGGTCAGACTGGCCCGGCTCGTCACCGCGCTGTACGAGGCGCGCGGCGAGCTGGCGAAGACGGCGGTCGCGCACGAGCGGCTGCGGCTCGCCCAGGACGTGCACGACCTGCTCGGGTCCAGCCTGTCGGCGATCGCCCCCAAGGGGGAGCTCGCGCTCCGGCTGCTGCGGCGCGACCCGGGGCGGGCCCGGCAGGAGCTCTCGGAGATCCTGGAGATCTCCCGGCAGTCGCTGACCGATTTACGGTCAATCGCCCGGATATATCGGGATATTGATCTGGATGGCGAGACCACGACCCTCACGTCGATGCTTGCGGCCTCCAACGTGGAGCTGCGGCTGGACCTCGACAGCCGCGAACTCGTGCCGCCGCTGCGAGCCGCTCTCGCGGCCGTCCTGCGCGAGGGCGTCGCCCACGTGCTGCGGCATCGGCAGGTGGAGCGCTGCGAAATCGTCCTGCGGCAGGAGGGCGACTCGGTCTCGGCCGACATCCTCTACGACTACGACGGGGCCCAGGCGGGCGTGGGCGGGGACCTGCCCGCGATGGTGTCGAGGATGGGGGGCGAGCTCACCGCCGAGCCGGTCGCCGACGGCCGGTTCCGCCTCCACGTGCTGCTCCCGGTGACCGCGCGGCCGCCGGACCTCCCGGCCGAGGCCGCCGACGAGCCCAGGGCGCCCGTTCCGCGCATCGCGACCAGGCTCGGCGGCGGGCTCGTCGTGGCGGTCTTCCTCGGGCTCTTCGCCCAGGCGGTGCTGCGCCCGCTGCTGGTGAGCCGGGCGTTCGAGCAGGTCGCCGTGGGCACCGGCTGCCTGATCGCCGCGCTGGTGCTGCAACTGGCCTGGTTCAGCCGGCCGGGCGTCCGGCTGCGCCGGCCGACGGCGTACCTGCTGCTGGGCCTGCAGGCTTTCGTGGTGTATCTGCCGTTCGTGTGGTTCCACGAGCCGCGGGCGGGGCTGCAGGGGTTCGTGGCCGGCAGCGCGTTGCTGGTGCTGCGGCCGGTCATCGGCTGGAGCGTGTTCGCCGCGGTCACGGCCGCCGCCATCTGGGCCCAGTTCGCGTTCGTCGCCGATCTTCCCGTGGGCTACGCCCACATCCTGGTCACCGTGAACCTCGGCCTGCTCACGTACGGCCTGACCTGGATGGCGCGCTCGGTGCTGCGGCTGCGGGACGCACGGCGGCAACTCGCCGAGGCCGCGCTGGCCGAGGCGCGGCTGCGGTTCGCGCAGGACCTGCACGACCTGCTCGGGCTCAGCCTGTCGGCGATCACGCTGAAGAGCGACCTGGCCCACCGGCTGATCCCGCGCGATCCGGACCGGGCCCGCACGGTCCTGGCGGAGGTGCTGGAGATCTGCCGGCGCGCCCTGGCCGACGTACGGTCGGTGGCCGGCGGCCATCGCGAGATGTCGCTCGACGAGGAGTGCCGGACCGCGGAGTCACTGCTGGCCAGCGCCGGGCTGGACGTGCGGATGGACGTACGGCACGGCGACCTGCCCGCCGAGGTCGGCACCGTGCTGGCCACGGTGCTGCGCGAGGGCGTCACCAACGTGTTACGCCACAGCAAGGGCACCCGCTGCGAGATCACCGTCCGCGAGGAGGAGGGAGGGGTCCTGCTGCGCATCGTCAACGACGGGACGGGCGCCCCTCCGCAGGGCGATCACCGGGGCAGCGGCATCCGCAACCTGTCCGACCGCGTCGCCGCGCTGGGCGGCACGCTCACCGCGGGCCCCGAGGGCGACGGCCGGTTCGGGCTGTCCACCCGTATCCCACGCCACGAAAAGATCTAGCTCACTCCGAGCCCCTGAGCCGCGCGGCGACCTTCCGAGGAGACCGCCGCGCGGCCGCTCGCTCAGCTCGCCGAGGTCTCGGAGTTCGCCATCCGCAGCAGGTCGTCCATGGCCGGCGGCTGCTGCCCGCCCTGGGAGGCGCCCATGCTGAGGAGGGTGGCCAGCGGGATCTGGGCGATCAGCGCCTGGCTGGCCGGGTCGGTGAAGAAGTTCTGCTCGCCGTCCGCGGCCTTCAGCAGGACCTCCTCGACGATCTTCCGGCCCCGAGGATGGGCCAGCCATTCCCGCAGCGTGCTGTCGGCCGTGAGCGCGGCCTGCGGCGGCTCCACGTCCAGGTGGATGCGCTGCTCCAGGACCAGGTCGCGGGAGGAGTGTCCGACGTGCACGCCGTACTCGCCCGGCTCGGCCACCCACCGCCCGTGCCGGGTGCTCCAGTAGCTGAAGGCCCGGGCGTCGAGCTCGATCATCACGCGGGTGCTCTCGCCGGGGGCCAGGCGGACCTTGCGGAAGCCCCGCAGCTCGCGTTCGGGACGGTCCACGTCCGCGACGGGGTCGCTGACGTACACCTGCACGACCTCGGCGCCCTCCCGCGTGCCGGTGTTCGTCACCGTGACCTCGACGCGGGCCTCGGGCCGTGCCGGGTCGGGGACGTGCACGGCCAGATCGGAGTAGGCGAAAGTGGTGTACGACAGCCCGAACCCGAACGGGAAGGCCACGTCCCGCCCGGTGCGGTCGTACCAGCGGTAGCCGATGTAGAGGCGCTCCCCGTAGAGCACCTGCCCCTCCGAGCCCGGCCAGTTGACGTGCGCGGGCGTGTCGGACAGCCGGTGCGGGACGGTCTCCGCCAGCCTGCCGGAGGGGTCGGCGTGCCCGAAGATCAGGTCGGCCGCGGCGCCGCCGCCCGCCTGGCCCGGCAGCCACATCTCCAGCAGGGCGGCCGCGTGCTCGGTGAGCGGGCCGGTCAGCACGACGCCGCCGTTGCTCAGCACGACCGCGACCGACGGGTTGACCGCGGCCACCGCCTCGAGCAGCTGGAGCTGCGCCTCCGGCAGGTCCAGGTCCTCGCGGTCGAAGCCCTCGGACTCGGCCTCCGACGGCTCGCCGAGGAAGACCAGCACCGCGGCGGCGCCGCGGGCGGCCTCCACCGCCTCGGCGAGCAGGACGGCGTCGGGCTCCCCGTCGAGGCGGAAGCCCGGCGCGAACGCGACCTCGCGCGAGGTGGCGGCGCGGATCGCCGTCAGGGCGTCGTCGAGCCGGGTCGGGTTGATGAGGGAGCTGCCGGCGCCCTGGTAGCGCGGGGTGCGCGCGAACTCGCCCAGCACCGCGATCGGGCCGCCGGACTCCGGGTCGAGCGGGAGCAGGCCGCCGTCGTTCTTCAGCAGGACCGCGCCCTCCGTCGCGACGCGGCGGGCGAGCGCGTGGTGGGCGTCGAAGTCGGGCGCCGCGTCCGCGCGTCCCTGCCGCAGCCGCTCGTGGGTGCTCACCAGGCGTTCCACGGCGACGTCCAGGACCTCTTCGCTCAGCTCGCCGGCGCGCACGGCCTCGACGATGGCCGCGGCGCTGCGGCCGCCGGTGCCCGGCATCTCCAGGTCCAGGCCGGACCGGACGGCGGCGACCGGGTCGTGCACCGCGCCCCAGTCGGAGACCACGTAGCCGTCGAAGCCCCACTCCTCGCGCAGGACCGTCGTGAGCAGCCAGGGGTTCTCCGACGCGTACACGCCGTTGACCCGGTTGTACGAGCACATGATCGTGGCCGGCCGCGCCTCGCGGACGACGTGCTCGAACGCGCGCAGATAGATCTCCCGCAGGGTGCGCTCGTCCACCTCCGCGCTGACGCGCATCCGGTCGGTCTCCTGGTTGTTGGCCGCGAAGTGCTTGACCGACGCGCCGACGCCGCGCGACTGCAGGCCCGCGACCCACGCGGCGCCCATGACGCCGGCCAGCAGCGGGTCCTCGGCGAAATACTCGAAGTTGCGCCCGCACAGCGGGGAGCGCTTCATGTTGACGCCCGGGCCGAGGAGCACGTCCACGCCGAGCGCCCTGGCCTCGACCGCGAGCGCCTCCCCGACCTCGCGCAGGAGGCCGTCGTCCCACGACGAGCCCAGTGCCGCCGCCGTGGGGAACGCCGTGGCGGGCATGCTGTCGGCGAGCCCGAGGTGGTCGACCCCGGCCCGCTGCAGGCGTACGCCGTGCGGGCCGTCGGTGAGCAGCGCGGCCGGCACGCCCGCGTGCGACACCTCCGCGGTCGTCCAGAAACTGGCGCCGGAGACGAGCCGCGCCTTCTCCTCGAGCGTGAGCCGTTCGACGACGGATCGTCCGTCGGTCATGTCGTGACCTTCCTGTCCTGCGGGGATGAGGGTAGCTAGCGCGCGCTAGCTACCAGCGATGCGACGCTAACCTTGGAGCACTAGCGCGCGCAAGTGCCATGTCGGGGAATGGGAGGGCGGCCATGGGCGGACGGGCACGGCGGGTGACGGCGAGCGACATCGCGCGGTCCCTGGGGATCTCCCGGGCCACGGTGGGCTTCGTCATCAACGACACCCCGGGCCAGACGATCTCGGAGGCCACCCGGCGCAAGGTGCTCGCCGAGGCCGAGCGCCTGGGCTACCGGCCGCACGCCGCCGCCCGGGCGCTCGCCCGGGGCAGCAACCGCATCGTCCTGTTCATCATGCCCGACTGGCCTGTGGAGCACCTTCTCCGCCGCTACCTGGAGGAGGCGACCCTCGTCCTGGACCGCGCCGGCTACTCGCTGGTGACCTGGAGCCGGCACGCGGGCGGTCGTTCCCGCCCGCTGTGGGAGACGCTCGACCCGGATCTCGTCGTCCCGGTCGTCCCCCTCCCCCGCGACGACCTCGACGTTCTGCGCCGGGAGGCGGGCGCGCGGCTGCTCGCCGGCGGCGACGAGCCTTCCGAGCTGCACGAGGTGCCGTCTCTGCGGGCCGGGCCGGCCCTCCAGGTGGAGCATCTCCACGAGCGCGGGCACGCGCGGCTGGCCGTCGCCCGCACGGGCGACCCGCGCCTGGAGGCGCTCGCCGGCCTCCGCGCCTGCCTGGCGAGGGCGCGGGCCGCGGAGCTGGGTCTCGAGATCGCCGACGTGCGGACGGTCTCCGACGAGGACGGCTCCGCGGCCGTTGCCGTACGGGACTGGCTGGACGCCGGGGTCACCGGGGTGGTCGCCTACAACGACGACATCGCCGCCGCCGTCGTGGGGGCGGCCGTGCGGGCGGGGATCGCCCTGCCCGGCCGCCTCGCGGTGGTCGGGCACGACGACAGTCCCCTGGCGCGGTTGCTGGTGCCCGCGCTCACGAGCGTGCGGGTCGACGTGGCGGGTCTGGGGAGGTACGTCGCCCACCGCGCGCTGCACGCCCTCGGGGTGGAGGACACGCCCCCGGCCGCGCCCGAGGTCTGGGCCAGTGTCGTTCACCGGGAGACGTCCTGACCGGGCGTCAGTCCGCGAGCGCCTGCCGGCGGCGGAGTTCGAGCTGCTGACCGATCCTGGCGGTGTCGCGCGGGTAGGTGACGTACAGGACCGAGAGCAGGAGGCCGTTGACGATCATCAGGATGACCAGCACCCACAGGAACACGCCCTGGATGCCGATCGTCGCCGCCAGCGAGCCGGCCAGCAGCGAGAACAGCGCCCACGCGATCGTCTCGAACACCGACAACCAGATCGCGTACGCCTGCCCGCGCAGCTCCGGCAGCACGACCCCGGCCACGATGGGCCGGTTGACCGGCGGGTTCAGGCCCTGGCAGGCGCCCAGCAGGGCCCAGAAGATCGCGTAGGTGACGATCGACTCGTACCGGAACTGCGTGCCGAAGAAGGCGATGACGGCGAACAGGATCTGGGCCAGTTGCAGGACCAGGACGCGCCCCCTGCTCGGCATCAGCCGGTCGAGCCGGGGCAGGATGAATCCGGCGCTCAGCGTGGCGACGCTGTAGCCGATGCCGAACGGGAGCGCCACCAGGATGGCGGTGGCGTTGTCGATGCCGCGCTCGGTGACCAGGAACTGGACGCCGAAGATGGCGATCAGCAGGTGTCCCGACAGCAGCCGGCTCAGCATCATCACGGTGTACGTGGGGATGCGGAACAGCCCGGCCACGGAGGCGACGGTGACCTTCGCCTTCGTCCGGTCCTCGCTCGCGAGGTCGGCGAGCTGCTTCTCGGAGGATCCGATGCCCGGATCGGTGAAGAAGGCGGCCACAACCAGCCCGGCGGCGATGCAGACGCCGCCGAGGGTCCACAATGCCCAGCGCCAGCCGTCCTCGAGTCCGACGAAGACGGCCATGACGGGCGCGAGGACGATGGCGGCGAGCTGGAGCGTACCGAAGAAGATGCCGTTCGCCCGGGCCCGCTGCTCGTCGGCGAAGGAGTCGGCGATGACGGCCATGGCGATGGGCGAGCCGCCGATCACCGCGGCGGACATGAGCGTGCAGCAGATGAGGAGCTGGACGAAGTTCTGGGAGAAACCGGCGGCGATGCCGAACAGGCCGCCGGTCACGGTCGTGGCGACCAGCGCGCCACGACGGCCGATCTTGCTGGACAGCCACACCCAGAACGGGCCGGCCGGAACGCTGGCGATCTTGCCGAGCGCCGCGATGATGCCGAGATGACCGCTGTTGAGCCGGAGCGCGGCCGCGAGCGTGGGGAAGACGGTGTTGATGAGACCGGCTTCGGTGTTGTCGACGACGCTCACGCCGGAGAGGACGGCGAGATTGCGCCAGCGATGGGGGACGTTGGCGGCCTGAGCCGCTCCTGGCTGTACGGACGCGGTGGAGGCGCTGGCATCCATGCGGTGCCCCTGTCTGCAGTGTCGCGATAGAGAAGGCGTCGCCTCAGTCGGACGAGGCGGCGGGTGTTGCCGTAAGAAGGCCGAACTGCTCGTCGATGCGGCGCAGGACCGCGGCGGGCACGAAGCCGAGACGGGCGAGGTCCAGCAGGCTCATGGGGGCGGGGGCGGCGAGCAGCTCCGACTGCACGAGGGACGGGGCCTCCTGCGCGAGGACGTCCTTGGCGCCGGTGATTCCCAGCAGTTCCAGGAGGGGCGCGCGGAGCAGGGCCGGGGCCTGGAACTCCTCCTCTACGGGCAGCGGCACGGCGACGGCCGCCGCGCGTTCGCGCTGCTCGCGGACCAGCAGGTGGTCGCGGGTGATGTCGCCCTCGCGCGGGATGCCCAGGCGTTCGAACTGGCTGGGCGGGGCGTCGGTCTCGACCATGAGCCGGCGCAGCAGCCCGACCATCCGCAGCTCCACGTCGTCGTCGACGATCGGGCTCTCCTGCGCCGGATCCTGGTCGAGGTCGAACAGCAGGGTGCCGTGCCGCCACGGGTTCATCCAGCTGGGGGAGGCGGGCATCCGCATCGTGCGCAGGCCCTTGGTGAAGGTGAACGGCTCGGCCGGCTCCCACTCCCGTAGCTCCGCGACCGAGAACCGGGCGCGCATGTGGGTGGGCATGAGCGTGAACTCCTCCAGCGGGCCGTTCGCCGCGTCCTTGGCGGCGCGCATGTAGACGTAGCGGCCGTCGGTGACGTTCACGTGCCCGCCGTGAATGCCGAACAGGGCACCCTCCCTGAGCGGCCCGTCCTGGGCGAGGTCGGCGCCCTGCATGTCGGGGGTGGGTTCCAGGCCGAAGTAGCGCAGCACGGTCGGCGCGATGTCGATGGTCTGCGCGAGCTCGCCCCGCCGCCGGTCCCGCCCGCCGGTACGCGGGTCCCACAGGAACATCGGCAGGTGCACCAGCTCGTTGAACCACGGCATCACCGACTTGGCCCACCAGCCGTGCTCACCCAGCAGGAAGCCGTGGTCGGTGTTGACGATGAGCAGGGTGTCGTCCCACATGCCGTACTCGTCCATGAAGTCCAGCACGCGACCGAGCGAGCGGTCGCACATCGTGACCAGGGCGGCGTACTCGAAGCGGGCGTGCTCGACCTGCCCGTCCGGCTCCAGCACCTTCTGGTACGGCGGCCAGTCGAAGGCGGGCCCGTCGTACTCGTGCGGGTAAAGGTCCTTGTACTGCTGGTGGGTGAAGAAGGGCTCGTGCGGGTCGAACAGCTCGATCTGCAGCAACCACCGGTCGGCGTCGGCGTTGGTCTCGAGGAAGTGCAGACCCGCGTCGACGGTCAGGGTCTGCGAGTGCTCGGCCTCCGTCGGCATGTATGTGCGGTTGATCACGTCCTGCCGTTTCATCGCCCCGTACGGGCTCGCCGGGTCGCCACCGTCGGCCACCACGCCCTTCCACGGGTCACCCTCCTGGCCCCGGAAGAACTCCCAGGTGCTGTAGCGGGTGTGGTAGGTCGCGCCGCCGTCCTCCCAGTAGTGCGGGTGATCGGAGACCAGGTGCGTGTGCACGCCCGCGCGCTTGAGCAGCTCGGGCATGGAGTCGTCGAACGGCTCCAGCGGGCCCCAGCTGCGGTGCAGGAAGTTGTACCGGCCGGTGTGCATCTCGCGCCGCGCCGGCATGCACGGCAGCGACCCGGCGTAGAAGTTGTCGAACGTCACGGCCTTGGCCGCCAGCCGCGCGAAGTTGGGCGCGTCGACGAAGGTGTCGGCGTAAGGGGCGAGCATGTGCCTGTTCAGGCTGTCGAACATGAGGATGATGGCTCTCATCGCGCGGTCTCCTCCGCCGTCTCCTGAATGATCGGCTCGCCGTCGAGGAGCCGCCGGCGGAGCTCGATGAGCGAGGCGATGTGGCGGTCCATCGCCTCGGCCCCGCGCCGGTGGAGCCACTCGTCCATCTGGCTGCCGAGCTCGACGTCGTAGCCCCGCGGTGGCTCGTCGAACCGGCTGCGGTCACGATGGCGGTACCGCGCGACCTCCGCGACCCGGGTGCTGATCTCGACGTCGAGGATGCCGATCACCTGCTCGACCGTCATGAACCCGGCACTGCCCAGCCGCGCGTACAGGTCGGGGTCCTGGAAGCGCGTGGGCGGGTTGTACGGGCGCGTCAGCCAGTCGGTGAAGACCGTGTGGCCCTCTTCGGTCACGTGGTAGCGCTTGGCGTTGCTCGCCCCGGGGCGCTCCTCGATCGTGTGCTCGACCCAGCCGCGCTCCTCCATCGCCGCCAGCGTCCGGTACGCCTGGCTCATGGTCGTGTTGGAGCGGGCGAACCGGCCGTGCGTGTCGAAGAACTTCTTCAGCTCATAGCCCGTACTGGGACGGTGGAGCAGCGCCCCGAGGAGCAGGATCTCAAGCTTCATCAAATGTGCCCGTCGTTTGAGCCCGTCGTTGTGACGGAGTTAACCGTGCCACAAGTGGAATGGTGATACCATGACACAAGTGTCACCCTCTGTCGATAGGCCCGACCCCTCTTCCTGCTGCACGCCAAACCTGGCGTCTGCCTCGGGCCGGGACCGCGGACCCCTTCCCGCCGGGCGCGGCGCCCATCTGATCGAGCAGTGCCACGTCGAAGCCGGCGCCTTCCGCATGGGTGACCCCTTCGGCGACGGCCTGGCCGGAGACGGCGAGACGCCGGTGCACGAGGTGTCGCTGGACGCGTTCGACATCGACGCGACCACCGTGACCAACGCCGACTTCGCCCGCTTCGCCGACGACACCGGCTATCGCACCGAGGCGGAGCTCGCCGGATCCTCGGCGGTCTTCCACACGCTGGCGCACCCGCGGGCGAGCGTCATCGGCCGCTCGCCCCGCGCTCCCTGGTGGCTCGCCGTCGAAGGCGCGAGCTGGAGGCATCCGGAAGGCCCCGGCTCCGACCTGCGGGAAGACCATCCCGTGGTCCACGTGACCTGGAACGACGCCCAGGCCTACTGCGCCTGGGCCGGGCGTCGCCTGCCCACCGAGGCCGAATGGGAGCGCGCCGCACGCGGCGGCCTCGACGGCGCCCGCTACCCCTGGGGCGACGACCTCCTCGACGCGCGGGGTCGTTGGCAGGCCAACATCTGGCAGGGCTCGTTCCCGCAGCGCGACGCCGGCGAGGACGGCTGGCGGGGCACCGCGCCCGTACGGGCGTTCGCACCGAACGGTTTCGGGCTCTGGCAGGCCGTGGGCAACGTCTGGGAGTGGTGCGACGACCCCTTCGACCCGCGGGCGTACGCCAAACGAGCCCGCGCGCAGGAGCGGATCCACGACCCGCGCTCCCGGGTCGCGCCGAGGCTCCGGGTCCTGCGCGGAGGCTCGTACCTGTGCCACGACTCCTACTGCAACCGCTACCGCAACGCCGCCAGATCGTCGAACACGCCCGACTCGAGCATGGGCAACGCCGGCTTTCGCACGGTGGCGCCCTGAGAGGCTGCAGCCGGGCCGTCAGCCGACGGTGGCGTTGCGGATCGTGCCGGTGCCGTTCCAGACGTCGATGCCGAAGTAGCCGCCGCCGGTGGCGGTGTCCGTCACGTCGATCACCGGCTCGGCGCCGAGGCACACCCGGATGCGCGGCCCGTTCGCTTCCACTTTGAGATGGTACGAGGTGCCGGGCTCGTAGCCGCCGTCGGCGCGGGTGTGCAGTAGCAGGCCGAACTCGGCGGTGACCTCGTGGGTGTCACCCGCGACCCCGGCCAGCGGGGTGCTCCCGCTGATCAGCCGTCCGCCCCAGGTGCGTCCCTTGCCACGGATCCCGGACGACGCGCACGCCTTCGAGGAAGGTACGCAGCCGCAGCTCGCCGGGGAAGCTCGCGTTGCCGGTCCCCGAGATGCCGCGAGCTCTCCCCTCCAGGAGTCACCACCTTGCGCCCGCTGTCGTAGCATCGAGATGCCACACCCCCACCTGATGGCGTCGCGGCCTACCGGAAAGACGTTGTCCGCGCTCAGGCCGTGCGCGTGATCACCTTCGATCCTGAGGCCCTCTCTGACCAGGATGCGGTCCGGGCCGTCCCACACATGCACCGCGGCGAGCGCGCTGGTCTCTCGCGCGTCGAAGAGAATCAGCACCCTGTCCAGGGTGGCCCGCCGGTCTTCGACGATGACCGGGGTGGGAATGGCCCGGTGGATCCAGTCGCCGCCGTTCGCCGAAAGCGAGAAGGTTACGCCGAATCCCTGACGCAGTGCGTTCGTGCCGGGATTTTCGGCCACGGCCGTGAATGTCCCTAAAGTTTGGGATATTCGTCTTCCGATAATTCAGTGGAAAATATACTTATCGACGGCCTTTACAAAGTAGATTTACTAGGCCGGGCTGCAGGACCGGTCCCGGAGGCGTGCTGGTTTTCTGATTTCCGCCGAGTCACCGACCTGGACGTGAGTGTGAACGCAATCCCCCTGGAGTCTCCGTGAACCGCACGCTGTCCTTCCGTCGCCTTCAGCCGGCCCCAGGCGCGGCCCTCGTGGTCCTGCTGATGGCCGGATGTGGATCCGCCCCGACCGTCGGAGGCAAAGCCGCTGACACGGCGTCCTCCAGCAAACCCGCAAGCACGGCGGCCACGGCTTCCCCGAGTACCGGCGCATCCGCCGGCACACCGACCAGCACGCCCACCCCGTCGGCGCGGCCCCTGCCGCGCGCAGCCGACGGCAAGCGCTACTCGACCTGCAGGGACGGTACGTGCGAGGTGGCCATATCCCGGCCGGTGCGCATCGCCGTAAAGGGCGGCCGCCTGACCGTGATCAAGGTGAAGCCGAACAACAGCCTGAAATTCGATCTGACCTTCACCTACGGCGGCGGCGGCGGTTCCGGTGTGCTGAAGGGCACCTGCGGCACCATCGCCACCTTCTATCGATATGCCGGTGGAGCCGGTATGGAGGGCTGCCGCTCCGAAGACAGCACTCCGAAGAAGCCTGCCCGTGTGAAGGGCGCACTCCGGATGCAACTGGTCGGCTGGGACAGGGACAAGGCCGCGGTCCTGCGGTTGGTGTCAGGCTGACGCGGCTCTCCGGGGTGCCGGGACCGATCGACAAGCCCTCCAGCTGGCCGCAAAACCGTTCGATCGCGGCGCTGATCGCGATCTACGATGCGGATCTGTGGGCAACAGATTGAGCCATGTCGCGACGGTGAACGAGCAGATCGCCGCCGACGGCCGGTACACCGCCGAGGACGGCACCCTCGTCACCGTGGGTCCCGCGCTGGAGGCGGCGATCGCCGGCACGGTGAGCCATCCGCCGGACGAGCCGATCGCCGCGCCGGCCGCCGCGGGCCACCGGACGTCTTTCGAGGTCACCGCGGAAGGCAGCCTGCAGGCCGCGCGGCGGCTGCACCTGGCAGGCGCCGAACGGATCGCCGTGCTGAACTTCGCCTCGGCCCGCAATCCCGGCGGCGGCTACCTCGGCGGGGCCAAGGCGCAGGAGGAGGACCTGTGCCGGGCGAGCCTGCTGCACCCCTGTCTGCTGAATGCTCCCGACTACTACGCCGCGCACCGCGCCTCCTCCGACCTGCTCTACAGCCACCGGGTCATCTGGTCTCCCGATGTGCCGGTGCACCGCGACGACCGCGGCCGGTTGCTGAGCGAGCCGTACCTGGTCTCGTTCCTGACCTCGCCCGCACCCAACGCCGGGCAGCTGCTGCGGCGCGATCCCGGCGCGGGGCCGCGGATCCGGCGGGCGCTGCACGAACGTGCCGGGCGTGTGCTGGCCGTCGCAGCCCACCACGGCGCGCGGCAGCTCGTGCTCGGGGCGTGGGGGTGCGGGGTGTTCCGCAACGACCCGCGTGAGGTCGCCGCGGCCTTCCACGCCCATCTGGCCGAGGGCGGGGTGTTCGAACGGGTGGTGTTCGCGGTGTGGGACCGGTCGGAGGAGTCGGCCAACCGGGCCGCGTTCGCCGAACGCTTCGGGGAGCCGGTCACAGGGGCCGGCTGAGCGCGTCGAGGCCGGCCCTGGAAGATCGCTGATCGGGAGGCTCAGCGCCCGCAGGTCGATGCCGACGAGGAGGCGGCCGGAGTACCCCGTCGTGCGAGCTGCCGCCATACGCGGGGCTTCAGCTCCAGGTTCTTCGCTCCGGCGGGTTCGGCGACCTGCTCGATCGTGGTGTACGCGGACAGCAGGTGCTCACGCAGCGGCCCGGCCGTCTCAGGCGGCAGGGTGAAGACGGTACGGTCCACGAAGCCCGGGTCGATGACCTCAGCGGTGGTTTGCCTCCCGCGTCCACGGCCCAGATGCCCGTCAGGTCCGCGCTCCCGTACCCGGAACAGGCTGTCGGACCCGGCGAAAGCGCTGCCCCACGCACCGTCACCGATGCAGCGGCCGTACCCATGAGGGTCAGGAATCGTCGGCGGCCGGGCCGCGCACCGCCTCAACGTTGCGCGTAGGACCCCCTCACGCACCGGCGCGACGCTGACCGGCGACCTTGGAGGAAGGCAGGCGGCCGGCCTTGGACGTGCCCGTCATCGAGTCGCCTTCGACGACGACGTCGAAGGTGAGATTCAGGCGCATCGGCTTGGTGATGGACTGCTTCCAGACGATCCGGTTCCCCTCCACGGCGACGTCGCGCAGTTCGACCTCGTCTCCGGCTCCGGAGGCGGTGCCGGACCAGGCGCCGGCCTCCTCGCGCAACTCGACGGCCACGGCGAGCTTGCCGATAGGGGTGGAAAGCGACAGGTCCCACATGCCGGCGGGATTCATACGACGACTCTTTTCTTCCACGTGCAGACCCGGCGGTCAGAAGGCGAGGGGGGCGGGGCCGGTGTTGCGCCATACGACGCCACGGCGCTCGTAGGCGAACAGTTCCTCGACGGCATGCGCGATCCGCGGTCCGAGCTCCCGTTCCAGCAGGTAGAGGCCCACGTCGAGCCCCGAGGTGACGCCGCCGCCCGAGACGAGGTCGCCGTCGTCCACGACGCGGGCGCGGACCGCGTGCACGCCGGTGGCGTCGAGCAGGTCGACACCCATGTGGTGGGTGGTGGCGTACCGGCCCTCCAGCAGGCCCGCCATGGCGAGGACGAGTGCGCCGCCGCACACCGTGGCGACGGTCACCTCGGGACGCTCCATCGCCGCCTTCAGCAGGGCGGGCAGCTCGGTGTCCAGCGTGCGGGCCAGCAGCACCGGGATGAGTTCGTCCTGCTGCCCCGGCTGCGCCTCGATGTCCTCACCGGGCTCGCCGATCCGGCCCGAGGCGCCGGGCACCACGACCAGGTCCGCCTTCGCCGGGTCCAGCGCGGCCGTGGCGCGCAGCGGCATACCGCCGGTGCCGCTCACCACCTCGCGCGCCCCCTCGGCGCTCACCAGCTCCACCGTCAGCGCCCCGCCGGAGGCGACGCCTCCGCCATGGAGCACTTCGTACGGGGCGATGACGTCGAGCGGATCGAAGCCATCGAAGAGGACGATCTGAGCATGCATGAAATGTCCATCTAACTAGGGAAATGACCGGTTATCGCCCCCGGTCGGCGCCTAACTTACGAGAGCGCCGAAGCGGCCCCCAGTAGCTTGATCGACAAAATCCAACGGGAACTCGCCACACCGGCACCCGGCCTCCGACGCCCGCCCCAGCCGTCATACCGCTGGAACGCCGGGAAGGCCCGGGTACCGCCCCGCAGAAGCGCCGTCAATCGGTTCGGGGTGAGCCTCGCAGGACGGCGCCTCCAGGGCAGCGGCATGCCCGTCCAGGGTGAGCGATATGGCGTCACCCGGCGTCCTGGCGCGGGTCGATCCACGCCTCGGTGACCTGCCCGTCGGGCAGTGCGATGTCCAACTGCCCGCACCATGAGCGCGTCGGCTCCCATCCCTCGGCCGGCCTGAAGTTCAGCCGCAGCCGGCGGGCCGAGCGGGGAACCGGCCCACCCAGATCGCGAGTTCCGTGCGCGGCCGCCTCGCCCTCCGGGTCGAAGGCGCCACCATTGTCGTCGCGGTACGGGGTGCCGAGGTCATCCTCAGCGGACAGCATCCAGTACCAGAAGAACGGCCCTTTGGTTTCCAGCTCGTGTTGCCGCACTCCAGGGACGAACTCGTAATGCAGCACGCCGTCGGCGCCCGATATCTCCAGTCCGCGGGCGACCACGTGGTGGCCCTCCACCAGCTCCCCGAGATCGATGTCGAAGACGACGTCGGGACGGCGCAGCCCTCCCATCTTGGCGAAGTAGGCGTCGGTGGCCGTGCGCGGCGGAATGCTGATCACGGCTACCAGCATCGGGCACGATCGGGAAGTCGGCCAACCGATATTCGCGTGCGAGTTCGACCAGGTCGTCGTTTGGCGTGCCGCGTATAGATTGCGGGGATGACATTCGACGATCTCATCCCGTCCGCCGGTGAATCGCCGCTGGTATCACGGCCGGTGACCCAGGCCGTGCTCCTCGCCGGTGGCAAGGGATCGCGTCTGCGCCCTTACACCGACACCCGGCCCAAGCCGATGGTCGAGATCCCAGGCACCGGCCTTCCCATCATCGGCCACCAGCTGGAATGGCTGGCGGCCGAAGGAGTGACTGATGCCATCATCTCCTGCGGCTACCTCTCCGAGGTCGTGCTCGACTGGCTGAGCACGGCGAGTCTGCCGCTCAAGGTGACCCCGGTGATCGAGGCCGAAGCGCTTGGGCGTGGTGGCGGGCTGAAGTTCGCCGCTGCCTCTCTGCCCCGCCCGGACGAGCCCTGGTACGCCACCAACGGCGACATCTGGACCCGCTTCAGCCTGCGCGCCATGGCGGGCTTCCACCATGAGCGGGACGCCCATGCCACCCTCGCCCTGGCCCGCCCGCGACTCCCCTGGGGCACCGTCGACATCGACCGCTTCGGCAACGTCCTCGACTTCGTCGAGGCTCCGCCGTCGCCCTATCTGATCAACGCCGGTGTCTACGTCTTCTCCGCCGAATTCACCTCGATGCTGCCGGACGTCGGCGACCATGAGCGGAGCACGTTTCCCCACCTCGCCCGCCAGCGCCGCCTGGCGGGTTATGAGTTGCCGCAAGGGGTGTACTGGCGAGCCATCGACACGGCCAAGGATCTGGACGAGGCCGCCAAGGAACTGGCCGCCTTCCGCATGAAGAACACGGCGTCCTGATCTTGTGGTGCCGGCTCCGGCCGCACTGCGCCCGCCGAAACTCCAACCAAGCAGATTGACGAGGCCATTCTTCATTTCCCAAGGTGACCGATTGCCGGTTTTCCCACCGTAATCCGAGGTTCACCGGACGGATGGCCATAACTCAAAAGAGTGCGTAGCGCGTTACTTCATTTTCGCCGCGATGTCAGGGAGTGTGGACAAGACGCCCATCTCTGCAGGGAGGATGACGTTGTCGACATCCGTGGGCCAGGAACCCACTCCCCCGAACGTGCCGTTCCTCGATGTCCTGGATCCGGCTTTCGACTTCGGCGCCCCCGAGGTCTTCGCGGCCCAAGCGGAAAGCTGGTACGCGACCAGCCCCATAGGCCTGCTCGTGCTGCGATATGAGCAGGCCAATGACCTCCTACGCGACCGAAGGCTGGACCACAACGGCAAGCGTTACCTGGAGACGAACGGGATCTTCGACGGTCCGATTTACGAGTGGTTCGTCCCGATGATCGTCAACCACGACGGAGAGGATCACCGCCGACTGCGCCGCCTGACGAGCAAGGCGTTCACCGCGCGCACGGTGGAGAATCTGCGGCCGTTCATCCGGGCGCAGGTCGAGCAGCTGGCCGAGGGCCTGTCCTCGGCCGAGACGTGCGAGTTCGTCGAGGACTTCGGCTCCCGGCTGCCGCTGGCGGTCATGTGCCGGTTGCTCGGCGTACCGCCCGAGGACTACGACGTCTTCGGCACCTGGACCAGGGACATCGGCCTGGTCTTCAGCCTCGCGGCCGGGGGCGATGTCGTCACCAGGGTGGAAGCCGCCGTACGCGGTCTGAACGACTACGCCGACTTCCTCATCGAGGAGAAGTCGGCCAGGCCCACCGACGACCTCACCTCCGCCCTGGTCGCGGCCTATCAGGCCGACGACGGCCGCGTCAGCGAGGACGAGCTGCGCAACCTCCTGGTCACGCTCGTGTTCGGCGCCCAGGACAACACCCGGTACCAGCTCGCCAACGCCCTGGTCGCCTTCTCCGACCACCCCGACCAGTGGACCCTGCTGGGGCAGCGGCCGGAGCTGGCGGCCCAGGCCGTCGAAGAGGTGATGCGCTGGCTTCCCTCGGCGGGCACCATCTACCGGTTCGCCGCGGAGGACTTCGACTACGAGGGATTGCACATCGCGCGCGACACGTTCCTCATCATGGGCGTGAGCATCGCCCAGCGCGACCCGCGTGCCCACAAGAACGCCGATCGGTTCGACATCACGGCCGTCAGGGACAACCCCCCGCTGCAGTTCGGCGCGGGCCCGCACCACTGCCTGGGCGCGGCCCTGGCCCGCGTCGAGATAGGGGAGGCACTCCCCATCCTCGCCGCACGACTGGGCCCACCCTCCGTCGCGGGGCCGATCGCCTGGCAGGGCCCCCTCGGCATCCAGGGCCCGGACGTGCTGCCGCTGCGCTTCGGCTGATCAGGACTCGCCGTCCGCCCTCCTCCCGGGGAGGGCGGACGGGAACGTGCCCAGGGCGCTCATGGCCGGGAAACGCCGTGGTAGTGCGGCAGATCGAGCGGCGGCACCGGGAAGCCACCTGCCGTCGGCTCTTCGGTCAGTTCCTCGAACTCGGCCTCGACCTGGGCCTT